>JAJEFG010000100.1 GCA_022820545.1 Acidobacteriota bacterium | reverse complement strand
TGCTCGTAGATCTCGTCCGAGTAGATGCGGAGGTCCGGGCGGCCCCGCTCCTTCACGAGCGCGGCGACCTCTTCGAGCAGGCTCTTCGGCAGCACGCCGCCGGTCGGGTTCGACGGTGAACAGAGCATCAGGACCTTCGTCCTCTCGGTGAGCAAACGGTCGAGGTCGTCCACCGTGAAGGAAAAGCCCCGCTCCTCCCGGAGCACGAGCGGCTTCGGCACTCCCCCGAGATAGGTGACCCACGACTCGTAGATCGGGAACCCGGGACTCGGGTAGATCACCTCGTCGCCGGGGTCCACGTAGGCCATCATCGTGTAGCCGATCGCGGGTTTCGCCCCCGGGAGGATGATGATCCGGTCTGCCGTGACCTCGATCCCGCGCGTCCGGGACACGTAGGCGGCGAGCGCTTCCCGGAGCGGCGCGATCCCCGCGGGATCGGTGTAGTGGGTGTCTCCGGCCCGGATCGCCGCGATCCCCGCTTCGTTGATGTGCGGGGCGCTGTCGAAGTCGGGCTCGCCGATGGTGAACGGAATGACATCCACGCCGCGCGCCCGGGCGCGGGCCATGTCCTCCCCGATCTTGAAGGCGTTCTCGGTCCCCATGTGGCCGAAACGCCGGGCGAATAAGGGCATGTTCTTTCTGGCCGGCGCCGGGAAAACGAGCCCCCCGTGAGCGGGGCGGAGCGCCGGGGGGCGGATGATATATTGGCCGATCGGCTCGGTTTCCCCTTGATGACAGTGCGTTTTGTGGTTCTCGCCGCGCTGGTCGGCGCCCCGGTTGGTCTGGCCCAACCACGCGAACCCGAACCCGGGAGGCAGAGCGAGGAGGCGGGCCAGGCGAAGAGCACGGAGGAAGAGGACCGCGCCGCCGACCCGGCGGCGTATCCCTTCGAGATCGTCGAGGACGTGACCCGGGGGACGGAACCGGCGAGCGCCGACGTGACCGGCCAGCTCGGGGTCGCCGACGGGGACTACATCCCCGAGGTCTTCCAGTACCGGCGAAGGGGCACCCAGCCGGCCCAGCGGGAGTTGAGCGGGGAGCACCGTTCGACCGCGCTGACCGAGTTCCGCGTCATCGACCTCGAGGTGGATCCCGGGAATACCGTCCGCGCGATCGCCAGGGTGGAGCCGGCCTTCGAGAAGGGCCGGCGCTTCGTCGCGGAGTTCTGGAGCCAGGAGTACGGCCGGGCCTCCGTCATCTACGTGAACTTCAAGCCGCACGAGAAGGACAAGAACCTCTATCTCGGACGCGGCAAGGTGGACCGCCACCACCCGGGCGGCCGCTACAACGTCGGCTCCACGATGATCACCGACGAGCACGGGCACAAGAAGGCCTATTCGACCGAGTTCAACCCGGTCATGCGCGCGCCGGACGGCAGCCCGGCCTACTTCGTGGTTTCGGAGAATCCAGAGGCCGACGTCACCCCGCCCACCCTCAGTTCCCTCGAAATCCTGACCGTTGAGGCGAGCGTCGGCGAGACCATCCGGGTCGAGGCATTCGCCGAAGACAACCTCGCCGGCCCGACCCAGGCGCGGGCCGTGTTCACGAGCCCTTCGGGAAGGCGGTCCGTACGGGCGGACCTGATCGGCGACGCCCGGAACCCGGGCCGTTTTCTCGGAGCCTTCTCCATTCCCGAGTGGTACGAGGGCGGCCGCTGGACGGTCCAGAAGGTCGAGCTCTACGACGCGGCGCGGAACAGCGCCCTGATCTTTGCCGCCACCGCGCCGGTGCTCGCCGACCTGGGTGTGCTGGTTCGGGAGAATCCCGAAAAGCGCGACGACGAGGCGCCGGTGCTGCTCGCCGTGGAGCTGCCGCAGCGGGAGGCGTTGGCCAGCGAGTCCATCCCCGTGGCCGCCCTGGTGGAAGACAACCTGAGCGGGGTGGACAAGGTCTACATGTCCTTCCAGAGCCCGAGCGGCGCCGACCTGGTCCGGGTCGAGCTCGAGAGCAGGAACCCCCCGCTGAACCGGCCCTCGCTGGTGCCCCAGCCCAACGTCTTCCGCGGCGCCCTCAAGATCGAGAAGTGGCAGGAGCGGGGTACCTACTCGGTGTCCCGCGTCAACATCTCCGACCGGGCGCAGAACTACCTGAACCTGAATCCGGTCCGCGACGAGGAGGTCCGCGGCCTGGAAGTGGTGTTCCTCCCGGAAGAAACCACGAGACCCGGAGCTACGGAGAAGCCGCCGCGATGAGCATGAACCGCCGGCGTTTTCTCGGCGCCGCCGGCGCGGCGGCCCTCGGCCTCGGCGGAACCGCCAACCGGCTTCTGGCCGCCACCCCGGAGCGCGCCGCCACCCTTCCCGACGCGAGTCTCAAGACGAAGCACCTGGTCGTCATCCTCTACGGCAACGGCTGCCGGAAGAAGGACACCGTGGAGGACCGGGCGCACGCGCCGCACATGGCCCGGATGATGGACGCCGGCAGCGTCTTCACCGAGGACTTCGGCGAGACCGCGAACCTCCACGGCTACATGTACACCGAGATGCTGACCGGCCGGGAAACGGTCTCGGAGCATCCGCTCTATCCGACCTGGACCGAGACGGTGCGGAGGGAGCTCGGCGGGTCGGTGAACGACTACTGGATGCTCCAGGGAGTCAGCTACTACCGGTCGTGGGTCTTCGACCGGAAGCACTGGAGCGCCCATCCGGACGGGGGGCTCCAGTTCGGCGCGAATTCGCTGACCATGAACAAGCTCTTCCACGACGACCAGCAGCGGTCGGCGGCGGAACTCGTGAAGGCCAACATCGAACCGGGACTCGGCCACACCCGGCAGACCCGGAAGGACCTCGAGGACTGGCTCGCCGACGCCGTTTCCCGGCGGACCGACGTTCCGGCGTCCACGAAGACGTCGCTCGTGGACCGGGAGGTGCCGCTCGGCGACGGGCAGTGCTTCGAGATCGCGAAGCACCTGCTCCGGGATTTCCGGCCCAGGCTGATCACCATCCAGATGCTGGCGCTCGACGACGCCCACGCCGACGCGGGCTTTTGGGACTACGACACCGATTACGAGCAGTACCGGCGGCACATCGCGGCCACCGACGAGCTCATCGGCAACCTCCACGATTTCATCCAGAACGATCCGTACCTGCGTGACACCACCTCGATCCTGTTGCGGCCCGAGTGCGGCCGCGACGACGAGGTCAACGTGTACGGACAGCTCCATCACTCGCAGGGGAACTACTACGCCCACAACGTCTGGACGCTCGGGGTCGGCCCCGACTTCCGGGCGGGCGCGGTCTTCCCCGAGCAGGTGATGCGGCGCGACCTTTGCCCCACTGTCGTCTATCTGCTCACCGGGAGAGACATCGCGTCCCATGTCACGGGTTCTGTCCGTACCCAGATGTTCCGCGAGGAACATCGCCTGCCGCCGTACGTCCTGCGCGACCGCTTCGGCAATCCTGTCAAGACCTGAGCCGTTCGTCGCGGTTCTCGCCTTCGGCCTCCTGATCGCGACAACAGGGAGCACGGCTCCCTCACCGTCCGCTCAGGAGAACCAGCCGTTGCTTGCCGAGGCCGCGCGGCGAAACCGCGCCCGGGTCGCGGCCAGCCGGGAGCGACACGGCCCGGCGCCCCGCTTCACCGACGCCGATCTCTCCGGTACGCCCTCGACGAGTCCGGATCAACCGCCGGCTCCGCTCGAGACGGACCCACTCCGCGACCCTCCCGTCACCGGCGAAGACCTTCCGCCCGGCGACCCCGGCGAGGACACGGCCGAACCCGGCGCGGATGACGTTCAGGAAGCCATCGAAGCCCGGCTCCGCGAGATCGCGGAACGGGAAGCCGAGATCCGGGAGCGCCTGCTCGACATCGAGGCCTCGCTGACCGCCATCGGGTCAAGCGGCCTTCCCACCGCGCCGCGCAACCCCAATCGGTTCCTGAGTCCCCTCGACACGAACCGCCTCCGGGCGGAAGCGGAAGAGCTGGACCGGGAACTGGACGCCCTCGCCGCGGAACGCCGGATCCTGCGGTAGGGGACGCACCGCCCCCCTACGCGTCCACCTCGAACTCCACCCCGAACCGCTCGCCGTAGTCCACGAACTGCGTCGGGTTGGGATCCACGTTCAGGATCACGAAGCTGGCGCCCGGCGGCTCGAGCAGGTAGCGGTCGAGGGAATGCCAGGTCCCGGTCCGGTAGGCGTACCCCTTCCCCGGATCGATGAGGAAGGCGCGCACCTCCTCGGGCTTCGGAACGGCCTCGGCGTCGTCGAGATCGGTGGGCGGGGCCACCGCCACCACCGCGGGCGCACCCTCGAGCGGGATGAACGCCTGGGTGACCGCGAAGTGGCGCTCCAGCATCCGGAACCGCTTTCCCCCGGCCGGTTGCCAGATGACGTCCATCGTGGTCCGGCCATCGATCCGGAAGTCGACCGGAAAGAACCGGCGGCCGTCGGCCGGCCGTTCCCGCGCCTCGATGACCTCGCCGTAGGGGGCGAAGGACTCGGCGGTCATGGGCTCGACCGGAAGTTTGACGATTCGCATGGTGACCTCAGAACGGGCCGAGCTGTATGTGCTGGGCGACCACGAGTCCGCCGGTCGCGACCAGCAGGATGATCCCGAAGAGCGGCAGGTAGTAGCGGATCCACTGCAGGAGGCCGACGCGCGCCATCACGAGCGTCGCCATGAAGTACCCGGACGTCGGGAAGATCACGTTCGTGATGCCGTCGCCCCACTGGGTGGCGAGCACCACCACCTGCCGGGTGACCCCCGCGAGGTCGGCCACCGGCACCAGGATCGGCAGGGTGATGAGCGCCTGCCCGCTCCCCGACGGGACGAGGAAGTTGAAGATCGTCTGCCCGAACAGCACCCCGACGGCGGTGAGCGCCGGCGGCAGCGAAGACACGAGCAGCGCCGCGCCATAGACGACGGTGTCCATGACCATCCCCTCGGTCATCACCACCGAGACGCCGCGGGCCACCCCGCACACCAGGGCGCCCACCAGGATCTCGCGGAACGCGTCGTTGAAGTCCGTGCAGATCTGGTTCAGCCTCCGCCCCGCCACCAGCGAAACGACGACCGCCATCGCGACGAAGGCGCCCCCGATCTCCTCGAACCCGAGCCCCAGCGTCAGGACCGAAACCACGAAGACGGCGAACAGCCCGAGCGCGACCACACCCGCCGCCTTCTGGCGCCCGCGGAAGGCGGCCGGCGGGGTTTCTTCGCCCGAAGCGGCGATGGTCTCCCGCGGGTCGCGGGGCTCGTGGCGCCGGGCAATCTCCCGCCGCGCCCGCCGCACCACGAAGATGGCGGCCGCGGTCTGCACGATCAGGAAGAACACGAACCGGTAGGAGGCGCCGGAAAACATGGGCAGCCCCGCCAGCATGTGCCCGATGCCCACGGTCGCCGGCACCGTCACACCGAACGCCGCGCCGAGCGTCGTGGGGAGCAGGGCGACCGCGGTCGCCGTCGTTCGCCCGCAGCCCAGCCGTCCGAGCATCGGCGTCACGATCGGCAGGTAGGCGATCGAGAGCTCCGGCATCCCCACCGCGCCCGAGACCGCCGCGAAGCCGAACATGAGCGCCGGGATCAGCAGTTCGACCCGCCGCCCGGTGGCGGCGGCCAGCCGGTTCACCCCGAGATCGAGGATTCCCGCCCGGCGCATCACCCCCACCGAGCCCGCGCACAGGAACACGAGGAAGACCACGCTCGCCGCGTCGGTCAACCCGTCCGGGATCGCGGTCACCACCTCCCAAAAGCCCGCCGGCGACCGCTCGATGACCTGGTACGACCCCGGGACCACCGCCTCGCGGCCATCGGGAAGGACCGTCCGCTCGTAGCGGCCCGCCGGGATGATCCAGGTGAGGAGCGCCGCGACCGCGATCAGCGCGGAGAGGACGATGTAGATATCGAGCCCGCGACTGCCTTCGTCAGGGCGCTGGGCCGCCGGCGCGTCCATCCGCAAAGCGTACGGCCTGCCGCTGCGACGGATTCAGCGGCACGTACGGCTTGGAACGCCGGTCTCCAGACCGGCACCGCGGCGCTCCGCGCCGCGCCCGTCGTTACTCCACTACAAGAGGACGGCTCCCACCTCGGCGTAGACCTCAACAGCGGCGACGACGCCCCCGGCTTGGAACGCCGGCTTCAGCCGGCACAGCCCGCCGCGGCCCACCCGTTCAGGACCGCCGCCAGCCCGGCCAGCAGCTCACGGCCGGCGGGCTGCATCGGCGCGTGCGAACAGAGCGGCTAGGCGGACGTGGGAGGCCAGGTCTTCACGGCGGCTCTGCGCGTCGGGCCAGCCCGGGTTCTCGAGGATCGCCTGTCGGCGCAGCTCGTCAGCGATGCGCAGTCCTTCCAGAGGCCCGAGACGTTCGATACGCTCGGCCCAATGGGCGTCCTTGAAATCGCGTACCCGCTGCCAATCACGACCCATGAACGCCCGGATGCCGGTGGTGATCCTGTCGTCCATTCCTGTTCCCGGACCGAGCCTACCCCATCAGGCGACGGCCCGGGTGCGGTTTCGTCGGCCCGGCTGGAACTCGGACCCCGGCCAGCCGGTTCCTGCGGATAGCAGCCCGAAATGCAGAAACGGCTTGGAGCGCCGACCTCCGGTCGGCACGCGGCCCGGACGGCCGCAACCACGTACCGCCCCCGGGCCAGATGGCCCCGGCGGGCCACGCCACCGAGGCGCTGGGCAATTGCTAGCGGATTCGTGCGCTTCGGGGGCTCAGCGCGCTCAGTTCAGCGAACCGGCTCCCAGAGGCCCGCGCGGAACTCGTGGGTGTGTCGGCCTTCCGATCCGGCCAAGAGCCGACTGGCGAACTCGATCCCGGCCTCCTTGTCCAGATCGTAAGACCGCGGAGGTGAGATGCAATTGGGGCAGCTCTTCGCGCATCGGCACCGCTCGGCGACCTCCATCCCGACTTTGAGCATTCCTCTCCATACCTCGAGCGCCTTGCGCGCGATGCCGATGCCCCCAGGGTAGCCCGGCCGATTTCCGCGACTACGTGCTGGGCGTGCTTCCCGAAGAGACCGCGCTGTTCGGCAAACCCGTTGGGTACATCGTCAACTACACGCCGGACTGGGCGGTGACATTCGACCTCCTCGGGAAGCGGCTCGCGTCGCACACTGAGGCGTACCGTCCGGGCACGGCGTCCTTCAGGTTCAGCGACGGCTGGTTCGATGCCCGGCAGGGACCGGCGGGAGGACCCCGCGGTCCGGAGCACGGAAACCTCCTTCGGATCGAACCGGCCGCTTCCCCCGGGCGACTTCAGGACAATTGCCGGGCTGAAAGGAGAAAACGATGCGCGATCAGTGGTTCGGCGACGAAGGCGACTTCGTGAAGTACGCCCTGCTGCGAAGGATCTGCGGGATCTATCCCGAGTGCAGGCCTCTCCTGTCACTGGGAATCGTCTGGTATCTGCGGGAATCGAAGCGCCTGGGCTATCTGGACCCGGGCGGTCAGTACGGAGGGCAGGATCCGGACCTGTTTCGGAGCCTCCGAGGCTGGATTCGGGACGAGCGCGGACGAGGCGTGTCGCTCATTGAGAATTCCTTCCTGTTCCCTGCCGACACCGTGTGGTTCTCCGACATCGTGGAACCGTCCGAAGAGCCCCGCAAGGAGTGGCTTCGTCGAGCACGGGACGCGGTTGCGACGAGCCGCGTCGTGTTCCTGGATCCCGACGTGGGACTGGCGCCCGACAAGCCCACCGGCGATCACGTTCTCGGTTGCGAACTGGAGGCATTTTGCTGCCTCGATCAGCAGCCAACGGTTGTCGTGTATCAACACTCCTGGCGCATGGAGCGGGAGAAGCAGATCAAGACGCAGATCGAGAAACACGCCGATCGCATCGGGCGCCGAATCGTTGCCGTCCAGCACGAGACACTCAGGGATCGCTTCTTCTACGTGATTCCGTCCCCGAGGAACGACGGCAGGCTCGTGCTTGATCGGATCACCGAGACCTTCGAACGCATCGGGTGAATCGGCTCACGCTGACCCGGGACCGCGCCGCCCCGGGGTCAGCGGGGATTCCCGGATCAGTTGGCCTGCGAGGGGCCGGTCATCCAGTCGAGAAACGAACCGAGTTGCCGCTCGAAGTCGTCAAGGACGTTCGGAAGCCGCGCTTCAAGCAGCGCCACCCGCTCGACGTCGAGTTCATCGCCATAGATGTTCCGAAACACGTGTCGGAAGCGGAGAAAGTCGCGTAGCTCGGTCCCCAACTCGGGAGTGATGACCGGGGGCCGCACACCGTTGATCCGGAGGGTCATCGAACGGACGAGGCCCTGATGCCAGGCATCGCCCCGAGGCGGGCCTCCGTCGAGTTCGTCCGCGATCCGAACGAAGATCCTCTCAATCCCGTTGTACAGGTCGTGCAGGATGGACCCGCGGGCCCGCACGGCGTACGGGTCGACGGCGCGCGGCGCATGGGCGACGGCCTCGCGGAGCCGCCCCAGTCGGCCGAGTTCGTCCTCGATTTCCGCGCGAAGACGCCGGACCAACGCTTCCTCGGGGCTCACAGGGGAACACCTTCCTTCCGAACCGATTCGCGCATGTAGTCGAACATCGTCTCCAGCGAGTGGATGTCCACCCGGAAGGTGGTCATCTCCTGGGCTTGCGCCAGCGCGCCGAAGTAGCGCTCGGGCGGGAGCCCTTCCACGGCGACGTCAAGGTCGGAGCGCGGCGTGAACCGCCGGTAGAGCGCGAACGTCGAGCCGAATCCGATGACCCGCCGCGCGCCTTCGGCGCGGAGGAATGCCGCGATGCGGCGGGCGTCCGCCTGGGCGCGCTCCCGCCCTGCGGACGAGAATCGGGTGCGGCGGAGGTGGTCCAGCAGGACTTGGCGATCCATCCATCGCAGTCTATCCGCGACCCGGGGGGGGATCGGCTGGCGGGATCACCCGGTCGCGGAGAGGACCCGGAACAGCACGGCCCGGGCGGCGACGGCGTCTCCGGGGCGCGCCGCGACCTCCGAAACGGCTCCACCCACGGGGGCGCGGATCTCCCAGTGCATCTTCATGGACTCGATGACGGCGACCACGTCCCCTTCCTCGACGCTGCTCCCGTCCTCGAGGATGCGGATGACCTGGCCGGCGAGGGGCGCCCGCACCTCTCCGGAATCCTGTCCGCGAGCGAGTCGTTCCGCTTCCGTGGAGAGCGGCAGCGCCACGGTCTCACCCGCCACGGTGACCGCCAGCTCGCGCCCGCCGGGGAGCGGGGTGCCCGTGACGGTCAGCGCCTCGCCGGCCCCCGCGTCACGGACCGGGGGACCCGAGAGCACCACCTCGCCCGCTCGCCGTCCGGGCTCCACCCGGGGAAACTCCTCCGGGTGACGAAGCGAGAAGAAGACCTGCGCTCCCGCGGTCGTCCGGCGGCGCGAGGCGGCCGCCGCCACCGCGTCGGCAACCCGTTCACGCCCCAGCAGCGCCGTCACGTCCGGCGCCAGCCGGGAAGCGGCGAGTTCCTCTATGCGCCCCTCCAGCCAGCCGGCGTGAACGCGCTCACCGAGCAGGTCCGGATGCCGCAGCACGGAAATCATGAGAGAAGCGTTCGTGTCCACCCCGTGGATCACCGTCTCCTCGAGCGCGGACGCGAGCCGCGCCGCCGCGGCAGCGTGCGAGTCGCCGGAGGCGATGACCTTCGCCACCAGGGAGTCGAAGCCGGGAGGCACCGGACTGCCCTCGACGACCCCGGAATCGACCCGCACACCCTCTCCCGCGGGCTCGCGGTAGCGGCGAAGCCGTCCGGGACTGGGAGCGAATCCGTTCCGCGGCGATTCGGCGACGATCCGGGCTTCGAACGCCGCCCCACGGGGTGAGAGCGGCTCGAACGCCTCCGCGCGGGAAACCGGATCCGGCAGCGTCTCCGGCCAGCGGCCAAAAGCGATCTCCAGTTGGGCATCCACGAGATCCACTCCGTAGATCTCCTCGGTGACCGGGTGTTCCACCTGGAGCCGGGTGTTCACCTCCAGAAAGTGGAAGGTTCCGTCAGCTTCGAGCAGGAACTCGACCGTCCCGGCGCCCCGGTAACGGGTCGCGACCACGAGCCGCAACGCGGCTTCGCCCATCCGGGCCCGCAGGTCGGCCGAGATTCCGAATCCCGGGGCCCATTCGAGGAGCTTCTGGCGGCGGCGCTGGACGGAACACTCGCGCTCGCCCAGGTGGATTCCGGCCCCCCGCCCGTCGCCGAGGACCTGGATCTCGACGTGACGCGGGCGATCGAGCCAGCGTTCGACATAGACGCGGCCGTCCCCGAACGCCGCCCGGGCCTCGGAGGCGGCTGTGGAGAGCGCCTCGGCCAGCGCTTCCGGACCGCGGACCACGCGGATGCCGATGCCGCCGCCCCCCGCCGCCGCCTTGACGGCGCAGGGAAAACCCACCCCGGCCCTTTCCACGCCCGCCGCCGGGTCCGGTTCGGAAGCGAGTTCGTCCACCCCGAGCGAGGGCAATACCGGAACGCCGGCCGCCACGGCGGTCCGGCGGGCCGCCTCCTTGTCGCCGAGAAGGCACATGCTCTCTGCGGTGGGGCCGACAAACGCAATTCCGGCCGCCTCGATGGCGGCGGCAAACGCCGCGCTTTCCGACAAGAACCCGTATCCGGGATGCAACAGCCCGGCGTCCCACCCGGTGGCCGCCGTGACGATGGCGTCGCCATCCAGAAAGCCCGGAACCTCGAACACCCGATCGGCCTCGTCCCGCACCGGGGATCCGCGATCGGCGGCGGTCGAGACGACGGCCACCCGGCAGCCGCGCGCGCGGGCGGTGCGAAGAATCCGGCGCGCGATCTCGCCGCGATTCGCGATCAGCAGCCGCGGGGCGGTGGGCACCGTGAGCCGCTACCCGGAACCCGACGGCGCCCAGGGCGGGGGGACCTTCGCGAAGAACGCCGCCGTTCCCGCCTGCCCCTCCTCGGAGGCCCGCGCCTCGGCGATGGTGCGGATGGTCAACTCCTCCAAGTCCCGAGGCGGGAGCGGAGCCTCCCGCAACATGAGCGCCTTGGCCTGGCGCACGGCGCGTGGGGCACTCCCGAGAAAGCGCTCCACCGTCTGCCCGAGCACGTCCTCCAGGCCTCCCACCGGGGTCAGCTCGTGCGCGATTCCGGCGGCGAGTGCGGGAAGCCCCCGGGCCACGGCGCCACCCAGCAGGAACGGGCCGGCGCGGCCCGGCCCCAGCCGCCGCACCACGTAGGGAGAGATGACCGCCGGGACGAGCCCGAGCCGCGCCTCGGGCGTGCCGAAGCGGGCGGTGTCCTCCGCGATGACGTGGTCGGCGCACACCGCGAGCCCGAAACCGCCGCCGAGCGCCGCCCCCTGGACCGCAGCGATCACCGGGGCCGGAAAGGCGGCGACCGATCGGAAGAGGGTCGCGAAGCGCCGGGCGTCCTCGCGGTTCTCCTCCTCGCTCGCCCGCCCCGATTCGCGCATCGCCTTCAGGTCGGCGCCGGCGCAGAAGACCTTCCCCTCTCCCTCGAGCACCACGACCCGGCACTCCTCCGCCGGCAAGGCCGCCAGTTCTTCGAGGAGCCGCGGGATGCCGGCAACCATCTCCGGGGTCAGGGCGTTTCTCGCCTCCGGACGCCGGAGGCTCAGCCGGACGACACCGTCGGCGGCGAAATCGAGTTGAAGGTGCGGAGAACTCATGAGGCGGAGAAGGGAGCCGCGAACCCCGGGGAGCGCGGGCGGTCTTCGGGAGGGATCGTGGCGAGGAGAGCGGCCGGGACCCGGACGCGCCGGCGGAGGATCCCCTGCGCGAGGGTCTTGCCCTGCGGGTCGAGCAGCAGGCTCCGGGTGCCGCCGCCCCCGAGCGCCCGCTCCAGGATGAAGTTGAGGGCCCAGAGTCCGGGCA
>JAJEFG010000060.1:45000-94935 GCA_022820545.1 Acidobacteriota bacterium | reverse complement strand
TCGCGCCGCAGGCGCGGGCTGGGAGCGACCTCCGAGCCGTAGCGGAAGTGCTAGCACGACCGTGCGTCTCGGGACCGTAGATCCGTGGATCGGAGGGGGGTCGCTCCCAGCCCCGCTCGACGCCCCAAAGGCGGAGAGCGGATTCGCCGGCAGGCGACCAACCGCAACGGCGCCAACGGCTCCCGCGAACCACGTTGGCGACCGCGGGGTAGCGGAAGTCGTAGCGGAAGGGGGGGTTGACTTCCGCTACTCCAACCGTGGCCCCGAAGATGGCCCCGCAGCCCTGCATCGCTCGCGGGGTTCGGGCCGGTCTCGCGCTTGGCCCGGAACTCCTGGCGGCACGGCGATCCTGCTCGGCGGCGCTCCGCTTTCCGGTCCGCTCACGGGCGGTGATCGTCGAGGAAGGCCAGCTCGTCCCGATGGCGGCGTGCCGGGCAGCGGTCCGAAAGTGCTGTCCGTTCCCGGCGCTGCTCTCCCCGGTCCGGCTCACGGTGCCGTACACTGCCGCCCACGTCGCTCGAAGGCGAGCCGGATTCCTGCCGTTTCCCGATCAGACTCGGGGCTGCCGGCCGGTTCAGGATGTGCCGCTCCAGGTGCCATCCGTTTTCGGGAGTCTCGTATAACTGATCGCTATAACAACGACTTACGAGGAATGTGTGGCTGCGCTCCGCGCCGCGCACGTCACAACCCCACCCGGAAAGATGGCTCCCACCTCGGCGTGGAGTTCAAGAGCGGAGGCAGCACGTACGGCTTGGAACGCCGGCTTCAGCCGGCACAGCGGGCCGCGAGGCCCGCGGGCGGTTCATCGTTCCACACCCTCACCGCGCTGCCGATCGGGGAACAGCCCATCCTCCGCAGTACGCTGACCGATCCATGCCCTCCGGCCCCCGCCTCTACGCCGACCTCGCGCACCTCTGGCCGCTCATGAGCCCCCCGGAGGACTACGCCGACGAGGGCGCCCGCCTGCGCAGCGAACTCCGCGCCCGCCTCGGCCCCGGCAGACGACGCCTCCTCGAACTCGGCACCGGCGGCGGTCACCTCCTCCACCACCTCGCCGGCGACTTCGACGCCACGGCGGTGGACCTCTCGGACGCCATGCTCGCGCACTCCCGCCGCCTGAACCCCGGCGTCACCCACCACCTCGGCGACATGCGCACGGTCCGCCTCGGCGAGACGTTCGACGCCGTGCTGATCCACGACGCCATCGACTACATGCGGACCGAAGACGACCTCCGCGCCGCGTTCGCGACCGCTCGCGCGCACCTCCGTCCCGGCGGCGTCTTCCTCGCCATCCCGGACGACTACGTCGAGACCTTCACGCCACCCCACATCGCCCACGAGACCCGGCGCTCGGGCGGCGCCGAACTCACCTACGTCGAGTACTCGACCGACCCGGACCCGGGAGACACGGAGATCGAGACGGTCTACGTCTTCTTCTTCCGCGACAGCGGCGCCCTGCGCGTGGAGGTGGACCGCCACACCACCGGTCTCTTTCCGATCGGCGCCTGGGAACGGCTGCTCGAGGAATCCGGCTTCGCAGCGGAGCGCCTCGACTACCCCTTCAGCGAGCACGGCGCCGCCACCTACCTGTGGGTGTGCACGGCGTTGGAGACGGCCTGAGGTTCAGGGCCATGGTCGGAACCTCCCGCGCCTTGCGAACCGGATCGGCCGTACTCGCCACGGCCCTCCTCGCCGCGCCGCTCCCCGCCTGCGCCACAGGCGGCGGCCCGGGACTGCAGCCATCGGACCCCCAGGGCTGGGTCTCGCTCCCGCTACCCGATGGCGACCAGCTCAATCTGCTCGTGGTGCCGCCGGCGGGTCCCGCCCGCGGCGTCGTGTTGGCCTTCCCGTGGGGCGCGGGCGATGCCGGCCTCCTCGCGGGGCTGGTCGAAACGTACTGGGATGACGCGGCGCCCGCGGCCGGCTACGCGGTGGTCGGCGTCGAGATCTACGGCCCGGGACTCGCCGAGAGCGCCCCGGTCGTCGTGCCCGCTCTGCTGGACTGGATCGACCGGCACCTTCCGGAGGCGGCGGACAGGATCGTCCTCACCGGGGCCTCCGCGGGAGGCATCGGGGTCTTCCACGCGGCGCTCGCGATGCCTGGCCGGGTGGCGGCGATCCTCGCAATGCCGGGGCGTTACTCAGGAGAGTCCGCGTTGGAGTCGTTGGCGGGGGTGCCGGTCCTGCTCATGGTCGGGGCGCACGACCAGCGTTGGGTGACCGGGTCGGAGTCCACGGCCGAACGCCTCCGGGCGGCCGGCGCGCAGGTGGAGCTGGCGGTGATCCCGGGACAGGGACACGTGCTCCGCGTCCCCGAGCAGATGCTCGTCCAGTGGCTCGACGAGCAACGCGAACAGGCGCGCCGGGACTTCCCTCAGTTGAAGTCCGTCACGTTCCCGCGGCGGAGCAGGTACTTCGGCGAGACGTACTTCAGCTTCACCCGATTGCCCGGCAGTTCCGGACACTCCCGCTCCCGGACCGGCGAGATCACGATGCCTTCGCGCACGTGGCCGCCCCGGAACGTGGTCTTCCCGTCCCGGTGCCGTTCCGCGGCCTCCATGGAGAACGGCCCCCGGTAGAGCTTCGGCGTGGTGTCGAGCCCCCACTCGCCCCTGACCCGCGCGAGCAGCTCGTCGTAGTCGAGATACCGCCCCCGTCGCGGCCGGCCGATGTACACGTCGAACACCCGGAACGCGCGTCCCGGCTGGCCGTAGTCGAGGTCCTGCACCTTCTTCCCGAACGTCTCCCCGAGGATGTAGATCGGCTCCCCGCTGCGCTCGCAGGCCGCCCGCACCCGGTCCCAGCGCCCGCCGTCGAGCATCGCTCCCCTGAAACTCATCACGTAGAGGTTGCTCGCGTTGGCGTCGGTCCACTTGAAAGCGAGCCCGGTGTCGCTGTTCCCCTTCGAGGCGATGATCGTCCCGCCGTCGAGGAGGTCCGGGTTGTCGAGCCCCGGCCAGTACCCGAAGCAGGTCCAGGTGCCGTGGAGCTTCTCGGTGAACACGACCTCCTCGCCCTCTTCGAGGACGTCGGGAAACTTCTGGAGGCTCTCGACGTCGTACGCCAGCGTGTGCCCGCGCACGTTGGCGACCTCGCCCTGCATGTGCACCGGAATGGGCGGCTCGTACTTGACGATGTCGAGCGCCTCCGCGAGGTCCTCCCCCTCCGAGCGCCCCTCCACCGGGTAGAGGAGCCCCTGGCTGACCACGCCGCGAAGCCGGATCGCCTTCACCCGGTCGCCGCGCTTCCCGGCCAGCATCCCCCGTCCCTTCGCTTCGTCCCAGAGCCGCAGCTCGCGGATGAGCGGCTCGGGGACGATGGCGTCCTCGGGGATGTAGGCGACCAGATCGCCGGCCCGGTGCGCGCCGATCTTCGTGACGCAGCGGTAGCCGCGCACCACCGCGATCTCGAGCGCGTCGGCCCCGGGATGCTCCTCGATGCGGTCCACCCGGACCACCGGAACCTCGAACTGCGCCATTGCCACGTCCTCCCGTTAGTCAATGAGAAGGCGGGACCTTAGCGCGTACCGGAGAATCGCCTCCGCCCGCGCCTCGGCGCCTGGATCGCCGTCTGGCGATAACGGTGCCGTTCGCACAGATTTCCGTTTTCCGCAGATCCAATGAGGAAAAGATAGTTTTTTCCGCATTTGATATGCTGGAATGGTGGAAAACACGCATCCGCTACCGCGTCGTCTCGACATTGCGCGCGACCTGCGCCGCCGTTCCGTATTCCTTTTCGGGCCGCGGCAGACTGGCAAGACCACCTGGCTGCGGCAGAGTTTTCCCGATTCCGCGTTCTTCAACCTGCTCCAGGGTGACGTGTTCCTGCGGCTGTCGCGCGAACCCGGGAGGTTTCGTCAGGAACTTGCCGGCACCAGTCCCGCATCGGGCCCGGTCGTGATTTACGAGATCCAGAAACTCCCGCGACTGCTGGACGAGGTGCACGACCTGATCGAGAGTCGCGGTTTTCGTTTCGTCCTCGCTGCGAGCAGCCCCGCCAAGCTCCGGCGGGGTGGCGTGAACCTGCTCGGGGGCCGGGCCCGGACGAGGCGCCTTTGTCCGTTCGTTTCGGCCGAGGTGCCGGATTGGGACCTCGAGCGCGCGATCAACGTCGGCGGAATCCCCTCCATCTACTTCTCGGACGAACCCGAGGAGGACCTTCGCGCCTACTGCGGGAACTATCTGAGGCTCGAGGTTCAAGCCGAAGGGCTGGTCCGGGGAGTCGAACCCTTTTCGCGCTTCCTGACCGCTGCCGGCGCCAGCTACGCGCAGGCCATCGTCTTTGAACGGCTCGCCTCGGACGCCGCCGTCCCGGCCCGCACGGTCCGTGAGTATTTCCAGGTGGTCGAGGACACGCTGCTCGGAACTCTGCTCCCGCCGTTCGCCCCCCGGGGCGCGCGCCGCAAACCGGTTTCCCGCGCCAAGCTGTTCTTCTTCGACGTCGGGGTCGCCAATGCGCTGGCGTCCACCGGCCGGATCGTGCCTGGCGGCCCGATGTTCGGTGCGGCCCTGGAGCAACTCGTCTTCTGCGAGGTGAGCGCCTGGCTTGCCTACACCCGCGATCCGCGCCCGCTCCGCTACTGGAGGACGAACGACGGTTCCGAGGTGGACTTCGTGATCGGCGACGAGACGGCGATCGAGGTGAAGGCGACGGCGTCGGTGACCCGGCGGGACCTGACGGGTCTGCGCCGCCTGGCGGCCGAGACACCGCTGAAGAACCAGATCCTGGTCTGCCGGGAGCCTGTCCCGCGGCTCATCGATGAAATCCGGGTCCTGCCGATCACCGGTTTTCTCGAGTCCCTCTGGCAGGGCGAGTTTTCCGCCTGATCGCCACGCCGAACCCTGACGCCAGGCTCGGCCGGCCCCCGTCCCCGCGATTCAGCGCGAGCCCGACTCCTTCCCCTCCACCCGGACCACGGCGGGCATCCCCGCGGCGTCGAGCGCGCTGTTCACCGTGGTGAGCTCCGACCCCACGATCCCGGCGAACTCCGCGACGCGGGCCTCCACCTGCTCGTGGAGCTGCTCGTAGACCTCCTGCATCTGGTCGGTCGGCCGGAAGTCGCTCGTCGCCACCACGCCGGCGAGGTAGAGGATCCGCCCCGCAAGCTGCGTCGGCCAGCGCAGGTGGTCCTGGCCGGTCCCGGTGATGAGCAACTGGATCAACTGCTCCTCCACCGCGAGCAGCGAGCCGTCGAGCCCGTCCACCGCCGAGGCGATGGCTTCGACCCGCCCGGTCTCTTCGGCCAGCAGCTTCAGGTCGAGCACCTGCCGCCGCAGCCACTCGATCTCGTTCACTGTCCCGACCACCGTCTCGAGGTCGGCCCGCAGCAGCCGTAGCAGCGCGGTCTGGGCGGCGATGTCCTCGAGCGTGCCCTCGCTCTTCGGGTCCTTCCGCACCTCGATGGGCGCGGTCTGCTCGGTGTCGCCGACCTTCAGCGCCACGGTGTAGTCGCCCGGCGGGGCGAGGATCGAGATCCGCCCGATCGTTCCCGCGCGGGTCCGCTCCTCGTCGAGCGTGACCCAGTCGGCGAAGAGGGGCTTGGTGCGCAGCACCGCCTGCGTCGAGGCCTCTTCGCGGAGGTCCCAGGTCACCCGGTTCAGGCCTTTCTCACCCGTCCCCTCCAGGGTGCGGATGGTTTCTCCGGCCGCGTTCCGGATCTCGATGGAGACATCCGCGCCCGCCTCGGCGAGCCAGTAATTGATCGGGGCGCCGTAGGGCGGGTTCTCGCCTTCGGACCAGTCGTCGAAGTGGGCGAACGGCGGCGTGATGGGATGGAAGCGGTAGGCCCCCCGGGGCTGGAACAGGTGGACGCTCGACGACGCCACCTCGTCGTTCCACTGCTGGAGCGGCGAGACGTCGTCCATGATCCAGAAACCGCGCCCGTAGGTGCCCACCACCAGGTCGCCGAAGTGCTCCTGTACGGCGATCCAGTACATCGGGCTCGGCGGCAGCCCGTTCGCGAGCCGCTGCCAGTTGTCCCCGTCGTCGAAGCTCACGTAGAGGAAGTTCTCGGTCCCGAGGTAGAGGAGCCCGGGCCGCACCGGGTCTTCCCGCACGTTCCGGGTGTAGCTCAGCGGGCTGTCGGCCACGCCGTTCACGATCTTCGTCCACGACTCCCCGAAGTCCCCGGTCCGGTACACGTAGGGCTCGAAGTTCCCCACCTGGTGCGCCTCCACGGTCATGTACGCCTTCCCGGCGTCCCATCTGGAGGCGTCGATGTTGCGGACCACGCCGTCTACCGGCATGTCGGGCACGTTCGCGGTCACGTCGGTCCAGTTCGCGCCCCCGTCCCGGGTCAGGTGGATCAGCCCGTCGTTCGTCCCCGCCCAGATCACCCCCTCGGTCACCGGGCTCTCGTCGATCGCGTAGACGACGCAGCAGTACTCCACCCCGATGTTGTCCGGGGTCAGGCCGCCGGAGATGGTCTGGCGGGACTTGTCGTTCGTGGTCAGGTCGGGGCTGACCTCCTCCCAGCTCTGGCCCCCGTTGGTGGTCCGGTGCACGTGCTGGCTCCCCACGTACACGGTGTTCCGGTCGTGCGGCGAGATCAGCAGCGGGAAGACCCACTGGAACCGGTACCGCAGGTCCTCGGCCGGCCGGCCGCGGGTGCTCTCCGGCCAGACCTCGAGCTGGCGGAACTGGCGGGCGCGCTCGTCGTAGCGGGTCACGATCCCGCCGGCGGCGCCGGCGCCCGAGGCCGTTGACCAGACGATGTTCGGATCCTCGGGATCCGGGGTCGCGAAGCCGCTCTCGCCCCCGCCGACCCCGTGCCACATGCCCCGCGAGAGGCCGCCCCCGATGAACCCGCTGACCCACGCCCGGCTGGGCCCCCGGGTGGACGGGCCGTCCTGCCGGTTCCCGAGCACGTTGTAGGGAATGTCGTTGTCCACGGTCACGTGGTACATCTGGGCGATCGGCAACTGGATCTTGTACCAGGACGTTCCGCGGTTCAGCGAGATGGAGACCCCGCCGTCGTGCGCCACCGCCTGCCGGTCGCCGTCCGTCGGGTCGATCCACATGTCGTGGTGGTCCCAGCCGGGCGCGTCTTCGAAGCGGCGCAGGTCGTGGGACTTCCCCGCATCCAGCGACACGGCGTACGACGCGGTGAGGAAGTAGGTCTCGTCCGGGTCGTCCGGGGCCGCCGCGCAGCGGGCGTAGTAGGCGTTCCGCCCGGAGAGGTTCCGGTTGTGCGTCTGGAGCGTCCAGGTCTTCGCGCCGTCGCTCGTCATCCACAGCTCGCCGCTCTCGGCTTCCTCGCCGGCGAGAGAGACCCCGTCCGCGGTCTCGATCAGCGCGTACACCCGCCGGGAGTCCGCCTTGCTCATGCAGAGCGCGACCTTCCCGACGTCGAGCTCCGGAAGGCCGTTGCCCTCGAGCTTCGTCCAGGTGTCGCCGCCGTCCCGGGTCATGAAGAGCCCGCTGCCGGGTCCGCCGCTCACCCGCTCCCAGGTCTTCAGTTCGAGGTGCCACATCCCCGCGTAGAGGATCCGCGGGTTGTTCGGGTCCATGATGAGGTCCGAAGCCCCGGTGTCCTCGTCCACGAACAGGACGTGTTCCCAGGTCTCGCCACCGTCCACGGTCCGGTAGATGCCGCGCTCGGGCTGCGGGGTGTAGGCATGGCCCAGCGATGCCGCGTAGACGATGTCCGGGTTCGTCGGATGGATGACGATCCGGGCGATCCGCGCGGTCGCGTCGAGCCCCATGTGCTTCCAGGTCTCCCCCGCGTCGGTGGACTTGAAGACCCCGATGCCGATGGAGACGTTCGCCCGGATGAAGGTCTCGCCGGTGCCCGCCCAGACGATGTTCGGGTCGGACTCCGAGACCGCCAGCGCCCCGATGGCGTGGACGTCCTGGTCGTCGAACACCGGCCGCCATTTGATGCCCCCGTCCTCGGTCTTCCAGATGCCGCCGGTGGCCGCGCCGGCGTAGTAGATGTCCGGGTTGCCCAGAATGCCCGCCACCGCGAGGGTGCGGTTCCCGACCGGCCCGATGTGCCGGAACCGGAGCCCGCCGAGCTCGTCGGGCGCCGGCTGGCCGAGCGCGGCCGCGGGAAGCCCGAGGGCGAGGCTGATCAGGAGCGCGCCGTGACGGCGCATAGCGTTACGCATGGGAGTCGTCCTCCGGAAACAAAGGTACCCGGGAATCCCCGCGCCAGTGAAGGCCCAGTGGCCCGTACGGCTTGGAACGCCGGTCTCCAGACCGGCACCGCGGCGCTCCGCGCCGCGCAAGTCGTACCCCCATCCTCCCTCGCAACGCGTACGGCTGGGAACGCCGGTCTCCAGACCGGCACGCGCAGCGCTCCGCGCTGCGCACGTCCCAACCCCACCCGGAGAAGACGCCCCGCTCCTCGACGGGTCCACAGGGTCCGGAGCGGCGAATTCGGGGCAGTCGCCAATTTGAGTAAAAATACTCAGTGACATGAGTAAAAAGGCAGTCTTCCAGAGGCCGCAGGTCAAAGACCTCGTCACGCGCCTCCAGGAACCCCGCCGCTTCCTCCAGGTCGTCGCCGGAGCGCGACAGGTCGGAAAGACCACGCTGGTCGGACAGGCGGCGGAACTGTCCGCGCTGCCTACGCATTACGCCAGCGCCGACCAACCGACGCTGCGCGACGCCATCTGGATCGAGCAGCAGTGGGAAGCGGCCCGCCTGCTCGCCGATGATGGTGGCCCGGTCGGGGCGCTCCTTGTCCTCGATGAAGTGCAGAAGGTCATCGGGTGGTCGGAGGCGGTCAAGGCGTTGTGGGACGCGGACACCCGCGCGGGCCGGCCGCTGCGGGTCGTGCTCCTCGGATCGGCGCCGCTGCTCGTGGAGCGGGGCGTCGGCGAGAGCCTGGCCGGACGCTTCGAAATCCTGCGGCTCCCGCACTGGAGCTTCGCCGAGATGGAGGCGGCGTTCGGTTGGTCGCTCCCGCAGTACGTCTTCCACGGCGGCTATCCCGGAGCGGCCCCCTTGATCGGTCAGCCGCGGCGCTGGGCTCGCTACGTCCGCGATGCGCTCATCGAGCCCGTCATCTCCCGCGACGTGCTCCTCTTGTCCCGGGTGGACAAGCCGGCGCTGCTGCGACGGCTGCTGGACCTGTCGTGCGAGTACTCGGGGCAGGTTCTGTCGTACACGAAGATGATCGGCCAGCTTCAGGACGCGGGCAACACCACCACGCTGGCCCACTATCTCGACCTGCTCTCCGGCGCGGGTCTGGTGACCGGCCTACCCAAGTACTCGGACCGCCTCGTGCGCCGCCGGGCTTCAAGCCCGAAGCTGCAGGTCCTCAACACGGCGCTCATCGGCGCCCGGTCCGGGCGCACCCTGCGGCAGGCGCGGGAAGACCCCGCGCTGTGGGGCCGTCTGGTCGAGTCCGCGGTCGGGGCGCATCTGGCGAACGCCGCGTTCAGCGGCGACTGCGAGCTCTCCTATTGGCGGGATCGGAACCGCGAAGTGGACTTCGTACTGCGAGAGGCCGACCGGCTGACCGCCATCGAAGTCAAGAGTGGCCGCGCCCCCGGCTCGCTACGCGGGATGGCGGCCTTCTCGAAGGCGTTCTCCCCCACCCGCAGTCTGCTCGTGGGGGGCGACGGGATCCCCCTCGAGACGTTCCTGCGACGGCCCGCCGAGCACTGGCTCCGTCCCCCGCCCTGAGCCGACGGGTCACAACCAGCCGTCAACGTCCCAGCGGGACCCGCACTGGTGAAACCGTTTCGATCGATCACCGTCGCGGCGGCGCACACGGCTTGGAACGCCGGTCTCCACGGATCGCCGCCCTCCTGATGGAGGAGCAGCGCGAACGACTCGAGCAGATGCGCGAGCGCCGACGACCGCGCGCGCGAAACGTCCGGCGCCGCGGCTGAGAAGTCTTCGGATCGGTGGCGGGATTCCTGCCCCGCCACCGGCGAGCACCACGCAACGGCTTGGAACGCCGATCTCCAGATCGGCACCGCGGCGCTCCGCGCCGCGCACCGCGTAACGCCAACCGCACTCACGGCGCTTACGGCCTGAAACGCCGACCTCGGGTCGCCACCCGCTCCGCGGAGCGGAACCGCACACCGCTGATCACGAAGATGCGGTGCGTACCGCGCCACTTGCGCGGCGACGTTCCAGGCCGGGAGTGCAATCAGGACATGGAGCCAACCGCGCTCTGCGGCCCTCCGGGCCGCGTGCCGGCCTGGAGGCCGGCGGTCCCAGCCATGGGCGCCACCTCGGCTTCTGAGGTGTAGGCCGAGGTGGGAGCCGCCTTTACCGCGTGAGGTCGCACCGTGCGCGGTGCGGAGCACCGCGGTGCCGATCTGGAGATCGGCGTTCCAAGCCAGCGCGCCACCTCGGCTTCTGAGGTCCACGCCGGGGTGGGAGCCGCCTTTTCCGGGTGGGGTTGCGACGTGCGCGGGCGCAGGGCGACACGCGGTTCGCCGCCTGACGGCGGCGGTGCCGGTCTGAAGACCGGCGGTCCCTGACCGGCGCCGCCGTCAGGAGGCGCTGCCTATCGCGGCCCCGTGCTCCCCGGTGGCACCCGGACCACCCCCGGGACCCCCTCGCCCTCGAGCGAACGGTTGGCCTCGGGTAGCTCGGTCTCGAGGATCCGCTGGAGCTCCGCCTGCTGCACGGCGAGTCGCTCCCGCAGGATGCCGTGGACCTCGCGCATCTGGTCGGTCGGCGGGAAGTCGGCGCTCTGGACGGCGCCCGCGAGGTAGCCGATCCGGCCGGCGAGCATGTTCGGCCAGCGGATCTGGTCCTGTCCGGTGCCGGTGACGGCCATCGGAATGAGCCGCTCCTCGACCGCGATCAGCGAGCCCTCGAGCCCGTCCACCGCCGAGGCGATCGCCTCGACCTGGTTGGTCTCCTCGGCCAGCGACTTCACGTCGAGCAGTTGCCGCCGCAGCCACTCGATCTCGTTCACCATCCCGGCGACGGTCTCCATGTCGTCGCGGAGCTCGCGGACCATAGCCGTCTGGGCGGCGATGTCCTCCAGCGTGCCCTCGCTGTGGGGATCTTTCATGACCTCGAGGCTCGTCTGGCGCGTCTCGTCCCCTACCTGCAGCTCAACCTGGTAGGCGCCGGGCGGGGCGAGGACCGCGACCCGGGCTCCACCCGGCGCTGAGCGGGACCGGTCCTCGTCGAGCTCGACCCAGTCCGCGCCGGTGGGAGGCGTCCGCAGCCGCATCTCGGTGGACTCGTCCTCGCGGAGGTTCCACCAGACCCGGTTGAGCCCGGCGTCCCCGCTGCCGTCCATCGTGCGGATCGTCTCGCCGGCAGCGTTCTTCACGACCACCTTGACCCCTTCGGCCTCATCGTCGAGCCAGTAGCTGATCGGGGCGCCGTAGGGCGGGTTCTCGCCGGCCGACCAGTCGTCGAACTGGGCGAAGGGCGCGGTGATCGGGTGGAACCGGTATACCGACCGCGGCTCGAAGAGGTGCACGGAGGCAGCCTCGACCTCGTCGGTCCACTGCTGGAGCGGCGAGATGTCGTCCATGATCCAGAACCCGCGGCCGTAGGTGCCGACCACGAGATCCTTGAAGCGCTCCTGCACCGTGATCCAGTACATCGGGCTCGGCGGCAGGCCGTTCGCGAGCCGCTGCCAGTTGGCGCCGTCGTCGAAGCTCACGTAGAGGAAGTTCTCGGTGCCGAGATAGAGCAGCCCGGGCCGCGCCGGGTCCTCGCGGACGTTCCGGGTGTAGCTGAGCGGGCTGTCCTTGACGCCGTTCACGATCAGCTCCCACGACTCGCCGAAGTCCTCGGTCTTGTAGACGTAGGGCGCGAAGTTCCCCACCTGGTGGGCCTCGACGGTCATGTACGCCTTCCCGGCTTCCCACTTCGAGGCGTCGATGTTCCGGACCACGCCCTCCTCGGGCATGCCGGGGATGTTGGCGGTGATCTCGGTCCAGGTCGCCCCGCCGTCGCGGGTGACGTGCATGAGGCCGTCGTTGGTGCCCGCGTAGATCACCCCCGCCTCGACCGGGCTCTCGTCCACCGCGTACACCACGCAGCAGTACTCGACGCCGATGTTGTCCGGGGTGAGTCCGCCGGAAACCGTCTGCCGGTCCTTGTTGTTGGAGGTCAGGTCGGGGCTGATCTCCTCCCAGCTCTGGCCGCCGTTCGTGGTCCGGTGGACGTGCTGGCTGCCGACGTACACCGTGTTCCGGTCGTGCGGCGAGATGGTCAGCGGGAACACCCACTGGAACCGGTAACGGAGCGTCTCCGCCGGCCAGCCGATGGTGCTCTCGGGCCAGACCTCGACCTGGCGGAACTGGCGGTTGGTCTCGTTGTAGCGGACCACGATCCCGCCGGCGGCGCCGAAGCCGGACGCGCTCGACCAGACGATGTTCGGGTCCACCGGATCCGGGGTGGCGAAACCGCTCTCGCCGCCGCCGACGCCGTGCCACATCCCGCGGGGAATCCCGGAACTGAAGAACCCGCCGGTGAACGCCCGGCTCGGGCCCCGCGTCGAGGGTCCGTCCTGCCGGTTGCCGAGCACGTTGTAGGGAATCGCGTCGTCCACGGTCACGTGGTACATCTGGGCGAGCGGGAGCTGGATCTTGAACCAGGACTTGCCCCGGTTCTCGGAGATCGAGACGCCGCCGTCGTGGGCGACGGCCATCCGGTCGGCATCCGTGTGGTCGATCCACATGTCGTGGTGGTCCCAGCCCGGGGCGTCGTTGAAGCCGTGCACCCGGTGCGTTACCCCGGCGTCGAGCGTCGAAGCGAACGACGCGGTCAGGAAGTAGGCCTCGTCGCGGTCGTCGGGCGCCGCCGCGCAGCGCGCGTAGTAGGCGTTCCGTCCGGCGAGGTTGCGGTTGTGGGTCTGGATCGTCCAGGTCTGGCCGCCGTCGCTCGACGCCCAGAGTTCGCCGCTCTCGACCTCGCCCGTGCTCCAGTCCGCCGAGTCCACGCCGAAGTAGGGCACGCCGTCGCTGGTCTCGATGAGCGCGTACACCCGGCGGGAGTCCGACTTGCTCATGCAGAGCGCGATCTTCCCGACGTCGGACATCGGCAGGCCGTTGCCCTCGAGTTCGGTCCAGGTGTCGCCGCCGTCGCGGGTCATCCAGAGGCCGCTGCCCGGCCCGCCGCTCATCCGGCCCCAGGTCCGGAGCGCGAGCTGCCACATCCCGGCGAAGAGGATCCGCGGGTTGTTCGGGTCCATGACCATGTCGGAGGCCCCGGTCTCCTCGTCCACGAAGAGGACCTTTTCCCAGGTCTCGCCCCCGTCCATCGTGCGGTAGACGCCGCGCTCGGGCTGCGGCGAGTAGGCATGCCCGAGGGACGCCGCGTAGACGATGTCGGGGTTCGTCGGATGGATGATGATCCGGCCGATCCGCGCCGTGGCGTCGAGGCCCATGTGCTGCCACGTTTCCCCGGCGTCGGTGGACTTGAAGACCCCGATGCCGATGGAGACGTTCGCCCGGATGAAGGTCTCGCCGGTGCCCGCCCAGACGATGTTCGGGTCGGACTCCGACACCGCCAGCGCCCCGACGGCGTGGACGTCCTGGTCGTCGAAGACCGGCCGCCACTTGAGGCCGGCGTCCTCGGTCTTCCAGATCCCGCCGGTGGCGGCCCCGGCGTAGTAGACGTTCCGGTCCCCCGGAACGCCGGCGACCGCCAGCGTGCGGTTCCCGACCGGGCCGATGTGCCGGAACTTGAGCCCGCCGAGCTGGTCGGGCGCCGGCTGGGCGAGCGCCGCGGCGGGAAGTCCCAGAAGAACGCTGAGAAAGAGGCTGATTCGAAGGCGCATGGGGTGTCCTCCCTACGGGACCCGGGGCTACGCGGCGGCGTCCGCTGCCGGACGTCCGTCGTTCTGTCTCTTGAAATAAAGGTATACGGGAATGCCGGCCGCGGTAATTCCGAGGCCGATCAGGGCGTCGCGCGGATCGGTGTGAATGGTGTTCACCAGCAGCACGGCCGAGAAGATGGTGAAGATCGCCGGAAGCAGGGGATAGCCGAAGGCGCGGTAGGGCCGGTCGAGGTCCGGCTGCTTCCAGCGCAGCACGAACACGGCGGCGCTGCCGAGGCCGTAGAACAGCCACGAGACGACCACCACGTAGGTGAAGAGCTGGTCATAGGTGCCGGTGAGCGCGATGCCCGCGGCCCAGAGTCCCTGCACCAGCGTCGCGTTCTTCGGGACCGCGCCCGGGCTCAACCGGGCGAAGGAGCGCAGGAAGGCGCCGTCGCGCGCCATGGCGTAGTAGACCCGGGCGCCGGTGAAGATGAAGCCGTTGGCCGCCGCGAAGCAGGAGACCATCACCGCGAGCGTCACGAGTTGCCCGCCGAGCGGGCCTCCCGCCAGCCGGGCGGCGTCGGCGGCGACCGTCTCGGTGCCGACGAAGCCCGCGAACGGCAGCGCCTTCAGGTAGGCGAAGTTGAGCAGCAGGTAGATGCCGATCAGCAGCAGCAGGCTGAGCGAGATTGCCCGCGGCAGGAAGCGCCGGGGGTTCTTCACCTCGCCGCCCACGAAGGTGATGCTGATCCAGCCGTCGTAGGCCCAGAGCGCCGCCACCATCGCGGCGCCCCAGCGGGCGGCGGCCGAACCCTCGAGCGGCAGCCGGGAGCTGGCGATGGTCTCGACCGACTGGTCTCCCCAGGAGACGCAGAGCACCACGATGGCGCCCGCCATTACCAGCTTGGCGATCGTGGTCAGGTTCTGGGTGTCGGCGGAGGACCGTACGCTGCGGCAGTTCCAGAGCGAGAGCCCCAGGATGAGGATCACCACTACCGCCTTGCCGGCGGTCGGACCGAGCGGTACGAACTCCGCGCCGTACTCGACGAAGACCACCGCGACCGCCGCGATGGAAGCGGTCTGGATCACCGCGAAGAGGCTCCAGCCGTAGAGGAACCCGACGAGCGGGTGGTAGGCCCGTTCCAGATAGACGTATTCCCCGCCGGCGTGGGGGTAGAGCGCGGCCAGTTCGGCGATCGCGAAGGCCCCGCAGAGCGACATCGCCCCGGCGCCGACCCAGATCAGCGCCGCACCGCCCGCCGAACCCGTGGAGGCGATCACGTACGCCGGCACCACGAAGATCGCCGACGCCAGGATCGTCCCGATGTTGACGAACAGCGCGTCGCCGAGACGGAGTTCCCGCCGCAGTCCCTGAGCCAAGTCGGCCAGCGTACCGGATCAGGCGTGGCGGCACACCGGCTTGGAACGCCGGTCTCCAGACCGGCACCGCGGTGCTCCGCACCGCGCACGGCCCACCCTTGACCTGCGGTGACAGCCCGCACCACTACGATGCCGCCGTGACCCCAGACGACGCCCCGGCGACCACCGACCTCGACCTCACCCTCATGCGCGCCGCCCTCGCCGAAGCGGAAGCGGCCGCACGGAACGGCGAGGTCCCCGTCGGCGCCGTTGTCGCGAAAGACGGTGAAATCCTGGCCACCGCCCGGAACCGCGTCCTCGAGACCGGCGACCCCACCGCCCACGCCGAGATCCTCGCCCTCCGCGCCGCCGCGGACCGGACCGGCAACTACCGCCTGACGGGCTGCGACCTTTACGCGACCGTCGAACCCTGCCTCATGTGCGCGGGCGCCGTCGCCCACGCCCGCATCCGCCGGCTCGTCTACGGCCCGCCGGAGCCCAAATTCGGTGGAGTAGAATCGAAGGTCGCGCTGGACGGCCTCGGATTACCGCACCATCTCACGGTGGTTTCGGGAGTCCTGGCCGACGAGGGACGCGAGCTGCTGCAGACGTTCTTCCGCGACCGGAGGTAGCCGGCGGCCGTCGCCGACCGACCCCCAGCGCGCCTTGTCCAACCAGGCCCGGAGAGGTACCGAAGTGGCCGTAACGGGGGCGCCTCGAAAGCGCTTTGTCCGGTGAAGAGCCGGGCACGTGGGTTCGAATCCCACCCTCTCCGCCGGTTGGGCGGGTCCGTGCACGATCTGATTTGGTCTTGAGACGTCGCCGACGCCGTCACTTTGATGATCCGATGGAGGGATTGACACGCCCCAAGAGTCCGTAAGTGACTCGTGACTCGGGTATCTGGCGACCACCCTGCCGCCGCACTGCCGCAACTTCTCGAAGCGCCTGCGCAAGCGGCCGCGTCGTTTCGCAGCGATCGCGCGGGCGGCTGACCCGGGGTGCGTTTACCGCGTACCTTCCATCAAAGCCCGCGGAGGTACCGGATTACGCAGGAGCATCACTCCCCGAGCGATGCAAGTGGATGCCGCCACCGGAGTTCCGGAAAACGGGCAAAATCACCGTCAGTCGAGACCAGTTCGCATCCGTGTTCCATGGCCAGTGCAGCCAGGTAGGCGTCGGTCACGAGCGGCCCTTCGATCTTCCGGCACAACCCGACGAAGATGTCCCAGTGCCGTCGGCCCGGCGCGATCATGACCGCGCGAGGCCGCGAGACCAGCTTCTGACAAAACTGGATGGCCGTGCCCATCGGAGTCGGCGGATCGAAGATTCGGCGGTTCGTCACGATCCGCAAGAAGCCGGCGAGCACGACCTCGGACAGCGCGAACGGGGCCGCCGAGGCCGTCAACGCGCGCAGCCAGGCGGCGTATCGCTCGTGCTCCGGCCCGTCCTCGCGGTGCGCGTAGATGAGAACGTTGACATCCGGGAGCAGCACCGACTATTCCCGCCTTCCGTAGCGCTCGAGGTCCTCGGCCTCGAGGAGCGCCGAAGCCTTGTCGAGGTTGTGTTGCGAGAAACGGCCGCCGGCGCCGAACGTGACCAGCTCGAAAGGCTCCTCGTCGGCGTCCGCGGTGGGCGCCCGCAGGAAGAGGCGCACGGCTTGTTCGATGAGACGGCTGACGGATCCCCCCGACTGGGCGGCGCGCTCCTTGAGCTGCTCCATGACCTGACTGTCAACGGTGATGGTCGTCCGCATGATGCACAAGCATACAGGGAGTACATCACTACATCAATCACCGGCGCAGTGCGGCACTTGGCGTCCCTGCCCGGGGACCAATGCCGCCATCCGGGTCACTCTGGCGCGCGCAAGAGAGACGCTCTCCGGCAGGCACGTGGCGCTACGGCAGGTCGTGTCACTTTGGTGATCGCATGGAGAAACGGACACGACCCGGGAGCCAGTAGAGTCGGCCTGCCGCGCACCTGCCAACCGCACCCCGTGAAGACCCACCGGCCGTTCCTCATCTTCGTCCTCGCCTCGCTGGCCGCGTGCGGCGAGCCCGCGCAGGAACCCTCCCCGCCCGGCGGACCCCCACCCCAGGTCGAGTCGGCGCTGCTCCCGACCTTCGTCATCCGCGGCGAGCCCGCGCCCCGCACCTCGCTCGCCGATCGCATGGCAGCGCTCGGCGTGCCGGGAGTCAGCGTTGCCGTCCTCCTCGGCGGCGAGATCGCGTGGGCGCGCGGCTACGGTTTCGCCGATCTCGAGTCGGAACGGCCGGTCACCACGCGGACCCTCTTCCAGGCCGCGTCGATCTCCAAGCCGGTGGCGGCGCTCGCGGCGCTGCAACTCGTTCAGGAAGGCCGCGTCGCGCTCGACGCCGACGTCAACCGCTACCTCACGGGCTGGCGCGTGCCCGCGAACGCGTTCACCGCCGCGGCTCCCGTGACTCTCCGCGGCCTCCTGACCCATCGCGCGGGACTCAGCGTCTCGGGATTCCCCGGCTACGGACCGGCCGAAGCGGTCCCGGATACGGTCGGGGTGCTCGACGGCCGCGGCAACACCGATCCCGTCCGCGTCGTGCTGCCGCCGGGGGAGCGCTGGCAGTACTCCGGCGGCGGTTACACCGTCATGCAGCAATTGGTCGCGGACCTCCGTGGCGCGCCGTTCCCCGAGGTCCTGCGCCGCCGCGTGCTGGATCCGGTCGGCATGGTGCGCTCGACCTACGAACAACCGATTCCGCCGGACCGGCAGGACGACATCGCGACCGGATACCGCCGCGACGGGACTCCCGTTCCGGGCGGCTGGCACACCTACCCGGAGCAGGCGGCGGCCGGGCTGTGGACGACCCCCAGCGAACTCGCCCTCTATGCCGGCGAAGTCCAGCGGGCGTGGCGGGGCGAGTCGGGGGTGCTGGGCGGGGTGCTCGCCCGGGAGATGCTGACGCCGGACCTGGACAACTGGGGCCTCGGCCCCGGGATCTCCGAGGACGGCGAGCGTTTCCGGCACGGGGGCTCGAACCAGGGATTCCGTTCCACCTTCGCCGCGGCCATCGATGGGGACGACGGCGTCTTCGTGATGGCGAACTCGGATGCCGGGTCTCCCCTGGCGAACGAGATCGCCATCACCGTCGCCGACGCGTACGGGTGGTCCGGGCCCCGGCCCGCGGAAAGGGTGCCGGTCGAGCTGCCGGCGGACGTCCGGGAGCGGTACGTGGGGACGTACATGGTCGGCGAGACGGACATCGAGGTCGAGCTGGAGGAGCGGGGACTGGCGCTGACCTGGCGGGGGGAGCGGTCGGTCCTGTGGCCGTCGGGCGACTCGACGTTCTTCGACGTGGAGGACGGGCGCGAAGTGCGGTTTTCGTGGGAGCCGGACGGGGTGGAACTGGTGCTCGGGACCCTCACGGCGATCCGCGTTCCGAGGTGAACCGGCGCGGACGACATCCGATGTTTGAACTCTCGGACGCTGGGGTCCGGCTTCGCGAGGAAGCGCGGACGCTCGCCGAGCGCGAGATCGCGCCGCGCGCCGCGGAGGTGGACCGCACCGAGGCCTACCCCTGGGCCAACGTGGAAGCGTTGACCGCGGCCGGCTTCATGGGAATGACCATCCCGAGGGAATACGGCGGACGCGGCCTGACCTGCCTCGACGCGGTCCTCGTCATCGAAGCGGTGGCGCGGGTCTGCGGCGTGACCGCCCGGATCGTCGTCGAGGCCAACCTGGGCGCGATCGGCGCGATCATGCGGTACGGCTCCGAGGCGCAGAAGCGGCTCGCCGCCGAGCTGGTGCTCGCGGGCGACAAGCCCGCGATCTGCATCACCGAGCCCGCTGCCGGAAGCGCGGCCACCGAGATGGCGACCCGCGCTGAGAAGAAGGGCGATCGCTACGTCCTCAACGGGACCAAGCACTGGATCACCGGGGGCGGCGTTTCCAGGCTCCACCTCATCTTCGCCCGGGTGTTCGAGAACGGCGTCGATCAGGGGATTGGAGGCTTCGTGGTCGTTCGCTGCCCCGGGACGGGTGCTCCGCGGGGCCTCCGCATCGGCCGCCGTGAGCCGGCCATGGGCCTCCGCGGACTCCCCGAGACGGAGATCCTGCTCGAAGACCTCGAAGTGCCCGGCGACATGATCGTGGTCCCGCCGGAAGGTCTTCGCCGCGCCTTCGCGAGCCTGATGAACGCCTACAACGGCCAGCGCGTCGGGGCGGCGGCGGTGGCGCTCGGCATCGCGCAGGGCGCCTACGAGCTGGCGCTCGACTACAGCCGGACGCGCGAGCAGTTCGGGCGGCCCATCGGCGAGTTCCAGGGCCTGCAGTGGATGCTGGCCGACATGGCGACGGCCCTCGACGCCGCGCGGCTGATGATCTGGCGGGCGGCGGCCGGCGCCGGGAAGTCCGGCTTTCCCGACGCGAAGCAGGCGGCCCAGGCCAAGATCCTCGCCTCCGAGACCGCCATCAAGGTCACGAACGACGCGCTGCAGATGTTCGGCGCCGCCGGATACTCGCGGAACCTGCCGCTGGAGCGCATGGTCCGCGACGCCCGCATGTTCACCATCGGCGGCGGGACGGCGCAGGTCCTGCGCACTTTGGTCGCTTCCCGCCTGCTCGGACGCAAACTGCCGCAGACGCGCTCGGTCCCGGCAGGGGGCGAAGCGCCGCGCCGCAGCCGGGGGGGCGGTCAGGACCTCCCGGCGCCTCCCGAACCGGAAGGAACTTGACGCTTCCCCGTGAACCGCCAAGAATGCGCAGCATGAGGCCGAACTGGCGCCGGATGCTGCCGTGGGCCGCCCTTGGGGTGCTCGCGTTGCTGGCCTTCGGCGCCGGCCCGCATCTGCACGACGAGTTCGATGGGCAGGAGGACCACTGTGTCCTCTGCCACGCCCAGGAAGCGCCCTTCGTCGCGTCCGCCCTCCCGGCGACTCCGGACCCGGCCGTCCGCGCGGCCGTCGTCCCGGTCGCCGTTGCGCACGCCCACGGGATCACGCCCACCGGGGGCGGCTCCCGGGCTCCCCCCGCCTGACTCCGCAGCAGCCGTAGCCGGCCCGCGCGCCGGCTGCCTTGTCCTGTTGTGGCGCCCGCCCCCGCTTCGGGGCGCCGGCGTTCCCTCATCCGGGAGGAGAGTCAGATGTCAACCCAGGCAGTCCTGGAGACGCCCGCCACCGGCGAGGCCCCACCCATTCCCATCCGCGCGGCCGAGTTCGAGGATCCCGTCCTCGAGGCCCGCTCCCTCGTCAAGCGCTACGGCGACCTCGAGGCCGTGGCCGGCCTCGACCTGTCCATTCAGCCAGGCGAGGTCTACTGTCTGCTGGGCCCGAACGGGGCCGGCAAGACCACCACCATCCACCTGTTCCTCGGGTTCATCGATCCGGATTCCGGACACGTCCGGGTTTCGGGGTTCGACGTGGCCCGGAACGCGCTCGATGCGAGGCGGCGCCTCGCCTACGTCCCCGAGCAGGTCATGCTCTACCGCAACCTCAGCGGGCTCGAGAACCTTCAGTACTTCGCGGCGCTCGGCGGCAGGGAGACGCTCTCCAGCGAGCGGCTGACCGACATCCTGGTGGACGTCGGGTTGCCCCTTCCGGCAGTCGGGCGCCGGGTCGCCGAGTACTCGAAGGGCATGCGCCAGAAGGTGGGCATCGCCATCGCGGTGGCGAAGGACGCCGAGGCGCTCCTGCTCGACGAGCCGACGTCCGGGCTCGATCCCAAGGCCTCCCGCGAGTTCTCCGAACTGATCGAGACGCTCCGGGGCCGGGGGGTGGCGGTGCTGATGGCCACCCACGACCTGTTTCGCGCGAAGGAGTCGGGGACCCGGATCGGGATCATGCGGCACGGCCGGCTGGTCACCGAGCTGAGCACCGATGAGATCGGCCACGCCGACCTCGAGCGCATCTACCTCGACCACATGCAGGAGTAGTGGGGACGTGATGGTCCGGCACATCGTCAGGAAAGAGTTCACCGACCTGCTGCGCGACGGCCGCTTCCGCTGGTGCGCGGCCATCGTGGGCGTGCTGCTGCTCGTTTCGCTGGGGAGCGGTTGGGTCGAGACCCGCAGGGCCGAAGCCGCCCACTCCGCGGCGCAGGAGACGGCCCGCGACCATTGGGAGTCCCAGGGCGAGAAGAACCCCCACTCGGCGGCCCACTACGGCATCTACGCCTTCAAGCCGCGTCTTCCGCTGTCGTTCCTGGACCAGGGAGTCGATCCCTACACCGGCACTTCGGTCTGGCTGGAGGCCCATCGCCAGAACGACTTCCTCATGCGCCCGGCGCAGGACGCCACCGCCGGCCAGCGGCTCGGCGCGCTCACGGCGGCGCAGGTCCTCCAGTACCTGGTGCCGCTGCTGATCATCCTGCTCGCCTTCGGCGCGCTTGCGGGGGAGCGCGAGCAGGGCACGCTGAGACAGCTCCTGGCTACCGGGATTTCCCGGCGGGACCTGGCGCTCGGCAAGGCCCTCGGGGTGGCCGGCGCCCTCGCGCTGCTGCTGATTCCGGCGGCCGTCGTGGGAAGCGCCGCGATCACCCTCGGCAGCCCGGGCCCGGCCGCGACGCCCTTTGCGCGGGGCACGGTGCTGGCCGCCGGCTACCTCGCCTACTTCGCGGTCTTCGTCGCGCTGTCTCTCGCGGTCTCGGCATGGGTCCGCTCGGCGCGGACCGCGCTCGTGGCGCTGCTCGGCATCTGGGTGCTGAACGGGCTGGTGGCGCCGCGCGTGGCCGTGGACCTGTCGAAATGGCTGCATCCCACTCCGTCCGCGGTCGAGTTCGCCCGCACCATGGAGCGGGAGATCCGGTCCGGCGTACCGGGGATCGAGCGGCCCGACCGCGGCGCCACGACCGACCGCCTGCTCGCGGAGCACGGCGTGGAGAGCGTCGACGACCTGCCCGTGAACGTCGTCGGCGTGTACCTCCAGGAGAGCGAGGAGTTCGCCAACCAGATCTTCGACCGCAACTACGGCGCCCTGTGGAACCGGTTCGAGCAGCAGGGGGTGGTACACGAGGCTCTCTCGGTCGCCGCGCCCCTGCTCGCGGTCCGCACCCTCTCCATGGGGCTCGCCGGAACGGATGTCGAGCAGCACCGGCACTTCGCCACCGCGGCGGAGGAGTACCGGCGCGACCTGATGCGCCGGATGAACGGCGACCTCGCGGAGAACTCGCGCACCGGGGAGACCTACATCGCCACCGAGGACACCTGGGCGGAGGTTCCGCCCTTCCAGTATGACGCTCCCTCGCTCGGGTGGGTGCTGCAGAACCGGACGCTGTCCATCGCGATGCTGGGCCTCTGGCTGGTGGGCGCCTTCCTGGTCGCGGGATCCCTCGTGCGGCGCGCCGAGGTCGCGTAGCCATGACCCTGCGCACCGTCCTGCGGAACGAGTGGCGCCTCCTCCGGGCCGATCGCGCGCTCGGCCTGGTACTGGGAGTGTTCGCTCTCCTGTTTGCCTACGCGCTGGCGAACGGCCTGGCGTGGGTGGACTTCCAGGAAGAGACCCTCGCCGCCGCCCGGGAAGGCAACGTCGAACGCGTCGAGACTCTCGAAGCCGAGCTTCAACGCATCGCGGACGGCGGGCGGCCGTCGTCCCCGTTCCGGGACCCCCGGTCCCCCAGCGTCCTCGGGGGAGCTTCCGGCGCCCAAACCGCGGTCCTGGACCCGGGTCCCCTGACGGCGCTCGCGGTGGGACAGAGCGACCTGCTGCCCTACTACTACGACGTCAGCATCCAGACCAACGAGTCGTCGTTCCTGCAAAACGGCGAGATCGAGAACCCGCTGAACCTGCTGGTCGGCCGGTTCGACCTGGCCTTTGTGGTGGTGTATCTGCTGCCGCTGCTGATCCTGGCGCTCAGTTTCAACGTCCTCTCGGGGGAACGCGAGCAGGGAACGCTGGCGCTGACCCTCTCCCAGCCGGTCTCGGTCCGCGGGGTGGTGAGCGCCAAGCTTGCCTTCCGGGCGATCCTGGTGCTGGGGCTGGCCCTCGGCGTGTCGCTGCTCGGGGTCCTCTTCAGCGGGGGGTTCGGGTCTCCGGGCCGGGTCGCGCTCTGGTGCGCGGCGGTCGCCGCCTACGCGCTCTTCTGGTTCACCCTGGCGGCCTGGGTGAACGGCCTCGGCCGGTCGTCGGCCTGGAACGCCACCGTGCTGGTGGGCGCCTGGCTCCTGCTGGTGGTGGTCCTCCCCGCCGGGGTGAACATCACCGCCGGACTGCTCCATCCCTTGCCGTCCCGGGTGGAGATGATCACGGCGCAGCGGGAGGCCTCGAACGAGGCCGTGAGCCAGCGGAGCGAACTGCTGGCGCGCTACCTCGAGGATCACCCCGAGCTGGCCGGCGGGGTGGCTGCCGACGAGGCCAACCGCGCCGCACTGGCGTGGGCCGCCACCGACGCGGTGAATCGCCGGCTGGAGGAAGTGACTGGCGTGTACGACGAGCGCCTCGCCGCCCAGCGGACGCTGGTGCGCCGCTACCGGTTCCTGTCCCCCGCGCTCCTGGCGCAGGAGGCGCTGCTGGACGCGGCCGGCACGGGAGACGCGCGCTTCGCGCGCTTCCGGTCCCAGGTCCGCGAGTTCGCGGAACACTGGCGGACCTTCTTCGTGCCCGCCATCCTCGCCGGGGAACGGATGACCGCCGATGTGCTGCCCGGGCTGCCGGCGTTCCGGTTCGTGGACGAGCAGATGCGCGAGGTCAGCGCCCGGGCGGCAATTCCGCTCGCGGCGCTTGGAGGGCTGCTGCTTCTTGCCGGCGCGGGCGCGGTCACACGCCTCCGCCGGGTGACGGGGCCATAGCCGCACTACCGGTAGGGGGGTCATCGCGCGACACAAGGGGTAACCTGAACAACAGTCCCCGGCTGGCGTCCCATCGGGAACCGTCGGCCGGGTGACGCCCGTGCTGGCCACCCCGTGAGATCGCCCCCCTACGACGCCATCGTCATCGGCGTTGGCGGCATGGGCAGCGCCGCCGTCTACCACCTGGCAAAGGGCGGCGCCCGGGTGCTCGGCCTCGAGCGCTTCGACATCCCGCACCCGTTCGGTTCCTCCCATGGCCTGACCCGCATCATCCGCCTCGCCTATTCCGAGGGCTCCCACTACGTCCCGCTGCTTCGGGAGGCCTACCGGCTCTGGCGCGAGCTCGAAGGACTCTCCGGGGAGTCCATCCTGCGGGTGACCGGCGGCCTCGACATCGGGCCGCCGTCGGGCGGCATCGTCCAGGGGTCCCTCAAGTCCTGCACCGAACACGGCCTGCCGTTCGAGGAGCTCGACGCCGGGGAGGTCAACCGGCGGTTTCCCGGCTACGAACTCCCCACGGAGATGGGCGCGATCCACCAGCCGGACGCCGGATACCTGCACTCCGAGACGGCAATCGCGGTCCACGCGGCGGCGGCGCGCTCCCTCGGGGCCGAGATCGCCACCGGCGTCCGGGTGCGGCGCTGGGAACGGGTCCCGGGGGGAGTGCGCGTCGAGACCGCGGACGCCCACTACGAGGCCCGGAAACTGGTGATCACGGCCGGCTCGTGGGCGGGCGAACTCCTGCCCGCTCTCCGGCCGATGTGCCGGCCCGTGCGGCAGGTCATGCTGTGGACCGACCCGCTCGATCCGCCGGTGTTCGCCCCGGAGCGGTTCCCGGTGTTCGTGATGGAGTCGGACCTCGGCAACTTCTACGGCTTCCCCGACAACCGGGGCGAGGGATTCAAGATCGGCAAGTTCCACCACCTCCGGCAGGAGGTTCCCGACCCCGACGCGATGGACCGGGAATGTCATCCGGAGGACGAAGCCGTCCTGCGCGAAGGGATCGAGGCCTTCTTCCCCGGAGCGAACGGTCCCACCCGGCGGATGACGGCGTGCATGTTCACGAACAGCCCGGACGGGCACTTCATTCTCGACCGCCATCCGGACGACGAGAACGTGTTCGTCGCCGCCGGGTTCTCGGGCCACGGCTTCAAGTTCTGCGGCGTGGTCGGCCGGATCATGGCGGACTTCGCGCTGGAACGGCCGCCGCGGTGGGACCTGCGCCCCTTCGGACTGAAGCACCACCGTCCTCCGAGGGTCGCGCACGCCCCGCCCGACAGCGAGGGAGTGGCTTAGCCCGACCCGGGCCGCCGCCTGTATGGGCGCGTCCCGGAGTCAGCTCTGGAGCGGATTACGGGTCTTGAGGTTCGGAAAGCGGCCGAAATCGCGGTCGGCGGTCCAGAACTCGGTGGCGCCGTGGTCCAGGCAGAGGGCTGCGATCCGGGCGTCGTGAACCATGGGTCCCCGGACGCGGCCAGTCTCGAGTTGCTGCCGCAGGATTTCCCAATGAGCGCCGGTCTCGGTGAGCAATTCCGCGACGGGGGATTCAAGCCATGCCTCCACCTGGTCGGCGGCCTCGACGATCGAGGAAGGCGGCTCGTAGATGCGCGGATGGGTCACGATCGCGAGGAACTCGTGAACAGAGGCCCACGGCAGCCCCCAGCTCACTCTTCCTTCGGCGAGCGTCTGAATGGCCGACCGGGCGGGCTCGTGCCATTCGGAGTCGCCGCGGTGGGCGTACACCAGGATGTTGGTGTCGGCGACGATCAACTGCCCCGCCCCTCGTAGATGGATTCGCGGATGCGTGACCAGTCGGCGTCTCGGTACGGCGCCTGGAGGCCGCGTCCTGTGACGCTCCGGTCTCGAAGGCGGAAGCGCTCCCGTCGCCGGTCGCCGCTCATGGCCAGACGCAGTCCGCGTTCAATCAGCGAGCGCAGGGTCAGGCCCTCTCGGGCTGCGTAGCTCTTTGCCGTCACGGCAAGGTCGTCGGACAGTTCTACGGTTGTCTTCATATGGGTACCCGTAGTCTAGCATATGGACATGCGTCATCAAGTAGCTGCGCGGTGCGCGTCGGCATATGAACGCCGGACGATCAGCACCAAGACGCCCGGGTCAGGTGCTTGTGAAAGTGCGGCTCCCGGCCCCGGCCTCGGTGCTCACGTCACGTTCTTCACCGCAGTCCGGACCGGACCTCAGAGGCCCCCTCCACCCAACGTCGCCCCGAGTGGAGCGCCGCGCAGGAAAACGGTCAGCGGCTGGTGCTTCACTCCCCGGAAATCGGACGGCTGATGCGTATCCAGCGACAGCAGAACTCGCGGATAGTGGTCGCGGACCGCCGCAAACGCCGATAGCTCGCGCTCCAGGGTGGCCGGCGATTCCAACAGGTAGGCAACCTGGACGTAGCACCGCTCACTCCGCGACTCCGCCACGAAGTCGATCTCGCGGTCGCCGGCGACGCCGACCCTCACCTCGTAGCCACGGCGGCGCAGTTCCAGGAAGACGAGGTTTTCGAGAACACCACCGATATCGCTCTCCCGGTAGCCCGTAATCCCGTTGCGCAGCCCGACATCTCCCAGGTAGTGCTTCTGATTCACCTGCAGCAGTCGGCGGCCGCGGACATCGAAACGCGCAACCGGCGCCAGCAGGAACGCCTCCCCCAGATGGGCGAGGTAGTTGAGCACGGTGTCCACGGCCACCTTGCGCCGCTGACTCTTCATGAAGTCGGCGATCCGCTTGGCCGACACCAGGCTGCCCAGACTGTCCACCGCGAAGCGGAGGATCGCCTCGAACAGCGCCACGTCCCGGATCCGGTGACGACCGATCACGTCCCGGACGGCGATCGTGTTCACCATGTCGGCCAGCATCTGATCCACGACAAGCTCGCTGAGATCGGTATGCAGCAACCCCGGAAGGCCTCCGGTCCTCAGATACAACCGGAAGCGGCCGGAGTCGTCGAGCGGCGTTCGTTCGCGCATCGCGTACAGCTCGTCGAACTCGCCCAGCGTCAGCGGGAAAACCTGGAGCGCGACGTAGCGCCCGGCGATCAGCGTCGCGCGTTCGGACGACAGCAGGGTGGCGTTCGACCCGGCGACGACGACCTGCGTCTGCGGCTCGCCGTTCAGCGAAGCGACCGCCCGTTCCCAGGCGGCGATCTGCTGGACTTCATCCACGATGACCACTCTCGGGTCGGCGCGGCGGGAATTGGCCTCCACGTGGTCCACCAGATCGCGGGCGGTACGTACTTCGTCGAAGGCGAACGACTCCTTGTCCACGTACACCACCTGGCGTTCGTCGCGTAGCGATTCCGCGAACTGGCGCAGGAGGACGCTCTTCCCGACCCGGCGAATGCCGGTGACCGCGGTGACGACCGGGGCGTCGAGGAACTGCCGAAGCCTCCCGAGATAGGTCCGGCGATGGATTTGCATGATTTCGGCTATGAACGAACTGATCGCATGTATTGTTCTATATTTCGATTATAGCCGAAGAATGGTCACGCCACTACGCCGGGTGCGGGCACGAGAATGGCGCCACCATCCCCGGAAGGGGCGCTGGTGCCGGCTAACCTGCGACCGTGAAACTCCGGATGCGCATCCACCGAAGGCCCGCGACCTTCCTCCTGGCCCTGGGCCTGGCCGGAGCTGCCGTCGCCGCCGAGTCCCCCATCCGGATCACCGTCGCCACCTGGAACATCGCCTGGTTCGGGGACGGAATCCGCGACGGAGTGCTTCGGGGCAACCAGCGCGGCGGCCGGTTCCTGCGGCAGGAGGCCGATCTCGCGCGGCTCCGGGGCGTCGTGTCGCGGCTCGTCGACCTCGATGTCGAGGTCGTCGGCCTCCGGGAGGTCGAGAACGCCGCCGCCGTCCGCCGGATCTTCCCGGAGGACGACTGGGACCTCTTCCTTTCGACCCGCGAGACCGATCCGGAGTGGTCCCAGCGCACCGCGATCGTGGTGCGCCGCGCGGCGGGCTGGCGCGTCGAGCGGCACCCGGACGTCGTCGAGTGGTCCCCGCAGGGTCGCGACCGGCACGGGGTGGACCTCACGCTCGCCCGGGGAGAGGAGCGGGTCCGGGTGCTCACTCTCCACTTCCAGTCCGGCTGCAACGCTGAACCGCTCCGTTCCCCGGAGCCGCAGTGCGGCTTCCTGCGGATGCAGTTCGCCGTCCTCAAGGGCTGGCTGTTCGAACGGATGGCGGAGGGAGTCCCGGCCGTGGTGGCCGGCGACTGGAACCGGTTCCTGTCCCGCCCGGGAGACGAAGCCGCCGCCGGTCTGCCCGGTGAGGCGCTGGTTCTTCCGCCTCCAGGGAGCGCGCCGGCGTGCTGGGATGGTTTCTTCGATCACTACGTGGACCACATCGTTGCCTTCGCTCCGCAGGGACGGGAAGTCGCTCCGGCCGCGTTCGAAGAGGTGCTCTACGGGGCGCCCCGCTCGGCGCGCGACCGGCTCTCCGACCACTGTCCCCTGGTCGCGACGCTCGGCTTCGAAGCGCCGAACTAGACCCGCTCCGCAGAAAAGCAACAACACTTAAGTTTCTGCTTGAACTGCGGGCCGCAGGCTGTCGTACACTGGCCGATTCTGTCCCGCCCGGCCCCTTTCTTCCGTCTCGAAGCCACGCTGGCGCCCGCCGGGCAGCTGCACTTCTGGGCGCCCGGCGTGCCGCCCGACGAGCTCTCCGCGTGGCTCCGCCAGCGGGTGGGAGACCGTTGGCCGGCCCCGGTGGAGGCCGCCGCCTTCGAGTCCGGTTCGCCCGATTCCGGCGGTCCGGGACTCACTCTCGCACCGCTCGAAGCGGCGGCCACGCTCGCCGCCTGCGCCCCGCGCCGGGACGATCCCGATTTCCGGTCGGCGTCGCTTCGTTTCTGGTCCCTCGCGAGCCGCTTCCTGCTGGGGCTGTTGTCCCGCGGCCGCTTCCGTCCCACCGTTCACCCCAACGGAAGCGACGGCGCCGCGCTCTGGCAGGCGGACCTCGGTTCGCAGCAACGGGAACTCGACGCGCTGCGGCTGGCGGCGCCGCCGGCGGCCCTCGGCGGACTGGATGCCGAGACCGCCATCAGCGGCTATCTGGTGGCGCTGGGCGACACCGTCATTCGGGACGCCGGGCGGCGCCTCGGCTGGTCGCCGGGGGCGGCGGACGACCCGGGGGACCGGCGGGAAGTCATCGAGCGGGTCCTCGATGACCTCTTCTCGGGCGCCGCCGGCGGGCTGGACGGGGAGAGCACCGAAGCGCTCTGGCGCGCGGACCACGCGCTCGGAGGCGGTACGGCGGATCCGGATGCCGGAGCCGTCGGAAACGCCCGCCTGGTCTTCCTGCTCGAACCTCCGGCCGACGAGTCCGGGACGATGCCCACCGCGGACCCCGACGAGCTCCGGTGGCGGATCCGCTTCGGGCTCGTGATTCCTCCGGATTCCGGCGCTCGAGCGGTGGACGTGGGCGGCGCGGCCCCCGCCGGGGAGGCCCCCGCGCCGCTCGGCGAAGTCTGGAACGCCCACGACGCGGCGGCGAATCTCCGGCGCTTCGGGATTGCGGACCCGGCGATCCCGCTCCTCGAGAACCTGGGCCGGGCGGCGCGGGCCTGCCCGCTGCTCGAGCGCGGCCTCGAGTGCGCGGGCCCCGAGGAAGTCCGGGTATCGGGAGCCGAGGCCTACGAGTTCCTCCACGAAGGGCAGGAAGCACTGGTCCGCCAGGGGTTCGAGGTTCGCATCCCGCCCACCCTGGCCGGACGGCGCGGACGGAAACCGACCCTGCGGCTCACCGTTCGGCCGGACGCCGATTCCTCCGGTCCGGTCCCGCGTACGGTGCGGGCGGCGGAACTGGGCGGATCCGCTCCGGACGGCGGCGTCGGCCTCGACGCGCTGGTGAACTACTCCTGGGAGGTGGCGATCGACGACCACACCTGGACGCTCGACGAATTCCGGCGGCTGACCCGTGGCAAACGGCGCCTGGTGCGGGCGAGCGACGCCTGGGTGGAACTCGACCAGGACGCCGTGAACCGGCTCTTCACCGAGGCGGCGCGCCGCCGGGCGCACGCGGACCGGTCCCCGGTGCTGCGCGACGCGCTTCGCGAGCGGCTGCGCCTCGCGTCGCCGGCGCCCGATCTCTTCGAGTCGGAAGAGACGGTGCAGGTCCTGTCGAAGATCGAGGGCGAGGCCTGGATCGGATCGCTGTTCAAGGCCCTCGAGGCCGCCGCGGAGGAGTTGGGACCGCTCGATCCGCCGTCCGGTCTGAGGACGGAACTCCGGCCGTACCAGCGGGTCGGCTATGGCTGGCTGCGCCTCCTGGCGGACCATGGTCTCGGTGGCTGTCTCGCGGATGACATGGGACTCGGAAAGACCTGTCAGGCCCTCACCTTCCTGCTGGGAGAGCAGGAGGCGGGCCGGCTCCGGCGGCCGTGGCTCCTCGTTTGTCCCAACTCCATCGTGGCCAACTGGAGGAAGGAAGCGGAGCGCTTCGCCCCCTCGCTGCGGCTTCACGTCCGCCAGGGCGCCGGGCGGTCGCGCGGCGCCGACCTGTCGCGGGCGCTCGAGGAGAGCGACCTCGTGGTGTGTTCCTTCGGGATCACCCACCGCGACTTCGATCTGTTGCGCGACGTGGAGTGGGGCGGCCTCATCGTGGATGAGGCCCAGAACCTGAAGAATCCGGGGGCCAAGCAGACCCGGGCGGTACGCCGGCTCAAGGCGCCCATCCGCTTCGCGCTCACCGGCACGCCGCTCGAGAACCGCCTCACCGATCTCTGGTCGATCATGGAGATCCTCAACCCGGGTTTCCTCGGCCCGGAACGCACGTTCCGGCGGACGTTCACGGCGGCGGTGGAAGGCGCCCAGGACCCGGAGGCGACCGAGGAACTCCGCCGGCTCGTCCGTCCCTTCATCCTGCGCCGGCTCAAGACCGACCCGAAGGTCATCCGCGATCTGCCGGAGAAACACCAGACCCGGGTCTATTGCAACCTCACCGTCGAGCAGGCCTCGCTCTACCAGGCGGCCGTGGACCAGTGCCTGGAGCGGATCGAACGCAACACCGGCTTTGCGCGGCGAGGGGAGATCCTGCGCACCCTGACCCGCCTCAAGCAGATCTGCAACCACCCCGAGAACTTCCTCGCCGCCGGGGGACTGCTGTCGGGACGGTCCGGGAAGCTGACGCGCCTCGTCGAGATCCTGACCGAGGTTGCGCAGCAGGGGGAGCGGGCCCTGGTCTTCACGCAGTTCGCGGAAATGGCGAAGTTGCTGGCTCCGTATCTCTCGGAAGTTCTGGACGCCGAGATCCCGGTCCTTCACGGGTCCGTCTCGCTCCGGGAGCGGGACGCCATCGTCACCCGGTTCCAGGAAGCGGCGGATCCGCCGCCGGTGCTCGTGGTCTCGCTCAAGACCGGCGGCTACGGCCTCAACCTCACCCGGGCGAGTCACGTGGTGCACTACGACCGCTGGTGGAATCCCGCCGTCGAGAACCAGGCCACCGACCGGGCGTTCCGGATCGGCCAGAGCAAGCGGGTCCTGGTCCACAAGTTCCTGTGCACCGGCACCCTGGAGGAACGCATCGCCGACCTCCTCGAGCGGAAGTCCGCGCTCGCGGAGTCGGTGATCGGGACGGGAGAGGGCTGGTTGACGTCGCTGTCTTCCGAGGCGCTGCAGAACGTGCTCGTGCTCGATCCGGAGGCGGTTGCCGAATGAGCGAGGGGCTGCCGTGGTGGGCGGCGGACTTCCTGAGAGCCTCGAGGAACGGCGTCGAGGGGCGCGCCCGGGGCCAGGTGAACGTCGTTCCCGGCAGGGTGCAGGTTCTGGTGGAGGGCCGCGGGTTCCGTCCGACCGAGGTCCTGCTGGAAACGCCGGTGCTGGACCGGCGGCGGTGGAGCGCCTTCTTCGAGGTCTTCGCCGGTCAGGCGCTCTATCCCGCCGCGCTCTTTGCGGGCTACCTGCCCCGGTCGGCCAAGTCGGGCCTCGCCCGCCGGGGCGTGCGGCTCGTGCCGCCGCCCAGCCGCCTCACGCTGGGTCCGTACGACTGCCCTTCCGAGACCCTCGCGCGCGCCCTCCTCCTGATCGCCGAGCATTTCGCGGCCGACCCGTTCCGGCTCCTGCTGTTCCGCGGCGCGGACCGGCAGTCCGTGATCACCGGAATCGCCCGGCGCTGGAAGGCGAGCGGCGTCCGCCGGCCGGCGATCGAACTCGACGAACTGCGGGAAATCCTCGACCAGTCACCGGACCCGGAGTCCGACTCCCTGCTGCCGGTGGTGCAGCGGGCGGAAGCCTTCCGCGACGATCCGATCCTGCGCGGGAACCTGGCCCGCCTCTACACGAAGGTCTCCGAGCGCGCCGCCGCCGTCACCCCACGCTCCCGCCCGGAGGACTAACAGCAGGTGGGGAACGCCGGCCTCGGAGCGCCGGCCTCTGGCCGGCATCGCGGCCCGAGAGGGCCGCGAAACTGCCCCAGCTAATCCCAACGAGGCCGAGGCAGTAGGGGAACGCCGGTCTCCAGACCGGCACCGCGGCGCTCGGCGCCGCGCCCGTCGTAACGTCACCCACCGCGACGACGCGTTCCAGCTAATCCCACTCCCACCGCTCGCCGCTCCGGATGGTGTCGCGCCGGGCCAGGAAGTAGGCGAGACCGAGGCAGATGCCGAAGAACAACCCGATCCCGTGGGCCCGGTAGCTCACTTCGGGGCGGATCGAGGTCGGGACGAGGACGACGAGAAAGAACCCGACCACCCTGACGATCCGCTTGGCCACCGAGAGGCGGCGCTCCACCAGCACGTAGAGCGTGAGCCAGGCGCCGGCGAGCAGGTAGAGCATTCCGGACGCCCCGACCACGCGGATGTTCGGCGGATACCCCTCGAGCGTCACCGCGAGCGCGACCGCCGAGAGCGGCACTGCGCTCCAGGGATAGAGGCTGGGGCCGAACGCCCCGTAGGAGAGGTAGATCAGCCAGGCGAGGAAAACAGCGTTCGAAAGCAGATGAATGGCGTCGGCGTGCGCCGCGATCGCGGTCAGGAGGCGCCAGGTCTCCCCCTGCTCGAACACCGTCTCGCCGCTCGCCGGGAGCGCGGCCGCGAAGCCCGGAGGTCCCCACCAGTAGAGGGTGCTCACCACCGCGAGGATCCCGAGCGTCCAGGCGACCGCCCGGGCGGCGTCCTTCCCGGGCTTCTTCGAGAGGATGGTGGAGACGACGTGCGGCTGGGAGGCGTCCGTATCCGGCACTCCCCGCGCCGGCCGGCCGAAGACGACGCCCCGGATGACGCCCGGCCGGTCCTCCTCCTCTTCCTCCAGTTCCTCCAATTCCGGATCGTAGTCCCCGGCATCGGAGCCCTCGGCCTGCGTGAACTCGTCGCTCTCCCAGGGTTCGCAGGTCCCGGATTCCGGGTCGGGGCCGGTCCACTCCTCGTCCGGCGGCGCCTCCGGCTCCGGGACCTCGCGGAACCGCTGCTCACCGAACGGATCGGAGCGAGCCTCCCCCGATGGCCATTTCGGTTTCCTGCGCCGCCAGAAGGTCACGAGACAGTATTCTCCGCGCCCCGGCTCGTTTCCCGGCCCTCGCGCTGCTCCGCTTTCGCGCAGCCCGCCGCCGCTTCTTCCATTCCGCGCGCCGGATTCGGACCCGTATCGCCATGCCCAAACGTATTGCCCTCGCCTATTCCGGCGGACTTGACACCTCCTGCGCGATTCCCTGGCTCAAGGAGAACTACGACGCCGAAGTCCTCGCGGTCATCGCGGATGTAGGACAGAACGAGGACCTCCAGGCCGCGTCGGAGAAGGCGATGGCCTCCGGGGCCTCGGCGGTGTTCGTCGAGGACCTGCGCGACGAGTTCGTGGGCAACTACGTCTTTCCGGCGGTGCGGGCCGGCGCCGTGTACGAGGGCCGCTACCTGCTCGGCACCTCGCTCGCCCGCCCGACGATCGCCAAGTACCAGGTGGACGTCGCCCGCCGGGAGGGCGCCGACGCGGTGGCCCACGGGTGCACTGGCAAGGGGAACGACCAGGTCCGCTTCGAGCTTGCCTTTCACGCGCTCGCCCCGGATCTCGAGGTTATCGCCCCCTGGCGCCTCTGGGACATCCGGTCGCGCGAGGACGCCCTCGCCTACGCGGCGCATCACGGCGTGCCCGTCGAACAGAAGGCGGGGGACCTCTACAGCCGCGACCAGAACCTCCTGCACCTCAGCCACGAGGGCGAGGACCTCGAGGACCCCTGGAACGCTCCTCCGGCGAGCCTCTACCGCATCACCCGGAATCCCGACCTCACGGAGCCGGACCCGGAGGCGGTGGACGTCGGTTTCGAGCGCGGCATCCCGGTCGCGGTGGACGGCGAACGCCTCGGCCCCGCCGCCCTGCTCACCCGCCTGAACGAGGCCGGGGCCCGGCACGGGGTCGGCCGGGTGGACATCGTCGAGAACCGGCTGGTGGGGATGAAGTCGCGCGGCGTGTACGAGACCCCGGGCGGCACGATCCTCCACGAGGCGAAAGCGGCCCTCCAGAGCCTCACTCTCGACCGGGCGACGGACCATTTCGCGGCTTCCGTCGCACTTCGCTACGCCGAGCTGGTGTACGACGGCAAGTGGTTCTCCGCGCTCCGGGAGGCCCTCGACGCCTTCTTCGCCGAGGCGCACCGGAACACGACGGGAACGGTGCGGGTCCGCCTCCACCGGGGCCTCGCCCAGGCGGTGGGACGCAAGAGCCCGAAGAGCCTCTACCGGGAGGACTTCGCGACCTTCGGCGCCGACGAGGTGTACCGGCAGTCGGATGCGGAGGGCTTCATCCGCCTGTTCGGCCTTCCGGAGCGCATCCGGCGCCTTTCGGGCGCGGACTCACCGAACGAGGAGTCATGAAGCTCTGGGGCGGGCGGTTCGCCGCGCCGCCGGCCGACGCGCTCGACCGGCTGGGGAAGTCCGTCCACTTCGACCGCCGGCTGCACGCGGAAGAGATCCGCGTCAACCAGGCCTACGCCCGTGCCCTGGCCGGGGCGGGGGTGCTGGATTCGGGCGAGCTCGAGCGGATGCTCGCGGGACTCGACCGGGTGGGAGCGGTGCTCGGCGCCGATCCGCCGCCGCCCCTCGACGACGAGGACATCCACACCGCGGTCGAGCGGCTGCTCTTCGACGAGATCGGCGAACTGGCCCGGAAACTCCCGACCGGGCGGAGCCGGAACGACCTCTCCCAGACGGAGTTCCGGCTCTACCTGACGAGCGCGACCTCGTCGCTGGTCGAGGCGCTCGACCGCCTCCGGACCGCCTTGCTCGCCCGGGCGGAGGAGTCTGCGGAGGTCCTGGTTCCCGGATACACGCACTTGCAGCGCGCCCAGCCGGTGGTCTTCGGACACCTGCTGCTGTCTCACTTCTGGGCGCTGACGCGTGACCGCGAGCGGCTCGAAGCCGCCGGCCGGCGGGCCTCCGCCTCACCGATGGGCGCGGGCGCGCTCGCCGGCAACCCCTACCCGGTGGACCGCGAGGCGATCGCCGGTGAACTCGGACTCGCGGAGGTTCTCGACAACAGCGTGGACGCCGTGGGAACCCGTGACTACGCGATGGAGTTCCTCGCCGCGGGCGCCATCCTCGGGGTGCACCTTTCGCGGCTCGCGGAGGACCTGGTGCTCTGGTCGTCCGCCGAGTTCGGCTTCGTGCGCCTCGGCGACGCCTGGTCCACGGGGTCGAGCCTCATGCCCCAGAAGCGCAACCCCGACGGTAGCGAGCTGATCCGCGGGAAGGCCGGCCGGCTCATCGGCAACCTGGTGGCGCTCCTCACCGTGGGGAAGGGACTCGCCTCCGGCTACCAGCGGGATCTCCAGGAGGACAAGGAGCCCTGCTTCGACACCCTGGACACCCTGCGGCTGGCCCTGCCGGTCGCCGAGGGCACCGTCGGGACCATGGAGATTTCCGAGGAACGGATGCGCGCCGCGCTCTCCTGGGATCTCCTGGCGACGGACCTCGCGGAGTACCTCGTGGCCCGGGGACTGCCGTTTCGCGATGCGCACCGGGTCGCCGGAGAGGTCTTCGCCCACTGCGAGCGGAAGTCCGCCGAGCCCCCGGACCTGGACCTCGCGACCCTGCGCGGCTTCTCTCCCGCCTTCGACGAGGACGTGAAGGCTGTCTGGGACTATCGGGCGTCCGTCGCCCGCCGCAGCGTCCGCGGCGGCCCCGGAGCCATCAAGTCCCAGCTCGAAGCGGCGAAGCGCACTCTTCAGGCAACGCCGTCCTTCGGACCGGCAGGGTGGCGCGCCGGCTTGGAACGCTGACCTACGGTCGGCATCGCGCGGGAGCACGAAACCAGCGCAGACGACGTTCCCCTACCGCGCGCCGATCGCCCGTAGCCCCGCCTCGAACCGCCGCTCCGCCTCTTCATTCCCCGCGAACCGATGGAGCCCTCGCTGCAGCACCCGCTCCGCGTCGGCGCGGCTCCCGCCCTCCCGGAACACCCGGGCGAGCAGTAGGTGCCGCTCCGGATCCTCGGGAAACTCGACCAGGAACCGCTGCGCCCCCCGGAGGGCCAACCCGAAGTCCCCGTTCGCAAGGGCGTGCGTGACGAACGCCTCGACTCGCCGATAGTCCTCGGGGCGCAGCTCGGCCTCCCCGAGCAGGCGCCCTGATTCGTCGGTGATCGCCTTCCGCCGCTCGAACTCGGCGAAGAGCGGCGCCGCCGCTTCGCGCTCGCCCTGCCGGGTGAGCAACTGTGCGAGCCCGAAACGCGCCTCGTTGAGCGCCGGATCCTCCTCGAGTGCCCGCTCGAACGCTGCTACGGCGTCGCCGGAACGATCCTGTCCCTGGTGCGCGCGGGCCATTGCGTGCCACGCCTCGGCGTTGCCGGAGTCCGCCGCGAGGACGGCCCGGAGGATCGGTTCCGCCTCCCCGAACCGGCGCTGCTGCACCAGAATCCGCGCCAGCCGGAACCCGGCGGGGCTGGCCTGGCCCGCCTTGTCCGCCAGCGCCCGCAGCGCAGCGAGCGCCTCGCTTCCCCGTCCGACGCTGTCCAGCAGTTCTGCCCGCAGCAGAACGGCCCCGGGATTCGCGGGATCAGCGCGGCGAAGTGCGTCAACCAGATCGAACGCCTGGTCGGTTTGCCGGTCCCTCGCCAACACCACCGCCTTGCCGTGCATCGCCGCGGGGACTGCCGGGTGGCGCCCGAACCGGGCGAGGGCGAGTTCGTGGGATCGAAGTTCGGCGAGCAGCCAGCCCGCCTCGATGTCGACCCGCGAAGCGTCCCGCGCTCCCGCGACCGCAGCTCGCTCGAACGCCGCCAGTGCGTCGAGCGGACGGAAACCACGCCGCAGCAGTACGCCGGAGGCCAGCCAGCCGTCGGGGCCGAGCCGGTCGGCGGCGGACGCCACGGCGTCGATGAGATCAGGACGGGGAGCCGCTCCACGCGCCACGTCCCACAGCAGCCGGGTCCCGTCGGATGAGTTCGGGTTGGCCGCGAACTCCTCGACGAGGGCGGTGACGGCCGCCTCCGGTCGCCCTTCCCCGAACAACCGCCGCGCCTCCGGCAGCGGCTGCGCCGGTCCCGGTTCCGGGGCCGCCGCCACCCCGGCCAGCAGAACGAGCACAGGCGCCAGCAACATACGACTCGTTGGAGTTGCGCTTCGGAAAACCGGAAATCCGAATCGGAGCCGTCCCCCGACGCTCTTTCGTCCGTCCATAGGTCGTTGAAAAACGGTCCTGTGCCTCCTCCGGTGCGCCGCGCCTTCGGGGGTGCTAGGAGGGAATGGGACTTGCGTGATACGGTGCGCCAAATTGACTCTTTCTCGTTTTCGGCCGAACTGTGCACGCGGACACGCCCTCACGGGGCGGCGGCGTCCGGCTACCGCGCATTCTCTCCCGGGGCCTCATGGCAGCCCGGACTCGGTCCTTCGAACCACGCCTCGTGAGGAGGTTCTTCATGCGTAAGACCGCAATTCTGGTCGCGCTCGCGATGCTTGCGGCGGTCCCGGCGTTCGCCCAGCAGACGGGCACGATCACCGGGACAGCGACCGATGAACAGGGGGCCGTCCTCCCCGGGGTGACGGTCACCGTCAACAGCCCCGCGCTGATCGGATCCCGGAGCACGACCACCGGAGCGGGTGGTTCCTACAGCCATTCGGCCCTTCCGCCGGGCGAATACAGCGTGACGTTCGCCCTCGCCGGCTTCCAGACCGTCGTTCAGGAGGGCGTGCGGCTCAGCGTCGCCCGCACTCTCGAGGTCAACGCCTCGATGGGACTTTCCGGTGTGGAAGAGACGGTGACCGTCACCGGCGACGCGCCGGTCGTGGACGTGCGCAGCGCGACCGTCCAGACCAACATCGAGCAGGAGCTGCTCGAGGCCGTTCCCACCGGACGGAACCCGTGGGTCATGGCCGGACTCGTACCCGGCATGGTGACCACCCGGATCGACGTCGGCGGCAGCAACGGCATGCAGCAGTACGGCATGGAGATCTTCGGCTCCTCCGCCACCATGCAGAGCTTCCAGGTGGACGGACTCAAGGTGAACTGGCCCGGCGGCACCGGCGGCTGGACGATGCAGTACTACGGCTTCTCGATGTACGAGGAGTTCAACTTCCAGACCTCCACCCACAGCGCCGAGTCCGACACCGGCGGCGTGCTGATGAACATGGTCGTGAAGTCGGGCGGCAACGAGTTCAGCGGCGACGTGATCGGCCTCTGGAACGCGGTGGATCTCCAGGGAGAACCCGCCGAGGCGGGCGGGGCCCCCATCACCAAGTCGCTCGACATCAACGGGACCCTCGGCGGCCCGATCGTCCGCGACAAGGCGTGGTTCTTCACCGCCTACCGGGACTGGATCCACGAGCAGGAGATCAGCACGCCGGCCGACTACGTCGGGCCCCAGCCGATCGACGACAACCGGATCCGCAACCTCAGCGGCAAGTTCACCCTGCAGGCGACCGACAACGACCGGCTCTCGGTGACGCTCCAGCGCAACTGGAAGGACCGTTATCACCGGCGCGATCCACCCTACACCGCGGTCGCGGACGAGCTCGCGCGCTTCCAGGACCAGTGGGCCGACAACTACATCGCCTCCTACAACCGGGTGCTCGGTGACGCGGCGCTCCTCGATCTGCGTTTCGGCCGGATGACCGGTGTGACTCCCTACATCCTCTATTCGGAGTACTGCGGGATTCCCGTGGACGAGTATCCGGACGCCCGGCCCTGCACGGAGAACGACATTGCGGTGCGAGATCCCGTGCGGGCGGAGATGTTCAACGCGGACTATCGCGGCGAGTCGTGGGGTCCGAACCACCGGAACCAGTTCAACGGCTCGCTGACCTACTACCTCGACACGGCGGGCGGTTCGCACAACTTCAAGGTGGGCGGACAGGCCTCCCGCGAGTTCATCGAGAGCCGCCAGTTCAAGAGCGGCGACGCCTTCGGCGAACTGAACGACGGTGTCCCCGATCGGATCAACATTTCCCGGACCCCCAAGACCTCGCACGAGCGCCTCAACACCTGGGCGCTCTACGCGCAGGACGCCTGGACCATCGGCGACCGGCTCACCCTGAACATCGGGGTCCGCCTGGACGGCGTCTACGGCTACATCCCCGTGCAGAGCAGCCCGCCCGGAACCTGGACGGCGGTTTCGGAGCAACTCTCCGACGCCTCATTCGAGGTTACGTCGGAGATCGGCGGACTCCCGGACTGGCCGATGAACGTCGGGCCGCGGCTCAGCTTCGCCTACGACCTCTTCGGCGACGGGCGGGCGGCGCTGAAGGGCGGCTGGGGCCGCTACTACACGCAGATGGGGAACGGGCTCTCCGGGAGCGCGAACCCGAACGCCGGTCGCTCCGCGTGGGTCGGCTGGAACGACCTCGACGGGGACCGGCTGGTGGACATGGGCCCGTCCGGCACGCTGGTGGACAGCCCCGAAATCGACCTCTCCGAGTTCAACGGTTTCTCGGGCGCTGGCGCCTCGCCCTACGACAAGAACTCGAGCCGGCCCTACAGCGACGACATTTCGCTCGGGGTGGACACGACCCTCGGCTCCGAGGTCTCGTTCAGCGCCACCTTCCACCGCCGCCAGCACCGGGATTCCCTCGGGAGCCTGAACCTGGCGCGGCCGCCGTCGGCCTACACGCTGACCAGCTTCGAGTGCTCGACCTGTCCGCAGCCGACGTACGAGGTGTACGAACTCCAGGAGGCGTACCGGGGCCTGCAGGACAACACGATTACCAACGTCGAGAAGCTGCAGACCAACTACAACGGGGTTGCGTTCCAGCTCCAGAAGCGGTTCTCGAACCGGTGGCAGTTGCTCGGTGGAGCGACCTTCTCGAGCCACCGCGGCGTTCCGCACTCCCTGCCCTGGGACGGGACCGACTGGAACAACCCGAACCGGGACATCAACCGGCTCGACGGCGCGGTCCTGACCGACGTGCCGTGGGTGTTCAACGTGGCGGGCAGCTACGTCGCGCCGCTCGACATCCAGATCGCCTGGAACTACCGGGCCCGCGCCGGTAGCCCTCTGGTTGCGACCGCGCGAGCAACCGGGCTCGTGCAGGGATCGGAATCCATCTACGCCTACGAGCGCGGCGACGAACGCACCGAGACCGTGGCAAACCTGCTCGACATCAACTTCCGCAAGGGGTTCGACATCGATCAGGCCCGGATCGAGATCGGCGCCGACTTCGCGAACATCTTCAACTCGCAGGCGGCGGACGCGCTGATCACGAGCTTCGGCTCGCGCTACCTGCAGCCCTCGCGGGTGCTGCCGCCGCGCATCATCCGCTTCACCGCGAAGCTGCTGTTCTAAGCACCTTTCCCGATCCGGCGGGCGCTCCGGCGCCCGTCGGACGGGACCATCACGCGGGGGAGCCTCCTCGGAGGCTCCCCCGTTTTGCGTTGTGGGATCATGTGTCCGACTCGGCAGGGTCGGCGATTCCGAAGGAGGAAGAACCATGACCAGACTCAGCCTCCTGTTGATTCCTGCCGTCGTCCTCGCCGGTGGCTGTTCAAAGCCGCCGGCGATCGCGCCTGACTTGACCTGCGAGGCCCTGGAGGCCGAGTTGGAGGAAGCGGAGCGAAGGGTCCGCACGCTCGGAGGCGATGCCACGGACCTGGACGGGCGCGACCTCATGGGTGACGTTCACGCTCGCTCCAATCAGGGGGACAACGAATGGCGCCACGCCAAGAGGGTCCGCGAGGCCGAGGAGCACCTCGAAGCCGTGAAGGCTGCCATCGCCGACCGCTGCACCGCGAATGGAGAGGTCCCATGAAGACATCAGCTCCCCGTTTGTGCCGGTTCTCATTTGCTGGCCTGTTTCTGGCAGCGCTTACCGGTTGCGCACCTGCTGACGACCCTCCACCCGACCCCGACGCGGCGATCCGCGCCGAGGTCGAGGCGATGGCCGACGACTTCGTGAATCTCCGGATGCTCACCGGCTTCGTCCACCAGATGCCGCTCGCCGAGGCGTACCGCTGGCAGGACACGATGGTGGAGATCCTGCCGCTGGGCGAGGTGGTCGGCTACAAGACCGGAGGTCACGACCCCAACCCGCCGAACCCGAACTTCCCGCCGGGCGGCATCCGGGCGCATCTCCTTTCGGGCATGTTCCGGGATGACGGCGACGCGATCCGGGTGGACGAAACCGCCGCGGGTTTCCTCGAAGCCGATTTTGCGCTCCGGGTCGGCGACGCGTCCATCAACACCGCCGAGACCGACCTCGAGATCCTGGCCGGGCTGGACGCCGTGGTGCCCTTCGCCGAGATCCCGGATCCCTGGTACGACCCGGAAACCGCAACGGTGAACCGGATGATCGTGTCCAACATGATCTCCCGCTGGGCGTTCGCCGGCGATCCGGTTCCCATCGAGGCCACCGAGGAATGGCTCGCGCGCCTCCGCTCCTTCGACTACGCGGTGCTCGACGAGAACGACGCGGTCATCCAGGAGGGCTCCATGGCCGAGTGGTACGACCCCATCGCGGCCGTCCGCTGGCTCCGCGATCAGCTCCGCGACTCGGGGAAGGAACTGGCCCCCGGACACCTCCTGTCTCTCGGGAACGTCGGCATCATGCGCCAGATCCACGAGGGATCGCCGCGCGGTCCCGCCTATGCAAGCGACCAGTTCCGGCTGGAGTACTACGGCCTGACGGAAGACGGCGGGCCGGCGACGGTCACGATCAACATCGCGCGCTGACGGCTCGTCCGGCCTCGCCACCATGCGACGGCGCCCGGCGCTCGCGAGCGATCTATCGCACCTTCGACCAGAACCCGTATTCGTACGGGTGTCGTTGCCGCAGGGCCTTCACATAGGCCTCGTGGTCCGGGTGGCGCCCGAAGTCCGCGATCGCGCCCGCGAGTCCCGCGCACTCGACGAGTTGCCGGGCGGCGTCCCTGAAGCGTTCCTTCCGATACTTGCCCAGGGCGTGGTCAATCATGCATCGCAGCACCAGCGTGGCGGCGAGCGGAAACCGGGCCGCCAGTTCTTCCGCCGCGAACGTGAGGGTGTGGTCGTGGTGGCCGTTCAGCGCTTCCGCGTGGCGGAGTACGAAGGAGGAGGCCCGCGCCAGGTCCGGCCACTGCACGAAGAGATCAAGGACCGCGGTCTCGTCGTGGAAGCGCTCGGCGTGATCGAACGCCCGTTCCTCGGCGTCCATGCCGTCGAAGCCCGGGAAGCGATGCACCCAGGCGCGCAGGTGCCGGATCGAGAGTTCGCGGTCGAAGCACGACCAACGCTGCTCCTGGGCCTCCTCGTGACGGCCCAGAGCCTCCAGCGCCTCGATCCGGGCATCGGCCCAGCCGAAGTCCGGCCGGTCCATGATGTCTCGAGCGTCCTGGCCTCCCTCCGCGGCGTCCAGCGTTCGCAGCGCCTCCCCGGCCCGACGGACCTCGAGCAGGCGGCGGGCGATATCCGCTGCGTAGCGCGGCCGCTTCCGCTCCTCCGCGGGGTGGAGTCGGATGAACTCGTCCACATCGCCCTCCGCGTCCGCGATTGCGAGGAGCGGCTCGCGTCCGCTCCGGCTGTGATCGTCGCGTTCTCGTAGTCGCCGCTTGAGATGCGCCAGCCCTGCGGCTCCGAGCGCCGGCGCCAGCGCCGGGATGATCGGCTCGTTGTAGCCGCGTCCCTGGACGAGAGCCCGGAACGCGTCCTCGGCGAGCGCCTCCGGGTCCGGCCTCGCGACGCTGGCCAGCTCGCCAAGCTGCCGTATCGCCTCCTTATGGACCTCTCCGTATCCGGTCACGAAGCCGCTGCGGTCCCGGAGCGAGGCGGCGGCGGCGATCAGCAGCCACAGCAGTTCGATCGCCAGGGCCGGCTTCTCCTTCCCCGCGCTGCTCATGATGGCGCGATGATGCGCCTCCAAATCGGCGGACAGCGCGGGTACCTGCTTCCACGAGACGCGCGTCTCGGCCTTCGCGAGCGCTCCGAGTCGTGTGCGGGCCAGCTTCGCCACCGCTTCGGGGCCCGCGAGGATCGCAAGTTCGAGCCGGAGGAGGCGTTTGGCGCCGGTGTCTTTCGCCGTGACCGCCATCAGTAGCTCGGCGAGCCGCGGAGCGCCCAGGGACTTCAGGTTCTGCGCGTTCAGCGTGCGTTTCGAGGTCCGTTTGCTGGAAGCCGCCTTCTTGGCCATCGGGGTGGGTCCGTTCTTCGAGTTCGGTTGGCGGCGTGCATTGTCGCCGCATTCGGCGTTGGGGCCGGGTGTCTTGTTCCTGATTTCGCGGGCGAATTGGGGTGGCGCATTCGAAACGGGACCGTGACCCGGTGATCTCGACCCCGCCTTGCACGCGCCAAGGTCACGATCAGCGTCACCCGCTGACCGGTCGCCCCGCGACCGCCCCGGTGCGCGGAAGCATCAGTACCGCGCTGAAGATGCCCGTCGCCGTCACCGCCATCACGACAAAGAGCGCGCCGAACCCCCGGGCGGCGTGGATCCCGGCGATGACCGGCAGGGTGGAGGCCATCACCGAGAAGGTCATCAGGTAGCGGATGGCATAGACGCGGCTGCGCCACGCGCTGTTCGTGATCCGGCTCACGAGGACGTCGTTGATCGGGATCTGCCCGAAGACAACGAACATGAACCCGGCGGCGACGACGAGGGCGGCGATTCCGGAGAGCTGGACCATGAGCGCGAACAACGCCGCCTGCAGCCCCGCCACGAACAGGAAGACGGTGCGCAGGGAGTGATGGTCCACGAGGTGGCCGACCACCAGCTGGGCCAGCGCTCCGACCGCAAACACGAGAGACGCGTAGCCTCCGACCGCCGTCGCCGAGCCGGCGAGTTCGGTGAGTCGCTCGTCGAAGATCTTGGGGAGCGCGAACGTGGTGCTCTGGTAGTTCAGGCCTCCGATGGCGGTGGTGAACACGATGACCGTCAGTACCCGCGTGAACGTGGCGCGGTCGATCGCCGACGCGCTGGCCGTGGTCTCCGGGGCGGCGGCGGGTTCACCCGGGAGACCGTTCCGGGACTTCCGGCCTTCCCGGACGAATGCCGCGTAGGCGGCGCCGATCCCGATCGAGATCGCGCCGGGTACCACGAACGCTTGGCGCCAGCCTCCGGTGTCGATGAGGTACCCCGTGAGCAAAGCGGCGACGGCGACTCCCAGGTTCCCGTAGACGCCGTTGATCGCGAGCGGAACGCCGGTCTTCCGCCGGCCGTGCACGACCATGGCGAGTCCGACCGGGTGGTAGATCGCGGCGAAGGCGCCGATCGCGAGGAGTCCCAACGCGATCTGGATCGGCGAGCCGGCCAGCGCGGTCAGGATCGAACTCGCCCCGATGCCGACAAAGAAGACGATCAGCATCCCTTCGCGGCTCCACTTGTCGGCGATCCAGCCGGCCGGGAGCGAACCGAGTCCGAACGCCACGAAGCCCGGTGTGGCGTAGGGAATGAGCGCCGCGTAGCTCATCCCCCACTCCTCCGCGAGCCGGAGCGCCGCGACCGTCGCGAAGATCAGCATGAACAGGTGATCGAGGAAGTGCCCGAGGTTCAGGAACAGGAAGTTCAGGCGTTCGCGTGACATGTCAGTCCCTGCTTGGGGTGGGGTCGGCAGGCGCCGGCAGAATCGGCGGGCGCTCCCCGGTCAGCGTGGCGGCGGCGGGGTGTCGGGATCCGGCGGGGTGCGCTGAAGGACGCCCTCCTCGCGCATGAAGGCCTCGATCTCGTCCACCGTGCGCGGCATGAAGTCGGTGAAGTTCTCGACCCCGTTCTCGGTGATCGCGACCACGTCCTCCATCCGCACGTAGAGCCGCTCCTCGTGGACCCAGAGCATGGGATCGAGCGCGAATACGAGTCCGGCCTCGAAGGGTCGGGCGCGGTAGCTGCCCACGTCGTGGACCGCCAGCCCGACCGGATGGGACAGATGCCCCCGGAAGACGAGCGCTTCCCGGGCCGCCTTCTCGTGAAGCGGGTTGGTGAACCCGAGTTCGTCGATCACCGGCTCCATTTCCTCGGCGGCGCCGTCCATCACCTGGTCGGGGGTAACGCCCGGGCGGAGGCGGGAGAGGAGCGCCTCGCTGTAGCGCACGATGAACGTGTAGAGCTTCCGCTGGTCCTCGGTGAAGACCCCGCTGACCGGCCACATGCGGGCGATGTCGCTCGTGTAGTAGCGGTAGTCGGGGGCGTGGTCCATGAGGATCAGTTCTCCCTCCTTCAGTTCGGCGTCGTTGCGGTAGTAGTGACCGAAGTAGGCGTTCGTTCCGGTGGCGGTGATGGAGCGGTAGCCCTCGCCCTGCGACCCGTTGATCCGGTAGATGTAGTAGGCCGCCGCGTCGAGCTGGTACTCGAAAAGGCCGGGCTTCGTGGACCGCATCGCCTCCATGATGCCCATGCCGGCCAGCTCGCTCGCCCGCCGGACCAGCTCCAGCTCGCGGGGTGACTTGTGGAGCCGCATGGTGTCCACGACGGGCGTCAGGTCGGCGATGGGAAACTGCGGGTAGCGCTCGCGCAGCTTGGCAACGAAGGCGCCTTCCCGGGAGGCCCGGCCATCCCACGGATCGGAGACGTGCTGGGCGTGGCCGATCAGGTTCTCGTCCCGGCTCTGTCCGCGGCCCTCGGCGGGGCTCATGAAGGTGAAGAGGGTCGGGGAAGGGGGACGGAGGGCGAACCCGTAGAGCTGGCGGGCGAGCTGGTCGATCGCGAAGACCTGGTCCACTCCGCTGGCGGCCATCGCTTCCTCGGTGTCCTCGGCGGAGAGCATCCTGCCCTCGCCCCGTTCCTTCCGCGGGTCGCGGCGGGGCAGGAAGAGGAGCGACCGCCGGTTCCTGCCGTCGATCACCAGGTAGGAGTGCGGGACCTCGATTCCGGTCAGGTAGTAGAACTCGTTGGACTGCCGGAACACGATGAAGCCGGGAGGGGCGGGCGCGCCCTGCACGATCGCGATGGCGTCGTCCCCGATCGCTTCCATCACCCGGGCCCGGCGCTCGATGAACTCCTCGGCCGGGAAGTCCTTCTGGATCTTGGCGTGGTCCTGGGCGCCGGCGCCGGCGGCGACGAGCAGGATCAGGAAGGAAGGGGAGAGTCTGCGCATGAGGGGGCCTCCGTGACCTGCGGATTATTCGCGACGAGGGCAAGGACGGTGCGGCGATGCCGTGGTCTCCGCCCGACCTGGACAGTTCCGGCCTGAAGGGTCGCGCCTGGCGGCGATAATCCACCTGCATGTCCGGACCTGACCGCGAAGCCCGGGCCGGCGGTCTCGACTACCGGACCGCCGGCGTGGACATCGACGAGGCCGACCGCGCCCTGGACCGCATTCGTCCGCTGGTCGCCAGCACGCGCCGGCCCGAGGTCCTGAGCGACGTGGGCAGCTTCGGGGGCCTCTTCCGGCTGAACACGGCCGGCTTCGAGCGGCCGGTGCTGGTGGCTTCGACGGACGGGGTGGGAACGAAGCTGCGGGTGGCGCGGGACGCCGGCCGCCACGAGGTCCCGGGCTACGACCTGGTTTCCCACTGCATCAACGACATCCTGGTCCAGGGCGCCGAACCGCTCTTCTTCCTGGACTACCTGGCCATGGGCCGGCTCGACGCCGGCGTCGCCGAGGGCGTGATTCGCGGCATCGTGAACGCCTGCCGGGAGTTCGGCGTGGCCCTCCTCGGCGGCGAGACCGCGGAGATGCCCGGCTTCTACCCGGGCGGCGACTACGACCTGGCGGGGACCATCGTCGGAGTGGTCGAGGAGGCATGCATCCTGGACGGCCGTTCGGCGGTCCCCGGCGACGTCCTCATCGGTCTTCCTTCGTCCGGACTCCACACGAACGGCTATTCGCTGGCGCGCGCCATCGTGTTCGAACGGCTGGGACTCGCGATCGATGACGTCCTGCCGGGACTGGACGTCACGGCGGCGGACGCCTTGCTGGCGCCGCACCGCTGCTACCTGCCGGAGTTCCGCCCGCTGCTGCGCCACCGGGGCCTGCGCGCGCTTGCCCACATCACCGGTGGCGGAATCAGCGACAATCTTCCCCGGGTCCTCCCACGAGGCACGTCCGCCGAGGTGAACCTTGATTCGTTCCGCCTTCCTCCCCTTTTCCGGTTGCTGGCCGACGCCGGCGGCATCGCCGAGGGGGAGATGCTCCGGACGTTCAACTGCGGTGTGGGTCTCATCGCGGTGGTGGCGGCTCGCGACGAGCAGACCATCCTCGAAACCCTCTCCGGCGCCTTTCGCCTTGGCGAAGTGACGGACGCCGCCGACACGCCCCGGGTTCGGTACCGGGGCCGCCTCGCATGACCGACGAACCCATCCGTACTCTTCCTACGCCCGGCCGGCGGCTGGGCGTGCTCATCTCCGGCCGCGGTTCGAATCTCCAGGCGATCCTGGACGCCATCGAGACCGGGTCACTGAACGCCGAGGTCGCCCTGGTGTTCAGCAACCGCGGCAAGGCCAGGGGCCTCGAGATCGCGAAGACCTACGGAGTGCCGACGGCAGTCCTTTCCCACCGCGCTTTTCCGGACCGCGAGTCCTATGACACCGAAATCGTGAAGTCGCTGCGCCAGCATCGCGTGGACGTGGTCTGTCTCGCGGGTTTCATGCGCATCGTCTCGCCGGTGCTGCTGAACGCCTTCCCGGACCGGGTGCTCAACATCCATCCCTCCCTGCTCCCCGCGTTCAAGGGTCTGGACGCCCCCTGCCAGGCCCTCGACTACGGAGTGCGGATCGCCGGCTGCACGGTGCACTTCGCCGACGAGACGCTGGACACCGGCCCGGTCCTGCTCCAGGCGGCGATCCGGGTGCACGACGAGGACACGCACGAGACCCTCACGGCGCGCATCCTGACCCTCGAACATCAGATCTATCCGCGGGCCATCGGACTGCTCCTCGACGGCGGCATCCGGCGCCAGGGACGCCGGATCCTGCTCTCCGAGGCGGCGGAGCGGGCTGCCGCCGAGATCCACTCGGAGGCCGAGCGAAAGCCGACCTATGCGCAGTAAGGCGTCGGCCGCCGAGCAGGTCGCGCTCCTCGAGAAGGGTGCGGACCGCATCGAGCCGCGCGCGGAACTCCGCGCCAAGGTGGAGCGGTCGGTTGCGTCAGGCGAACCCCTCCGGGTCAAGGTGGGTTTCGATCCCTCCGCGCCGGACCTCCATCTCGGCCACACCGTCGTGATGCGGAAGATGAAGCACTTCCAGGACTTCGGTCACGAGGTCTGGTTCGTGATCGGGGACTTCACCGGGATGATCGGGGATCCGAGCGGCCGTTCGAAGACCCGCCCGCAACTGACGGAGGAAGCGATCCGGGAGAACGCCGAGACCTACAAGGAGCAGGTCTTCAAGATCCTCGATCCGGACCAGACCGTCGTTGCCTTCAACAGCGAGTGGCTCTCGGCGCTGGGGGCGGAGGGTCTCATTCGGCTCGCTTCCCGCTACACCGTGGCCCGGATGCTGGAGCGGGACGACTTCCACCGGCGCTTTCGCGGCGAGCAACCCATCTCGATCCACGAGTTCCTGTACCCGCTGGCGCAGGCCTACGACTCGGTGGCGATGAAGGCCGACTTCGAGTTGGGAGGGACCGACCAGCTCTTCAACCTGCTGGTGGGCCGCCACATCATGCGCGAGTACGGACTCGAACCGCAGGTGGCGCTGACCATGCCGCTGCTGGAAGGGCTGAACGGAACCGAGAAGATGTCGAAGAGCCTCGGCAACGCCGTGGGCGTTACCGAGGCGCCGGACGAGATGTTCGGCAAGCTCATGTCCATCAGCGACGAGCTGACCTACCGCTACTACGAGCTCCTCACCGACCGTACTCCGGCGGAGATCGCGGCGCTGCGCGCCGGCGTGGACGACGGAACGCTCCACCCGAAGCGCGTCAAACAGGATCTCGCCGTCCAGATCGTTTCCGACTTCCACTCCCCGAGGGAGGCGGAGAGGGCGCGGGACCGCTTCGAGGCCGTCTTCGCCAGAGGGACGGTGCCGGACGAAATGCCCTCGTTCACCGCGGCGTCCCCGATAAGGATGCTGGACCTGCTCACCTCCTCGGGCCTCGCCCGCTCCAGAGGCGAGGGCCGGCGGCTGCTGAGCCAGGGCGCCGTTTCGCTGGACGGGGAACGGGTGCTCCAGGATGTCGCGGTCGCCGCACCGGCGGACGGGGCGGTGCTGAAGGTCGGAAAGCGGCGGTTCCTCCGGGTCGTGCCGGCTCCGTAACCGGCGCCCCGACGCGGTGGCGGGGCCGGGATTCCCTGGCAGTACCGGACTCCGGTCCGGTGCTCCAGATTCCCGGCATTGCCTTGAACCCCCTGCGCGTGTAAACTGCCCGCTTCGCCCTGCGGGGCATTCCGGTTCACTTTCAACAAGGCAGAGCGAGCTCAGTCAAGCGAGCAAACTCAAATCTTTTTCGAACAGACAGGTCGAACTCAATAACACCGGCTCCGCGTCCTTCGGGACGCACTGCCGTGATCCGTAGGATTCGTCCCACGGCGTCCGGCGCCGGTGTGGATCACTTTCCGGGATCTCTTCGGAGACTCCGGATTTCCAACTGGAGAGTTTGATCCTGGCTCAGAATCAACGCTGGCGGCGTGCCTAACACATGCAAGTCGAGCGCGAACGGGGACTTCGGTTCCCTAGTAGAGCGGCGAACGGGTGAGTAACACGTGGGTAATCTGCCTCCGGGTGGGGAATAACTCAGGGAAACTTGAGCTAATTCCGCATAACGTGGCCGATCACAAGATCGGCTACCAAAGCTGGGGACCCTTCGGGGCCTGGCGCCTGGAGAGGAGCCCGCGGCCAATTAGCTTGTTGGTGAGGTAATGGCTCA
>JAJEFG010000060.1:0-42500 GCA_022820545.1 Acidobacteriota bacterium | reverse complement strand
GTCTACAAGCAGTGGGAGAGCTATGGGTGGCTATAGGCAGCAATGCCTTGACATCAACGACGCTCGACCGCGTGCCTTTTGCATAATGAGCCGGCTAGTTATTCTCAGTGGCAAGGTTAAGTTTCAAAGCGAGCCGTAGCGAAAGCGAGTCTGAACAGGGCGTCGAGTCGCTGGGAATAGACGCGAAGCGAGGTGATCTATCCTTGGCCAGGGTGAAGGACGGGTAACGCCGTCTGGAGGCCCGAACCAGTGTGGGATGCAATCCGCTTGGATGAGCTGAGGATAGGGGTGAAAGGCCAATCAAACCTCGTGATAGCCCGTTCTCCTCGAAATAGCTTTAGGGCTAGCCTCGGGAGGTCGGTCGTGGCCGTAGAGCACTGGATGGACTAGGGGGCCCACAAGCTTACTGAATCCAACCAAACTCCGAAGACCATGAATCCGTATCCCGGGAGTCAGACTGCGGGGGCTAAGCTCCGTAGTCGAAAGGGAAACAGCCCAGACCGCCAGCTAAGGTCCCCAAACACAGGCTAAGTGGGAAAGGATCTGAAGACGCTCAGACAGCCAGGAGGTTGGCTTAGAGGCAGCCATCCTTTAAAGAAAGCGTAACAGCTCACTGGTCGAGCGGCTTCGGGCCGATAATTTAACGGGGCTCAAGTCTGTTACCGAAGCTGCGGAGTGCCATTTTTTGGCATTGGTAGAGGAGCGTTCCATGGGGGTTGAAGTCGGACCGTGAGGACCGATGGACCGCATGGAAGTGACCCTGCCGGCATAAGTAACGTCATCCAGGTGAGAACCCTGGACGCCGAATATCCAAGGTTTCCTAGGGAAGGTCAGTCCGCCCTGGGTTAGTCGGACTCTAAGGCGAGGCCGAAAGGCGTAGTCGATGAGAAGCAGGTCAACATTCCTGCACCACCTTGGAAGCGTTTGAGTGATGGGGTGACGCAGACAGATAGGCCTACGCCCGATTGGATTGGGGCGGCGGTTGCTCAAGATGGGGATCCAGGCAAATCCGGATCCCGTGATTCAAGAGTTGCGGGGAAGCGCGTCTTCGGACAAGCCAACTGGTTGACTCTGGCTGCCAAGAAAAACCTCTAGCGAGTTTCCGGGTGTCCGTACCGTAAACCGACACTGGTGGATAAGGAGAGAATCCTAAGGCGCAAGTGAGAACCCTCGTTTAGGAACTCGGCAAAATAGCTCCGTAACTTCGGGAGAAGGAGTGCCTCGGTAGGGTGTAAAAGCCCGAGGAGGCCGCAGTGAAGTGGCCTGGGCGACTGTTTACCAAAAACACAGGACTCTGCCAAGTCGCAAGACGATGTATAGGGTCTGACGCCTGCCCGGTGCCGGGAGGTTAAGAGGAGGGGTTAGCTTTCGGGCGAAGCTCTGAATCGAAGCCCCGGTAAACGGCGGCCGTAACTATGACGGTCCTAAGGTAGCGAAATTCCTTGTCGGGTAAGTTCCGACCTGCACGAATGGCGCAACGATCTGGGCGCTGTCTCAACGGGGGACACTGTGAAATTGTAATGCCGGTGAAGATGCCGGCTACCCGCGACAAGACGGAAAGACCCCGTGAACCTTTACTATAACCTGGCAGTGAATTCTGGTGCGTTGTGCGCAGAATAGGTGGGAGGCTTTGAACTCAGAGCTCCGGCTCTGGGGGAGCCATTCGTGAGATACCACTCTCATCGTTCTGGAGTTCTAACCTGGGCCCGTGAATCCGGGTCAGGGACACTGTCAGGCGGGTAGTTTGACTGGGGCGGTCGCCTCCCAAAATGTAACGGAGGCTCCCTAAGGTGCGCTCAGGCTGATTGGAAACCAGCCGCAGAGTGTAAAGGCACAAGCGCGCTTGACTGCGAGACCTACAAGTCGAGCAGATGGGAAACCAGGGCTTAGTGATCCGGCGGTTCCGAATGGAAGGGCCGTCGCTCAAAGGATAAAAGGTACTCCGGGGATAACAGGCTTATCTAGCCCAAGAGTTCATATCGACGGCTAGGTTTGGCACCTCGATGTCGGCTCATCGCATCCTGGAGCTGAAACAGGTTCCAAGGGTTGGGCTGTTCGCCCATTAAAGCGGTACGCGAGCTGGGTTCAGAACGTCGTGAGACAGTTCGGTCCTCATCTGTCGTGGGCGCAGGAGATTTGAGGGGAGCTGGCCCTAGTACGAGAGGACCGGGCTGGACGAACCTCTGATGTACGAGTTGTTCCGCCTCGGGGCATTGCTCGGTAGTCACGTTCGGACGGGATAAGCGCTGAAAGCATCTAAGCGCGAAGCCCCACCCAAGATGAGATCTCCCGGATCATCAGATCCCTGAAGGCCCCTGGAAGACCACCAGGTTGATAGGCCCGGAGTGTAAGGCGAGTAATCGTCTCAGCTGACGGGTACTAATCGGCCGTGAGGCTTGACCACATCGTGCGTATCACGAGTTTCCGGTGACAGAAATTGTCTGTTACCGGAACTGACTGATTCGCCGAAGCTGCTGCACGCAAAGCACCTTGACGTTCCGACTCCGGAACGTCCCGCTAGACGCTTCCACAATTTGCAACGGATCGTTTTTGTCCCGGTGACCCGAGCGGAGGGGCCACACCCGTTCCCATTCCGAACACGGCAGTAAAGTCCTCCAGCGCCGATGGTACTGCAGCGGAAGCGCTGTGGGAGAGTAGGTCGTCGCCGGGACTCCGGAACGCCGGTCTCCAGACCGGCACGCGCGGCGCTCCGCGCCGCGCACGTCGTAACTCCACCGATCCTCACATCGCGCCGCCGTGGAACACCGGCCTCCGACCGGCATGGTGGGTCTAGGGAGCGCGAATTCCCGGTATCCTGCGCCGGAATGACGCGGCCGCTCAGGTTTCGTGCCCGGACCCGGTTCTCTCCGGCGTCGTGGGCGGCGTACGCCGTTGCGATCTGTTGTTTTGCGGGATCGGCCGAGGCCCAGCAAGCGGCCCCCGCGATGGAGCAGCACCCGGCCTCGTTTGTGCTCGAAGCGCCCCGGGTGGTGCTCACCGGCGTCCCGTTCGAGATCGTCGTCACCCCGCAGGCGGAATCGGGAGATCCGCTCCCCGGCTATTCCGGGATGCCGCGCCTCGGCGGGGTGGACGAAGCGGGTTCCCCGACGCACCGGGGCGACGGCGCCGTCGTCTTTTCGAGTGTCCTCGTCGAGAACAGCGGCCGGTTCGAGATCTCGGCCGAGGACGGCAATGCCCGCGGGACCGCGGGAACCCGGGCCATTCCGGGCATCTGGTCGCTCGCCCCGCCGGTCTTCGCCATCCTGCTGGCGGTCCTTTTCCGTCAGGTCGTCCTCGCCCTGGTGGCGGGAGTCTGGGTCGGGAGCACCCTGCTCCTGAACTTCAACCCCCTCGCCGGCTTCTTCGAGGTGGGAAGCCGCTACGTCATCGGGGCGATTACCGACAGCGACCGCGCCCACATCATCGTCTTCAGCATGATGTTCGGCGGCCTCGCCGGGATCCTCTCGAGGAGCGGCGGAGCGCGGGGATTCGCCCAGCTCATCACGAGCTTCGCCCGTACCGCGCGCCGCGGCCAGGTGAGCACCATGGTGACCGCGCTCGTCGTCTTCTTCGACGACTACGCGAACGTGATCATCCGCGGCAACCTCATGCGGCCGATCACCGACGGCCTGCGGATCTCCCGCGAGAAGCTGGCGTTCCTGACCGATACGGGAGCGGCCTCGGTAGCCAGCACCGTCATCGTCTCCACCTGGGTCGGCTACGAAGTCGGGCTCATCGACCAGGGCCTGGAGCTGATCGACTATCCCGAAGACGGGTACTCGGTGTTCCTGCGCACCATTCCCTACCGCTTCTATCCGATCTTCTCTTTCGCCCTGGCGCTCGCGGTCGGCTTCCTGGGACGGGATTTCGGTCCGATGCGCGCCGCCGAGGAGCGGGCGCGGCGCCTCAACCAGCCGCTCCGGCCGGGCTCCGAGCCGGCAACGGAGTCGCTTGACGAGGACCCCGGGGTAGCGAAGGTTTCGTCGGGACTCTGGATGGGAGGCGTGTTTCCCGTGCTGGCGGTTCTGGTCACCGCCGGGATCGCCATCTGGCTGACGGGCTCACGTGCGCTTGCTGCCGAAGGAGTCACGGCCTACGGCCTCCGCGAGATCGTCACGAACTCGGATTCCTACATCTCCCTGCTCTGGGCCTCGGTCGCTGGCTGCGTGACGGGCATCGTGCTCGCGGTGGCCCGCCGGATCCTCACGCTCGGCAGCGCGATCGGCGCCTGGATCGCCGGACTCCAGTCCATGGTCCTCGCGATCGTGATCCTGATCCTCGCCTGGTGCATCGGCGACGTGACCGCGGACCTCCACGCCGCGCAGTACCTCGTCCAGGTGCTCCAGAACGTCCTGAATCCGAGTCTGCTGCCCACGCTCACCTTCGTGGTCGCGGGGGTGATGGCGTTCGCGACCGGAACGAGCTGGGCCACCATGGCGGTGCTCATGCCCCTCGTGATCCCCCTCTCCCACGCGCTGGCGCAGAACGCCGGACTGGCGGTCGCCGTTTCCGATCCCATCCTGATGGGGGTCGTCGGGGCGGTGCTGGCGGGCGCGGTCTTCGGCGACCACTGCTCGCCGATCTCCGACACGACCGTGCTCAGCTCCATGGCCTCGGCCTGCGACCACCTCGACCACGTCAAGACGCAGCTCCCCTACGCGCTGAGCGCGGCGGGAATCGCGATCGTCCTCGGCATCCTCCCGACCAGTTTCGGGGTGTCCCCGGGGATCGCGCTCATTGCCGGCATCGCGGCGGCCATCCTGGTCGTACGACTGGCCGGCGCCCGCATCGAGGAGGGGAGCGCTTCGTGAAGACCGTGCGACTGGGCACCACGGGCCTCGAGGTCAGCCGGCTGACGCTCGGCTGCATGACCTATGGCGATCCGAACTGGCGTTCCTGGATCCTCGACGAGGAAGCGTCACGCGCCCACTTCAGGAAGGCGCTGGACCTCGGCATCAACTTCTTCGACACCGCGAACATGTACTCGAAAGGCGTCAGCGAGGAGATCACCGGCAAGATGCTCCGGGAACTGGCGCACCGCGAGGACTACGTGCTCGCCAGCAAGGTGTACTTCCCGGTCGCCAAGGGCCCGAACCGCGGCGGCCTTTCGCGAAAACACATCCTCGCCGCCTGCGACGCGTCCCTGAAGCGCCTCGGGCTCGACTACATCGACCTCTACCAGATCCACCGGTTCGATCACGAAACCCCCGTCGAGGAAACCATCGAGGCGCTCGACTCGCTGGTGAAGGCCGGAAAGGTGCGCTATCTCGGCGCCAGCAGCATGGCCGCCTGGGAGTTCGCCACCATGCTCTTCACCGCGGACGCCATGGGCGCGTCGCGGTTCGTCTCGATGCAGAACCACCTGAATCTCGTGTATCGCGAGGAGGAGCGCGAGATGGTGCCGCTCTGCCTCGACCAGGGGATCGGGATGATTCCCTGGAGCCCGCTGGCGCGGGGATTCCTGGCCGGCAACCGTACCCGCACCAGTCGCGATGCGACGCCGCGGGCCAGGGACGACGCCTACGCGGACCGCCTGTACTACGAGGACGCGGACTTCGAGGTGCTCGATACGCTGATCGAGGTCTCCGCCCGCCTCGGAGAGCAGCCGGCGAAGGTGGCGCTCGCCTGGCTCCTGTCGGTGCCGGGAGTGGACTCGGCGATCGTGGGCGCCACCCGCGTCGAACAGATGGAGGAACTCGCCGCTGCCGTGGACCTGACGCTCGATGAGGAAACGATCGCGGCGCTCGAGGCGCCCTATATTCCGCACCCGGTACTGGGGCACGAACAGCCGGCGCCGCGGGACTGAGCGGCCCGCGATCCGGGTGGCTCGAGCCGCCGCCGGGATCCTGGTGATCGTCCTGGCGCTGTCACTCGCCTCGCCGGTCGCGGGCCAGGACTACCGTGACGTGGCCTCCGAAGCGGGCCTCGCGGTCGTGACCGGGACCGGAGGCCCGGAGAAAAACCACATCGCCGAGTCCACCGGGACGGGGGTCGCGGTCCTCGACTACGACCAGGACGGGTTGCCCGACCTCTATTTCCCCAATGCCCCTTCCTGGGACGATCCGGAGGACGCCTGGCGGGCGCGTTCCGGAGTGCTCTACCGGAACGAGGGCGGGCGTTTCTCCGATGTCACCGAAGCTGCCGGGATCGTGACCGACGTCTACGGCCAGGGCGCGGTGAGCGCGGACTTCGACGGCGACGGCTTCCCCGACCTCTACGTGACCGCCCTGGGCCCCAACCTGTTCTTCCGCAACAACGGGGATGGGACCTTCTCCGAGATCGGGGAGCGGGCCGGGGTCGCGGATCCCGGGTGGGGTATCGGGGCGGTGTTCCTGGACGCCGACGGCGACCGGACACTCGACCTTTTCGTCGCCAACTACATCGAAACGGACGAGCCGGACATCCGGGGCGGCAGGCGGACCCGGCGCTGGCGCGGGAGGGTCCCGGTGCTCGACGGCCCGCGCGGCCTCGTTCCGCAGGGCAACCGCTTTTTCCGCGGGCGCGGGAACGGCGCGTTCGAGGATGCGACCGACACCTCTGGAATCGGAGACGTTCCGGCGCGCTATTCCATGGGGGCCGTCGCGCTCGACTTCGACGACGACGGCGACCAGGACATCTTCGTGGCCAACGACAGCGGTCCGAACGACATGCTCGAGAACCGCGGCGGCGTTTTCCGGGATGCCGGACTCTTCACGGGGGTCGCGCTCAGCGCCGACGGGGCGACGCAGGGAAGCATGGGGGTGGCCGCCGCGGACGCGGACGAAGACGGGTGGCCCGACCTGGTGGTCACGAACTTCGCCCACGACCACTACGCCTTCTACCAGGGAGTCGGCCCCTCGCTGTTCCTCGAGGACGCGGTGGGAGCCGGCATGGCGACCCCCACCTTCCGGCCGCTGGGCTGGGGCGCCCTCTTCTTCGACGCCGACAACGACGGCGATCTCGACGTCGCCTTCGCGAACGGGCACCTCTATCCGCAGGTCGAGGACGATCCGGCGCTCGGTGAGACCTACGGGCAGCCCGACCAGCTCTTCCTCCAGGACGGCGGGACCTACGGAGCCAAAACCCTGCGGCCGCCCGTACGATCCTCCCGCGGAATGGCGCTCATCGACGTCGAGGGGGACGGCCGGTGGGAGATCGCGGTCGCCAACCAGGACGACGCCCCCACGCTCTGGGCTCCCGACCCACCGGCTGAAGAAGCCTGGATCCGGTTCCGGCTCGTGGACCCCGGGCGGGAGCGTGACGCCCTCGGGGCCCGGGTCACGCTCGTCTCGTCCCGGCAGTCGCGCTCGGTTCGGGCCGGCGAGAGCTACGCCTCCGACAGCGAGCGAATCCTCCACTTCGGTCTCGGATCCCCGGGAGCTTCCGAGGCGCAACCCGTGGAGATCGAGATCCGCTGGCCCGACGGGGCCGCCGAAACGCACCGCGCTCTGGCCGTGAACACAACCTGGCTCCTCCTCCGCGGCGCCGCGCCGGTCGCCCTCCCGCCGCCATGACCTCGCTCGGAGCGCCGGCCTCCGGCCGGCATCGCTCGCCCCAGGCGAGCGAAACGCGCACGGACCCGCTTCGGCGCACTGCCATCGGCGGTTTCGCCCTCACTCTCCTCGTTGTCGGCGCAGCCGCCGGCGGCGCGTACCAGCCTGCCGCCGATGTCCGCGCCCGGATGGAGCGGGCCATCGCGCTTCTCGCCGCCGAGGAAACGGATCGGGCGATCCCGATTCTCCTGTCGGTGGTCGACGAGGTTCCCTTCCATGGCCCGGCCCGGTTCCAGCTCGGGGCGCTCGCGGTGGAACGCGGCGAGTGGGAAGTTGCCGCGGACCACCTGGGCGCGGCGGTCGATTCCTACGGCCCCGAAGCTCCCGAAGGGGCCGTTCCAGTCCAGCGCCCCGGGCTGGCGTGGGCGCTCTACTCCGAGGCGCTCGGAGCGACCGGCCGGCTGGAGGGCGCTCTGGAGGCGACCGGCCGGGCGCTCCGCCTCGCACCGGGGTATCTGCCGGCTCTCCTGGGGCGGTCCAACTTCGCGCGGCGCCTCGCGGCATCGGAAGGCGCGGGTCCGCCGACCGACTCGCGGGAAACGCTTCTGGAAACGAGCCTCGATGCCGCCGGAAAGGCGAAGGAACAGGCGCCGGACCGGCCGGCGCCGTGGACCGCGCTCGCGCTCGCGGCCGATGAGGCCGGGATCCCCCGGCTCGCGCGGTGTGCGGCCCGGGTGGCGGCCGACGTCGCGCCGGACGATCCCCGGGCTCTGTTCCTTGTCGCCTGGACATCGGTCGAGCCGGCGCCTGAGGAAGCCCTGGCGGCGGCGGTGCGGGCGCTGGCCGCCGGACTCCGGGACGAGCCCGCCCTCTGGATGACGCTCGGCCGTCTCCGCGCCTTCCGGCTGGACATGGAGGGATCGCTCGACGCCTACCGGGCGGCGCTGCGCCTCGATCCGGCCAGCGCCGGCGAGATGGCGAGCGTGGCGCTCGATGCCATCGTCGCCGGCGGGGACCCGGAACTGCTGACCCTTCTCGAGAGTCGCGCGGCGAGCCGTCCCGACGCCCTGAACACCCGGTTCGCGCTCGCGAAAGCCGCATTGCGGGAGGGACAGGTCGAGCGCGCGGCAGGCGAACTCATCCGTCTCGCCGACGCGGCCCCCGACCATGCCGCAATCCTGACCAGCCTCCACGCCGCGCTGCGCCGGGCCGGGGACGCGCCGGCAGCCGAAGCGGTACTGGTCCGCCTCGACGCGGTCAAGGCCGCCGAGGCCGAAGCCTGGGAGCGCGCCAACCGGGCGGAACGCGACCGCGGCCGGGCGCGGGATGCCGCTGGCCGCGGCGATTGGGACGAAGCGGTCCAGCGCTGGGAGGCGGTAGTGGGAGCCCGTGACCACGCCGATTCGCCCGGGCTCGCGGCCGATCTGGCCGGGTTGGGCGCCGCGCTGGAGAGCCTGGGACGCCACCGCGACGCGCTGGCCGCGTTGCTTCGGTCGTTGGCACTCCGTCCCTTCGACTCGGCGACGCTCTCCGCTGCGGCGAGGGTGGCCCGCACGACGGGAGACGACGAGATGGCCGACCAATACGCCGCCCGCGCTCTTCTCACGGATCCCGACTGCCGGTCGGAGCGCCGGCCTCCGGCCGGCATCGCCGACCGAAGGGAGGCGAAACTCCCACCTCCACGCGCGTGGAGAACGCAACCGGCCGGCCCCCTGCCGGATTCCCATTTCGGCGCGGCACCCTGATTGCTATCTGCGATGGCACTTCACGCCACCGGCACCCTCCCAAGGAGCCGAAATGGTGGAAAAACCGGGTCGTTTCAGCGAGAATGCCGCCCTCCAATCCACAGAACCGAATCCTGTGAACCAAATCTCCGGAGACTCTCCAGGGAGAAGCTCATGATGCATCGTTTCCGCTCTCCGCGGCCGGCAGGGTTGGCGATCGGGGTCCTGGTCCTCGCGCTGTCGCTTCCGGCCGCCTCCCTCGCGCAGGACAACGGCCTCGTCCGAGGCACCGTGACCGACGACAGCGGCGCGGTGATACCGGGCGCTACCGCCACCCTCCTGAGTGACGCCATCATCGGCGGCTCCCGTTCGGCGGTTACGAACGCGTCGGGAGTGTTTCGCTTCCCGGGTCTCTCCGCCGGCGACTACGCCGTGGAGATCTCGCTCGCCGGTTTCGACACCGTGCGCTTTGAAGGAGTGCGCGTGGGCCAGAACACGACCGCGACGCTCGACGCGGCGCTGAGCCTCTCCGGCGTTCAGGAGACGGTGCAAGTGGTCGCGGAAGCGCCGCTTCTCGATGTCAGCACCAACGCCTCGATCACTACCTTCAACTCCGAACTGGTGGAGGAGTTGCCGACCGAGCGGAACTTCTACGACTACATCCACATCTCTCCCGGAATCACGCAGGTCAACAGCGGTGGCGGCGGCGACCGGGCGGTGGCCTTCGGGTCGAACCAGCAGTCGAACTCCTGGAACATCGACGGTATCGAGACGAGCGCCCCGGAAACCGGATCCTCGTGGGGTGACCCGAACGTGGACATGATCGAGGAAGTCGAGATCATCGGGATCGGCGCTCCCGCCGAGTTCGGCAACGCCACCGGCGGCACCTTCAACATCGTCACCAAGAAGGGCGGTGACACCTTCAGTGGCACCGGAAACTACTTCTACCAGAGCGACGCCCTCACGTTCCCCGAGATCTATGCCGACGCCGGTACCGGCGAGCCCGTTTCAGCTGGAAGTCCTGACGCCTTTGCCTTCCAAAGGGACAATTATCAGGACATCACCTTCACTCTCGGCGGTCCGGTCATCCGGGAGCGCATGTGGTTCATGACGGGCGGGCAGTATTCGCGTGACAGCTCGTGGGAAGCGGGCAATGATCCGGCGTTGGCCACCGCGGACAACAGCGAGAACGACAAGATCACGCTGAAGCTGACCACGAAGCTCTCCGACCGGCACGAGGTGTTCGTGAACACCCACCTCGAGGACTGGGCCTTCATTGGAGGCAGCTCGCCCAACGTCACCGCTTCGGCGGCATTCGTCGAGCGCGGCGCCACCGTTTCGGTGGCTGGAGGCCTGACCAGCACGATTTCGGACACCACCCTCTTCGAGGCGCGCTATTCGGGCTGGTGGGCGAGCGACATCCACGACTCGCCAACGGGTAGCTTCGACATGCCCTTCGTCAACTACGACGCGGAGCCGACCACCACCTACGAGGGCGGCATCGTGTATCCCTGGGACTACCGGACCTGGAGCAACCAGTTCAATGCCAAGGTGACCCACTACGCCGACGATTTCCTCGGCGCGCAGCACGAGTTCCGCTTCGGGGTTCAGATCGCGCAGGGAGTTGCGGTCACCGGCGTAGCCGCCGGCCCAAACAGCGCCTACCAGTACCAGTCCGGCGGCTATCTCTACCAGGTCATCCAGGAGCCATACCGCTACGGCGGCATCTCCCGCGACAACGGATTCTTCATCGACGACACCGTGACCGTCAGCGACCGGTTGACGCTGAACCTAGGTGTGCGTCTCGACATCAACCGGGGGGAGATTCCGGCGTACGAGCTACTCGCCTCGGTGGAAGGGGACAGCGAGTTCACGGCGATCAACGCGGTCGCGGTTGAAGGGAACGCTCCCGGCGATCCCGACATCGTCCAGTGGAACCTCATAAGTCCCCGGATCGGCTTCACCTTCCGCCCTGACGAAGAGGGACGATCGGCGATCAAGGGTTTCTTCGGCATTCACTACGACCAGAACGTCATTGGAAACTGGGACGCTCCCGCCCCCGGCGCGACGCCCTGGCAGCAGTACGCACTCAATGACGACGGAACCCTCGGGGATCTTCTCTTCGCCACGACCGTTGAAGAATTGGCGCAGCCAGAGAATCTGCTGGCGCCGCGTTCCTTTCACTACACGGCCGGCTACGACCGCGAGATCGGCAACAACATGTCTGTCGGAGTGCAGTACGTCCACAAGTACACCGACCGGATGGTGGGTTGGTCCATTCTGGGCGGCCAATACGAGAGCATCCCGTGGGCCGACCCCTACACCGGGGCGCCCATGACTCTGCTCAATCAGGTGGCCCAGCCCACCCTGGTGAAGGGCAACTCGCCGGGTGATTTCCCCGGGGCTCAGGGCACCTACGAGCAGACCTACGATGGTGTCATTTTCCACTTCGCCGCTCGGGACGCCGGGCGTTGGAACCTTCAGGGTTCGTACACCCTCTCGAAGTCGGTGGGCCTGATTCCGCGACCGTGGTTCCAGTCTCAGAACAACCCGTTCTACGGGAACCGAACGGGCCAGGACCCGAACTCGTACCTGAACCTGAACGACGGGCAGCGGCTACAGGCTGACCGTCCCCACATGTTCCGACTGCAAGGCGTGTTGTTCCTGCCCTACGAGTTCCTGCTCGCGGTCAACGCCAACATCGAGAGCGGCAAGCCGTACTCGCGGCAGGTTCGGGCCACAGGCGTCACCGAGCAGCCAGCGAACAACATCATCGTGGAGTTGGCAGGGTCACGAGACGGACTCCGCCATCCGGCCTTGTGGGCAGTGGACGTTCGCCTCGGAAAGCGCTTCGACATCGGCGACCTCGGGCTGAAACTGGATGCCTATGTCTACAACGCACTGAACAGCACGGCGAGCATCGGCATGACCAGTCTTCGTCTCGAAGATCCGGGTGAGCAGTTCATTCCTTCGAGCTGGATCGAACCCCGCCGCCTGATGCTCCTTGCGGGATTCGTCTTTTAGCGTTTCCAGCCCTCGTCTAGGGGGACCGCCCGGTACCGGGCGGTTCCCTTTTCTGTTTCCGGTCGGCGGCGGACGATCACGTATGCTCGCCCGTTCCATTCCCGTCGTCCCCGGAGGTCCCGAAATGTTGAAGAAAACCCTTCTCTTCGTTGTCCTGCTCGCCGTTGTCGCGGTGGCTTCCGCCCAGGAAAACGGCTCCGAGGCCATCGAGGAATCCCGCTGGGAAACCAGCCACTCGATCGAGATGAACGGCGAGACCGTCGAGTACGACGCCGTGGTCGCGAACACCACCCTGGCCGATGGAGACGGGGAGCCGGCCGGCAAGCTCTTCTACACCGCCTACTTCCGCACGAACGGCGCACCGGCCCGCGAACGGCCCCTCATCTTCGCCTACAACGGCGGACCGGGCTCCGCCTCCTTCTGGCTGCACATGGGGATCATGGGACCGCGCCGGGTGGTCACCCCCGAGGTCGGTCCGCAGGGAGCGCCTCCCTACCCGCTCGAGGACAACGCCTACACGCTCCTCGACATGGCCGACATCGTGATGGTGGATCCCATCGGCACCGGCTTCAGTCATCCCATCGGCGACACCGAAGGCTCCTACTACTGGGGCATCGACGAGGACGCGCGTTCGCTCGCCCAGTTCGTCCGGCGCTTCCTGAGCGAGTACGACCGCTGGAACTCGCCGCGCTACCTGCTCGGGGAAAGCTACGGGACCACCCGCTCCGCGGTCCTCGCCAGGCATCTGCAGCGCGCCAATATCGACCTGAACGGCATCGTGCTGGTCTCGGTGGTCCTCCAGTTCAACACCATCCAGTTCGCGCCCGGGGACGACATCCCCTACATCGTCAACCTTCCCTCCTACGCCATCACCGCGCGCTACCTGGACCGTCTCCCCGGCGGCTCCCCCGACAACCTTGAGGCCTTCATGGCCGAGGTGGAGGCGTGGTCGCTGAACGAGTACGCGACGGCGCTCCTCGCCGGCACCACCCTCGATCCGGCAAAGCGCGCCCGGGTGATCGACCAGATGCACCTCTACACCGGCCTCAGCAAGGACTTCATCGACAAGTCGAACCTGCGGGTGACGGCGCCCGCCTTCGAGGCCGAGCTGCTCCGCGACGAGGGACGCATCGTGGGACGGCTCGACGCCCGCTTCACCGGACCCGCCGGCAACGTGCTGGGCGCCCGTCCCTCGCACGACCCCCAGTCCACCGCGATCAGCTCGGCCTACACCTCGGCGTTCAACAGCTATCTGCGCGGCGAGCTGGGATACGACGGCGACCGGGAGTACGTGCCGAGCGGCGCCACCCGCAACTGGAACTGGGGCCGGCTGGGCGGCGGGGGCTTCTTCGCCCGGGGCGGCGGGACGCCCAACGTGGCGCCCGACCTCGCCCAGGCCATGAAGCGGAACCCCGACCTGAAGGTCCTGCTCGTCAACGGGATCTACGACCTCGCCACGCCCTACTTCGCGGCGATGTGGTCCGTGGAGCAGATGGGACTCCCGCCGGACCTCCGGGCGAACATCGAGCGGGCCGACTTCGCCGCCGGCCACATGATGTACGTCGAGGAATCGCTCCTGCCGCAGTGGCGCGAGGACGTCGGCGGGTTTATCGAACGGACTTCGGGACGCTAACCGGGTCAGCTCACGCGAACAGCGCCCTGACGCGTTCCGCGACCACGGCGTCCTGACCGGGGCGGAGCATCCACGTCGAGATGCGGAGCCGTCCTTCTCCGGAACGGGAGACCGCGATCGGCGGGTCCCCTTCGAGAAGCCGGGCGACCGCCTCTTCCGACGTCACACCCAGGCCGTCCTCGTCCCAGCTCACCACCACGTGGGGGACGTGGTTGGCGATCTCGGGCACGTGGGTCTCCCGGGAGAGCCCGCTCACGCTCCCCAGGACCCCGGAAATGAGCTCGGCGCGAGCGTCCAGTTCGCGCCGCTCCGCGTCGTGGTCGAGGGAGACGTAGCGCTCGACCGCCGCCACGAGGCCGACGAGTTCCTCCTTGCCCACCTTCATGCCGCGGCCGATGCCGCCGAACGGGCTGATCGCCTTGCGCGCTGCCTGGATCAGGTCGGGGCGTCCGAGAAGGAGTCCGGTGGCCTGCGGACCCCTCAGCCCCTTGCCGCCCGAGAAGGCCACCATGTCGAAGCCCTCTTCCACGTAGGTGTGGAGCCGCTCGGGAGGCGGGATGTCCGCGGCGGCGTCGTTCATCGTCGGCACGCCGTGCGCTTTCGCGACCTCGATCCACTCGGCGCGGCCGATCTGCCCCCGTGGGTCGGCGAAGTTCAGGAAGAACATCATGGCCGTCCGCTCGCCGATCGCCGCTTCCAGTTCCTCACGGGTGTCCACCCAGACGATCCTGGCTCCCACGAGCTCCAGCTGGGCCTGGTATCCGGTGAGGTGGGCCCGCTGCTGGATGACCTCGTTCTTCATCCCGGTGGTGTCCGGGAGCATCCGCAGCTTCTCGTCGTCGTCGCCGGCGATCGCCGCCGCGGTCCCGCAGGTCATCGCGGACGCGGCCCCGGCCGAGATCATGGCGGCCGGCACCCCGATCAGCCGGGCGATTTGGTCGCCCGCGCGTTCCTGGAGCTCGGGAAGCGGCACGAAGTTGCGCGACGCCGCGACCATGGCGTCCGTGACCTCGGGCGGCATGAGGGAACCGCCGAGGACCGTCACGGTGCCGATGGCGTTGATCACCGGCTCGATTCCCAGCCGCCGGTAGACCTCCTCCGGCGCTTCGTGGTTGTCGGATTCAGATGGGGAAGCACAGGCGGTTGCTCCCAGCACGGCGGCGGAGACGCCGCCCTGCAGCACGCGCCGCCGGGTCATCTTCATGGCCATGTTCTCGTCCTCCCGCTCAGGAGAGCCGGTGCAGGATGCCGTCCCACCGCGAATCGCCCTGCCGGCCGTAGTCCGGCGGGAGTTCGCGCCAGTCCCGGCGGGTCCGTCCGTTCAGGTCCCAGGCGAGCCGGCCGTCCCTGAAGGTCAGCTCGCACACCAGCTTCTCGGTTCCGTCCTGGCGCGCGCCGAAGCTGTCCACGAACCCGAACGCTCCGGACTCCTTCTTGAGCACCGCGATATCGGCGGTCGCCCCCACGGACAGGTGGCCCAGTTCCTCGCGGCCCATCTGCCGGGCGGGGTTCCAGGTGGACTGCCGGATCACGTCCTCCAGGGACTCCCCGAGGGCCAGGAACTTGCTCATCGTGGTGACCTGGTCCTTCATTCCGGCGTTCATCGAACCGATGTGGAGGTCGGTGGAGATCGAGTCCGCCGGGAAGCCGGCCGCGAGGCACGCCGCGGCCACGCTCCACTTGAAGCTGCCGCCGCCGTGACCCACGTCGAAGACGACGCCCCGCTCGCGCCCCGCGAAGAGACCCGGATTGGGCGTCCCGTCCGCGAGCAGCTCCCGGCGGTTCCCCGAGAAACAGTGGGTGTAGATGTCTCCCGGGCGGAGCTTTTCGCCCAGCAGGGTCTCGAGCGGCCGTTCCGGGTGATCGGTACCGAAATCCACCATCACCGGGATCCCGGCGGCGTCGCCGGCGCGGACGGCCTCCTCGACCGGGTACCAGTCCGGCGCCGCGTAGTGGGCGGTCTTCACCCCGACGATGACGTCGGAGTGCTCCCGGGCGAGGGCCGCGGTCGGGTCGGCTTGCATGTCCTCGAGGTCCTGCTCGATGTCGCCGCCGCGCATCCCGTGGCCGACGACGTTGGCGAGCGCCAGCACGCGCGTCCGGCTCCGGCTGATGACCGTCTCCCGGAAGGTCTCGAAGTTCCGCCAGCCGGCGCAGCCGGCGTCCAGAACCGTCGTGACGCCCGAGCGGAAGGTGTGGCCGTCCGGATACAGGCTGTTGTCCCCGGCGTAGGACCCCGGCTCGTTCGTGCCCGCGAACACGTGGACGTGCAGGTCGATCAGGCCGGGCGTCACGTAGAGGCCCCCGCACTCGACCACCTTGAAGGCCCGCCCCGGATCGATGGCCTCGGCGACCGCCGCCACCCGGCCGTCGTGCACGGCGACGTCGCGGACCGCGCTCAGCCCGTTCCGCGGATCGATCAGGTGGCCGCCCTTGAGGAGCAGGTCGAACTCGGGCTCGCTGGCCGAGCGGGCGGAACACGCCAGCGCGAAGGCGCCGGAGCCGGCCAGGAACTCGCGGCGTGAGACGCCCGCCTGCGATCGGTTCATCGGACCGGACTACTCCCGCCAGGGAAAGGGCGGCCGCCGCCGGTGCCAGTCGGTCTCCCGCTGGAACGCCATCCCGAAGTCCAGCACCGCCTGGTCGTCCATCGGCGAGCCGACGATCTGGAGCGACAGCGGCAACCCATCCTCGTCGAACCCGCAGGGGACGGCGAGGCCGGGATGGCCGACCAGGTTCGCGATGTAGTTGAGCCGCGGCGTCGCGCTGCTCACGTCGTCCGGCGGCTCCCACTCGTTCCGCGCCGGGATCGGCCACCCGTCCCGCACCACGCGGAGCGCCGCCCCGTTCGGCCAGGTCGGCGCGATCACCGCGTCGTAGCGGGAGACGATCTCGTCGGCCTCGCGCACGAGCTGGTTGCGGATCCGCTGGGCGGTCAGGTAGTCGGCGGCGGGGAGCATCCGGCCCGCCATCCAGCCGGCGCGCCGGTCCTCGTTGAACGAGAACATCTCGGCGGCGCGGCCGTCGTCGAAGAGGGACCTGAAGTTGGTGCCGCTCTCCACGGTCACGATGGTGGTGAAGAGCGCGCCGGTGGGGAAGCGCGGCAGTTCGATGTCCTCGATCTCGACGCCCATCGCCGCGAAAACGTCGAGCGCCTCCTGAAAGACCCGCCGGGTCGTCTCCGACTGGGAGAGCAGGAACTCGGGGCGATGGACGCCGAGCCGCCGGCCGCGCATCGACCCCGGGTCGGCGCGGAAGATGAACGGGCGGTCCGCCGTCGAGGTGTCCCGGGCGTCCCGGCCGGCGATCACCTCCAGCACGTGCCCGCAGTCCTCCGCGGACCGGCCCACCGGGCCGATCTTGTCGAGGCTCCAGGAGAGCGCCATGCACCCGAACCGGCTCACCCGCCCGAAGGTGGGCCGGAGCCCCGAGGCGCCGACCGCCGAGGCGGGAAAGACGATGGAGCCGCCGGTCTCGGTGCCGATCCCGAAGCCGATCAGGCCCGCGACCGCCGCGGAAACGGTCCCGCTGGACGATCCGAAACTGGTGCGGTCCAGCTTCCAGGGGTTGAGCGCCGAACTCGTGTTGCCGCCGGCGAACTCGCCGAGCGAGTTCTTGGCCATCATCACCGCGCCCGCTTCCTCGAGGCGGTCGACGACGGCGGCGTTCCGCTCCGGCACGCGGTCGCGGAAGATGCCCGAGCCCCAGGTGGTGCGGACGCCGCGGGTGTCGAGCAGGTCCTTCACCCCGTAGGGAAGTCCGTGGAGGATGCTCCGCGCGTTGCCGGCCGCCAGTTCCCGGTCGGCGCGCTCGGCGGATTCGAGGGCGTGGTCGCGTGCGACCGTGACCATGGTGGCCAGCTTCCCCTGGTGGTCTTCGCGGGGTTCGCTCGGCAGGTCGAAGGGGGGGACGTCCAGTTCCTCGGCGCGATCCAGATACGCCCGGGTCAACTCGACCGAACTGAAGGATCCGTCCCGGAGGCCGGCCGCCAACTCCGAGACCGTCAGGAAAAAGGTCGATTCCTCGATTGCCATGTTCAACCGCGTCGGAAAACGGTGAGCGGGGGTTCGTCGGGGTCGAGCGGGAACTCCCTCAGCGTCCGCTGGACGCCGATCATGTTCTCGACGGCCCGGCGGAGCCGCTCGAGCTCCGTTACGTCCTCGTAGATCCCCCGGGGCCCCTGGTGGTCGAGCAGAGTCCCCACCGTTTCGGCGGAGAGTTCGCCGTTACTCTCGACTTCGGCGCACGCCTGTTGCCACAGGGCGCCGGCAGTGGTTGCCGCGGCCAGCGCGGCGAACTCGCGTCGTTTCACGAGCCCCTAGAGGCTGTTCATCGCCTCCGCGATGTTGTCGAGCGCGACCTGGATCAACTGCCGCGAGGCGCCGAGGTTCATCCGAACCCATCCCTCGCCGCCCGGACCGTAGTTCGAACCGGGGTTGGTGTACACGCCGGCATTCTCGACCAGCCAGCGGACCACGATGTCCTCCGGCGTCACCTCTTCTTCTTCGGTTTCGGTGGCCGCAACCGCCTTCTCCGCGGCGCCGATCGCTTCACCGATCTGCGACACGTCCAGCCAGGCGAGGTAGGTGCCCTGGGCCTTGGTGTATTTGATCTGCGGAACGTTGTCCCGGAGGTACTGCTCGACGAGGTCGTGGTTGCCGTCGAGATAGACCAGCAACTGGTCCAGCCACTCCGCGCCGCCCCGGAGCGCCGCGTGGTGCGCCACCACGCCGAGCGTGTTGGTCTGCGCCATGTGCTGATCCTGGACCTTCCGGAAGTACTCCGGATTGGTGGAGTGGAACCAGGCGACCTTCATCGCCGCGAGGCTGAACGTCTTGCTCCCCGACTGGAAAGTGACGCTGTTGTTGACGACGTTCTTGTCGGGCAGGCTGGCGAACGGCGTGTACTTCTGCCCCCTGGTGACGAAGTCGCAGTGGATCTCGTCCGCCAGCACGACCACGCGGCGCTCGAGGCACAGTTGGCCCAGCCGCATGAGGTCTTCCGGCGACCAGCAGTTTCCGGTCGGATTCTGCGGGTTGCAGAGGATCAGGACGTCGGTCTCCTGCGAGATCCGGGACTCGAGGTCGTCGAAATCCAGCCGGTGGACCCCGTTGTCGATGATCAGCGGGCTCTCTTCCGCAAGCGTGTGGGACTCGCGCAGGTCCATGTAGAAGCCGCTGTAGGTCGAGGTGGTCAGCAGCACCTTGCTGCCCGGCCGCGCGAGCGCCTTCAGAGCCGCGATCAGCGCCGGATGGACGCCGTCGGAGAGCGCCATCAGATCGGGATTGATCTCCAGCCCGTGCCGCGTCCTGTTCCAGTCCACGATCGCCGGGAAGAAGTCCTCCGGCATCTTGAGGTAGCCCCAGTTCTCGTGTTTCACCCGGTCCATCAGGGCCTCGGTGATCACCGGGGCGCACTTGAAGTCCATGTCGGCGACGCCCATCGCCACCTGGATGTTCTCCGCGCCGTGCCGCTCGATGATGGTGTCCCACTTGGCGCAGTCGGTGCCGATCCGGTCGTAGGGGGTGTCGAAGTCGAACTGGCCGGACCCGTCCTGGACCGCGGCTCCCGCCGTCACCGGGTGGAGCAGCGAGGCTCCCGACGTCGCCGCGCCCGCGAGCGCGGTCGCGCCGGCGCCTTTCAGAAACGCCCTGCGGTTCAACCAGCTTCCTTCTGACATGGACTCACTCCTTCGTTCGTTCGGGTTCCTCTGGACCGTCTGCCGCGGTGCCTGAAACGTCACGCTGACAGGTCCGAAACGCAACGTTCTTCCGGCGCTGGCGGGCTGGCCACTATAGTCGGTTTCTTGCGTATCCGTCTCCCCTGGTTTGGGGGTCTGCTCGGCCTTTTCGCCGCGGCGGCGCCCGGCATCGCACAGGTTCCCTCCCCCGAGGATGTCCTCGGATATCCGATGGGCGGTTCCGTTACCGACTACGGGGGCCTCTACCGCTATCTCGACGCCCTCGAGGAATCCCCGCGGCTGCGCATCTCGACGTTCGGCGAGACCTTCGAGCACCGGGAGCTGATCCTGCTGACCATCAGCTCGCCCGGCAACCTCGCCCGCCTGGAGGACATCCAGCGCGACACCCGGCGGCTCGCCGACCCGCGCGGGCTCGCCGCGGAGGAAGCCGAGGCGATCGTCGCGCGCACCCCCGCCGGGGTCTTCCTCAACTACGGGAACGACGGCAACGAGTCCGCCGCCTTCGAGGCGGCGCTCTGGATGGCGTGGGAACTGCTGTCCGGCCGGCACGACGCGTTGCTCGACGACCTGGTGGTGTACGTCGTCCCCGCCTCGAACCCGGACAGCCACGAGCGCTTCGCGGCCTGGTTCAAGGCCACCGCCCGCTGGCCGGACGGCGACCCCGACCCGAACGCCGTCGAGCACCGCGCCCCGTGGGGGCTCTCCACGAACAACAACCACTACCAGATCAACCTGAACCGCGACTCGGTCTGGAGCACCCAGCCCGAGAACCGGGCGCTCGTCCGGCTCTACCTCGACACCCGGCCCATGGTGTTCGTGGACCACCACGGGGAGACGGACTCGTTCATCGGGCCCTGGATGGCCGAGCCCCTCCACACCGTGCTCACGGAGAACCAGCGCGACTGGCTCGTGGAGTACGGCCGGGCCATGGCCGCCGACTTCGCATCGGAGGGCTTCCCCTACGCGCCGTGGGAGTTCGGGCAGTTCGATCCCGGTTACTGGGACACGCTGCCGAACTTCACCGGCTCCATCGGTTTCACCCTGGAGACGACGGGAGGCGGTTGGCGGGGGTTGCGTCTGGCCCGCGCCGGCGGCGGCGAATACACGCTGCGGGACGGCATCGAGCAGCACCTGATCGCCGGCCGGAGCGTGCTGGCGGTGACCGCCGAACACCGGGAGCGCCGGCTTCGCGACTATCTGGCATACCGGCGCGAGGCTTTGAACGCGGAGGCGCGCCCGGGCGGGTGGCTGCTCTCCGCCGCGTCCGACCCGGCCCGCCTTGATGCCGTGCGCGGGGTCCTGCTCCGGAACGGCATCGAGGTGCGCGAAACGTCATCCGAGGTGACGGTGCGCGGCGCCCGGCCCATGTTCCCGCGCAGCGGGCCGGCCTCCGAGATCACGTTTCCACCCGGGAGCCTCGTGGCGCCCGGCGCCCAGCCCGAAGGCCGGCTGCTCCAGGTGCTGCTCGAGCAGGACGCGCGCTTCAGCGAGGAGTTCCTCGACTACGTGGACGAGCATCGCGAGCGCCGCTCCGATCCGTCCTTCGGGCATCCGGACATCTGGACGAGCGCTGACGCCTTCTACGACATCACCGCCTGGTCGGTGCCGCTGACCTACCGGGTGGACGCCTGGACGGCCGGCGCCGCCGACCTGCCGCCGCCCGACGCGTCCGAGGCGCTGTCCCTGGAGGACGCGGTCGCCGATCCGCCGCCCACGCCGGGAGAGTTCCGGAACCGGGATGCGGAGTACGGGTTCCTGATCGCGGGGGACAGCGATCACTCGGTCCGCGCCGCCGCCTGGCTCCTTGAGGCGGGTGTCCCGTTCCGGGTGGCCACCGCGGCATTCGAGACCGGCGGCGAGAGCTTCGGGCGCGGCGCGCTGCTGGTCTTTGCCGGCGAAGCTCCGGACGTTCCGGCGCTTCGTGCGGGGCTCGCCGAGCTGGCCGCGACCGGGGCTCGGGTCCTCGGGGTCGACGATCCGCTCACGAGCTCCGGACCCCATCTCGGATCGGACCAGTTCGTCCAGGTCGCGACGGGGCGCGTCGCCATGGTGATGGGCGGGCCGGTGCGCCCGTCCGCCTACGGCAGCCCGTGGTACCTGTTCGAGCGCCGGTTCGGCCTTCCGTTCACCGCGCTCTCGTGGGCGCGCCTCGCCGCGACCGATCTGCGGGACTACCGCGTTCTCATCCTGCCGGACGGCGGGTATCCGGAACCCGGCAGCGATCCCCTCGCGGCTCGAACGCTCGAACATCTGGAAGCCTGGACGAGGGAAGGCGGCGTGGTCATCGGGATGCGTGGGGCATCGGCATGGCTCGCCGGAGACGAGGTTTCCTGGACCCGGACCCGGCTCAAGCCCGGGTTCGCCTCGAAATCCGCCTTCATGACCGACGGCGGCCGGCCCGACGATCCTTCGCCGGATGCGGAAGAAGCCGGACAACCCGCCGAGGTGATCCCCGGCGCCATCCTCCGCGCCCTCCCCAATCCGGAGAGCTTCCTCAGCTTGGGCTACGAGGAGCCGTTCCCCGTGATGATCTGGTCCAGCCTTGCCTTCGAGCCCGATCCGTCCGTCGCCGCCGCGGTCCGTTTCCCCGACGATCCGGACGACCTCCTCGGCAGCGGCTTCGCCTTCCCCGACTCCCTCGCCCGCATCGCCGGCACGCCCTACCTGGTCACCGAACAGGTCGGTTCCGGCAGGGTGGTCCTCTTCCTCGACGATCCCAACTTCCGCCTCTTCTGGGACGGCCTCACCCGCCTCTTCATGAACGCCGTCCTCTTCGCCCCCAGCTTCTAACCCGCCTCGGAGCGCCGGCCTCCGGCCGGCATCGGCCGCCCAAGGCGGCCGAAACCGCGCGCCGCTGACCACCCGGATGGCGCACCGGCTTGGAACGCCGATCTCCAGATCGGCACCGCGGCGCTCCGCGCCGCGCACGGCGCAACCCCACTCAACTCGCCGAAGCCGGGGCCCGTGCGCGCTTCCGGCGCGCCAGCGTCGGGTTCCCGGATCGGTAGCGCCTTGAGGGTGACGGGATGTCGGGGCCCCATTCGCACGGTGACAGGAAATGGCGTACGCCCCGCTTAGCGTTCCCGCCCCGAACGAGGAGTAGAGCAACATTGAAGAAATATGACCGTTTCCTGACTCGCGACTACCTGATGGCCGCGCTCCACCGCGCCTTGCGGGACAAGCAGCTCGCCGCAAAGCTCCTTGGCTGGATCGGGGCCAGCGAGGACGAACTCGAGATGGTGGACGCCGGCTTCCTGGCGGTGAAGTTCCGGGAGCTGGGGCTCGACGACGCCGATGAAACGGAACCCGACTTCGCCTTCGGACGCCGCCGCAGGCGTACCCGTCGCGGGCGTGGAACCGCTACCGGCCGGGGAGCCGGGGGCGCACGGGTCAAGGAGTTCCTGGCCTGGGCCACCGAGGCCGTGGAGCGATCCGTTGCCGAACCTCCTGCCGAAGGGGCCGAGGCGCGCGCCACGGCGCTCGCGGTGCGCCGCTTCCACCTCGAGGGAGCGTGCGGCCCGCTGCTGGAGCTCGCGCGTCTCTACGACGGCCGCAGGTCGCCGGCGGAGGGCCTTTGGGACACCGTGAAGGACGCCGTGGGCGATCCTCTGGAGGCGAGCGCGCTTCTTCTCGGGACTTCCCGGGGTCGCGTCGAAAAATCGCTGCGGCGGCTGACCGAAGTCGGCATCGCCGATGCCGAGCATTGGAGCGGAAACGGCGCACAACCCGACGACTACGTGGAGGACTGGTTCGCTTGCGTGTACCGCCCTCCGGTCGCGGACGAAGGGGAACTTCGCCAGCGTCTGGTGCCATTGGCGTCGGAGCCGCTGCTGGAGATGGACGCGTTCGACCACCTGAACGCCAGGGAGGACGCTGTTCGCCTCCTCACCGCCGCCAACAAGTCAGGCGAGAGCGTCCGCCTCCTCTTCTACGGCCGGGCGGGTACCGGCAAGACGGAATTCGCCAAGACGCTGGTCCGCACGTGCGGAGGCCGTCTGTACGACCTGTGCGAGTCCGAATCGGGCGGCGTCTGGCGCGAGGAACGTACCGATCGCCGGATGGACCGCTCGGCGGACAAGCGCAACCGCCTGCGGATGGCGTTGGCGCTGCTCAGGAGCGAACCCGGCGCGGCCATCCTGTGTGACGAGGTCGAGGACGTGTTGTCGTCCAGCGATGGCAGCCGGCGGGAAAACCACGGTCTTCTGGAGGAAGCCGCGGTTCCCATCGTGTTCACCGGCAACGATCTCTCGCAGTTCGACGAGGCGATGCTTCGCAGGCTCGACCTGACCATCCCCTTCAAGGCTCACAGCCCCGCCCGCCGCCGCTCGGTGGTGCAGCGGATGCTCACGAACTCCGGGATCGAGAGCCTGCAAGGCGACTCACTGGAGCCGCTTGCCATCCGTCTGGCCGACGAGTTGGAGTGCCCGCCCGGGATCATCGAACGCGCCATTCGCTCGACGCGCCTCCTCCAGGGTTCGCCGCAGGACCTGTTCCGTTTCGCCGAACGGCACGAGCGCACGGTCTCCACCCACATCGCGCGTCCCCGTCTCGGGGCACCGGTCCACGCGAACCTTGCCTGGGAGGCGTTCGGCCACCTCGGCCGCGTCGCTGACGACTTCCGCCAGTTGCTGACGGCGGCTCTCCGCGCCCGCCGGGACCGGCGCCCGGAGGGTCGCGGGATCGCCTTCCTGGCCTACGGACCGCCCGGCTGCGGCAAGACCGAGTTCTGCCGGACGGCGGCTGCCGAAACCGGAGCGACGCTCTACTCCGTCGGTCAGAGGGAACACGGGCCGGAGTCACGCCTTCCGGTTCCCCGGCGAGTCAGCCTCGAGTACGCCATCGAGGCGCTGGCGGACGAGCCGCAGGCCGTCATCCTGTTCGACGAAATCGAGGACTTCGTGTTCCGAGAGGGCAAGCACTGGCTCAACGGCCTGGTGGAGAACAGCCCGGTGCCCCTGCTGTTCACGGCGAACTCGATCCGCGAGCTGCGCTGGATGCCGCATTTCCTGGATCGCCTCACGTACTCGCTCGAGTTTCAGAACCTTCCTCGGGGATGCCGCGCTACCACGTTTCGCGATCTTCTGCGCGCCGACGGGTCGGAGGAGATGGCCTCGCTGGCGGAGGATTTGGCCGCCGACAGCCGAGTCACGCCCCGTCAGGTCCGGAACGCCGGCCTGGTCGCCGTTCTGTCGGGGGGTGGTCCCGACACTGCCAGGCGCGCCGTGCGGGAGAAGGCTCAGCTCCTGCGCGGGAAGGGCGTGGCCGAGGCAAGGGCCGCGGAGAGGTACGACCTCGCCCTGGTCCACGCCGAACCGGATCTCGCGAGTTTGACCGAACGGATCGTGAAGATCGGTCGCTGCCGGATGGGGATCCTTCTCGACGGCCCGTCCGGGTCAGGCAAGAGCGAGTATGCGAAGCAACTCGCCAAGCGGATGGGTCTCGATCCTCTGACGAAGCGCGCCTCGGAACTCGTGAGCAAGTGGATCGGGGAGACGGAGCAGAAGATCGCGGGCGCCTTTGCCGAGGCCCGAGCGACCGGCTGCTTTCTGATCATCGACGAGGCCGATTCCTTCCTCGCCGACCGCCGCGGCGCCCACCGCAACTGGGAGATCAGCCAGGTCAACGAAATGCTGAGCCAGCTCGAGAGCCACGACCTGCCCTACGCGTTCAGCACAAACCTGGCCGACCGCCTCGACCCGGCGGTGGCTCGTCGCTTCCTGTTTCGCGCCACCTTCCAGTTCCTGGACGAGGCGCGGGTCGTCCGCGCCTGGGAGTTCTTTTTCGGCGGTGAGTGTCCGGCCCGCGTGCGGAACCTCACCCGCCTCGTGCCCGCGGACTTTGCCCTGGTCCAGGAACGCGCCGGGAAACTCGGTTTCCTCGACGACCCCGAGCAGATCGCGTCCGAACTGGTCGCCCAGTCCCGCGACCGGGACCGCACATCCCGCGTAGGCTTCTGAGCACGATCGCCTCGGAGCGCCAGCCTCCGGCTGGCATCGCCGACCGAAGGGAGGCGAAACCGCGCGCGCTTCTTCCGAGCGGCCGCGGAAACCGCCGCGCTCCGTCCCAGGGTCGGGTTTCGTCCCGGGCCCGACCGAAGGGGAGATGCCGATGAACTTCCACAAGCTGACCCACAACGACGCCGGCGAGGATGTGGCGCCGCCCTCGCCTGACGACCGCGAGGGTTGGGACGAGTGGGTTTCCGCGACCAAGACCCGCGGCTACCACCTCGGAAACACCCTCGGAGACTGGCTGCACCGCTACGGCGAGGCGCACGGATTCGAGAGGGACCCGCCGCCGGACGAACGGCTGGATCTCCGTCGCTTCAACATGAAGCAGGGGATCGCCTTCGAGGACCGCGTCGCCGGCTACCTCGCCCAGCGGGCCGAACTGTCCCGGATCACCACCGACGGGCTGGAGAGCCGGGACCCGGAGAAGGCCGGGGCCACGGTCGCGGCGCTGGAGGCCGGCTGCGAAATCGTCCACGGCGGGGTCCTCTGGAACCCCGAGACCCGGACCTACGGCATCCCCGACTTCCTCATCCGGTCCGACGTGTTCGAGCGGCTCTTCCCGGATCACCCGGACCCGTACGAAGGAGTCGGCGACACCCACACCGATGGCGGAGCGCGAGGCGGCTGGCGCCATGTCGTCGTGGACGCCAAGTTCACGACGCTGCACCTGTTCGCCGAACCCGCCGCGGGGCGGAAGCCGCGGAAGGGATCCAGACCCGGAGAAGTCAACAACGATGGATCTTCTCCGGCCTACGGGGCCCAACTCTTCCTCTACAACGCGGCCCTCGCCCGCCTTCAGGGGTGCGCGCCGCGCCGGGCGTTCCTGCTGGGCCGTGGTTGGGAACAGAGCGAGCAGCGAGGTTTCAGCGCCGTGGACCGGCTGGGCCCGGTCTCCATGACGGCGGAGCTCGCGGAATCCACCCGGGAGGCGGTTCGCTGGATTCGTCGGCTGCGGAAGGACGGCGCCAACTGGCGCGTCCTGCCCGAGCCGAGTCTGCCCGAACTCCGGCCGCCTTCGTCCAGCGATGCGGACTGGCCATGGAAGGACGCCATCCAGGAGATCATCGAGAAGCTCGACGATCCGATCCGGCTCTGGCAGGTCGGGGCTGCGAAGCGCGACGGAGCCGCCGCCGACGGCATCACCTCCTGGCGCGACCCACAGGCCACGCCGGCTTCGCTGGGTGTGCGTGGCGGGACGACCGCACCGCTGCTTGAAGCGATCCTGGACGCGAATCGCACCGAGGGTCCCGCAGTGCAGCCCGAGTGCATCACCGCTGCCGAGGACGTCTGGCGACCGCGCCCTCGTCTGGAGTTCTTCGTGGACTTCGAGACCGTGAGCGACATCAACGACGACTTCTCACGGTTTCCCGAGCGGGGCGGACAGCCGCTCATCTTCATGATCGGCTGCGGCCACGTGGAGGACGGCGAATGGCGGTTCTCCTGCTTCATCGCAGACCGATTGACCGCAGAGGCGGAGGCGGTGGCGATTGACTCATGGATCGGGCACATGCGCTCGGTCCGGCGCCGCCTCGGCGTGACGGAGACCCCGCTCGCGTTCCACTGGGCGCACGCGGAACAATCGACTTTGGAAAAGGCCTACAACTCGGCGTGCAAACGGCACCCGGGCAAGAGTTGGGCCGACTCGGCGGACTTCGCCTGGTTCGACCTGCTGAAGAACGTCGTGAAGGCGCAACCCGTCGTGGTGCGCGGCGCGTTCGGATTCGGGCTCAAGGAAATCGCCAGGACCCTCCACGGCCACGGTCTCATCGAGACCTCCTGGGACGACTCCCCGGTGGACGGGCAGGGCGCGATGGTCGGCGCCTGGCACTGCGACCGGGAGGCCGCAGAAAGAGGAGTTCGGCTTGCCGACACGGAACTCATGCAGGAGATCCAGCGCTACAACGAAGTGGACTGCCGGGTGATGCAGCAGATCCTCGACCACCTGCGCGACAACCACTGACCGCTGACTCCGGGTTGGAACTCGGGTCACGCGCCGCGCCGGGGGCGGCGATGCCGGTCGGCGGCCGCTGACCGTTACTCCGTCAGGGCTCGCCGAGTTCCGCGGCCGACAGTCCCACCTGCACGATCCGGCGCTGATCCACGCCCGCGACGCCCACGTACTTGAAGGTCGCGCCGTCGAGCACCCGGGGCGCGGCGCCCTGCACGACCACGCTCTGATCCCCGGTCACCAGCGCCGCGAACGGAGCCGCCTGCGAATCGGCCGCCGGATCGGTGGGGAACGTGAAGTCCACACCCTCGATGTTCGTGAAGGCGATCTCGCCGTTCTCGTCACTCACCCAGAACTCGGAGATCACGGTCTCGTCCGCGATCCGGCGCAGCGCCGCGTTGATCGCATCCCGGTCCATCCCCGCCTTGACCGCGGCGTCCACGAAGTGAGCCACGAGCGTCGCTTCCGCCACCATGTGACGGGAGACCGCGTCGTGAGCCGATTGTCCCTTGGTCATCGCTACCCCTCCCAGAAAAATGCCGCCCGCCATGGCGGCGGCGATCCAACGCGACGTGGGCATCTGATCCTCCTTGGCCTCACTCGTCTTCGAGTGCGTTCCGCACATCGGTGCGGGCGAAGTCATGCCCCTTGAACAGCAGCGGGAGGTCCAGCTCCCGCGCCAGCGAATAGGCAAACATGTCACCGAGGTTCAAAGCTGCCGGGTGGTGGCCCTTCCCCCATCTCTGGAACGCATGGGACGCCAGCGCTGCTTGCGTTGCCGTAACCGGCTCGATCCGGACGAAGGGTTGCCCGAGGAAGATCGCGACGTCTTCCGCGAGGGTTTCCGAGCGCCCGGCGACGGCAGCGAGTTCGATGCAGGTTCCGGCGGACACCAACACCTGACCGGCATCCTCAATCCTCTCCTTGAAACGATCCCTCTCCGGCTCTTCCCGGACGATCGCTACCACGGCAGACGTGTCCAGGACGATCACTTGGGCAAGCCGTATTCGTCGTACAGGACTTCCTGGAGGGCCTGGGAGAGGGGCTTGCTGTGATCGAGTTCAGGATCGTCCGCAAGTTCCGCAGCGATCTGGTCGCCATGCGTGAATTGCGCAAGCGACGCCTGTATCTCTTCCGGAGACATCGGCGCGTTCTGCGCCTCGAGGACCGTGAGCGCCCGCTCGATCACGGCCGTCTTGCGCCCCCGTCCGTTCATTCCAAGGCGGGAGGCCAGTCTTTCGATCCGTTCCTCGAGATCGGGCCGGTGGGTCAGGTTGATCGCCATGGAGACGCCTCACCGCAATTGTAGCTTGTCTGTAGTGTCGGGTGGCCGCCCAGCGGACCCGCTCCCGTAGCAGCGTCGCGCCGATCGGACGCTCCGCTCGTTTCGGCCTCAGGGATGGAGCTGACGTCCCGTGATCCCCAGTTCCTCGGCGTGGGGTTTCAGCGCGCCCACGATGAAGTCGATGTGTTCCCCGAGGTCCACGCCGAGGAGTTCGGCGCCGAACCGGCACTCGTGCCGCTCCACCTTCGCCGCGAACCGCTTGTCCTTCAGCTTCTTCTTGACGCTGCGGGCGCTCAGGGTCGATACCCCTTCGGGCCGAACCAGACAGCACGCCACAATGAAACCGGTGAGCTCGTCGCAGGCGAGGAGCGCCCGGTCCATGGGTGACTTCCACTCGACGCCCCATTTCGTGTAGTGGCCGGAGATCGCATAGGCGATCTCCTCCTCGCCGCGCTCCCGGAGCCAGGCCACGATCCGGTTCGGATGGTCCTCGGGCCACTTCTCGTAGTCGGCGTCGTGCAGCATCCCGGCGATACCCCACACCTCGGGATCCGCATCGGCGCCCCCGTAGTGGCCGGCGGCGGCCCGCATGACGATCTCCACCGAACGCGCGTGGTTGCGGAGCGAATCGGTCTCGCACCAGGTGGTCAGGTGCCCCCAGGCCTCGTCGCGGGTCATGCTGGCTCTCCGTGGACTAGTTTCCGGTCCGCTCGGTAGCGAACGCCCGATCCAGCTTCTCAAGCACCGCGAGTCCCTCCCGCGCCGACCCGCGCGCTGCGAGGGCTCGGAACCGCGCCTCGGCGTCGTGCTGGGTAACTGCAATCACACTCAGTTCCTCCATCAGGCGGTTCACGCTCATTCCCCGTTGGCGCGCCAGGGTCTTGATGCGGGCGTGGGTATCGTCCGGAATGCGAATGGTCATCCGGGCCATTTCAGTTCTTTCCCCCCGGGGGGCAGCACGACTCGATGCTCCACTTCCCGGATCCGGCGGCGGCGATGAAGAGGAACAGGAAGCAAAAGAGCGCCGCCAGTTCGCCGTCGTTCTGGATGGGCAGCAGCCCGTCGGGCTGATGGCGGTAGAAGTAGGCGACCGCCATCTGCCCCGAAGCGAGGAACGCCGCGATCCGGGTCTGGTAGCCGACAAGGACCAGCGCGCCGGTCACGAACTCCACGATCCCGGCGGTGTTGTAGAGCCACGCCGGTGAGTAGGGGGTTCCCTCGCCGAACAGGAACCAGACCGCCACCACGCCGTGGCAGAAGAAAAGGAAACCGACCACCATGCGCAGCAGCGCGTAGGCCGTCTCCTGATGCTGGGAAAGAACGGTCTTCATGGGGACCTCTCCTTCATTCCGCTTCCGGAAGCGCGAGCGCCACGAACTCCGCCGCATGGTCCGGGGCGCCGACCGCGACCACGATGAACTGACGCCCATCCACCTCGTAGCTCATCGGCGTACCCGACTGGTTCGCCGGCAGTTCGAACTCCCAGAGGATCTCACCGGTGGCCTTGTCGTGGGCCCGGAACATGGGGCCGCCGGTGCCGAACGCGGCGAACATGCCGGACCCCTCGCCCGCGAAGAGCAGCGTCTTCGTCACCAGCAGGCCGCCGCGGTCGGACTGGCCGGTCCGCCCCAACTCGACCCCTTCAAGCGCCGGATGCTCCCGGATCCACTCCGGCGTATCGCTGTTGGGTACCTGCCAGAGAATCTCGCCGCGGTTCAGGTCGAGCGCGGTGATGAGGCCCCACGGGGGTTTCAGCAGCGGCAGGCCCTGCGGCCCGCCGCCCTCGGGGAGGCGGATCTCCCGGCGCGTCCCCTGGACGAAGTCCATGGTCGAGCGTTCCGGGTCGTTCTCGAGCCCGAGCACGTTCACGTCGAGGCCCGAGGACACGTAAACGATCCCGGTCTCGGGGTCCGCCGCGACGCTCGGCCAGTTCGCCCCCCCGAGCGCGCCCGGCACCGTCAGCGTTCCCCGGTTCCCCCGCGGCACCATCACCGTCGGCGGGGTGAAGAGCGGGCCCAGCGTGTAGAACCGCGCGATCTGGAGCGCCTGTTCCTTGAGCTCCGGGGTGAGGTCGATCAGGTCGTCCTCGCTCACCCCCTGCCGCTGGAACGGTGGCGGCTTCGTGGGGAACGGTTGCGTGGGCGCCGTCTTTTCGCCCGGCACCGTGGACGCCGGCATCGGCCGTTCCTCGATCGGCCAGACCGGCTCGCCGGTGCGGCGGTCGAGCACGAAGGTGAACGCCTGCTTGGTCACCTGGGCGAGCGCGGGAATCTCCCGGCCGTCCACGGTCAGGTCGAGGAGCACCGGGGCGGTCGGGAGGTCGTAGTCCCAGATCGGGTGGTGGACCGTCTGGTAGTGCCAGCGCCGTTCCCCGGTCGCCACGTCCAGCGCCACGACGCTCTGGGAGAACAGGTTGTCGCCGGGACGGTGCCCCCCGTAGTAGTCCCCGGTGGGGGCTTCGGTCGGCAGATAGACCAGCCCGAGTTCGGGGTCGGCGCTCATCCAGGCCCAGACCCCGGTGTTCCCGGTGGTGCGCCAACTGTCGTTCTCCCAGGTGTCGTTCCCGAACTCGCCCTCGCGGGGAATCGTGTGGAACGTCCAGAGCAGTTCCCCGCTCCGGGCGTCGTAGCCGCGGACCGGCGACGGTGCGTTCTCCGGTGACGGCGGAGCGCTGCCGCTCACGAGCGCCGCCCCCACGACGATCACGTCTCCGACCACTGTGGGCGGGGAGCCGGAGCCGATCGCCGCGGTCTCGAGGTCGACTTCCCGGCCCAGGTTCCGGCGCAGGTCCACCATCCCGTCGAGGCCGAAACCCGGGATCAGCCGCCCGGTGTCCGCGTCGAGCGCCACCAGCCGGTACGCCGGGGTGACCAGGAACACCCGCGCCGTCTCGCCGTCGCTCCAGAAGGAGACCCCGCGTCCGGAGGTCTGCCGGGGCGCCGACTCCCCGCGCTTGCCCTCGTCGAGACGGTAGGTCCAGAGCGTCTCGCCGGTGGCGGCGTCCATCGCGATGGCCGCGCGCCGGGCGCCGGCAGTGACGTAGACGACCCCGTCCAGCATCAGCGGGGTGGTCCGCAGGTTGAAGTCGGGGCGCGGCCCGAAGTTCCGCGAGGTCCAGCGCCAGACGATCTCCAACTGGTCCACGTTGCCCGCGTGGATCTGGTCCAGCGGGGAGTAGCGGGTCGAGGACAGGTCGGCCGCGTAGTGCGGCCATTCCCCGGGATCGCGGTCCTGCGCGAACGCCGCGGCGGCGGCGACCGAGAGCGCCGCCGCGAGCCCGATCAGTCTCCCGAGTACCAAATCCGGTAGATCGCCCCGGCGCGGTCGTCGGAGACCAGGATGTCGCCGCCGGGCAGCTCAAGGACGTCGACAGGGCGGCCCCAGGCGCGCTCCTCGGGTTCGCCGATCCAGCCGGTGACGAAGTCTTCGTATGCGGTCGCTACCCCGCCCTCGTTCCGCACCAGGGTCAGGCGGTAGCCGATCCGTTCGGTCCGGTTCCAGGAGCCGTGCTCGGCGACGATCGCCTGGTTGCGGTACTCCTCGGGAAACTGGTCGCCCCGGTAGAAGGCCATCCCGATCGCGGCGACGTGGGGACCGAGCTTCTGGGTCGGCGGCTCGAACTCGTCGCAGGACCGGTACCGGCCGTACCAGGGATCGCTCACGTCCCCGGCGTGGCAATAGGGGTAGCCGAAGTGCTGTCCGGCTTCGGTGAGGATGTTCATCTCGCCGGGCGGGTTGTCGTCCCCGAGCCAGTCCGGGTTGTTGTCGGTGAACCACATCTGCCCCGTCTCCGGGTGCCAGTCGAACCCGACCGACATCCGCACCCCGAGCGCGGCGACCTCCAGCCCGGAGCCGTCGGGCTGCATCCGGGCGATGGAGGCGAAGAGCGGATCCTCCGAGGCGCAGCGGTTGCAGGGCGCCCCCACCGGGACGTAGAGCATCCCGTCCGGTCCGAAGTCGATGAACTTCCAGCCGTGGTGGCGCATGTCGGGGAGGTCGTCGGTCACCACGACCGGTTTGCCGGGGTCGGCGAGCCGTGACTCGATGCCGTCGAACCGCAGGATCCGGTTCACCTCGGCCACGAAGAGGTCGCCGCCGCGCATCGCCACCCCGTTGGGCATGAAGAGGTCCTCGGCGAGGGTGTGAAGCTCGTCGGCCTTCCCGTCGCCGTCGTTGTCGCGCAGCGCGTACACCCCGCCGGACGCTTCGCGGGTCCCCACGAAGATCGTGCCGTTCTCACCCCGGGTCAGCGAGCGCGCGCCGGGCACCCGGCCCCAGACGGCGATCTCGAATCCCGGCGGGAGCGACAGCCGCTCGAGCGGCAGGTCGGGCGGTCCGCCCTGGGCCTCGGCGACTCGCTCGCTGGACGCGTCAGGACCCGCTCCGGAACATCCGAAGCCGGCGAGCAGGATCAGGGAGAGGCCGGCAACCGCCAGGCGAACGGGGTGTGTGCGCATGGGAGTCAGTTTGCCGCGTCGGCCCGGGGAATCGCTTCCACCAGCAGCGCCAGCGCGTTCTGGAGCGCCCGGTTGGCGCTTCCATCGAGCGAACCCTCGTAGAGCCCGAGCCGCGCGATCACCATCTCGTGCTCGGGGACGACGATCGTGCTCTGGCCGCCGGCGCCGGCGAAGTTGTAGCTGCTGTTGGGCAGCGCCGGGAACCGCTTCTCCCCGCCCCGCGGCGGGTTGTTGATCCAGATCAGCCCGCCGTAGATGGGCCGTCCGTCAGCCTCCCAGGAGGGCGCCACCGAAGTCGCGAAATCGACGAACTCCTCCGAGAGCACCCGCTCGCCGTTCGGGGCCATCCCGCCGTCCAGATAGAGCTGGCCGAGCCGGGCCCAGGCCCGCCCGCTGCCGAAGCCGTAGCCGTTCAGCAGGAAGTTGCCGTAGGGGTCGGCCTCCGCGACGAACCGGTTGGCGCCGATCGGGTCGAAGAGGTGCCTCTGCGGGAACTGGTGGTAGTTCTCGCCGCGTCCCTCGACCCCGAGCCGCACGATGTGGTTCGTGAGGATCGGGTCGCAGTTGCGGTAGCGGCCGACCGTGTTCGGCGCCCACTGCGGGGCCCGCTGGGTCGCCCAGACGTGGGAGTCCACGGTGCCGGTGTAGAGATAGAGGTGGTCCGGATAGCCCATCGTGGCCTCGTCCCACTCCGGATCGCCGGCGTTGAGGCAGCGGAGTCCGCTGGACATCTGCAGGATGTCCTGGATGCGGATCGTGCCGCGGACGTCGTCCGGGTCCTCGTGCCAGGCGTCGATGGGCGCGAGCTGGTCGAGCGTGTAATCGCCCTGGGTGATCAGGATCCCCAGCAGGGTCGCGGACAGGCTCTTGTTCATGGACCAGCTCTCGAGCGGGGTGTCCTTGGTGATCCCGTCCTCCTCGCGGTAGCGCTCGGCCACCAGCCGGCCCCGGTGGAGGACCACGAAGGCGAGTGTCATGGCGCCTTCCTCGAACGCCGCGTCCACCGCCGCCTCGAGCTTCTCGGCGTCCACGTCCTCCGGCAGCGGCTCGTCCGGAAGCACGTCGCCCATCGGCCAGGGATCGTCCTGGTTCACCGTGGAGGTCACGGGCACGGTCTCGTAGAAGGGGGCGTCCTCGCCGATCGGCAGGGTGACGCAGCCCTGGTCGCCGTGGAGGACCGCGGTCCGGGTGACCCCGGTGTCCGTGGTGATGTGGACCCGCTGGTTGTCCATGTCGATCTCGCGTCCGGTGAGCCGGTCGCGGTACCGGTAGCGCGAGGTGAAGCCGCCGATCTGGTGCTGGGCCGCTTCGAAATCGAGCCCGGTCAGGAAGACCGCCGAGCAGAGCACCTTGGCGAAACCGGACGCCTCGTGCTCGATGAACACGTCGGGATCGAGGAAGCCGCGCGGCGGGTGCTCGCGCTCGGTGTCGAGCTCGTACTGGGCCGAACGGAAGACGAGACACTCGTTGAGGCTCATCTCATCCGTGCACGGTTGCTCCATGAACGGCTCGTCCCCGCCCCCCGCGCACCCGAAGGCGAATGCGAGCAGGAGCAGGGGGAGGAGCGGGAGCGCGCGATGCTCTCGCAGATTCGTCAACTGGTGATTCATGGATCGTCTCCTCCCGGCTGCGGGAACGCGCGCCGAGGCCGCACTTTCCGCGAGTGGCCGGACCCGCGATTGTATGGCCGACATCGGGCGCCCGGCGCCTGCGGATACTCTGCCGGCTGCGCTCCCGCCCATGACCCGCGAACCCGCTGTCCATCGCCCCCACGTCGTGCTGGTGGGCGGAGGCCATTCGCACGTCCAGGTCCTCCGCCGGATGATGATGCGCCCGTGGCCCGAGGCCCGGGTCACGGTGGTGCTCGACACGCCGGTCGCCGTCTATTCCGGGATGGTGCCGGGGTTCGTCGCCGACCAGTACCGGGCCTCCGAACTCGAGATCGACGTGGTCCCGCTGGCCCGGCTCGCGGGCGCCGACGTCGTCCTCACGCCCGCGGTGGGAGTGGATCCCCCGGACCGGCGAGTCCGGCTCGCGGGACGCGCTCCGCTCGCCTACGACTTCGTGTCCTTCGACATCGGCAGCACCGTCGCCGGACTCGACCTGCCCGGCGTCCGGGAGCGGGCCCGCGCCACCCGGCCGATCGCGCGCCTGGTACGGGAGATCGGGACGCTCTCGACGTCCTTTCTCGCCCATGCCGCGGACCGGCCGTTCGAGGTGGTGGTCGCCGGGGGAGGCGCCGGCGGCATCGAGCTGGCGTTCACCGTCCGCGAGCGGCTGCTGGCGGCGGCGCGTCGGGCCGGGATCGAGCGCGCCCTCCGGATCACGCTGCTCCAGGCGCTTCCCGAGGTGCTCGCCGGGTTCCCGCCCTCGCTGGCGGTCCGGGCCCGCCGCAATGCCGCGGCGCGGGGAATCTCGATTCGCACCGGCGCCTCGGTCGCCGCCGCCGAGGACGGCGGGGTCCGGCTCGAGAGCGGTGAGGTCGTTCCCGCCGACTCCCTCATCTGGGCGGTGGGAGCCGGAAGCCTGGACGTCTTTCGCGATTCGGGGCTGGCGCTCGACGAGCACGGTTTCGTGCTCACCCGCCCGACGCTCCAGACCCTGGACGACGACCGGATCTTCGCGGTGGGGGACTGCGCGACCCTCCGGGACTGGCCCGCGACCCCGAAGGCCGGGGTGTACGCGGTGCGGCAGGGGCCGTTCATCGCCGACAACCTGCGGCGGGTGGTCGCCGGCCGCCCGCTGCGGCGCTACCGGCCGCAGCCCGATTTCCTCACCCTGCTGAACCTCGGCGACGGCAGCGCGCTCGGGGCCAAGTGGGGAACGTCCTTCGAGGGCCGCTGGGTGATGAGCCTCAAGGACCGGATCGACCGGAAGTTCATGGAGAAGTTCCAGGTGCTCGACGACGCCGGCGGGACCACCAGCGAGTTCTCCCGGATGGACCGGTCCGCGATGGAGGCGATGGTATGCGGGGGCTGCGCGGCGAAGGCCGGCCAGACCACGCTCGACCGCGCGCTCGGACGGCTGCGGGACGAACTCGGCCCCGGCGCCGGCGGCGCGAACGGAAGCGTTCGCCTTGGTCTCGACCAGTCCGACGACGCCGCCGCCTTCGCCACGCCGCGCGGCGACGTGGTGGTTTCGAGCGTGGACTGGTTCAAGGCGTTCAGCGGCGACCATTGGCTGAACGGCAAGGTCGCCGCAGCGAACGCCCTTTCGGATCTCTTCGCCACGGGCGCGGAACCGCGGTACGCGATGGCGCTCGTCAACCTTCCCGAGGACGAGACCGCCGAAGCCGGCGCGGAGACGCTCTACCAGCTCCTCGCGGGCGCCCGCTCGCTCCTCGACGAGCTCGGAGTTGCCCTGCTGGGCGGCCACACCACCGTTGGCCCCGAGTTGACGGTCGGGTTCTCGGTGGAAGGGCACCCGATCGGGGATCGCCTGCTCACACTGGACGGCCTCGAGGCCGGCGACGCGCTCTACCTGACCAAGCGGCTCGGCAGCGGGGTGGTGCTGCGCGGCGTGATGCTCGGCCAGGGAAGGGGCGCCTGGCTCCAGGCGGCCACCGCCCAGATGGTGTGTCCCAACGGGAAGGCGGCCCGAGCGGCGGTCGCAGCGGGGCTGCGCGCGGCGACCGACGTGACCGGCTTCGGCCTGATGAACCACCTCGCCGAGATGCTGCGGGCCAGTGGCCTGGCGGCGGAGTTGGATGTCTCCGCGCTCCCGGCGCTGCCCGGAGCCGAGGAACTCCTCGGCTCCGGTCTGCGCAGCACCGCGCACGAGGCGAACCGCAGGATCGCGAAGGCGATCCGGATCGAGGCCGAGGCCTCGCGGCATCCCCGTCTCGAGCTGCTCTTCGATCCGCAGACCGCGGGGGGATTTCTCGCCGGGGTGCCCGAGGCCCGGTCCGACGACTTCCTGGGCCGGCTCCGGGACGCGAACGTGGAGGCGGTCCGGATCGGGACCGTGGTTCCCCGCCCGAACGGCGGCGCGGTGGCTACGATCGGTCGTCGATCGTCATGAACGTGAATCCGGCGCCTCGCTTCCTCTCCTTCGTGAAGATGTCCGGCGCGGGGAACGACTTCGTGGTCGCGGACAACCGGGATGGCTCCATCGCCGAGGAAGACAAGGCCGGACTCGCCCGGCGGGCGTGCCGCCGCAAGATCGGGATCGGGGCCGACGGCCTGATCCTGATCGAGCGCGACGGGGGGCAGGACGCCGACTACGTGATGCGGTACTTCAATGCCGACGGCAGCGAGGGAGAACTCTGCGGCAACGGAACCCGCTGCGCCGCGGTCTTCGCCCGGGAGATCGGGGCGGGTGGAATCTCGCAGCGGATCGCGACGCCGGCGGGAGTGCTGCGGGCCGACATCCTGTCCGGTTCGGCCGCCGCGGCGACGGTGCGGGTGGCGATGGCGAAGCCGAGTCCGATCCGCCGCCTCCGGCTGTCCGACCTCCCCGGCGGCGAGGCCGAGCTGTGCGCGTTGGAGGTCGGCGTTCCGCACGCCATCGAAGTCGTCCCGGACGTCGGAGTCGTGGACGTGGACCGCCGGGGCAGCGCGATCCGGAGGCATTCCGTTTTTCCGGCCGGGGCGAACGCCAACTTCATCGCGCTGGACGAAGGTTCGGGAGAGATCCGGCTGCGGACCTTCGAGCGCGGCGTCGAGGCCGAGTGTCTAGCGTGCGGGACGGGAGCCACGGCGGCCGTCACGGTGGCGCACCGTCTCTTCGGTTGGCCGGCGGCCGTCCCCGTCCGGGTGGCGAGCGGCGACCTGATCCAGATCGACTGCGCCGGGGAGGCGCCGCTGATGGAGGGCCCGGTCACCCGGGTCTTCGAGGGCGCTTTCGGTCTTGTCTCCGGGCCCACGGCCCCCCGGGCGGAGCAAGCCGCAGGCCGATGACGCGGTTCGGCGCCCGCCGTCCGCTCCTGGCCGCCGCGTTCGTCTTCGGAGTCGTGGCCGCCGGCTGCGACGAAGGTTCGGACGGCCCGTCCACCTCGCCGACGGCTCCGGACCCGGCTCCCGCGCCCACCGCGCCGCCTCCCGTTCGCTGCGCCGAGGAAGGGCGCGTCCTCGAGTTCGGATTCTTCGCCTCCTACGACCCGATCAGTTACCGAGGTGATCCCGACCCGGAAGCGCCGGCCTTCGACGAGCACCGCGGCTACGAAGCCGATCTCATGAGCGCGCTCGAGGCGATGGACGGCGCCGGCCTCTCCTTCAACCGCCGCGGCATCGACGTCTGGCCGGGAATCTGGCTGCTTCCGGCCACCCCGGAGTTCGACCTCGTGGGAGGTGGCATCACGATCCTGGAGGAACGCACCCGGGACGCGTCCGGCGCCCCCGCGGTCGCTTTCACGTCGGGTCACATCGTGTTCCGCCACTCGCTCCTCGTGCGCGGCGCCGACGCCGCGACCCTCCGCGAATACAGCCATCTGACGAACGAGGCTCGCGTCGGCGTCTCGGTGGAGACGACCGGCGAGTCGCGCTTCCTGCAGATCGTCGGACTTGTCGATGACGGAGGCGTGCTGCTGGCGGGGACCAGCGTCAACACCCCCGAAGGGACCGTCGTCGCCGACGGTACCGAGGCCTTTCGCATCGCCCCGAGCGGAGCGTCGGAGAACCTGGCGGGACGCAGCCACCTGGAGCCCCCGTCTCCCGGCTATCCGCAGGTCGTCTTCTTCGGCGCCGAGTCGCCCCGGTCGGAGCAACTGATGGCGCTGGCCACCCGGGGAGTGGACGCGCTGGCCGGCGACGAGATCGGGAACCGGGCCGCGGAAGCGGCCTCCGACGGCTTCTTCGCGGTGACCGCCCTCGACACGGAGGTCGAACTGGGCGGATTCGCCCTCGACCAGGGCGAGGAAGCTCTCCTCGCCTGCCTCGACGACAAGCTGGACTACCTCACCGACGAACGGGACATCGGCTACGCCGAGTGGCTGGACAACCCCGCGGTGTTCCTCGAACGCGCCGAAGCCTGGTCGCCGTAGCAGCGCACCCGGCTTGGAACGCCGGCTTCAGCCGGCACGCGGCCCGCAGGACCGCCGCAGTCTGCCGGTTCCGCAGGGTTCCGCAGAGTGCTCCGACGTTCCGTTATACGCCTCATTATTCAACGGCTTATGGTGCTATACCGTTCCTTCCCGGAGCGCCGCAAACTCCCTCGTTCCCGCTCTTCTTGTGTCCCCCAGGCACTCCCCGCAGGAGCGCTCATCCATGACCGAACGACCCTACCGACTCTCCGCGAGATTCGTCGAGACCATCCGGGAACCCGGATGCTGCGGCGACGGCCGCGGCTCCGGCGGACTCTCCCTCCGGGTGAGGCGGATCGCCCGTGGCCAGCTCTCGAAGTCCTGGCGTCAGCGCGTCACCGTGGATGGACGGCCCCGCAACCTCGGACTCGGGACCTGGCCCCACGTCAGCGTCGCCGCGGCGCGCCAGAAGTGCGCCCTCAACCTCGTGGCGCGGCAGCGCGGCGAGCTCGTGACCGGCCGTCGGCGGACCGTCCCCACCTTCGCCGAGGCCGTGGAGAAGGTGATCGCGGTGCACCGGGCCGGCTGGAAAAGCGGCGGCCGGCAGGAGAAGCTGTGGCGCTCGACCCTTCGGGACTACGCGATGCCGAGGCTCGGAGGGCTCCCGGTGAACCGGATCCACACGGCGGAAGTGATGGCGGTCCTGCAGCCGATCTGGAACGACAAGCGGGTGACGGCGCAGCGGGTCCGGCGTCGGATCTCGGCGGTTATGCGCTGGGCGGTGGCCCAGGGCTACCGGGAAGACAACCCGGCGGGAGAGGCCATCGGGGCGGCGCTGCCCCGGAACGGCGTCCGGCCGCGACACCATCCCGCCCTGCCGTATGCCGAGGTAGCCGGCACCATCGAGGTCGCGCGGGCCAGCGGCGCGTATCCGCCGACCGTGCTGGCGTTCGAGTTCCTGGTGCTGACGGCGTGCCGGAGCGGCGAAGTGCGCGGCGCACAGTGGAAGGAGATGGACCTTGCGGGCCGGGAATGGCGCATTCCACCCGAGCGGATGAAGACGGATCGGGAACACCGGGTGCCTCTGTCCACGGGCGCGCTCGCGGTGCTCCGCGAGGCGAAAGAGTTCGCGGGCACCCCGTTGGTCTTCCCTTCTGCCCGTGGCGGCCCGTTGTCCGAGGTGGCGATCTCGAAGCTGGTCCGCCAGTTGGGGATCGGTGCGGTGCCGCACGGGTTCCGCTCGAGCTTCCGGGACTGGGCGGCGGAGTGCTCCGACGCCCCGCGGGAGGTGTGCGACCTGGCCCTGGCGCACGTGAACACGAACGCCATCGAGGCGGCGTGTCGGCGGACCGACCTGTTCGAGCGGCGCCGGGCGCTCGTGGAGCAGTGGGCCGCGTTCCTGGCCGGGACCGAGGACGAGGGAGCGGGACCTGCCGGATAGGCGGCCAACGAATCGTTCCGTGTGGCCGTCTGAGCCTCCCCTTCCTCCCGGGTTAGACGGAGTCCCGTGGGTAGGTTTCGTCGTAAATCTCGCGAAGATTCCTTCCCTCATAGACCCAATGCCTAGCCGGTGCCATTGCGTAGTCGAGTCCTAGGCTCCGCTTAGTCGCTTCGGTGAGTGACATCTGCTCCTCTTTGTACAACACCTTCCTATCGCTCAGGACCGTAACGACGTCGTCCGTCGCGACGGACTGCAAAGCGGAACCCGACGGAATTCCCATTTCCGAGAAGTTCAGATTCGGCCGCCGCTTCTTGAGCGCCTTGGAGGCATTGCGTTCGACATCTGAAATCTCATCGTTTTCCTTGTTGACCTGAGGCGTTACATCTTCGGTTCCTAGGAGCTCTAGTACCGCTACCGACTGTTCCAAATCGATCCTGAAGAACTCCCGCCGGGGATTCACGCGGTTCGGTCCGAAGGCGATGTGGAGCGCGCGCTCAACCGCCGTCGAATCTTCGACGTTCATTGCCAGGGCGCACTCGAAAGGAACTGGCACGCCGGTCGTATAGAGGGAACCCATTCTGACCTGTGGGTCATCATTGGTCGTCTTCCCGATCTTTACGAGCCCTGGCATGGCCTCATTGGTCAGTAAGTAGACGGTTCCTGGCATGGATGGATTCCTTCTTCGTTGTGTGCAGGGTGCAATGGTTGTGTGCCTCACATCCTCCGCTCAGTGTCGCGCTGGAAGCGCCGGGCCTGGCAGGGATGAGTGCCTTCAGGATTTGCCTGTTACTCGATACACGCCCGGTAATCCCTGTCGGCTGCCGCTTCACGCTCTCGGGCAGCTATCAGTTCTGCGAGGACGAGCGTGCGTTCTGCACCGATAGCAGAATCCGCGCGATTTTCCAACGCCTCTACCCGCTCTCTCGCAGCGTCCCTAGCCATGACCTCCGACAAGCAGCGTGATCCGTCTTCGTCAGGACAGACCATGAGTGCTACGCAGCCACCGAGCATAGCGAGGAAACAACCCCAGCCTACCCGACTGTGTGTTGGGGTCTCGTTTCCTGTGGGGGCACTGTCCTTGATCTCCGAGGACGAGGGCGGGTTGTGATCTTCTGGGGAAGGTCCCGCCCAGTTGAGTCTTGGGGTCATAAGAGACTGCCGTTGATCCCGTTGGTGCAATGATGAATGTCAGCAGGTCCAGTGTACGCGCCACAGATGCCGGGCAAGACGGCAAAACGTCCGCCGGGCCGAAACACGACGGTCCCGGGTTTCCTCGGGCGTCGGCGCGGCGGCTGGCTCACGTCCTAAGGCACGAGGGCCAGCCTACCCTTTGTGTGCACAAAGGGACTGGCGAGGGGAGGCTGCGCCCCCCTTCGAACCCCCGGCCTCTCGCGCCGCTGCCGGAAGCAACGGACGGACGGGGGCGCAGCCCCCGAGCCCCGGCACCGGCGCGCGCACGGCGCAGCGGCGTACCGTTGTGGTCGCCGCCGACCTCACCCCGGCGGAGCCGGTCGCCTTCGACCAGGCGGCGGACGCCCTCCGGCTCCCCAACGCCGGAGAGGGAGCCCACGCGGCCGTGAGCGGCGTCCGCGGGCTGTCGCCCGACCTCCGGCGCCTCCTTCGAGGACCGCCCCGCCTACGGTGGCTCCGCCGGCCTCCGCCTGGACCCGCCGCGGGCGGGGCCGGAAGCCTTCCCGCAGGGATCGATCGCGCCGCAGGCGCGGGCTGGGAGCGACCTCCGAGCCGTAGCGGAAGTGCTAGCACGACCGTGCGTCTCGGGACCGTAGATCCGTGGATCGGAGGGGGGTCGCTCCCAGCCCCGCTCGACGCCCCAAAGGCGGAGAGCGG
>JAJEFG010000088.1 GCA_022820545.1 Acidobacteriota bacterium | reverse complement strand
ATTCCTGCGCGGCATCGCGCCAAATATAGGCCATTGATCGAAGCAAGTCAATATCGCTTAGTGGCTACACCGAACAACATGGAAACGCCGTAAACCCATGACTCGCCGTCACTTGGTCCCGTTCAGGCCCCGAAACTTCCGGTTAGCCCTGCGGCCGCGCTCCTTCCACCGGGAGGAAGGCGGCATCCACGCCGACCATGCCCTGGTCGGTGAAGTAGGCGGTCCAGAACCGCCGCAGCGCCGCTTCGTCCACCAGGCCGTCCCGGCTCGGCGGGAGTTGCAGAACGGTCAGCCGCGCTCCGGTGAAACCCCGGCTGCGGACCTCCTGGTAGAGCGAGGTCGAACGGAAGTCCTCGAATTCCGGAACCCCCCGATAGAAATCCACCCCGTGGTTCTGGAGGAGATCGGAGACCAGAATGAGATGCCCGTCCGAATCCGGTGCGTCCCGGAAACGGCGCGCGGCTGACTGGACCGCCTGGAGGATCGCGGAGGAGTCGCTCGGGCCGGCGCGGGACATCGAGCCCAGGGCGTCGCGGAGCGGCCGGAGATAGAGCGGCGCCCACTGCGCGGCGCGCTGGTCGGGGTTGTCGGTCCAGTGGGTCACCTCGCAGGGGTGCGGCGGACGGCGCACGGCCGCAACCTCCCGAACTCCGCCGGGGGCGTCCGACCGCACTTCGTAGAGGTGGAAGACCGATCCCGCCGGCGCTTCGTCGGCCAGCGGACGGATCCGGCTCCACATGTCCTCGCGCTGGGGACGTGACAACCCGTCGGTGGCATCCACCACCACGGCGAGCGTCCGCGGCGGCAGGCCGGCCGGCCAGTCGGCGCAGGGGTCGCGCTCAGCAGCGCAGCCCGAGACGATCACCACAACGGCGGCAGTCCCGAAAACGGACTTCAAGAGGCGATCTCCAGCCGGCCGCCGGGATCCTGCCCCGCGCGCGGCACCAACCGAACCTCCTGGCTCCCCGGCTTGCCCCCGGAGGGTGGCCCGGAGCCGCCACCGGGAGGACCGGACGGACGCCGCCGGGCGCCCGGGATCCGCGCCGCCTGCGCCAGCCGTTCCCGCGCTTCCGCGAAAGCTGCCGCGGCCGGTGCGGCGTGGGCGGCGTTCGCGATCCGGACCCGCTCCGCCGCCTCCATGACCTCGTAGAGACCCTGCTCGTGTTCCCGCCTCCACGCCGCATCATCGGCCTCACCACGATCCGGAACCGCGGGCGCCCACGGCGTGCTCCAGAAGGACGGCGGCGGGTCGTGGGACAGCCGCCGCTGGCGGTTCGCCTCGCGGAAGTCCTCGACGGCGCTCGCGCCGGCCGCCAGCGTCAGCCGAAGGAGTTCCGCCTCCCGGGCGAGTAACTGGCGCCTTGCCGCATCGAGGCCGGTCAACCGGCCCCCAAGAGCCAGCAACCCGGCTTCCGCGTCGCCGAGCCGCTGCCGGTGACGACGTTCGTCCTCCTCCAGCCTCCGCAGCGAATCCGCGTACTCCGTTTCAAGTTCGCGGGCGGTCGCATCGCGCGCGCCATGGAGCCGGGCGAAGTGGGGGATCGGCTCGCGGCCCCCGAACCACTTCCAGACGGCCAGCAGCAGCGCGGTGAACCCGATGCCGAGGAGCAGCAGCGAGCGCCACCCCTCGAACCTCCCGGCGAGCGGATCCTCGACCAACACCAGACCGCCGTCCTCCGCCCGGTATCCCACGCTGCCGGCCGCGAGTTGCCGCACGGAATCCAGCGAGTGGTCGTCGGGCGGCGCCTCGGCGGGATGGTCCACGAGGGCCGCTCCCGGCCGCCACCAGAGGAACTGGGCGCGGAGTTCGCCGATGACGGCCTGCTCGACGCTGAGCGGCGGCGGTGGGTGCGGATCGCCCCCGCCTGTCCCCGGCTCCGCCCCGGCGTCAATGTCATCGAGGTCCAGGACCGCGGCGGCGCGCGAGGCGTCGAGCGCCTGCACCGCGTCCCGGTAGTGGGCGAACCCGAAATGGAGCAGTCCCGCCAGAAACAGGCAGGGCAGCACGGCTCCGGCGAGGACCACCCGGCGCAGCGTCCCCGCGCCGAGCATCCGGCGGAAGATCAGATCGCCCATCACCCAGCCCAGCAGTCCGACGTTCATGCCGGTGACCAACGCGGCGAAGAGCCAGTTGGAAACCACTCCCTCGGTGGATGCCGAGTGCAGGAGCAGCCCGTTCGCGGTCGTTTCGGCGGCGGCTACCGCAAGGAGGAGCCACATCCAGCCGCGGGAGGGCGGCCGGGGAGTGACGTAGTCGGGGAGTCCCCGGGCGCGGCGGAAGCCGGCGAGCTCCTTCGCGGCGGCCTGGGACCGAACATAGCGGGAGTCCAGCCGCTGGCAGGCGGGCTGCACGTCCGCGAGGGCCGGCCCGCGCTCCCGTTCCCGGGTGGCGCCGGACTCGATCCGGACGGCGCGCGTCCGCGCCTCGTGCTGCGCCGCCCGCAGCCGGCCGAGGGCCCCGTCCGCGAGACCGCGAATCCTGGCGATCCCCTCCAGGAACCGGCCCTCGGCCCGGCGTTCGCCGGGAGAGGGAGCGGTGGCCGCCGATGCCGGAATTCCCTGGCGCGCCTCCTCCTCGGCGGCGGCGCGTTCCGCGGCGGTGAGGGCGGGGTCGGGCACGTCGGCGGCGCCGCGCCGAAACGGATCGAACGACCCGACGCCGGCCGCCGTTTCCGGCGCCGGGGCGGCCGGCTCCGGCTCACCCCCGGGCGGGGCCTGGCGGCGTGATCTCCTGGGAAAGCGGACTCGGATGCTCCGGCTCATGGCGGCTCCCTCCCCCGGGGCGGCGCCGGGAGGCGGGCGCACCGAACCCCGAGGTTTCCTACCCCTTACGAATTCGGGAGCGCCCCGGTTCGCCGGGAGGCCCGGTGCTACTCGCTACGTTCCCAGTTGCCGACGATCCGCGTCCCTTCACCGCCCGGCGCCCAGATCACGAGGGCCCGGACCGGGCCGCCGTCGGGCGAGGTGATGTGGTTCACCTCGGACGGCGGACGGACGAAACCGAGATCGCCGGGACCGAGGATCTCGGAGACCCCGTCGACCACGTGCTCGAGTTCGCCTTCGAGCACGTAGAAGACCTCGGTGGCGCCGTGCGGGTGGTTCCCGGAGTTGGCGCCGGGCGGCCAGGTGATCACCCCGATCTGGACCTCGCCGCCACCGAGATTGGACTCCGAGAGCAGGAGTTCGAGCTCGGTGCCGCCGGCGCTGACGAAGCTCCCCAGATCGGCGGCCTGGACCGCCGCTGAAGAGCGCCCTGCCGCGAACCCGGCGGCGAGGCCGAGGCCCGCAGCCAGCGCGAGCGCAAGGTTGACGCGGCGGGTCATCGGTCGGTCTCCCCGGCCGGATCGCGGGTGTAGCGCGAGAACCAGTCCAGCATGTAGAGCTGGGTGCGGATGAAGTTCGAGGGCTGCGAACTCGTCCCGTGGTACTCGTCGTAGAAGCGCACCAGCTCGGTGGGAACGCCCACGGCCTTGAGGGCCTGGTAGTACTCCTCGGTCTGGCTCATCGGCGTCCGCAGGTCGAGTTCGCCGGTCATCAGCAGGGTCGGGGTGGTGACCCGGCCCACGTACATGAGGGACGAGTGCTCGAGGTACTTTTCGGCGTTGTCCCAGGGGAAGCCGTGGTACCGGCTGTAGCCCCAGCGCACGATGTCCGCGGTGCCGGCGAAGCTCATCCAGTTCACCACCGGACAGCGGACCGCGGCGGCCGCAAAGCGGTTCGTCTGGCCGATCACCCAGGAGGAGAGCACCCCGCCGCCGCTGCACCCGGTCACGTACATACGGCTCTCGTCCACGTAACCGCGCTCGATGGTCGCGTCCACGCCCGCGATGAGGTCGTCGTAGTCCACGCTCGGATAGCCGTTGTCGATCGCGTTCCCGAAATCGGTCCCGTAGCCGGTGCTGCCCCGGGGGTTCGTGTAGAGCAGCAGGTAGTCGTTCGCGGCGAAGTTCTGGAAGGCGTTGTTGAAGCCCACGTTGTACATCGCGTGAGGCCCGCCGTGGATGTGGAGGACCAGGGGGTACTTCCGGGCGGGGTCGAAACCGGGCGGCTTGATGACCCAGCCCTGCGCCCGGGTCCCGTCCGTCGAGTCGTACCAGAGCTCCTCCACCTCGCCGAGTTCGATCCCGGCGAGCACGTCGTCGTTCACCGCGGTGACCTGGGTGGACTGCGACGGGTCGGACACCGGGAAGACGACCACGTCGGCGGGCTCGTGAAAGGAGGTCCGGACCGCGGCGGCGACGCCCGTCGCCGAGATCGTGTTCACGGTGAGGATGTGGGCGCCCTCGGTCACCGGGCTGGTCCCGCCATCCAGGGAAGCCACGTGGAGGTTCCGGGAGCCGCGGTCGTCGGCGGTGAAGTAGATCCGGTCACTGTCCGGACCCCAGATCGGGTTGTTGGCGTCCCGGTCGAGGCTCGCCGAAAGGGAGCGCATGGCGGAGCCGTCGAAGCCGATCACCTGGAGGTCGCTCACCTTGTAGGTCTGTTCCGTCCAGTCGTAGCCGCTGAAGGCGACGTGCTGCCCGTCGGGCGAGACCACCGGTCCGGACCAGGGACCGCGCTTGTCGGTGATCTGGCGGATGGCCCCGGTCGCGAGGTCCACGAAGTGGATGTGCGACTCGCGGTAGCGGAGGTCGGCGTCGTCCGCCCGGGAAGCGTCGAAGACGAGACCCTTGCCGTCCGGGGTCCAGTCGAGCCCGGCGCCGTAGTCGAGGCCCACCGCGCCGCGTGACCCAACGTGCCAGCCACCCTTGGTGAGCTGGCGCGCCGCCCCGCCGTCAGCCGGAACGACGAAGAGATGGCGGTAACCCTCCTCGAGGAACCCCACCCGGTCCTGGCGGAAGTGCATCTTCCGGACGATCCGCGGCGTCTTCGTCCATTCGGCGCCGTCGGGAGCGCGAGGCATCGAGGGCAGGTCCCAGGTCTCGGGAGCGGCGACCATGCGGGTGAAGGCGATGTGCTTCGAGTCCGGCGACCAGTGGATGTCCCGCGGGGTCGGACCGTCCCGGGTGACCTGCGAAGTGGCGCCCTCGGCGTCCATCCAGCGGACGAAGATCTGGCTCCCGTCGTCCCCGGCGTCCGCGAGGAAGGCGATGCGGGTGCCGTCCGGCGACCACACCGGACCGGACCCCCTGGTCAGGAAACGGTTGCGGCTGCCGTCGGCGTTCACGATCCACAGTTCCGAGGTCCAGCGGTCCTTCGTCTGGTCCACGTGGCTGCGGGTGTAGATGACCACCGAGCCGTCGGGGGCGATGGCCGGGCCGCTCACCCGTTCCCAATCCAGGATGTGCGACGCGGTCAGCCGTCCGTCACCGGCGGTCTCCTGGGCGGGGGCGGCGCCGGCGGCGAACAGCGCCACAAGCGCGATCAGGACGTTCTTCATGGGGGTTCCTCCCAAGCCGGTCTAGTGTGGAGTTTCCCGGCCCGGTTCACAACCCCGGCGACATCCGGTGTCCGGCGGCGCACCCGGCTTGGAGCGCCGACCTCTGGTCGGCATCGCCGAGCGCAGCGAGGCGAAACCGCATTTCCCCACGGAGCCGACTGGGGCTCTCACGTTCCCATGCCGCGGCGCCCTCACCGCGGGTTCGCGCTCCCGCGCGATGCCGGCCGGAGGCCGGCGCTCCGACCCGGCAACCGCTCCCGACCTCGATTCGCGCTGGTCACGGCCCGCAGGGGACGGACAGCCGCACGGAACAAGATCCGCCGCCGGGTCGTTCGCTGAACCGACACCCTTTCCCACTCCCCAGGAGGAGCTTCATGGACCGCGTCTGCCACTTCGAGATTCCCTTTGACGACAAATCCCGCGCCACCGACTTCTACCAGAAGGTCTTCGGCTGGCAGGTCTCCGACGTGCCCGGAGACATGCCGTACACGTTCGTGATCACGACTCCGATCGACGAGCAGGGGAATCCGACCGCCGCCGGAGGCATCAACGGCGGGATGTACCCCCGGGGCGAGGGCGGAGGCAGCGGGTCCCCGGTCGTGGTGATCGAGGTGCCCTCGTGCGAGCAGCGCGCGGCAGACGTCGAGGCGGCCGGCGGGGAGTGCCTCATGGGTCCGGCCGAGATTCCGGGAATGGGAATCTATGCCCAGGTGAAGGACCCGGAGGGCAACATCATCGGCCTCTGGCAGCCGCTGACCTGACCCCGGCCCGGCGCACCGGCGCGCCCGGCGATTCAGTCTGGCTCAGGCCCGCACGGCTCCGGCGTCCGTATCCGGACTACCCGAAGACCTGCTCCAGCAACTCCTGGTTGTAGCCCACCACCAACCGGTCACCGACCCGCATGGTCGGGGCGCGGAGCTTGCCCGAGCGGCCGAGGAGCAGGTCCGTCAGGTTCGTGTAGCTGCCGACCATCGCCCCGCTCAGGGTCGCATCGTCCGGGCGGTCGCCGGTGAGGTCGAACCGCTCCACCTTGCGGCCCTTCGCGACCAGCAGCTCGCTCACGCCGTCCAGCAGCGTGAGGGCCTCGTCGCCCTGGATCGGGGCCTTGTTGGCATTCTGGATTTCCCCGTCCGCAATGCCGTTTGCCGCAAGAAACTCCTGCGTCCGCTTGCAGCTCATTCACCCGGGGCGGTGATACCGCCAGGTCAGGTTTGCGCCGGCCACCCTACTCCTCCTGGACCCGGTCGTAGGTGGCGTGGGTCACCCGGGTGATCTTCCCGTCGGCATCCATCCGGACGTACTCGTTGTCGATCCGGTTGCCGTCCTCGGAGAGGGTGTTGATGATCACCTGGTACACCTCGCCGTTCCGGGCGTTCAGAATGCGAGTGCTCCGCTCGGTCACGATCTCGACCGCCGTCTCGGAATTCTCGATCCCCTCGACCGGGCGAAAGACGCCGTCGAACATCGTGACGTAGCTCCACACCGAGGTGTTTCCCTCGGAGTTCGTGGTGGCCACCTCGATGCTCATGCCCCCGTCGCCGTGGGGCGCGTAGGTCATGATGTTCTTGTAGGGCGGCGGGTTCTCCGACCGGAGCCGCCAGACCCCATAGCGCTCGGTGGCGTTGGCCCCGCCCTGTGCGTGGGCGTCGGCGGCGAGCCCGAGTCCGAGCCCGAGCACGGTCAGAACGGCGGCAATCCGCGAAGTGCGCATGATGGATCCTCCTGAGGGAGGCGGGATTCTGTCAGACGAGTTCCTCGGGTCACTCCTCTGCAGCGATCTACCTGCGCCAGATGTCCAACGTCATGGGGTTCCGGTCAGCACGGGCGGGGTCGCAACCGGCCTGCTTGGAGTCCAGCGATCGGTCGCAACGACAGATCCGGTCGGCCGGGAGAGTGAGAGTGAAGGCCGCAGGGACAAGGCGCCTGCGATGTCCGCGACGGTTCTGAGCGTGAGGTTACGCCCTCCCCGCAGCACCTGAGACACGAAGCCGGGGCTCCGCGCCAAGCGCCGGGCCAAGTCCGCCCTCGTCACACCCTGCTCCAAGAGCGCCTCCGTCAGTCGTTCAGTGACATCCAGAATAAGTTCCTCCTGACGCACCAACCGGTCGTAAGCCTCATCGCGATGTGGTGCCATCGAAGTCGTCATCGCTGCCGAACCTCCCCTCACGCTTCGCAGAGCGTCTGTTTTTCCAAGAGTACGCGGCGCATTGCCGAGTCAGCGCTTCAGGAACACCGAGCCGCTCGCGCCAGCAGGTGAATGTTTACATATACATAAACACCCGTCAAGGTCACGCCCGCTGAAATAGGGAGACGATTTCTCGAAGCCAAGCGTTACCGCTCGGTGTCCGCCGGGCCCGGCCGCAGACCCCGGCCGGCCAAAGCACCGGTGTGGGCGCCGTCCCTGATCGCGAACTCCCCGTTGACGAGGACGTGGACGGTGCCCTCGGAGTAATGGTGCGGCTCGTCGTAGGTGGCCCGGTCCCGGATCCGCTCCGGATCGAGGATCGTGAGGTCCGCCTTCAGGCCCTCCCGCAGGAACCCGCGGTCCTCGAGTTCGAGAAACTCGGCGGCGAGGCCGGTCATGCTCCGGATGGCGAAGGCCATCGAGATCCGTTCCTCGTCGAGCACGTAGTCGCGCAGCTTCTTGGTGAAGGCCCCGTACACCCGGGGATGGCCCACGGGGGTGCCGGGCTCGATGTCGCGCCCGTCGGTGCAGGTCATCATCCAGTCCTGCTCGGCGAGGTAGCCGGTGTTCACCGGGTCGTAGAGCCCGATGTTCATCACCGATGCGTTCCCCTCGGCGAGGATGCGGCGGGCCGCTTCCGGAGCGGGGACGCCCCATTCCTCCGCGACGTCCGCCAGCGTGCGGCCGTTCAGGTGCGGCCGGGGATCGGAGAAGCGGATCCTGTCCGCGCCGCCGCGGATGGCCAGCATCTCGGCGGTGGCCTCGTCGAGGACCCGCGCGGTGTCCGGGTCGTCAAACCGTTCCAGCATGGCCTCGCGGCCGCCCGCCGAAGCCCAGCGGGGAACGGTGTAGGCCCTGAGGCTCGACTGGGTGGCGGTGTAGACGTGCTGGGCGCCCGCGACCGTGACGCCCCGGACGCGGGCCTCGTCGATCAGGGCGGCGCCTTCGGGCGCGCGGCCGTAGTTGGCGGCCCCCTGCGCGTTGAAGTGGCTGAAGATGACCTTGGTCCCGGACTCCTCGCCGATGCGGATGGCCTCCTCGATGGAAGCCAGGTAGCCGAAGCTCGGGTAGGCCGCTCCCAGATCCCTGTCATGGGTGTCATAGATGGCAGGCCGGTACTCGGCGGCCACCCGCGCCAACTCGATGACCTCCTCCGTGGTTGCGTAGTTGCCCGGGATGTAGAAGAGCCCGCTGGAGAGCCCGAAGGCGCCCTCCTCGAGGCCCTTCCGGACGAGCGCCCGCATCCGGTCCAGTTCCTCGCCGGTGGGCGCCCGGTTCTCCTCGCCGAGCACCAGCCGCCGCACCGCTCCGTGACCCACGTAGGTGAGTGCGTTCACCCCGATGCCGCTCGCTTCCCAGCCCGCCAGGGTGTCGGCCACGTCCGGCGAACCGCCTCCGTCCACTCCGAGAACCACCGTCGTGATTCCCTGATACAGGAACGGCAGCGCCTCCTTCGCCCAGTCCTCGCCGATCTGGGAATGGGCGTGCATGTCGATGAACCCGGGGGCCACGATGAGGCCCGCGGCATCCACCGTTTCGGTAGCCGTCACCCCTTCCGCGGCGGCGTCGCCGATGAAGCTGATGCGGTCGCCGGTGACCGCGACGTCGGCGCTGACGGGATCACCGCCGCCGCCGTCATGCACGAGGCCGCCGCGAATCAGGAGGTCGTGCGGTTCCTGACCACAGGCGGCGGCCAGGACGGCGAGCAGCGGAAGCGCGATCCGGAGGTTCGGGAAGGACATGGGCGTTTTTGGTCTCCGGCCGGGCGGCCGGTGCGACAATACCGCCCGGCGCGGGAGAGCGCTGGAGTCAAAGGATGCGCACGAGGAACTGTTTGCTGGCGTTCGCGCTCTTCTCTGCTGCCGGCGCCGGCGCGCAGGACTGGCCGCAGTGGCGGGGCCCCGCACGCGACGGCGCGGTGTCCGGGTTCGAGGCACCCGCCGCGTGGCCGGATGCACTGACCCCGGTATGGACCGCCGATGTCGGCACCGGCTACGCCACCCCGCTCTTGGTGGACGGGAATCTGTTTCAGTTCGCCCGGTGGGGAGAGGACGAGGTCCTCTACGCCATGGATCCGGAGACGGGCGAGGTCCGCTGGCGTTCGGCGTATCCCGCTTCGTTCGACATGAGCCCCGCGACCCAGCGGCACGGTCCCGGACCGAAGTCCACCCCCGCCTACGCCGGCGGGCGGTTGTTCGTCCACGGCATGACCGGATCGGTGACCGCCTTCGACGCGGCCGGCGGCGAGCAGCTCTGGCACGTCCCGGGTACCGGGGTCGAGCCGCTCTACCACACGAGCACTTCGCCGCTCGTTCACGGCGGACTCGTCATCGTCCACGTCGGGGGGCACGACGACGGGGCGCTGACGGCGTTCGATGCGGAGACCGGCGGCGTCCGCTGGTCCTGGGACGGCGACGGCCCGGCCTACGGCTCGGCGATGCTGTTCGAGTTCGACGGCGTGGAGCAGGTGGTGACCTTCACCCAGGAACACTTCGTGGGCGTCTCGGTCGCCGACGGCTCCCTGCTCTGGAGCCGGCCCTTCACCACCCAGTCGGACACGACCTCACAGACGCCGGTTCTCTACCGCGACCTGGTGATCGAAAACGGCAGGGGAAACGGCGTGACGGCCTTCCGCGTTGCCCGGGACGGCGACGGCTGGACCACCGAGAACGTCTGGCATACGCGCGAGTACTCCCTCCACATGGCGAACCCGGTGGTCCGGGACGGGGTGATGTTCGGCCTTTCGCACCGGAACCGGGGCCAGTACTTCGCGCTGGATCTGGACTCCGGGGAATCGCTCTGGGAGAGCACCCCGCGGCAGGCCGAGAACGCCGCGCTGGTGCTGGCGGGAAACATCGTCTTCTCGCTGCAGGAGGACGCCGAGCTGGTGATCTTCGGGGCGGGCCGCGCCGGGCTCGAGGAGATCCGGCGCTACGAGGTCGCCGACAGCGAGACCTGGACGCAGCCGACGGTGGCGGGCGACCGGATCTACGTGAAGGACGTGTCCCGGCTCCACCGCTGGGACATCCGCTGAACCGGGGCGGCCCCGTTCGCAATCGGAACTCCGGCGCCGCCGCGTGCGCGAATCGGGTATGAGATCAGTTTGCTATCATTCCAATAGCACAACCTCGAATCTCAAACATGGCCCAAATCGCCCTCCGGGGAGTCCCCGATCAGCTGCACCAGGAACTCCGGCGTTCCGCGGCGCGGAACCACCGCAGTCTGAACCGCGAGATCCTCGCGCGACTCGAAGAGTCCGTCCACCACCGGATCACGGATGTGGAAGGCCTGCTCGAACGCATCCGGCGCCGCCGCGAGGAGATCGGGGAACTCGACCTCAGCGACAAGACGCTGCGTGAGCTCAAGAGCGCCGGCCGGTTGTGATCGTCGTCGACACGAACGTAGTGGTCCAGTTCGTCGCCGCCGGCGACGAACACGCTGCGGCCGCCCGGCTGTACCGGAGGGACTCCATCTGGAGTGCGCCGCCGATTCTGATGAGTGAACTCCAGAACGTTCTCGTCGGTTTCGTTCGGCGGGGCGCCATCACCGCAGGACAGGCCACCGCCATGGCCGAGGACGCCTCGGCGATCCTCGGCGAGCGGATCGCAGGCGTCTCCGGAGGGCAGACCATCGAGGCGGCCCTCGAGTGCGGCCTCACCGCCTACGATGCCGAGTTCGTGGTGCTCGCCAGGAGACTGCGCGTCCCGCTCGCCACGCTGGACCAGGCGATCCTCAGCGGCGCACCCGACGTTGCCGTAGCCCCGGCGATCCTCGCCGCGCGCCTGGAAGGATTCGGGTCCGAACGTTTCCAGTAGACGGAGGGGAATTCCCGGCCGGTGAGCGGGCACCAGGCCGTTGCGTCACCTCCGCCGTTGAACTCCACGCCGAAGCAGGAACCGCTTGGTCCGGGGGGAGTTACGACGTGCGCGCTGCGCCAGTTCTCCCGGTGGGGGGCGCCGCGCGTGCCGGCTGAAGCCGGCGTTCCAAGCTGTACGTGCTGGTTGTCTGTTGGTGAGATGTGGTTTCGCCCGCTGCGCGGGCGATGCCGGCCGGAGGCCGGCGCTCCGAGCCGGGGAGGCCACGTCGGCGGTTGAACTCCACGCCGAGGCGCGAACCGCCCTTGCCGGGGGAAGTTACGGCGTGCGCGGTGCGGGGCACCGCGCGTGCCGACCGGAGGTCGGCGTTCCAGTCTGCCTGCGATGGGTGGCTTCCAGTTGCTTTTCGCGGCGGCGGGGGACGCCGCCGAGGGCCGTGCGGGCGCGGCGCAGGCGCATGCGGGTCATCGCGCTGCCGAGCAGGACCATGGACCCGAAGAGCGGGGTGGATGACGGGGAGCCGCTGAGGGCGACGTAGAGCGGGCGGGTGAACTTCCGGAGCTTCACGCCGAGCGAGTCGGAAAGGGCCCGGAGCGCCTGGTGGACGGCTTCAGCCGTGAACTCCGGAAGGTCCTCGAGCGCCCATTCCGCGAGCAGGAGCCATTCCGCGACCTCGGCGGGCTCGAGGCCACCGGCGAGGGTGTCCGGATCGCGGGGCGTCTCGTCGGTGAAGAAGAGCGACGCCAGCGGTCCGAAGTCTCCCAGGGTCCGCATCCGCGGCTGCGCGAGCCCGGCGGCGGCTTCGAGGGTGTGGTCGTCGAAACGCCAGCCGCGCAGCAACCCGGCGAGTTCCGCCGGGCCGTAGTCCTCCCGCAGGTAGCGGCCGTTGAGCCACGCCAGCTTCTCGGTGTCGAAGACGGCGCCCGCCAGCGAGAGGGATCCGAGCTCGAAGTGCTCGACGAACGCCTCCAGGGTGAACTTCTCCTCGCCCTCCGCCCGGGTCCAGGCCAGCATTCCCAGGAAGTTGAGGAGCGCTGCGGGCAGGAAACCCGCCTGCCGGTAGAAGTCGATCGAGGTGGGACTTCGGCGCTTGCTGAGCTTGGTGCGGTTCTTGTCGTTGTTCCGGAGCAGCGGGACGTGCCAGAAGGACGGCGGGTCCCACCCGAGGGTCTCGTAGAGCAGAAGGTGCTTGGGGAGCGAGGCGATCCATTCCTCCCCGCGGATCACGTCCGTGATCTCCATCAGGTGGTCGTCCACGACGTTCGCGAGGTGGTACGTCGGGAAACCGTCGGACTTGAGGAGTACCGGATCGTCCACCGATTCCCAGTCCTTCGAAAGACCCTGCCGGAGCCGGTCGGGAAGCGCAATCCGGCCCGTCTCCGGGGTCCGGAGCCGGATGGCGTAGGCCCCGCCGGCGTCCTCCCCGAAATCCCGATACGCCTTGCCTCCGCCGAGGAGCCGTTCGGCCACTTCCCGGCAAGCCTCGATCCGCTCGCTCTGGCGGTAGGGCGCGAAGGGGCCGCCAACGTCGGGGCCTTCGTCCCAGACGAGCCCGAGCCAGCGCAGCGAACGGAGGATGGCGGCCTCGGAGGCCCTGGTGGAACGCGCCCGGTCGGTGTCCTCGATCCGGAGCACGAAGGCGCCCCCGTGCTTCCTGGCGTAGGCGTAGTTGAGCAGCGCCTGGTACGCCGTCCCGACGTGCGGATCGCCGGTCGGCGAGGGAGCGATCCGGGTTCGGACGCTGCGCGTTCCGCCGCCTGCGGCGGCGGTGCCGGTCTGAAGACCGGCGCTCCCGGCTCTCAAACCGTGGCGTGGCGGTGGAAGGCGACCCACTCGGCGACGATCAGCAGGAGCGCGAAGAGCGCCAGGAGCGGCCAGAGGGCGCTCGCGACGGTTCCCGCGGGCGCCAGCGAAGCGGGAGGTTCCCCGGCCCACGCGGACTGGTTCAGGTTCGAGGCGCGACGGTCGAGCAGGCTCGCCGCCACCACGACCTCACGCCCGCCGCCCGCGGCGTAGTAGAGGGAAGGCTCGCTGGCGTCGAAGGAGATCTCGGAGCCCAGGCGGCGCGACGGCACTTCCCGGCCTTCGGCATCGAAGATGGCGCCGGCCGCCATCGCCACCCGGGCCTGCCCCAGCCCGACGCGGCGGACCTCCACGTCCGTCAGCCAGCTCAGGGCGCGGGAGAGCAGCAGCGGGAAATCCGCCTGGAGCGGCAGGTTGGACCGGGCGATCGGGAAAGCGAACGCCAGGCTGCGCAGGGGGCTCTCACGCGCCGCCAGGAGCCCGAGACGCGAGTCGCCGAGCAGCAGCGTCCACGGGCCCCGGTCCCCGAGCGAGGCCGCGTCGAACGCCGCCACGTCCCTGGCCAGCGCGTCCTCGAAGTTGAGGTCCCGGAGGAGCGGGTGTTCCGTCTGCCCCCGCACCACCGGGAGCATGACGGTCGCCCCGTCCTCGTTCCCCGCGCCCGCCGCCTCGCTCGCGAGACGCGGCGGGAGCCACTCGGCACTTCCGGATCCGGCGAAGAGCACGGGCACCGGCGGCATCGCCTCCGGAGGCGCGCCCTCGACGACCACGAGGTCCAGGGAGCCCGTATCCAGATCGGCGAGCGCGTCCGGACCAGAAGGCGCCATGGTCAGACTGACCCGGGGATCGAGGCGCAGGGCCGCCTCCCAGAAAGGGTTCGGCCCCCCGGCGAGGAGCACCCGAAGCCGGTTCCGCGCCGGAATGTAGGCATGCGCCACGTTGTCGGCGGGCAAGCCGTCCTCGCCGGAGATCGCGATCACCGCGCGGACCGGTCCGGCGACGAATCCGGTCAGCGGCACCGTCTCGCCAAGCGGCGTTCCGGGATCGGGCCGGAGCGTCCGGCGCGCCGAGGCGCCGCCCGCACCGTCGATCTGGAGGACCACGACTCCCGCATCCTCCTCGCCGGCCGGATGCCGCACGACCTCGATGAACGCCTCGAAGCGGCCCGGATCGGACGGCAGGGGGCGGACGTCGAACGCCGTGATCCCGGCGTTCGGCACCGACTCGAAAACCGAGAGGCGCTCCACGCCCTCCGGCGCTTCCGGCACGTACACCCCGTCTCCGACGAAGATCACGTCGGCCGCCGGGGCGCCATCGGCCGACCCAAGCAGGTCCGCCACGTCGGGAAAGCGGTGTTCCCGGCCGTGCACCGGGCCCAGTTCGTCCAGCGCCTCGAGCGCCTCCCGCCGGCCGATGAAGGAACGTCCCCCGCGATCCCCGGCGGTATCGAGCAGCAGGAACTCGCTCGTCTCGCTCCTGCCGGTCAGGATGCGGCGCACCTGTTCCGCTGCCTGTTCCCAGCGCGTCCCCCCTTCGGGGAGCGCGGCCGCCATGCTCGGCGCGGTGTCCATCACCACGACGATCCGGCCGCCCCGGGAGGCGCCCTCGGGTAGCGGCTGCGCCATGGCCAGAATCACGGCGAGTCCGGCGAGAAGCGCAATCACCAGCGAAACGAGCCAGCGCCAGAAGTCCTCGCGGCGCCGGCGTTCGTCCAGGACCCGGCGCCAGATCAGGTTCGAGGGAACCACCACCGGCTGCGGCTCGGGCCGCACCCAGTAGAGCACCACGATGATGCCCGCGGTCAGCAGGACGCCGAGCGCGATCAGCAGCGGGGCAGCGCCGAAGCCCATCGCGGTTCCCGGCTACCGGATGAACCGGTCCGTCTTGAAGATCGCCATGACGGCGTCCTCGAAGGGCTCGCCGCTGTTCGCGACACAGAACCCGAACCCGTAGCGGGAGCAGTACTCCTCGACCTTTTCCTGATGCTCGGCGAGCGCTTTCTGATAGCGGTCCAGCAGCCTCGGGGTGACCCGGACCCGGCGCTCGGAGCCGTCTTCGCTGTCGGTGAGCAACGCCTCGTCGGGAAGCGCCGGGTCGAGTTCCTCCGGCGTGAGCACCTGCACCACGAACATGTCGTGCTTCTGGTAGCGGCAGGCGTCGAACGCGCCCAGCAGATCTTCCTCGTCCATGAGGTCCGAGAGCACCACCGCCAGTCCGCGCTTGCGGCGCGAGCCGAAGAAGGTCCGGAAACACGCCGCGAGCGAGGTGGCGCCGCCGGTGTCTCCCGCGTCGAGGAACCGGAAGGCCCGGAAGATCTGGTTCCGTCCGCGTTTCGGCGCCATCCAGCCGTCGATCTTCTTCCCGTACCAGACGATCGAGATGAGATCGTGATTCATCAGGCCGATGTAGGACAGCGCCCCGGCCATCTTGCGGGCGAAGTCGAACTTGGGAGGGTCCCCGAACGCCATCGAAGCGCTGCGGTCCACGAACAGGTAGACGGGCAGGTCCGCCTCCTCGTCGAAGATCCGCAGCACCAGCTTGTCGAGGCGGAGGAACGCCTTCCAGTCCACGTCGCGGGTGTCGTCGCCGTCCACGTAGGGCCGGTAGTCGGCGAGTTCGATGCCGGAGCCGCGTTTCCGGGCACGGTGCTCACCTCGGTGCCGGCTCGGGAGCATGCGGGTGGCCATGAGCTTCAGGTACTCGAGCCGCTCCATGAAGTCGTTGTCGAAGAGCGTCGCCGAATTGCTCATGCCGGCTGTTCCCTTCGGATCGATGGTGCTGGCTGCCCCGCGACGATCAGGCGCCCGGCGGATCGATCGTGGCGATGATCTCGCGAAGGATGTCGTCGGTGTCCACCTTGTCGGCCTCTCCCTCGAAGTTGAGCAGCAGCCGGTGGCGGAGCGTCGGGAAGACGCTGTCCCGGACGTCCTCCGCGGCGACGTGCACGCGGCCTCGAAGGAGCGCCAGGAACTTCCCGGACAGGACGAGCGCCTGGGTCCCCCGCGGACTGGCGCCGAACTTGACGTAACGGTTCGTGAGCGCGTGTGCGTACTTCGATCCCGGGTGGGTCCCCATGGTCAGCCGGATGGCGTAGTCCTCGATCGGGCGGGCGATGGGAACCGAGAGCACGGTGTCCCGCATCTCGAGGACCTCGTCCCGGGTCACCATCGGCCGGGCTTTCAACTCTTCCACCGTGGTCGTCCGCTCCACGATTTCCCTGAGCTCGTCCTCGCTCGGGTATCCGATCCGGAGCTTCATCAGGAAGCGGTCCATCTGCGCCTCGGGCAGCGGGTAGGTGCCTTCGAGCTCGATGGGGTTCTGGGTGGCCATCACGAAGAAGGGCTCCTCGAGCCTGTGGGTCTTGTTGCCGACCGAGACGCTCTTCTCCTGCATGGCCTCGAGGAGGGCCGACTGCGACTTCGGGGTCGCCCGGTTGACCTCGTCCGCGAGCATCAGGTTGCAGAAGATGGGCCCCGGCTGAAAGTCCAGGATCTTGGCGCCGGTATCCGTCTCCCGCACCACGTTGGTTCCGAGGATGTCGCCGGGCATCAGGTCCGGCGTGAACTGCACCCGGTTGAACTTGAGGTGCATCGCCTCGGAAAGGGTCTGGACGATCTTGGTCTTGCCGAGACCCGGGATGCCCTCGAGCAGCACGTGTCCGCGAGTGAGGAGGCAGGTGATGATGCCGCTGATGACTTCCTGATTGCCGACGATGACGCGTCCGACCTCGGCCTGGATGCGATCGTGGCGATCGCGAAACGCTTCGACCCGGCTCTCGATGTCGAAAGCCGGGTCCGCCAGTGCGGTTTCCGGGGTCATTCTTGTTCTGCTCCTTCGGGGGCGTCCGCCTTGGCCGTCTCGCGGATCATGAGGAAGTAGGCGCGGACCAGGGGCCGGAGCCCCGTGGGGATCGGGCGGGTCCGGGAGACATTCTCGTCGGCATATTCGGAAAGGGAACTCACCGAGTCGTACGCGACGGTCGCCTCCTCGCGGCGGCTCTGCCGCTCGATCATCTGCTCCGGGACCGGTTCCTCATCGAGGGGCGCCGGAATCGCTTCCATCTCGAGCTGCACTTCGAGGCTGGTGGAGGCGCCGAACACTTCGGACTCGCCGCCTCCGCCCGGGCCGGTCATGTTTCCCGCCGGGCCGGCGTCCATCGGGATCGGCGCCCCCATCTGGCCCTCGGCGGCCATCATCTGCACCTGCCCCGAGAGGCCGGCGGCTCCCTGGGGCATTCCCGCGGCGGGCTCACCACCTTCCCCAGCCTGGGGCTGTCCACCCTCGCCGTCGCCCGGGAACGGCATCTGCTGCGCATCCCCCTCGCCCTGGCCGTTCATGGCCTGGCCGTCCATCGCCTGCATGTTCTCGGCGAGCTGCTGCAGCGCTTCGTCAGCGCTCAGTCCCGCCTCCATCAGTTCCATCATCTCCGCGGCGGCCGCGCTCAGCGCGTCGCCGTCCACTCCCTGCTCGAGCGATTCGAGAAGCGCCTGGAGTTCTTCCGGCGTGTTCGCGGAGCGCATGGCCTCGGAGAGGCTCTCCAGCCATTCGGCGGCGGTGAGCGAGTCCGCGTCCATGGCCTCCGCGAGTCCCGCGAGCGCGGCGGAAACCTCCTCGCTCGTCTCCTGCAGGGCCCGTTCCTCCATCGCCGCCGTCAGCGCCGCCTGGAGCGCATCCAGGTCGTCGGCCGATTCGTCCGGAAGCCGCAGCTCACCGGCGCGCAACTCGGCCAGGATCTCCTCGGGCGACCGGGCTTCCACGCGCGCGTCCGCGGCGTCCTCGAACGCGTCCGGCCCCGCCGCGGGATCCTCTCCCGCGGGATCGCCGCCGAGACTGCCGAGTCCGGCGGCGATGCGGGCCCGGAGGGCCTCCGAAACCAGCGGCCCATGGGTGAAGGGGAGGATCACGGCGAGAGCGGCCAACGCGGCGGCCGCCGCGATGCTCGCCCGGGGAACGTGGAAGGGGAGGAGCTCCGCGGCGTCGAGCTCGTCGGCGCGCCGCCGGGCGCGCTCGATCTGGTGGACTTCCCACCCGGTCGGCGACGACGCGGCGGAGAACCACTGCGCCGACGTGAGTTCGTCGTGCAGGCCGCCGGCGCGGTCCCCGGCCGCGGCCGCTCGCCCGAGGCCGGCGCCGGCCCGGAAACCGGACAGGCCGCGGTAGAGAAGGGCCGCAACCCCCACGGCCGCCACCAGCACCGGGAGCCAGGGGATGGCGTCTCCCACGAGCCGCGGGAGGAACAGCGCCAAGGCGACCGCCCCCGCCACGAAGGCGAACTCCCGCACCAGTCCCAGGACCCGCAGCCGGAGATCCAACCGCCGGACGAGATCGTGGAAGGGAAGTTGCAGTGAATCGTTCAAGGGATTACCCCGCCCACCCAAACCGCCGGTGGACAGAATTTGCGGAGTGTATTCGCTCGGGAATATCTGCCGCTACTACGAGGCCGGCGCCGGGACTGGGGATGCTTCGGGCTCGGGAAAGAACCTGGGCCGTCGGGTGACATCTCCCTCAAAGAGCGCCCGCATGTCTTCAAGGTCCTCCTCGAACTCGGTACGGGAAACGTTCCGATAGCGCCAACAACTCAGCAGGGACTGCATCGGCCCGTTTTCCACGGCTTCACGGGCAGCAGCAAGTCTCTCGTTGGCCGCCGCCTCGTTACCGGACGCCCAGTAGGCCACCGCCAAGCACTGCAACCGGTTCGGATCATCGGTCCCTTCGATTTGAGCAGACAACGCGACAACCCGCTGGAAGGGCACCGCGTCAGGTCCTCCCGTGGCGCCCCACCGGGCCATCGCATAGTTAAACGAGTCGACCATCCGAAGCGAGTCTTCGACATCCAGCTCTTGATCGGCGAGCACGCTCGCCGCTTCGGCACAACGACCGAGCGCCAGATAGGCCAGACTCAAGTAGTGGCGGGGATCCCAACGTAGCCGCTCCGGCAGGGCGTCGAGACTAAACGACTCCAAAACGGCGACCCCTTTGGAGCGCTGATCCCGCTGGATGAGCCCGGTTCCGATCCAGGAAAGGTCCACAGCATCGAGCTCTCGTTCGGTGAGAGTGTCCAACAGCAACTCCACAGGGGCCGAAGAGAGAGAGAGAGCCTCCACCAATTGCCCGGGGTTCGCATCTTCGTTCTGCAGGACCCGGAGTGCGTCCTGGGAGGCCCCGTCGGGATCGCCGGTTCGCGCGCGGAAACGGCTCCGGAACAAGATAGCGTCGGGCTCGGTACATCCCGCCTCGATGGCGAGGTTAAAGAGCCGTACAGCGTCCTCAGCAGATCGCTGCCGTTCGTAGAAGTTAGCGACCTCATAAAGCAACTCCGCATCGGAAGCATGCATCTTTTCGATCCGGTCGAGCTGCTCCCGTCGTTCCTGCATGGGCTCTCGGCGGTCGCGACCAAACCGCCGTCGCGCTCTGGGGGACTCACGGATGTAGGCGAGTGCCCCGTCCCGATCCTCGAGGTTGCCCGCGACGATGCGGCGAACGACCTCCTGATACTCGCGGGCGAGTCGGCTTCGAGGGCGTTCCTGAACGAACACAGCCTGGTTCAAGAGCGCAAGGCTGTCGTACCGGTGGACAATCACCGGAGGTCGCCGCATGGCGAGTTCCTCTTGGAAGGCCAACGTTTGCTTTCTCAGGATGGCGTCCTCATCGTCGAGATCAGGTACGTGGGACATCACGAAGTGCAACTCGATCCGCTTCTTGCGGGCGGTGTCCGCCTCGGCCCGAATCTCTCGAACCACAGCCTTCAGGCCCCGGCGATTCTGCTCGTTGGGGAAGAAAACGACCACCACGGCGTCGGGAAGCTGCCGCGTGCAAATGCCACCCGTGTCAGTGTGGCCGGTGCGGGAGTCTACGAAGACCCAGTCGGCCTCCAGGGCTTTGTCCCACTGCGCCTTGAGATCCTCGAAGAGCAGGTACCCGTCGTAGCGGTCGTAGACCTCCATCCAGTCCAGCTTGCGGAAACGCTCCTGGTAGTCCTTGCGGCCCGCACCCGCGGGCATGATCCAGAGTTCCCCGCCCTTATCGCCCACGTTCCGCGCGCGATACATGAAGTCCCTGGCGTCCGGGGACCGACCGGACTCGAGGTACTGATGGACGAAGTCCACAAGTCCGGGACCCGGCTGCCCGGGACGAAGGATGCCGAAGGAATCGAGGCCCGGGGCCTCGAGATCGAAGTCCACGGCGACTACCCGCCGTCCCCGGTTCGCCAACTCTACTGCGGAGTTGACCAGCGCCATGGTACGCCCAACACCGCCCTTGAAAGAGTAGAAGGTTGTGACGTACATCAGGACCCCGATTAGGCAGCGGGCCGCAGCCGATACCCAGCCTGTTCGGGCTGCAGCGCGGTCACATCCACCAGCACCCGGAAAGACGGTCGCCAACTCGGGGCGGCAACCTCGGACCGGGCAACGGCTTGCCGAAGCCTGCACAGGTTCTCCCCCGACTCGAGCAGCCGCAGGTATCGGTCGTTCGCCCGATTCTGGATTAGAAGACCGTTCTCCCAGCGGTGGAGCGTGGCCTCTCCGAGACCCGACACTTCGGCAAACGCCGCACGGCTCAGACTATGGCGTTCTCGGATGGCGCGTACCTCCGCCGGAGTCAGGACGCCGTGGTGTGCGCAGACCGCCTCGTGCAAGAGAACCTCCGCTTCGTGTCCCAGCGAGCCAGTTCCGCACTCGATGCATACCTCGACCGGAATGCGTGCGCATAGCTCCACCGCGGATTCGTTCGACCCGTAGGTGAACGTGTGGTCGCGCCACTCGGTTCGCACCGCTGCGTCACATGCGAAGCAGGTTGGGGGCGCTTGCTCCCGATCAGTTCTAGGTTTCATTGTCGTTCTTCCTCGTTCAGTAGTCGGACTCATGGAAGCTTCGCCCTATGATCCGGTCGGATAGCAGTTCCACCTTCACGTAGAGGCGGCGGCGGTTCGCTTCGAGCCAAATCTTCATCACGTACGCCTTGGCGCCTGGAGGCTTCCGGAGTGAAAGAGCTTCGATCCTGTGTCCCTGCTCGGCGCAGGTCGCGATGAAGTCCCACGCACCAGCCAACGTAAAGGGATATCCCGTTTCCGGGTCCAGCACGGAATTTGGTTGCCATTTGGTTGGACGTTCCGACGTGAACTCGGAGCTGCGCGCCCAGGGACGGCGGGCGAGCACGACGATCTGTCGGCGGATGTCTTCACGGGTAACCACCGTAGCTTTGAATCATATGATAGTTTAGTCTCGGCGTCAACGTTAGTTTAACCTGAAGATACGATCAAACGATCGTTCTGACGACAAACAAACCGAGGCGCTCGTGCGCGCTTCGCACGGAGCGCAGCGGCTCAGTTCGCCGATCTACAACGGCGGAGCCTCACGCCGGCCGTGCAGCATCGAACCGGGCGCAGTAGACGGGGGCGAGTTCCGCGGTTACCAGATCCCAGGAATCGCCGAGATCCTCGGAGATCCAGAGCGCTCCCGTGGTCGTGGCCATGGCCAGGACCGCCTCGCCAGGATGGGCGTCGAGACCGTGGCGGTACACCACCGCAAAGGAATCGCCCTCGGGCAGGCCGCGGCCCACCGGCTCCCAGCTCGCTCCGCCGTCCCGCGTGCGCGCCACCACCATCCGGCGATCTACGGGAACGCGGCATTCGTCCTTGACCAGGGGAACGCTCCAGGCGACCTGCGGATCGCCGGGATGGGCGGCGACCGCAAACCCGAAGGATGAGGGTGGCACCTCGAGGCCGGTCCAGGTCTCGCCGCCGTCGTCGGAGCGGAAGAAACCGTTGTGGTGCTGACACCAGATCCGGCGGCGGTCCCCGTCGCACCACGCGAGCCGGTGCGGATCCTGGATGGCGGGGTCCTCCCGCATCTCGGGCGGCATGTACTCCGCGAACATGCCCTCGGTCCGTACCCGCCAGGACTCGCCGGCGTCCTCGCTGATCCAGACGCCGCCGCAGGAGACCCCGGCGACGACCCGGTTACCGTCCGGCGCCACCAGCACCGAGTGGATTCCGGGATGCGGATAACCGCCGCCGAACCACCGCTCGCGGCTCGGCTGGTTCCACAGCGCCTCGTTGAGGGTCCAGGAGCTGCCGCCGTCATCCGAACGGAAGAGTCCGCCGGGGATGGTTCCGCACCAGAGCGACCCGGGGTCGGGACCGGCGGGTTCGAGGCACCAGAGGAGATCGACGGACGGCGCCTTCTCCGCCGCGGACTCCTCCTTCGCGTACGCCGGCGCGGGCAGCTCCGTGAACGAAGCGCCACCGTCTTCCGAAACCCGGAGCTTGACCCCGAAGTGCCCGAGGTTCAGCGCCGCGTAGAGCCGCCCGTCACGCGGGTCCGGCAGCAACTGGGAGACCGGGTCCCCGATGAAGGCGGTGCGTTCGCACCGCCAGTCTCCTCTCGCGAAGCGGCGCAGCGCGAGGTATCCCTTGCGGGTTCCCAGGTGGAGCAGCATCGGTTGAGCGATCAGCCTCCGGACAGCGCCTGCATGACGTGGATTTCCGCGCCCTCTCCGACCGCATCGCCCAGCTCCGTCCGGTCCCGGACCGCTCGGCCGTCCACGTAGATCACCACGTGAGTGCGGAGGCGTCCCTGATCGTCGAGGACGTAGGAGCGCAGGTCGGGGTTGTCGCGAAACACCCGGGAAAGCGCGTCCGACACCGTGTGGCCCTCGACCTCGGTGCTCTCTACGCGCAGGTGCCGCCGAAGGTTCGGTGTGAAATGAACGGACGGCACGCAGCGGAACGGGACGCGGGAAACCGGAAGCGAACGAAAGCGGTTGGCTAGAACGGTGCGCCCCCCGCACGGAGGCGTTCGGCGAGTCCGCGCGCCGCTTCCTGGACCTTGGCCTGGTTCTCCGGCCCGAACCGCAACAGGTGCTTGCTCGCGTCGTCAAGATCTTCGAGCGCGGGATCGCGGTACTCGTAGCGCATGATCTGCTCGTCGAGCAGAACGGGTGGTTCGGGCATCGGGACCGCCGCAATCCGGTCGAGCGCCTGGAGCAGCGCCCCCGCGAACGTCCGGTCGGGACGCCCCAGCTCGGCGTAGGCGGCGTCGAGGATCGGCAGCACCTCCCGGATCACCCGGGCCATCGCCGGGCTGTCGGCTCCCTCCAGGACAGCCGCAACCGCGTCGTAGCGCGCGAACGCGGCCGGATGGACGTGGAGTTCCTCTCCTTCCCCGCCGGCGCGGAAGGACTCCGTCGGCGACAGCGCGACCAGCGCCCGCCGGGGGGAAATCCCGTCGGCGACGTTGTCCGTGGCCACGGCGATGCGCCGCGCCAGGTCATCCCCGAGGAGCCACGCCAGGGCGTCGGGGTTGTCGGTGATCGCCGCGAAGAGCGACCGGAGGAAGGGATCGCTCGCGTCGAGGGCGGGCAACTCCGGCTCGGGTTCCTCCTCCACGACCGGTTCGGGTTCCGCCTCCACCACCGGCGGAGGAGGAGCGGGAGGCTGGCCCGGACCGTAAACGAAGTACCAGACTCCCGCCCCCGCCGCGACGAGGAGGGCGACGACGACGATGAGAATCGTGTTGCGCTTCGTCCCGCCAGCAGCGGAACCGGCCGTTTCCGCCTCCGCCGCCACCCCCTCGTCGGGTTCTTCGCCCCAAGCGTCCTCTTCCTCGATTTCGTCCGCCCGCACTTCGTCGTCTGGCATCGTCGTACTCCCGGAATTCAGCGGCCGCGACCGCTCGAATCAAGCCGCTGCGACGCGACGGATCATACCCTTCGGGAGGCTCACGAGCCTCGAATTCCGTGACGCCGGCCGGGTCTTCGGGGCGATCGGGGTTCCAGCGGCAGACGCGGCGCCCGGTTGCCGACGAGGACTATCATGGAAGGCGGCGGGAGTTCACAGTCCTTGTTCCGAAAGCCTCCCGGAAGATGATCCGGTTCCGCAACGTCGCCATCGTGGCGGTGCTCGCCACGGTCATCTACGCCCTGATTCCGGCCGCCCGGAAGGCGCGGTTCCTCGACAAGCTCCGGGAATTCGGACGGGCCCTGGTGCTCTCGCTCATCCTCTACTGGGTGCTCATCCTCGGCCGCGCCTACTTCGCGGGGTAAACGGCCTCACGAGCGCACCTGAAGACGCCATGACCAAACCCGAGAAGATCCAGAAGACCAGCGCGGAATGGCGCGCCCAACTGACCCCGGAACAGTTCGCCGTCACCCGCCGCGGCGCCACCGAACCCCCGTTCACCGGAGCTCACTACACCAACCGCAGGAATGGGGAATACCGCTGCGTCTGCTGCGGAGCGCTGCTCTTCTCGTCGAAGGACAAGTACGACTCCGGGAGCGGCTGGCCGAGCTTCACGCGGCCCGCGGACCGCGATGCGACCGCCACCTCGGTGGACACGAGCCTCGGCATGGTGCGCACCGAAGCGACCTGTGCGCGTTGCGACGCACACCTCGGCCACGTGTTCCCGGACGGCCCGCCACGGGAGACCGGAGAGCGCTGGTGCATCAACTCCGCGGCCCTCGACTTCTGCAGCTCGGGCAGCTCGAAAGGTCACGACGATCGCTGATCCGGTCATCGCCGCCCTGCTGCTCATTCCGGCAGGCTTCGTCGCGGGTGCGCTCAACACGGTCGCCGGCGGCGGATCGTTCCTCACCCTGCCCCTGCTGATCCTGCTGGGACTGCCCCATACCGTCGCCAACGGCACGAACCGGCTCGCGATCCTGATCCAGAGCGCCGGCGCCACCGCCGCCTTCCGCCGCGCCGACGTGATGCCGGTGGACGTGCTGGTCCGGCTGGGCCTCGCGGCGATCCTCGGTGCGGGCCTCGGCAGCACTCTCGCGGTGCACGTGGGGGAGACGGTCTTCCTGCGTTTCCTGTCCATCGTCATGGTCCTGTTCACGCTGTTCCCGCTCCTCCACGTCGAGGCGCCGACGCGAGAGGGACCGCCCCGGACCGGGATCGGACTCCTCGCGGGATTCGTCGTCGTGGGGTTCTACGGCGGTTTCCTCCAGGCGGGAGTCGGGTTCCTGGCGCTCGGCGCCACCAGTTGGGCGGGGTACGGGCTGGTGGCCGGAAACGCGATCAAGGTGGCCTGCATCTTCCTGTTCTCCATCGTGTCGCTCTCGGTATTCGCCGCGAACGGGGTCGTCGACTGGGGGGTCGGCCTGGCGCTCGGCAGCGGGACCTTTGCCGGGGCCCTCGTCGGCGCCCGGCTGACCCTCAAGGCCGGCGACCGGATCCTGCGCTTCGTTGTCGCCGCCGCGACCCTGGCCTTCGCGGTCGCCCTGTGGTTGCGGACGTGAGCCGGCGAGCGGGGCGGCCGCGGCGGGACCCGTGGGAGATCCCGGCGAACGCCTCTCCGCATCGCCGGCTGCGGCTGACCCCGCCGGGCCCCTTCAGGCTCGAGAGCGGCGCGGTCCTGCCCGAGCTGGAGATCGCCTGCGAGACCTGGGGCGAACCCGACCCGGACGGCGGGAACACCATCCTGATCGCTCCGGCCCTATCGGCCGACGCGCACGCGGCCGGGCGCGGTGGCGGGGGGGAGTCGGCGGTGGACGGGTTCGGGGCCGGGAGCGGCGCCGGGCGGGAGGGACTCGGCTGGTGGGATCCCATGATCGGACCCGGCAAGGCGTTCGACACCGACCGGTTCCAGGTGGTCTGCATGAGCCTCCTGGGCGGCTGCGGCGGCACGACCGGCCCGTCCAGCCTGAATCCGGACACCGGGCGTGCCTACGGGCCGGACTTCCCGGCGATCACGGTGGGAGACATCGTCCGGGCTTCCCGCGCCGGGCTCCACGAACTCGGGGTCCGCCGGCTTCGGGGAATCTCGGGCGGCTCGCTCGGCGGAATGCAGGCGTTCGAATGGGCGGCGGCATTTCCGGATGAGGTGGACGCCGTCGTCGCCGTCGCCAGCACCCCCGGGCTCTCGGCCCAGGGCATCGGCTGGAACTGGATCGCGAGGAGCGCCATCACCGGAGACCCGGCCTGGTGCGGGGGCCGCTACGCCGAGGAAGGAACCCGGCCGGTCCACGGCCTCGCCACCGCCCGCATGGTGGGGCACCTGACCTACCTGTCGGCACCCGGCATGGAGGCCAAATTCGGGCGCCGCCTCCAGGAGCGGCGTGATTTCGCCGGCGATCTCCAGGCCGCGGACTTCCAGGTCGAGTCCTACCTCGTCCACCAGGCCGCGAAATTCAACCGGCGCTTCGACGCGAACGCCTACCTGTACCTCTCCTACGCCCTGACGCGGTTCGATCTCGCGGAGCGCCACGGCGGCGGCGATCTCGAGGCGGCGGCGGAACGGTTCCGCTGCCGCACCCTGCTCCTCTCCTTCTCCTCCGATTGGCTATACCCTTCCGGCGATTCCCGAAGGCTCGCGGCCGCGCTCGAGGCCCGCCGGAAGAGCGTGGTCCATCACGAGATCGACACGACGTACGGGCACGACTCGTTCCTCCTGGAGGCGGGCCGCATGACTCCCCTGGTCCGCGGGTTTTTGGGTCCCGAGGAGATCGACGTTCCATGAGCGAAAAAGAGGTCGGAGCCGAGACCCGCGAGTTCGGCTTCGCCACCCGGGCGGTGCATGCCGGCGCCCGGCCCGAGCCGCACAGCGGGGCGCGCGCCACCCCCATCTTCCAGACCACCAGCTACGTGTTCGAGGACCCGGAGGCGGCGGCGGCCTATTTCAACCTGCAGGAGTACGGGAACACGTACTCGCGGATCATGAACCCCACCGTGGCCGCATTCGAGGAGCGGATCGCGAACCTCGAGGGCGGGGTGGGCGCGGTCGCCTTCGCCTCGGGACTCGCCGCCCAGGCGGGCGCCTTCTTCACCGCGCTCCAGCCGGGCGACCACGTGGTCGCGTCCCGAGCCCTCTACGGCGGCACCCTCACCCAGCTCAAGCATCTCGAGCGCAAGCTGGGGTTCGAGGTCACGTTCGTGGACCCGGACGAGCCGGACAACTGGGCCGAAGCCGTCCGTCCCGAAACCCGGCTGTTCTTCGGCGAAACGATCGGCAACCCGGGCGGCAACGTCCTCGACATCGAGGCCGTCGCGGAGATCGCGCACCGCCACGGAGTGCCGCTCATGGTGGACAGCACGTTCGCGACCCCCTGGCTCTGCCGGCCGCTCGAGTGGGGCGCCGACATCGTGGTCCATTCGACGACGAAGTTCATCGGCGGCCACGGGAACAGCATCGGCGGGGTGGTGGTCGAGTCGGGACGGTTCCCCTGGGACAACGGCAAGTTTCCGGGAATCGCGGATCCGTCGCCCGCTTACCACGGCCTCGCGTTCCAGGCGACCTTCGGCGAGTACGGATTCCTGATGAAGCTGCGCGCCGAAACGCTGCGGGACCTCGGGGCCTGCATGTCCCCGTTCAACGCCTTCCTCTTCGGGCTCGGCGCCGAGACCCTGCCGCTCCGGATGGAGCGGCACACCGCGAACGCCCTCGAGATCGCGACCTTCCTGACGGGCAGGCCCGAGGTCGGGACCGTGGCGCACCCGGGACTCCCCGGGAGCCGCTACGCCGCGCTGGTCGCGAAGTACCTTCCCCGGGGAGCGGGTGCGGTGTTCTCGTTCGACCTGAAGGGAGGGCGCGAGGCGGGAGCCCGGTTCATTCGGGAACTCAATCTCTTCTCCCATCTGGCGAACGTCGGCGACGCGAAGAGCCTGGTGATCCACCCGGCGAGCACCACCCACCGCCAACTGGACGACGAGGAACTCCGGGGCGCCGGGATCTCGCCGGGCACGATCCGCCTCTCGGTGGGCATCGAAGATGCGCGGGACCTGATCTGGGATCTGACCCGCGGCCTGGAAGCCGCCGCTGCCGAGCCGGCCGGCGACGAAACAAGCGAGGAGACCGTGGCATGTCCTCTGTAGTTGCCTGCGAACTTCCGCCGCGCGCTCCGGGAAACGGATCGGGGGTCGATCTCGCCCGCTACCAGGACGCCGGGACCATCCGCCGGCTGCTGACGTCCGCGCGGACGGTGGCCGTCGTCGGCCTCTCGCCGAAGGAACTGCGCGCCAGCTACTTCGTCGGCTTCTACCTGCAGCGGAACGGATACCGGGTGGTCCCCGTAAACCCGCGGGAGGACGAGATCCTGGGAGAGAAGTGCTATCCGAGCGTTGCGGCGATCGAGGAGCCCGTGGACATCGTGAACGTGTTCCGCGCCCCGGCCGCGGTCCCGGGCATCGTCGAGGAGTGCGCCGGCCGCGCGCAGGCAATCTGGCTGCAATACGGAGTCATCCACCCGGAGGCGGCCGAAAGAGCCCGCGAACTCGGGATTGAGGTGGTCATGGATCGCTGCATGAAAGTGGAACACGCCCGGCACCTGGGGCGGCTCCACTGGCTCGGATTCACCACCCGCCGCATCACCGCCAGACGGGGTTAGTGGCGACTCCCGACCGTTCGCACCAAGCCCATGCCGAAGAAGAGCGCAACGGCGCCCGCCGACTCCACCATTCTCCGGCAGTTCGTCGCGCGGCCCCGTGAGATCGGCGCTGTCTGGCGCAGCTCGCCGGCGCTCGGCATCGCGATGGCGGAGGCGGTCCGCTGGCCGGCAAGAGCCGCCGTGGTCGAAGCTGGAGCGGGCGACGGCGCCATCACGGAGCACCTCCTGGCGGCGAAACCCCCGGGAGTTCCGTTTCTGGCGGTCGAGCTCAACCGGATGTGCGCTCACGAACTCGCCCGGCGACTGCCCGACCTCAGGATCGTCGTGGACGATCTCGCCAACCTGTGCTCCATCTGCGCCCGCGAGAAGGTCGGCGAGGTGGGCGCGGTCGTCGCGACGCTGCCCTGGTCGGTCGTTCCGGAAGACAAGCAGACCGAGATGCTGGAGGCGATCCTGGAAACGCTGGCTCCCGACGGGCAGCTGCTCTTCTACATCTACATCCAGGCGCTGCCGTTCTGGCGCCGCTCCCCGTTCGCTCGGCTCCTGGAGCAGCGGTTCCGGTCCATCGAGCGAAGTGGGGTCGTCTGGAAGAACGTGCCCCCCGCGGTCGTTTATGACTGCCGCGGGGTTCGGTAGGCGGAAGCGCCACAAGAGCCGTCCACGAGGGACTCCCAAACTCGCCCCTCCCTTGGATCCGGCGCCAGCGCCGGAGCAAAACCATGACCATGACCCCGATTGATCGTCCCAATATCTTCGATTACGCGACATCCGAGTTGTCTCAGGACGCCATGATCTGCTGGCTCTTGCGCTGGGCGGATCCTCGTTACCGCGAAAGTAGCCTCGCTCTGCATGCCACCGGCAGAGCACTCCTGGAGAACATCGGGAGAAAGTGCAAGACGAAAGTACTTCCGGAATCGATCCAAAGCGTCAAGCCCGTCAGGGGAAAACAGAACATGGACATTGTGTGTCACCTCAACGGGGACGATGCGGCCACTCACACAGCCATTCTCATTGAGGACAAGACCGGCACCGGCGAACATGGCAATCAGCTGCACCGCTATCGCAAACTCATCGGGAAGGAACTGCCGGAGGATCGAATTCTCCCGGTGTATCTCAAGACTGGAGATCAATCCCGTACGAGCCTCCGGAAGATCGAGGACAGAGGAAACGCGATTGTGCTCCGCAAGGACCTTCTTGCACTCCTTGAAGGACGCAAGGAAGCGCGCGCGGTCAGCGACGTCCTCGACGACTTCGTCCATTCACTCCGTAAACGCGAGAACCGGGTTCAGTTTTGGCAAACCAAGAGTCCCGATGGCGGTTGCCACGATTGCTCGCGAGAACTGGCAGGCGACGGGGGAGGATGGCCTGCTGGATCTCGAGGGCACGGTGGCCAATATCCGCAAGTGCCTCACGATTCTGCAGGAAAGCACACGGTGAGTGACGTCAGCGTGTAGTTTCACGCCTCGACCGGGCCCCGCTCCCTGGGCATGGTTCGCAGGACAGCCGGCAGCCGTTCGACCAGATAGAGCGGCAGGGAAACGAGTCGGTACTCCACCCCGGTAGGCGTTCCCGCCCGCCGCACGGTGGTGCGGACGGTCTGGACCGAGGGCGGTCCGGTATCGAAGCGGACCGCGAGCGAGGCGCCCTTGTCGGCGACGAACTGATGGAGCGACTTCAGGCTTCCGCTCGCTCCCGCCTTCACCTCGATGGGGACGATGCGGCCGCCGAACGCAGCCACGTAGTCCACTTCCGCGTTGGCGGACCGGCCTTCGCGAAGCCAGTAGGTCAGCTCGCGATTCGGCGAGCCGGCGAGCAGGTCCTGCAGGTGCTGTCCGATGAATTGTTCCGCCACGGCACCTTCATTCACGAGTCGGGTCTCGCCCATGCTCCCGATCGCCGCCCAGTCCAGGCCGCATACCGCGTTCATGAGGCCGACGTCCATGAAGAGGAGTTTGTACGTCCGGGGGTCAGTGTCGGCCTGGAGCGGCAGGCCGGACGAATGACTGTGGACGACCTTCGCGAGGACGCGCGCCATGCACAGTGACTCGATGTCGGCTCGAACCATCGCCGCCTGGTCCTCCCTCGAGACGTGGACGTACTTGACCTTCTTTCCCACGCTCCGGGCCGCGAAGTTGAAGACACCCAGGATGCGGGCAAGGCTCCGGGAGCCGACGTACCTGGGGAAGTCCTCCCGGTAGGTCTCGATGATGGAACCGTGGACTTCGCTGACCTCCCGGAAGCGGCGGGAGCGGGCGAACGTGTGGACGGCCTCCGGCATCCCACCGGTGAAGAGATACGTCCGGAGCAGCTCGAGCAGCCGACGGTGGATCGCCGGGTCCAGGCCGCGTTCGATTTCGAAGGCGGCGATCCGGGAGGCAAGCTGTTCGGCGCCGACGGCGTTCAGGAACTCCGAGAAGGTCATGGGCCCCATGTGGAGGTACGCCACCCGGCCGACCGGCATGGAGAGCCGGTGGTCGGCAAGGGCAAAATCGAGCAGAGACCCGGCGGCCAACACCGGGAGGTCGCCCATGTCCTCGCGCAGGTAGCGAAGCGCGGGGATGGCTTCGGGTACCGACTGGATCTCGTCGAGGAACAGGATTCCTCGGGGGCCGATCGCGCCGATGCCCGGCAATGTCTCCAGCACGTTCAGCAGATAGGCGGGGTCGTTCCGCGCGAAGGCGGGTGCCAGGTCCGGGTGGCGCTCCAGATTGACCTCGGCCAGCGGGCGCCTGCACCGCTCCGCGAACAGCCGGACCAGAGTTGACTTGCCGACCTGCCGCGCGCCGCGCAGGATCAGCGGCTTGCGATCCGATCTCGCCAGCCAGTCCTCAAGCCGGGTGAACTGCTTGCGATCCATCAAAGAGTCCGGCGCCGAAGGTGCGCCGAGCCCATGATATCAAAACAGAGGTGTGTTTCACCACATTGAGTGGAAAAACAGGGGTGTGTTTTGATATTTGAACCATCGAAACAGGGGTGTGTTTCGTGCCGACAGGCGATCGGGCTGTCCGGGGGCGCCCGTCGGGCGATATCAGACGCGTTCCACCGAGACCGGCGACGGGACCGTCGCGACGTCCGCACCCGCGATCCGGCCCGCGCCGAGACAGCGCGTCCCGCGGTACAGCACCGCGAACTGACCCGGAGCGAGGCCCTCGTCCGGCTCGTCGAGCACGACCTCCCCTGCCCCGGTCTCGTCCCACCACACCTGCGCCGGGATCAGTTCCGGTCCGTGCCGCACCCGGACCTGCAGGCGCTCCGAGCCGGACGGCGCGCCGCCCCCGATCCAGTGCAGGTCCTCCACCAGGCATCGCTTCGCCGGCCGGCCGGCTCCCCGGCGCACGATGACCCGGTTCGCCCGCGGGTCCTTGCCGGCGACGAACCACGGGCCGCCGGCCAGGCCGAGGCCCCGCCGCTGGCCGATCGTGAACAGCCAGTGCCCGCGGTGGGTGCCGATCTCGTCTCCCGTCGCCTCGTCGACGACCGGCCCCGGCCGGTCGCCGAGGTGGGCGGTGACGAAGTCGCGGTACCGCACGCCCCCGAGAAAGCAGATGCCCTGACTGTCCCGGCGGTCCTGCGGCGCGAGCCCGAGCCGGGCGGCGAGCCGCCGGACGTCGGTCTTCCGCAGGTCGCCCACCGGAAACGACGACCGCTCGAGCTGGCGGCCGCTGATCCGGGAGAGGAAATAGGTCTGGTCCTTCACCGGGTCGGGAGCCCGGTGCAGCTCGATGCCGTCCGCGGTCTCGACCCGCCGCGCGTAATGTCCGGTCGCCACCCTCTCGAAACGTCCACCGGGGACCTCGGCGTCCACCCAGTCGGCGAAGGCCCCGAACTTGATCCGCGCGTTGCAGAAGAGATCGGGACTCGGCGTCCCTCCACGCTCGAGTTCCTCGAGGAGGTAGGCGACGACGCCCTCCCGGTAGGCGCGCTGCAGCGGGATCACGGTGAGCGGGACCCCGAACTGTCCGGCGACGGCGCGGGCGTAGCGGAGGTCCTCCTCCCAGGGGCACTCGCCGAGGTGCTCGAGTTCATCCTCGAGCCAGACCTTCAGGTAGAAGGCGTGCACGTCGTGACCCGCCTGCGCCAGCGTGGCAAGAGCGACGGAACTGTCCACCCCTCCCGACGCGAGCACGGCGATGCGCATTCCGATCGAACCCTCGCGAATCATGACGCGGCGCCGCAACGGCGGTAGGATTCCGCCGGGTTGACGCAGCGCCCCGGCGCGCCCCCAGATCCTCCATGGCAGAACCAACCACCAACCACCAGAGCGGCAGCCTCCTCGCCATCTGGGCCAAGGGAGCCCGCGGGGAACCCATGATGTCCCGGTCCGAAGGGGAACTCATCGCCGGCGAGGGGCTCGAAAACTCCGCACCCGCCCGGGGGAAGCGCCAGGTCACCGTCCTCTCGCGGGAAGCCTGGGAGCGCGCGGCCGACGAAGCCGGTCAGCCTGACGCGGACCCGGCCCTCCGGCGCGCGAACCTGCTCGTGACCGGGGTCGACTTCCGGGAGACCATCGGACGCACGCTCGCGGTGGGCGGGACCCGGATCCTGATCCACGGGGAAACGAAGCCCTGCGAACGGATGGACGGCGCGGCGCTGCGGATGCGCGACTCACTGGCCCCCGACTGGCGCGGAGGGGCTTTCGGCGAAGTGGTGAGCGGCGGAAGGATTCGGATCGGCGATCCGGTCGGTTGGGCGGAACCCGGACCTCCCGGTCCTTGACCCGGCGAGACGAGGGTGCCGAGGGGTCGGCAGCGGCCCGGTTCCCGCTTGCGCCGGTACGCTCGATCCCGGAGGAAGCCACCGGTCCCGCAGGCGACGCCCGGCGGGTCGCGGTCACCGTCGGGCAGGCCGGCGGCCGCGTCCTGGTGGTCGGGGGCTTCGTCCGGGACGGCATGCTCGGCCGTTCCACGGGCGAGCCGGACCTCGAGGTGTTCGGCCTGCCGGTGCGCAAACTCGAACGGGCGCTGCGGCCGCTCGGAAAGGTCCGCCGGATCGGCCGGGCCTTTCCCGTGCTCCGCGTCGGGGGCCTCGCCCTCGAGGTCGCCCTGCCGCGCCGGGAATCGAAGACCGGGCCGGGACACCTGGGTTTCGAGGTCGTGGTGGACCCCGGCATGAGTTTCGAGGAGGCGGCCCGGCGCCGGGACCTCACCCTCAACGCCATGGGACTCGACCCCCTGACCGGCGAGTTGTTCGACCCCTACGGCGGGGCCCGCGATCTCGCCCGAGGGGTGATGCGCGCCACGGACCCGGGGAAGTTCCCCGAGGACCCGCTCCGCGGACTGCGGGTGGCCGCGTTCGCTTCCCGCTTCGGCTTCACGGCCGACGAAGAACTGCACGGCCTGTGCGCCGGACTCGACCTCTCCGAGCTCAGTCCGGAACGGATCCTGGACGAACTCGAGAAACTGCTCCACGGCCGGGAACCGTCACGAGGGCTCCGTTTTCTCGCCGCCACCCGGCTCCTCCGGTTCCTGCCGGAGGTGGACGCCCTCCGTGGGGTTCCCCAGGATCCCGAGTGGCATCCCGAGGGAGATGTCTTCGAGCACACCCTGCTGTCGGTGGACCGGGCGGCTGCATTGGAGCCCGGCGATCGCGAAGCCGGGCGGGCCCTCCTGTTCGCCGCCCTCTGCCATGACTTCGGCAAGCCGGCCACCACCCGGGAGCGGCGCGGACGCATCACCGCCTACGCCCACGATGCCGCCGGAGCGCCGCTCGCCCGCCGCTTCCTCGAAGGGCTGCGGGCGCCCCGCGCGCTGGTGGACGAGGTGGAGGCCCTGACCCGCCGCCACCTGGCGCCGGCGTTTTATCCGAGGCAGGGAGCGAAGCGCGCCGCCTACCGGCGGCTGGCCCGCGAGATGGCCGCCGCCGGGACCACCCTCGAGGCCCTCCTGCGGGTCGCCACCGCGGACCAGCTCGGACGCACCACGGAAAACGCGCTGGCCGGACGGTTCCCCGAGGGCGAGGTGTTCCGGGAGCGGGCGGAAGCCGCCGGAGTGTTCCGCGGGCCACCGGAGGACGTGGTCAGCGGAAGGCACGTGCTGGCGCGCAACATCGCGCCGGGCAAGGCGGTCGGACGGATTCTCGACCGCAGCCGCGACGTGCAGGACGAGAGCGGCGAAACCGACCCGGAGAGAATCCTGGACCGGGTGATTCCGGAAACCGCCCGAGAAGACGAACCATGAACCTGACCGTCCCCGACCGACCCTTCGCGGTGCGGCCCACGACCTGGATCGAGCCCGAGAGGTTGCGGGCGGCGCTCGGGCTCCGCGTGACCCTGGTGACCGAGACCTTCCAGCGCACCGGGAGCTTCAAGTTCCGCGCCGCCTTCCATCGCGCCCGAACGGCATCCGCCGGGCACCTCGTCGCCGCTTCCTCCGGCAACTTCGGTCAGGCGCTGGCGCTGGCCTGCCGCCTGCTGCGGAAGCAGGCCACCATCGTGATGCCGTCCATTTCCGCCCGGGTGAAGATCGAGGCGGTTCAGAGCCACGGGGCCGCGGTGGAGTTCACGGACGTGGAGAAGGAGTCGCGGGAGGAAGGCGTGGAGCGGGTCCTCCGGACCTTCCCCGAGGCGGAGGTAGCCAGCGCCTACGCCGATCCGGCGGTCATCGCCGGCAACGCGACGCTCGGGGTCGAGATCGCGGCCCGCCTGGCCCGCTTCTCGCCGGCCAGGCGGCAGAAGGCCGTGGTCGTCGTTCCCATCGGCGGCGGGGGAATCAGCTCCGGCATCCTCACCGGCCTGCGCTCGGCGGGACTTCCCGAAGTTCCCGTGGTGGGCGCCGAGCCGCTCCTCGCGAACGACGCCGCCGAGTCCCTCCGCCGCGGCGAACTCGTGAGCCACGCCGGCGAGGCGCTCTCGCTGGCCGACGGGGCCCGGCTGCCTCAACTCGGCGAGAACAACTGGACGATCCTGAGCAAGGGGATCCGGGACATCGTCGAAGTGCCCGAGGCGCAGATCGCCGGAGGAGTACGGGCGCTCTTCACCCAGGCCAACCTGAAGGCGGAGCCCACCGGGGCGCTCGGGATCGGGGCGCTGCTCACGAGTCCCGAACGGTTCGAGGACCGGGAGGTCCTGGTCGTCGTCACCGGGGGCAACGTGGACCCGGCCGTGTACTCCCGGATTCTCGCCGGCGCGAACTCGGTCGCGGAGGCTTACGGAGCACCCTGATGCTGCGGCTGCTCCTGCTGCGTCACGCCAAGTCCGCCTGGAACCATCCCGGCCTCCGGGACCATGACCGGCCCCTCGCGCCGCGCGGCCTCCGGGATGCGCCCCGCATGGGCCGTTACCTGCGGAAACAGGGATTCGTCCCGGCGGCGGCGCTCGTCTCCACGGCGGTTCGGGCAAGGACCACCGCCGAACTCGCGCTCGAAGCGGCGGGCGCCCCGCCGGGCGCCTTGACACTGGTCCCCGACCTCTACGGATCGAGTCCGGACGAGATCGTGGAGATCGTCGCCGCGGAGGGCGGAAGCACATCTCCCCTGCTGGTGGTGGCCCACAACCCCGGCATGGAAGACCTCGCGGCCCGTTTCCTGGGCCGCTACGCGCATTTCCCCACCGCCGCCCTCCTGGTGGCGCGGGCTCCGGCCCCCGACTGGGCGGGGCTCTCCCCGGCCAAGGCCACCGTGGACGCGTTCGTCCGGCCCCGCGAACTCCCCCGGGACTGAACGACGGTCCGGGCCGCAACCCCCGCGGAGCCCCGGGTATCCTTGGCCGCCCCTTGCCGGGGAGGGCCCCTTGAAGAATCCGCTCCGCTCCGATTGGTTCCAGCGGTACCTGCTGCCCGGTTTCTGCTTCCAGTCCATGGTGATTGCGGGCGGGTACGGCACCGGGCGGGAACTCGTGGACTTCTTCCTGACCAAGGGCGTCCTCGGGGGGCTGCTGGGAATGCTCCTGGTGACGACGCCGCTGTGGTCCCTCGTCTGCGCCCTCACCTTCGAGATCGCCCGGCGGGTCGGTTCCTACGACTACCGGACCCTGACCCGCGAACTCCTGGGCCGGTGGAACTGGCTCTACGAGGTCACCTACCTCGCCGCGATGCTGGTGGTCGTTTCGGTGGTGGCGGCGGCGGGCGGCGAGATCGTCTCGCGCTCGCTCGGGCTCCCCTACGCCGTCGGAGTGCTCGCCATCTTGGTCGCGGTGGGCTACCTCGTCCTGAAGGGCACCAGCACCGTCGAGAACTTCCTGTCCTTCTGGTCCATGGCCCTCTACGCGGTGTACATCGTGGTGCTCGTCGCCGCGTTCCGCGTCTTCGGGCCGGAGATCGGAACCGCTCTCACCGCCGGAGAGGCCACGAGCGACTGGGTTCTCGGCGGCGTCGAGTACATGGCCTACAACGTGGGCACGCTTCCGGCCGTCCTGTTCTGCGCGCACCACCTGAGGACGCGCCGCGACGCCATGGTGGCCGGGATGCTCGCGGGGCCCATCGCGATCATTCCCGCCGTCCTCTTCTTCATCGCGATCGCCGGCCTCGGCTCCGGGATGATCGAGGAGACCGTCCCCTCGCTCACCCTGCTGGCGGAGATCGGTTCGCCGCTCCTCCTGTTCGGCTTCCAGGTGGTCCTGTTCGGCACCCTGATCGAAACCGCGACCAGCCTGATCCACGCGGTCAACGAGCGGGTGGCGCGCGCGATGGAGGAGGGAGGCCGCGAGCTGAAGACGTGGCTGCGGCCGACGACCTCCACCGTCGTGCTGCTGGCCGCGATTCTGCTCGCCCAGGCGGGCCTCGAGGACCTGATCGGGATCGGCTACCGGATCCTGACCTACGGGTTCTGGGTCATCTTCATCATCCCGCTCCTCTGGTACGGCGCCCGGCGGCTCCGGTAGACCGGGCGTCCTGACCGGGGAGCGGGTTCCCCGGCGACGCTCCACCACTACCGGACGCGTCACGGGGTCGAGGTGGACTTCGTCCTCTCTTTCGGCCGCGAGACGTGGGGCATCGAAGTGAAATCCGGCCGGCGGGTCCACACCAACATGTTGCGCGGCCTCAAGGGGCTGGCCTACCGGAACCCCCAGGTGACCCGCAAGATCCTGGTCTTCCTCGGAACGAGGCCGCTGTTGCTGGACGGCGTGGAGGTCCTTCCCCTCGAAGACTTCCTCGCACTGCTCCCCGGTTGAAGCCCCGGACGCCGGGAAGCGCGGACGGGCGCCGCGCACAACCGGCGTTTTCTTACAATCAGCGGTCCGGCCAACCGCGCCGGAAAGGAGCTTCCCATGAAGCGTGCTTCGTTCTTCCTCCTGATCGCCGGAGCAATCCCGGCGCTCGTCGCGTTCTCGTCTGCCCCGGCGCCGGTTCCCGCCCAGTCGGACATGACTTTCTTCCTCACCAGCCGGGGGCCGGGTGACGGCGCGAACCTCGGCGGACTCGAGGGCGCCGACGCCCACTGCGCCATGCTGGCCGAAGAGGGCGGCGCCGCGAGCGGCCTCACCTGGCGCGCCTACCTGAGCACCACCGGAGACGGTGGCGTGAACGCGAAGGACCGCATCGGCGCCGGACCCTGGCACAACGCGAACGGCGTCATGGTGGCGAGCGACGTCGCCGACCTGCACAGCGAGAACAACAAGCTGAGCAAGGAGAACTCGATCTCCGAGAACGGCGAGGTCATCAGCGGCCGCGGCGACGACGTGAACCGCCACGACATCATCACCGGCACCGCCGAGGACGGGATGGCCGCCATGGGCGACGGTGACACCACCTGCTCCAACTGGACGAGCAGTTCCGCGGACGGCAGCGCCATGGTGGGCCACCACGACCGGGTGGGCGGCGGCGCCAACCCCACGTCCTGGAACGCGTCCCACGCCTCGCGCGGCTGCGGGCAGGAGGACCTCCGGGGCACGGGAGGGGACGGCCTCTTCTACTGCTTCGCGATGCGTTAGTCGGTCGTGGGGGGGGGGGGCGGGGGCGGCCGCCCCCCCCGCCCAACACCCCACCCCCCCCGCCCGCC
>JAJEFG010000042.1 GCA_022820545.1 Acidobacteriota bacterium | reverse complement strand
CCGGCACCGCGGCGCTCCGCGCCGCGCACGTCGTGACCCTCCCCAACCTCACGGCGCGCACCCCCGGGAACGCCGACCCGACGCCGGTTCTGATTCAATCCACCCGCAGCGTGTCTCAACCCTCCCCGCCGCGACCGGGCGCCTGGAAGCGCAGCCTCCGCCTGATCGCGGTCCTTCTCGCGATCTGGTTCACCGCCTCGCTCGGCCTGGGCGTGCTGCTCGCCGAACCGCTGAACCGGATCTGGGTGGGCGGGTTCCCGCTCGGCTTCTGGTTCGCCCAGCAGGGCGCGATCCTGATCTTCCTGGTCCTCCTGGTCGTGAACGCGGTCGCGATGGACCGCATCGAGGGGGATGCCGACCGGTCCGAAGACACCGAGGATCCCTCGTGAGCATCGGGACCTGGACGCTCATCTTCGTCGTCGGCAGCTTCGCTCTCTACAGCGCCATCGCCTTCGCGAGCCGCGTCCGGACCACGTCGGGCTTCTACGTGGCGGGACGCGGGGTTTCCGCCCTGGCGAACGGCATGGCGACCGGAGCCGACTGGATGAGCGCCGCGTCCTTCATCTCGATGGCGGGGCTCATCTCCTTCATGGGCTACGACGGGGCGATCTACCTCATGGGCTGGACCGGCGGTTACGTCCTGCTCGCGCTGCTGGTGGCGCCGTATCTCCGCCGCTACGGCCGCTTCACCATCCCGGAGTTCGTCGGCGACCGCTTCGCCTCGCAGACCGCCCGGCTCACCGCGGTGGCCTGCGCCGTCTTCATCTCCTTCACCTACGTGGCCGGGCAGATGCGCGGCGTCGGCGTGGTGTTCTCCCGCTTCCTGACGATCCCGGTCGAGTACGGCGTGGCCATCGGCGGCATCATCGTGCTCCTCTACGCGACGCTCGGGGGGATGCGGGGGATCACCTACACCCAGGTGGCCCAGTACTGCGTGCTCATCGTCGCCTTCCTGATTCCGGCCGGCGCCATCTCCTGGATGATGACCGGGACGCCGATCCCCCAGATCGGCTTCGGTTCGCCGCTCATCGAGGGAGAACGCGCGGGGGTGGCGCTCCTGCGGGCGATCGACCAGATCCACACCGACCTCGGGTTACCCGAGTACACGGGGGCGTTTCTCGCCGGGAAAAAGACGCTGCCCGACGTCTTCGCCATCACCATGGCGCTCATGACCGGAACGGCGGGGCTGCCACACGTCCTGATCCGCTTCTACACGGTCAAGACCGCGCGCCTCGCGCGCTGGAGCGTGATGTGGGCGCTCTTCTTCATCGCGATCCTCTACACGACGGCCCCGGCAGTGGCGGCCTTCGCCCGGGTCAACATGATCCAGACCCTCCACAACACGCCCATTGCGGAGGCCCCCGACTGGTTCCGCAACTGGGCGGCAACCGGGCTCATCCGCTTCACCGACCACAACGGCGACGGCCTCATCCAGTACAGCGAAGGGCCGGGGGCGGAGCTCGCCATCGACCGGGACATCATGGTGCTCGCCAACCCCGAGATCGCGGAACTGCCGGCATGGGTCGTCGGGCTGGTCGCGGCGGGCGGCCTGGCGGCGGCGCTCTCGACCGCGGCCGGGCTCCTGCTCGTCATTTCGGCGTCGGTATCCCACGACCTGCTGAAGAGCTTCCTGCGTCCGGGGATGAGCGAGCGGCAGGAACTGGTGGCCGCCCGGCTGTCAGCCGCCGGCGCCTGCGTCGTTGCGATCGTCGTCGGGATCTACCCGCCCGACTACGTGGCGGCCGTGGTCGCCTTCGCCTTCGGCCTGGCCGCCGCCAGCTTCTTCCCGGCGCTGGTCCTCGGGGTCTTCACCACCTGGGTGACGGCCCGCGGCGCGGTCGCCGGCATGATCGCCGGGACCGGATTCACCGCCGTCTACATCGGGTGGTTCAAGGTCTTCGAGTGGAGCGGCCCGGAGGCGTGGTGGTTCGGGATCAGCCCGGAGGGCATCGGCACCCTGGGGATGCTGATCAACTTCGGCGTCACCTGGTTCGTGAGCCGCCGGACCGGCCCGCCGCCGGCAGACAGCGAGCGGATGGTGGCGATGCTGCGGGGGGAACTCCGGACGTCAGGCTAGTCCGCCCGTCAATGGGTTGAGCCAGGGCACCCCCGTGAAACGGGCGAAATCCCGATCCGCGCTGTGCACCGTTCCGCCACCGCGAATCGCCAGGGCGGCCATCGCCGCGTCGGTCGTCAGACCGCCGCCCGTTCCCGTCTCGTCCAGCAGCCGGACTGTCAACTCCAGATCCAGGAGTTCAAACTCGAGGAGATCGGCAACCGGAAACTGGAACCAGCCGCGAACGACGGCGCCCGCCTCCTCGGTGGAATAGGGATTCACGAACAAACCCGGCTTCGTACTCAGCCGCAGGAAAGCCAGGATCGTCAGCGTGCTGATTCCGACCAGTTCCTTCCCATTCAGACAGTCGCCCCACCAGCTTGAGGCAGCCTGATGTGCGGAGGACGAATCGTCGTAGGCGTACAGGAGAAGGTTCACATCCGGGACGATCACTCGCCTTCCTCCTGAAGGCGACGCGTCACCCGGAGGAACCGCTCCACCTCGGCGTCTTCATCCAGCTTTCGGAGCGCCTTGGGGTCGGTCACGCGCAGACCCATGGGTCGCGCCTTCACCACGAACGGACGGCGCTCCGGCGCGGTCAGCAACAGTCCACGGCGGATTGCGGCGTTCACGATCTCCTTGAAGGTGCCACCCCGAACACGCATGGCGCGCCGTACCAAACGGTGCGTGTCCGGATCCAGGGTCACGGTCGTTCTCATGCCGAGCATCATGATGCGCCGAGACCGTCCGATCAAGGCGGCGCTCCGCTCACGCCGATGATCGACCGTCGCCCGAACCCGGGGTGCGGACGGGAGATGCCCGCTAAACGGAGAGTTCGCCCGCCGCCGGGTTTCCCGGGGCGCCGCCGGACCGGTTCGCCGCCGGCGGTCACACGCGGATGGTGTCACCTTCGGAGGTCTGCCGGTTCAAGGTGGTGCGCCCCGCTCAGGTTCGGTTCCGGCACGCGGGGCCAACTCGCCCGGCGGAATCACCAGAGTCATGAGGTCGCGTTGTGGGTCTCCCGCCCGCGCTCCCGCCGTCGTAGCCTCTGACCGCGTGGTCACGCTTCCAGATCAGGAAGGTGCGGCGGAACTCGATCACAACGACGCCGTCCTGATTCTTCCCCTGAGTGCGGACGGTCACGATTCCCGCTTCCGGACGCGACCGGGATTCCCGCACGGACAGCACCTCGCTCTCCGAATAGAGCGTGTCCCCCTCGAAGAGCGGCGCCGGCAGCCGGACTTCTTCCCAGCCGAGGTTGGCGAGCACGTTGCGGGTCAGGTCGTTCACCGACTGGCCGGTGGCGAGCGCCAGCGTGAGGCAGGAGTTCACGAGCGGCTTGCCGAACGGGGTCTTCTCGCTGTGGTGCCGATCGATGTGGATCGGGTTCTGGTTCTGGGTGAGGAGCGAGAACCAGGAGTTGTCGGCGGCCAGGACGGTACGGCCGAGCGGGTGGACGATGCGCTGGCCGACGTGGAAGTCCTCGTAGAAGCGGCCGTCGTCGCGTTCCGGCCGGGAGGTTTCGGACATCGGAGTTCCTAGCGTATCCGCTCCCTCGCCCGGCTTGGCCCTACGCCGCCGCTCCGCCTTCGGCGGGCTGTGCCGGCTGAAGCCGGCGTTCCAAGCCGCTGGGCCGCGACGCAGATTGGCGATGCGCGCTCTGCGGCCCTGCGGGCCGCGTGCCGGTCTGAAGACCGGCGGTCCCCGGGTCCCTAGCGGCGGATCTTCACCGCGGTGCCGTAGGCGAGGATCTCGGCCGCGGTGGTCATCAGCACCGAGGTCGCGATCCGCATCCCGACGATGGCATCCGCGCCGAGGGCCTCGGCGTGTTCGATCATGCGGGCGATGGCCTGCTCGCGGCTTTCGCCCATGAGCTTCGTGTAGGACTCGACCTCGCCGCCGACCACCCCCTTGAGGCCGGCCATGATGTCGCGGCCGAGATGGCGGGCGCGGATCGTGTTGCCGCGGGCGATGCCCAGGACTTCGGCGACCTCCGCGCCGGGAACTTCGTTGGTGGTGCTCACAATCATCGTCGGACTCTCCGGAAGGGATCAGAGGAACGGGCGCGGATCCGCTCGCGGACCGCGCCCAGCAAGAGAAGCAGGATGCCGAGCAGCAGCCCGGCGGTGCCGAAGCGCACGATCATCGGGACCGATGCGTCGGCCATGAATTCGGTGGCGAACACGTACGCCCAGTAGCCGAGCAAAACGGCCGCCGAGGCGGAGACCAGCGTCCAGGCAAGGCCCCGCTCCAGGCGCGAGTAGACCCCGAGCCAGAACCGGTCCATGGCGGCGTCGTCCCAGTCGGCGGGCCGCGGTTCGAGTTCCGGTCCACCCGGGGCGTCTTCGGGAATCCGCCCGGAGGCGCCCGGTCCCCGGTCCTTGTCCTGATCCGTCATCGGGTTTCCTCCGTTCGGTCCTTCTCTACTTCGGTGGGTCACCTTCGGCCACCACCCGCGAGGAACCGCCGCAGCCGGCGGCGGGCGGTGTGCAGCCGGGACGCCACCGTCCCTTCGGGAATTCCGAGGCGTTCCGCGACTTCGCTGTGGACGTAGCCCTCCATGTCGCGCATCACTACCACCCGGCGCTGTTCCTCGGGCAGCTCGCGCAGTGCGCGTTCCAGTATCAACCGTTGGTGCACGGACTGCATGCCGCCGTCGACCGACGGCTCCCGAACGCCCTCGAGCCCGATCTCCGGACGGCGCCGGCGCAGGTAGCTGCGGCAGACGTTGTCGAGGATGGTCAGGAACCAGGGCAGGAAGGGGCGGCCGAGCCGAAAGCGCGGCATGGCGTGAAACGCCCGGGCGAACGCCTCCTGCGCGAGGTCGCGCGCCTCCTCCCGGTCGCCAACCCTGCGGTAGGCGTACGCCTGGGCCCACCGGGCATAGCGGCGGACGAGCGGTTCGTAGGCGCGCCGGCTGCCGTTCCGGCACCGGCGGATCCACTCCTGTTCCTCCGGATCGGGCGCGCCGGGCCGGTTCCGCTGGACGGCGGCGGTGGAGGCGTTGTCTCTCACGTCTTCTACCGGGGAACTACGCGGCGCAGGCCCGAATTCTTCATTGCCGGGAACCGGTTGGCCCGTCCGGCGGGTCTTGAATACCCTTGGACGATGATCTTCGGGCGGATTTCTTCACGGTTTTCTTTCGGTGCGGCGGCAGCCGCGGTGCTCGGCCTAGCCCTGCTGGCGGGCGCCTCGGCCCAGGAGCGGCAACTCTCGGTCGCCCCCGAATCGCTCCAGCTTCGCGTGGGGCAGACGGGCAGCCTGGCAGCCACGGTGACGGCGGCGGACGGAGAAGTGGACACGGGGGCGCGGGTGCTCTTCTTCTCCCTCGACCCCGCGGACGTCAGCGTCTCCCACACGGGCGTGGTCACCGCGCACCGGGCCGGCACTCACACGCTGGTCGCGCTGTCGCCCGCCGCCGGGACCACGCCGGGATTCACCCGGCCGGACGATCCCGGCATTCGGGTGGAGATCCCCGTGGAGATCCTGCCCTCCGAACTCGCGACCCTGAGCTTCGTCGATCTGCCCGACCGGGTCCTGGCGGGCGCGAGCATTCCCGTCCGGCTGCTCGCGGAAGACGAGGGTTCCGAACCGCGCGACGTGCGTCCCGAGATCACCGTCCAACCGGCTGGCGTCGGCGCGGTCGCCGCCTTCGGTCCGCTCTTCGAGGGCACCTACCACGCCCATCCCTTCTACGACCGGCCGCGGCCCCCGACCTACCACTGGGAAGCGGCGGGGGTGTTCCGGGCGGTCGGCCCGGGGACCGCCACCCTGACCGCGCGGCTCGGCGAGCTGACCGCCGAGGCCCGGATCGAGGTCGTGGCCAATCCCGCGCATTCCCTGCGCCTTGACGCCACCGTCGGCGAGTCGCCGCTGACCGGCGGTGTGCGCACCGGGGACGTGGTCCGCTTCTCCGCTTCCGTCATGGACGAAGGCGGCGCCGCGGTCGCCGACGCTCCCGTGCGCTTCTCCCTCGAGTCCCACCCCGACCCCAGCCGGTTCGACACCGTGGGGGCCGGCGCGCCCGCCCAGCTCCTCACGGATGGCCGGTTCGTCGCCGAGCAGCCGGGGCTCTACGTGGTATCCGCTTCCTCGGGCCCGGCCCATGCGGAACACGCGGTCCAGGTGGTGCCGCGCGACGTCGGCATGGCCATGGAGTTCGTCGGCCACGCCCCGGTGCGGGACCGGGCCACGTCCGATCTGTGGATCTGGGAAGGGACCGACGGTCGCGACTACGCGGCGCTCGGCACCTGGAACGCCGACGGGCACGCGCTCTTCTTCGACGTCACCGACCCCGCGAACATGCAGCGGATCTCCGAGGTGCAGGTGGACGCCCGGACGGTGAACGACGTGAAGGTGTCCGAGGACGGCCGGATCGCCGTCATCACCCGCGAGGGCGCCTCGAACCGCCGCAACGGGTTCGTGATCCTCGACGTCTCCGACCCGCGGAACCCGGAGGTCCTGTCCCGCTTCGACGACGAACTGACGGGCGGGGTCCACAACGTGTTCTTCCACGAGGGGCACATCTACGCGATTAACAACGGCCGGCGCTGGGACGTGGTGAACGCCGAGGACCCGCGGAACCCGTTCCGGGTATCCCGCTTCGAGGACCCGCGCCCCGGCCGCAGCGTGCACGACGTCTGGATCCACGACGGCATCGCGTTCCAGGCCGGGAACACCGACGGCATGGTGGTCGTGGACGTGGGCGGCGGCGGCATGGGCGGGTCTCCCCAGAACCCGGTGGAGATGGGCCGGCTCTACCAGCTCACCGGCTGGAACCACGCCATCTGGCCGTTCCGCAGCCAGTCGGCGGACCGCTTCTACGTGGTGACCGGCGACGAGTCGCATCCGATCAACCCGCGGATCCCCGGCCCGATCATTTCGTGGCAGGAGCGGATGCCGTCCCGGGCGATGGGCTTCATCCACTTCAACGAGTTCGACGACCCGGAGAACCCGGTCGAGATCGCCCGCTACCGGGTCCCCGAGGCCGGACCGCACAACCTCTGGATCGACTACGACAAGGACCTCATGTACGTCGCCTACTTCAACGGCGGCCTCCGGGTGGTGGACGTCTCCGGGGAACTCGTGGGCGACCTCTACCGCCAGGGCCGGGAGATCGCCAAGTTCTACTCGGACGACCCCGACGGATTCATCCCGAACGCCCCCTTCGTCTGGGGCCCGCAGCCGCACAAGGGGACGATCTTCTTCTCGGATTTCAACAGCGGCCTGTGGGCGGTGCGGCTCGTGCCCCGCGAGGACCGGTCGCCGGCCGGCCCGTAGGCGTCTCCCCTCAGTTCGGGAGCCGCGCCCGCTCGGTTCCGGCGATCGCTCCGCCCAGGAAGCGCCGGAAGTCCGTTCCTCCGGTGCCGCGCGCCGCGGTCCCCGGATCGGCCTGGCGCACGATGTAATCGTTCACGATCGCCAGGTGGACGCGCCGGAGTTCGGCCAGCGCCTCCACCGCGCCGTCGTAGGCGTTCCTGACGGCGCGGTCGCCGGTGGCGGCGGCGAACCGGCGGACCGCCCCGTTCGCCTCCACCGCTTCGATGAACCGCCGGTGCCGGGGATTCATGTAACGCCGCATGTCCAGGTGGGGTCCCCTCGCCGCCTCCGGCTGCCGAACGGACAGCGCGGCGTCGAAACACTGAACCAGCGGGCTCTGGGCGGCGCTCCCGCCGGCAAGGACGAGAGGCTCCGTCAGGTCCGTCCCCTCGTAGCGCACGCCCGGCTCGAACCACCCCGAGAACGGCGGACGCACCCGGCGATAGAAGACGTGCGGGTCACAGCCCTCGCGGGTGCGCTCGGTGAGGACCGTGATGCGGCCGATGGTCTCGCCCAGACGTCCGAGTTCGTCGGCGACGGTCTCGGCGTCCCCCTCCTCGGCGGCCATTTCCATGCGGACGATCCGGGCCGGCTCCTCTCCCCCGCACGCCTCGATGGCCACCGCGATGGTGAGGAACCAGGTCTCGTCGGTGCTGCCGTGGATGCCGACCAGGTTCACGAGGTTCTCGACCTCGATGGGGTCCGAGGGATCCAGCCGCCGCCAGTTGTGCATCGCCAGGCTCGCGTGGGAGAGGATCGGGGGACGCCCCAGACGCCGCGCCAGCGCGACGAGCGGCCGGGCGAGCGAGGGCGGCAGGCTGGCCGCCGGCGGCTCCGTCTGGTGGACGTACGCTCCGGCGAAGAAAGAGAGCAGCAGCATCGCCCGCTCGACCTCGGGACCGTCCGTGAGGGGTGCGGGGTTCAGTTCCGGCAATGCGGCGAGATCGCGGCGGACCCGCCCGACCAGATAGCGTGCCGAGACGTCCTTCGCCATGTCCTCCCATGCCTCGAAACCCGGAGGCAGGCCCCGAAGCGGCTCGTAACGAGGCAGGAAGCCGCGGGGTCCGGGAACCCGGCCGCCAGCGGCCAACTGGTGGAGCGGTTCGACGGGGGTCACGGCAGGAAAGGCGCCGGCGCGGCTGAATGGGCGCGGAGTGTGCCACGCGGAACCGGCTCCTCCGTATGATCGGAGCCGCCTGGAGGCTCCGATGCGCACCGCTCTTCCCTTCCTGTTCGCCCTCGTCACCGCCCTCGCCTGGGGTCTTTACGGACCGACGCTGGGGCAGGCGCGCCTCGCGGACGCGACCGCGAGCCCCTTCAAGCCGTACCTGGGGATCGGGATCGCCTACCTCGTGGTCGCCATCGCGGGCGGCGCGATCGGGATGTGGCTTCGGGGAGACAGCTTCTCCTTCGCGCCGATCGCGGGCAGCAGCCTCGCCTGGGGATTCGCGGCGGGACTCCTGGGAGCGCTCGGGGCCTTCGGACTGACCATGGCGATGTTCACCGGCGGCGCCCGCATCCCCCACGCGGTCATGCCGGTGGTCTTCGGCGGCGCAGTGACCATCACCGCGATCTCGACGCTCCTGCTCTCCGGAGGACGTTTGCGGGGCGGGCCCATGCTCTGGGTCGGGATTGCGGGGGTGCTGTTGTCGGTGCTGCTGATCACCACCAACACCCCGCACGCGCCGCCTCCAGCCCCCGGGGCGGCGGCTGGAGCGCCACCGGACGGCTCGCCGGATTGAACCGCCGCTCACTCCCACGGCGGGGCAGTTCTCATCGCTTTTGACACGGGCGAAACGGCCTGAAACGCTGCCTGCTTGCCGAGGGCACCGCAGTGCGCGGGCAACCGCCATCCCGCGACGGCCGGCTTCTCCTGCCCGGCCACCGGACGCGCCCCGGTTCCCATCGGCGGGCGTGGCAATCACGCCGAGGCTGAGGCGGCGCGACCGGCCGCCCACCCACGGGCGGATGGACAGCGCCCCGCGCCGGGACGGCGCGCCTTCGTGCTGGCGGCCGCGCTTTCGATCCTGGCCGGTGTGTCATTGGAGGCCGGGGCCCAGTCCCGGCGGTCGCAGTGGGGCCTCCTGCTCGGGGCCACTCCCGCCTGGACGACGCCGGCAGCGGCAAGGGCGAGTCTGGAAAGCCTTTGGGGCGGAACCGAGATCGACTTCTCGGGGACCGCACTGCGGGTCGGGCTCGTGCGCGGCAGCGAGCTGGGGGGCGACGCGGGCCTCTCGTTCGTGCGGCGTTCCTTCGCGGACGGCTCCAGCCTCGTCGCGGAGGACGGCAACCGCTACGCCACCTACGGCGTGGTGCTGAACGGCATCGAGATCCACAAGTTCTCCCCGTTCGGGACCCTTCGGGAGCGGGTCCAGATCGGGCTGGATTTCGGCGCGGGCCTGGGCTTTTTCCGCGGGGCCGTGGCCGGGACCGCCCCGGGGGGTGCGGCCGTCGAGGGCGCGGCGCTGGAGGACGCCCTGACATTCCGCGGCAGCCGGTTCATCCCGCTGGCCCGGATGGAATTCGCGGTTGCGTTGCTCATCCTGCCGGGACTCAAGGCGCGCATCCGGAGCGGAGTCAGCGTGTCCGGCGCGACGCCCCTCGCCGTCACTGCAACCTGGCTGTTCGGTTAGCGTTGACCTTCAGGGGGGCTCTGCCGGCCGCCGTCCTGGCGGTACTCGCGGCGCCGGCTGCTCCCGCCTCGCCGGAACCGGTCGCCGGGACGCGCCTCTTCGCCGTCGAGGTGGCGGGAACGCCGGAGGGCCTGCTGGAGGCAGCGGGCCTGCGCACCCGCCCCGTCACCCGCGCCGAGCTGTTTCTCGAAATCATCGAGCGGCTCCACTTCGTCCCGGGCCGGCCTCCCGGAGTCGAGCCCTACGCGAGCACGGTCCGCGCCTTCCTGAACGCATGGCGCCGGGCGCGCGGGCCGGACCGGGCGGTGAGCCTCGAAGCCCTTGAGGAGGAGTCTCGGGGACCAGACGGGTTGGACGACTTCGTCCGGACAGCCGGCTTCCTGCTGCTGCGCGATCCCTCCGGAGGGTTTGCCGTGCGTCCCGATCCGGACCGCCGGGCGGCGGCCCGGCGCGAAACGCTCGGGGCCGCGGGGTTCCCGGTCGCGGACCTCGACGACCGGATGAACGCCGGGGAGACGGTCGCTTTTGAACCGGTCTCCTTCGAGGTTCCGTCACCGCTGCCGGCCGAGGTGTGGCGGGACACCGTTCTCGATGACTCCGAACCGGACGGACGACTCGGTCTGCGGCTGGTGACCGACCGGCGGGCCGCGCTTCTCTACTACGGCCTGCTGTCCATGACGCCGGACACCGTGGAATTCCTGTCCTCGAACCCCAGGCTGCTCCGGGAGCTGTACGAACGGGACGCCACCGGCATCGCGCTCTACGGGCGGAGCCTCGTCGTGGAAGACGGCCGGGTGATGGCGCCGGGCGGTGCGGGTGCGGTGCATCTGTGGGAGCGCGCGGTCCGCAAGTCCCTCGACCGGCCCGGCGACTTCTTCACGACGGTCCTCCGCTACGACGAGGGCGTGTTCCCGTTCCTCTACGACGCCATCGCGCAACTCGACCCGCCCCGGCAGCGGTTCGCGCTCGCCCACTGGCTGCCGGAGCGGCAACAGCGCGCCAACTTCTGGCGGCTCTACGACGTCACCGCCGCAACCGTCCGCTTCTCCCGCGAAGCGTTCTGGCCCGGACGATTCCCCGATCCGACCGTCCTGCTCGCGCAGGTCCGGACCGAGGACTCCGGGCTGCCCGCGGGACCCGCGTGGAGCGGCCTCTGGAACGAGGCGCTCGACGGCGTCACGTTGCCGGACGATCCCGCGCGCGACGTCTCGGGCGCAGAGCGAAGCGGTCCCGTCGAGCCTTCCCGGCTCCTCGAGCGCGTCTTTCGGGATCCCGAGTGGATCGCCGGCCGCACGGCCGCCTTTGTCTTCGCCCAGCGCCGCTTCGCCGGCGTCGCGGCCGCCGATCTCCCGGACGTGCTGACCACGCTCCGCGGCTTCCCCCTCTTCACCAGCCTGGTCTCCACCCTCGACCGGCTCGGGGTCGAGTCGCCGGCCACCTACGCGGCCGCGGTGCGCCACGCGGCGGGCCTGAACCGCATCGAGGACCGGGAGGGCGCGCGGGACGCGCTCTCCCAGTTCCAGGGGGCGTTGGCGCTGCTCGACCGCGCCCGGCGCGCGCGGTCGCTGCCACCGGCGGCGGCCGCCGAACTGGCGGCATCCGCGGCCGCCGTTCGTCTCGACGAGAGCCGGGGATACGAGGGCCGGATGGCTCGCTGGGTGGCCGGCGCGCTGCTGCCCGCCCTGGGCGCCCTCCCGCCGGCGGCGGCCGGCGACGGCCACGGGCCGGCTCCACGGGAGAGGATCGTCCTGCAGGCGCTCGCCGGCGCCCTCGAAGACGACGGCCGGAGCCATCGGACGACCACGACCTGGGAAGGGTTCCCGTACGTGGCCGACGTTCGGGGCGCCACCCTGGCGCGGCTCGTCGAGGCCCGGCGGCTCCAGTCCGGCGCCTCGCTGGACGCGGCGCTCGACCTCTGGGCCGTCGCCGACGCGCTCGCCGGCGGGCCGGACACCGAGGAGGTCGGGCGCCTGGCCCAACGCCTGGGCTCCCTCGGCGACGCGCTGCCGGGGCGGCCCGGCCCGGTGGGGGCGGTCACCGTCCCGCGCTATCTCGGGCGCGCCCGCGAGGAACTGGCGCGGGTCGGGACCGCGGGCGGCCGTTCCCGCCCGGCCGCCGAGGCCGCGCCGGGGTTGCTGCGCCTCGCCGACGCCGTGCTCGGCGATGTGCTCCGCGCCCTGGTGTACGCCGCCCACGTCGGCGATCCGCAGAGCGGGGTGCTCGGCAGCGGCGATCTCTCCGGCCGGCACGAGTTCGGGCTGGACCCGTACTACCGCGACCCGCTGCGGGCGACGGCCTGGCGGTTCCCGGTGCCGCGCATGCTGGCGGACCGGCCCTGGCATGCCGAAGGGGCGCTCCTCGGACTCGACCTCGCCACGGCGACCCTCCGCCTGCAGCAGATCATGACGAACCAGCCGCCGGTAACGTCTTCGCTGGGCAGCCACGAGCGCGGCGGCCTCGCCGCTTCCGTCGCCTTCTTCAACCCCTACGGCCGCACCGAGTCCGAAACCCGGGAGATTGCGAGAGCGCTGGAGGCGGGCCGGCAGCGGGTGGCGCGGCTCGCCGGGTCGCCGGACGAGGTTGCCGCGGTCGCCGCGACCGCCGGCCTCGGTCGCCGGCGCTCCGCCCTGCTCGCCTGGACGGCGAACCGCGAGCCCGATCGGCTCGGCGCATCCCTGTCCCTGCGGGAACTCCTGTGGTTGGGACTTGAGGAAACGGGCGCGGGCGATTCGGACGGCGGCCGCGGTGCGGCGGCCGAGCGCCTGGGCGGTTGGGGCGCCTATTCCGGGAGGCTGGACGGCTGTCTCTGTCTCCGGCTGGCGCCGCCGCGGCTCAAGTGGGAGAACCTGCGGGGGCGGGCCGGCACCGGCCTGATGGCGGCGCTGGCGCCCGACCTGACGCTCTGGGTCGGGGAGGGGTTCGCCAGGCACGGGCTGCCCGTGCCCCTCGCCGGACCGGTCCTCGAGGTCGCCATGCGATACATGCTGGACCGGGTCCAGCCGGCGCATGTGGAGGACTGGAACACGGTCCTGCGCTACCCCTCCGCGCTGCGGGACGCCGACTTCGAGGACTACGTCTCGTCGCTGACCGGAACGGCTGTGCTGCGGCCTGCGGAGCTGTCCGCCCCCAGCGCCAGGTAGCGGCCCCGCCGGGGAGTGCGTCCCGTAGTACCTTCCGTCCCGGTGCCCCGAAACGCCCCGCCGCGGGTCACGGTCCTGGCGGTGCTGGTCGCCCTGAGCGCGACGACCGCTCCGTCGCCGGGACAGGAGACCCGCCCGGCCCTCACCTTCGCCTCTCCGGACGGCGAGCGGACGCTGGAGGGGGTGGAATGGCTCTCGGTCGAGTTGCCCCCCGGATACGAGGAGCGGACCTGGCGGGTCGTGTTCTCCGTGGACGGAAGCCAGGTCTGCGCGGTCGAGGAGCCTCCGTTCGAGTGCTCCTGGAACTTCGGCCCGGTCGGCCAGGCGCGGGTGATCCGCGCCGTCGCCGAGCTCGACGACGAAACCCGCCTGGTCGCCCGGGTGCACACGCCGATGCGGAGCACCTTCCGTTTCCGCACCTCCGTCGAGCGGGTGATGGTGCCGGTGCTGGTCACCGACCGTGGGGGCCGCTACGTGAACGGACTGCCGCCGGATCGCTTCGAGGTGCTCGAGGACGGCGTTGTGCAGGACATCACGTACTTCGAGGCTGCCGCCGATCGCAGCCAGCTCGATCTGGCGCTCGCCATCGACATCAGCGGCAGCATGGCGCCGGTGATGCCGGCGTTGAAGCGCAGCGTGAAGGAACTCCTCGACAACCTGCGGGACGACGACCTGGTCACCCTGCTGGCGTTCAACGAGCGGACGTTCATCCTCACCCGCCAGGTGTCGGACCGCCCGCAGGTGGCATCGTTCATCGATCGGCTCCAGGTGGCCGGCCTCACGTCGCTCTACGACGCCATCGTCCGGGCCTTCGATTCCCTGGACCCGAGCAATCCGCGGAAGGCGGTCCTCGCGTTCACCGACGGCGAAGACCGGTCGAGCTTCCGGAGCCTCGGATCGGTGGAGCAGCGGGTCGTGGATACGGGAGCGCCGCTCTACGTCGTGACGCTGGGTCCGGCCTCGAGGACGAAGGGGATCGCCGAGATCATGGAGCGGCTGGCGGCGGTCAGCGGCGGCGCGGTCTTCCGTCCCGACGAGCCGCAAGAGCTGGACCGGGCGCTCGCGGTCTTCCGGGACAACGTCAGCAACGCCTACTTCCTCGGCTACTCGCCCGGTGAGGAAGAGCCGGAGGCGGCCGCGGCGGAAAAGCGGTTCCGGGAGATCAGCGTCCGGATCCGGGGCGACAACCGGTATCGGATCCGGTCCCGCGCCGGCTACCGGCGTTAGCGGCCGGCCAGGACCCGGAGCCCCTCGCGGCTGATCCCGGCCCCGCTGAGCACGAGCCCCACGGAGGCAGTCCCCCGATCCAACTGCGCCAGCGCCGCGACGGGCAGCGCGGCCGAACCTTCGACCATCGCGAAGCGGTCCCGAAGCACGCGGCGCATGCCGGCGGCGATTTCGTCCTCGTCGAGCAGGACCCATTCGTCCACGAGTTCGGCACACAGATCGAAAGTCATGGCTCCATCCTCGACGCCGCCCGCGACCGCGTCCGCGAGGGTCGGCTCGAACGGCACGTCGCGTCCCGACTCGAGGAGGCGGCCGGCGCGGACCGAAGCCGCCATGACGGCGGAGGCCCGTGGCTGGCAACCCACCACCCGGATGCCGGGGCGGGCGTGCTTCAGCCAGCCGGCGATGCCCACAATCAGGCCGCCGCCTCCCACCGGCACGAGCACCGCGTCGAGCGGCTCGCCGGCGAGCGAGGCGTCCATCTCGAAGCCGGCGGTTCCCTGCCCCGCGATGATGTCCCGATCGTTGTAGGGTGAAACGAACGGCCGCCCGCTCCGCGCCGCCTCGGCCTTGGCCGCGTATTCGGATTCCACAGCGTCGTCACCCACGAGACGGAGTTCGACCACGCCGCCGTACTGGTCCTCGAGGGCCCGCCGCTTGGAGTCGGCCACCGTCCGGGGCAGGAACACCACGCCTCGCCCTCCCAGCAATGAGAGCGCGTGAGCGGTCGCGCGCCCATGATTTCCGGTGGACGCGGTGATGACGCCCTCACCGAGCGCCCGCGCGCCTTCGGCATCCCGAAGCGCCAAGAGCTTGTTCAGGGCTCCCCGGATCTTGAACGACCCGGTGACGCCGAAGCACTCGAGCTTCCAGCGCACCACTCCGCCGGAGGTGGCGGCGGCCCGTTCGCGAGTCAGGCCGGCGGCGATCTCGAAGGGGGTCTCGCGCAGGAACGGCCGGATTCGGGAGGCCGCTTCGCGTACCTGCGCCGGCAACTCGCGAAGTAGCGCCGCGGCCTGCGAAGGACCGTCCGCGGACGGCGCCGCTCGGCTAGCATTCCCGCCGTCCGCAGTCCCGGAATCTGACGTAGTCACGTAAGGAGAAAGAGTCTAATGAGCCAGGGAATTCAGGCCGTCCCCCGCCCCGCCAACGAGCCCGTCCTCGGTTACGAGCCCGGTAGCACGGAACGCACCGCGCTGGAGGCCGAACTCGCCCGCCAGTCGAACGAAGTCGTCGAAATCCCGATCATCATCGGCGGCAAGGAGATCCGCACCGGCAAGATCGCCGAGGTCCGGTCGCCCCACAACCACTCCCACGTCCTCGCCCGCTACCACGAGACGACACCCGATCTCGTCGGGGACGCCATCGCGGCCGCCGCCGACGCGTGGCAGTCCTGGTCCGAACTCGACTACCGGGCGCGCGCCAGCCTCTATCTGCGGATCGCCGACCTGCTGGTGGGGCCGCACCGGTTCAAGCTGAACGCGGCCACCATGCTGGGCCAGTCGAAGACCTGTCATCAGGCCGAGATCGAAGCGGCCTGCGAACTCGCGGACATGCTGCGGTTCAACGCCTACTTCCTCGATCAGCTCGTGCGCCAGCAGCCGGCGGGCGAGGCCGAGCCGGGGGTCTGGAACTACCTCGAGTACCGCGCCCTCGAAGGATTCATCTTCGCGATCAGCCCCTTCAACTTCACCGCCATCGGCGGGAACCTGCCGCTCGCCCCGGCGATCATGGGGAACACCACGGTCTGGAAGCCCGCGGAGACGCAGATGCTCTCGGCGTACTACCTGATGGAGCTCTACAAGGAAGCGGGGCTGCCGGACGGCATCGTGAACATGCTCCCTGGCCACGGGCCCACCATCGGCGCCCCGGCGCTGGCCCATCCCACCCTCGCCGGAGTCCACTTCACGGGCTCCACGGCCACCTTCCAGCACATCTGGAAGACGGTCGGGGAGAACATCGCGAACTACCGCTCCTACCCCCGCATCGTCGGCGAGACCGGCGGCAAGAACTTCGTGGTCGCCCACGCATCCGCCGATGCGGAGGCGCTGGTCGCCAACCTGATCCGCGGCGCCTACGAGTTCCAGGGACAGAAGTGCTCGGCGGCCTCCCGCGCCTACCTCCCGGAGAGCATGCGGGACGCATTCCTGGACCGCTTCCTCGAGGAAGCGAAGACGGTGACGATGGGCGATCCCACGGACTACGCGAACTTCATGGGCGCGGTGATCGACGAGCGGGCCTTCAAGAAGGTGTCCAGCTACCTTGGCGTCGCGCACGGCGACCCGTCGTGCAACGTGATGATGGGCGGGAAGGCCGACGACTCCGTCGGCTGGTTCGTGGAACCCACCATGGTGGTCACCGACAACCCGCGGAACCGGTTGATGACCGAGGAGATCTTCGGGCCGGTGCTGTGCGTCTATTTCTATCCGGACGACCAGTTCGCCGAGACCCTCGACCTGTGCCGGGACACGTCCCCGTACGGCCTGACCGGCGCCATCTTCGCGAACGACCGGCTGGCCGCCGAACAGGCCTACGGGACGCTTCGCCACGCCGCCGGCAACTTCTACATCAACGACAAGCCGACCGGCGCGGTCATCGGCCAGCAGCCTTTCGGCGGCGGCCGCGCTTCCGGGACGAACGACAAGACGGGCTCGGGTTCGCATTTGCTCCGCTGGACCAACATCCGCACCGTCAAGGAGAACTTCGCGCCGGCGAAGGACTACCGCTATCCGTTCCTGAGCGCGTAGCGAGCATCCGCCCACCCACCACCCCCTGAGCCGCTGCGCAGGCTCACCCTCTCCTATCATTCGGCGCCCATGCGGCGCGTTTCTCTCCTCTTTGTTGCGGCGCTCGCCGTCACGGCGACCGCTATCGCCCAACCGCCGGATCCGCCCGTGCATCCGGACGACCGGCATGAGCTCGCGGACCAGTACCGGGAAACCGCCGGGCGGATCCTGGGGGCGGCGCTCACCGACGTGGACGGCTGGGCGAAGCTGGAGCACCTGGCGCTCCGCATCGGCCACCGCCTCAGCGGTTCCGAGGGACTCGAACGCGCCATCCAGTGGGCGGCGGACACCATGCGGGAGGAAGAACTCGACCGGGTCCACCTCCAGGAGGTGATGGTTCCCCACTGGGTGCGCGGCCGGGCGCGGGCCACGCTCCTCACGCCCATGGAGGACGACCTGCCGATCCTGGCGCTGGGGGGCAGCGTCGCGACCCCGCCCGAAGGAATCACCGCTCCGGTGGTGGTCGCCCGCTCCTTCGAGGAGTTGGCCGCGATGCCCCGCGAGGCGGTCGAGGGCCGGATCGTCGTCTGGGCCGTTCCCTGGATGGGGTACGGCGGGACCGGCGCCTACCGGCGGATGGGAGCCAGCCGCGCGGCGATGCAGGGCGCGGTGGCGAGCCTCACCCGCTCGGCGACCGGAAGGAGCCTGAACACGCCGCACACCGGCAACATGCGCTACGAGGAGGGGGTGCCGAAGATCCCGGCGGCCGCCCTCACCGTCGAGGACGCGGAGCGGCTCCGGCGGCTGGACGACCTCGGCGAGCCCATCGAGATCCGTCTCGAACTCGAGGCCGAGACCCTTCCGGACGCCCTGTCGCACAACGTGATGGCCGAGATCACGGGGAGCGAGCTTCCGGATGAGGTGGTGGTCATGGGCGGCCACTACGACTCCTGGGACGTGGGTCACGGAGTCCACGACGACGGCGCCGCCTGCATCGCCGCCTGGCATGGCCTCACGATCCTCCGGCGGCTCGGCCTCCGGCCGCGGCGCACCCTTCGGGTCGTGCTCTGGACCAACGAGGAGAACGGACTGCGCGGCGGGGAGGCCTACCGGGAGTTCGTCGGCGACGGGATCACCGGCCACGTGGCGGCGATCGAGATGGACGGCGGCAACGAGCTCCCGGTCGGATTCGGCATCGGACTGCCCTGGGTGGGCGACGGGCCGGACGCCGACGCCGCCTACGAGGAGGCCCTCGCCATCCTGCGTCCCATCGGGAGCCTGTTCTCGGCGATCGACGCGGACGCCATGACCCGGGGAGGCGGCGGCGCCGACATCCGGCCGCTCATGGCCGACGGGGTGCCGGGGATCGGCTTCCGCACGGTGGGCGAGCACTACTTCGACTGGCACCACACGGCGTCGGACACCCTCGACAAGGTGGACCCGGACCACTTCCGCCGCGCCATCGGCATGCTCGCCGTGCTCGGGTTCGTCCTCGCCGACATGCCCGACCGGCTGCCGCACGGAGGCTGAGCCTGAGTCCCACGGCGACGCCGACCCGCGCCCTCGGCTCCGAGGCGATCACCCCGTCCGGATTCGGCCGGGTCGTCGAGGGGTTCTCGCTCGCCGAGGCGGCTGACGGCGAACTCGCCGCACTCCGCCGGCTGTGGCTCGATTCGGGAGGGCTCCTGGTGCTCCGCACCGGGGAAGCGCTCTGCCCGAAGGACTTCCTGCGCTTCTGCCGGGCCTTCGGGCCGCTGGAGAAGAACGAGAAGTACGACCCCGACTTCCTGCTTCCGGGGTATCCGGAGATCCTGCGGCTGGGCAACCTCCGCCGGGACGGCAAGTACCGGGCGCTCTTCGTGCGCGCGGAACCCGGCGAGGTCCTCTGGCACACCGACGACAGCTTCCGCTACCCCCAGCCCGCGGGTTCGATCTTCCACTGCCGGACCCATCCCGAGACCGGCGGCGGCACCTGGTACGCGGGGATGGCGGACGCCTGTGACGCCCTGCCCTCCGCCCTGCGCGACCGTATCGAGGGCCGGTTCGCGGTCCACTCCTACACCTTCCTCGACGACCGCCTTCGGCAGGACAACCCCCACCGGCGCGAAATGCCGCCGGAAGTACGCCGAACGCATCCTCCCGTGATCCGGCCCCTGGTGGTGAGCCACCCCGAAACCGGCCGCCGGGCACTGCTGATCCCCGATTGCCACATAGAGTCGGTAACGGGTCTGGAGGAAGCGGAAACGCGATCCCTGCTCGCCGAACTCCTGGCCCACGCCACCGGCCCCGACTTCGCCGTCCGCTGGCAATGGCGCCCCGGTGACGTCGCCGTCTGGGACAACCGCTCGGCGATGCACGCCGGCTCCCCGTTCGACGAGCGCGAGGCCCGGCTCATGTATCGGGTGACGTTCGCCGGCCCGGACACCTACGACGCCGAGCGTTAGGACCGCCGGCCGGCGGCGTGGCGGAACGGCTCGGAGCGCCGGCCTCCGGCCGGCATCGCGCGGGAACGCGAAACCCGCGCCCATGACACTCCGCCATACGAACGTGGGTGCGGCAGGCTCCGGACGCAACGAGCAGCACGTATTCCGCCGAAGACTGCCCTATGGGTTGGCATACCGACCGATCTGCCTGTCAATTCGTTCGCGATGCGAACGGATTTGCAGGTCTTTCCGACCAAGACGAGCATCGCCTGAGCACCTCAGCACCGAACGCGCCATCCGGATATCGGCGCGGTGCGGGTTCGCTGCGCTGCCGCGCAGCGGTGCCGGTCTGAAGACCGGCGCTCCCTCCCCCCGGCACCATTTGGCCCGAGACTTCGTCGGCAGCCGCACCGAGAAAGTTGGGATGCGGGAAACTCTGCGGTTGACCATGCGCACCCCCGCCCTGCTCACTGTTGCCCTGCTCCTCGGCGGCGCCGCCATGGGCGCCGCCGAGGGCCGCTTCGACGCCCTGCGCTGGCGCCACATCGGTCCCGTCGGGAACCGGGTGTCCGCCGTGTACGGCATCCCCGGAGACCCGAACACCTACTACTTCGGCGCGGCTTCCGGCGGCGTCTTCAAGACCACCGACGGCGGTGTCCACTGGACGCCCATCTTCGACGACCAGCCGGTGCAGTCGGTGGGCGCCATCGCCGTATCGACCGCGGACCCGAACGTGGTGTGGGTCGGGACCGGAGAGGCGCACATCCGCAGCAACGTCTCGCTCGGGAACGGCGTGTACCGCTCCACCGACGCCGGGGCGACGTGGACCCACACCGGGCTCGAGCCGAGCGGCCGCATCTCCCGGATCGTCACCCACCCGACGGACCCCGACACCGCCTGGGTGGCGGCGCTCGGCCACCTCTACGCCCCGCAGGAGGAACGGGGGATCTTCCGGACGACGGACGGCGGCGAAACCTGGGAACGGGCGCTCTTCGTGGACGAGAACACGGGCGCCTCGGAGATCGTCATCAGCCCGGCGAACCCGGCACTGCTCTTCGCCGGGATGTGGCAGATGCGGATGTGGACCTGGGGCCGGGAGAGCGGCGGGCCGGGCAGCGGGATCTTCCGGAGCCGGGACGGGGGCGCCACCTGGGAGCGCCTCGAAGGGAACGGCCTGCCGGCACGTCCCTGGGGGAAGGTCGCGCTCTCGCTGACCGCGGCCGACCCGCGCCGCATCTACGCGCTCATCGAGACCAGCTCCAACGAGGAGTTCGCTCCGCTCGACGAACAGGACGGGGTGCTCTGGCGGTCGGACGACGGCGGGGACACCTGGACACTGGCGAGCCGGGACCACACGCTGATGCAGCGGCCGCACTACTACACCCGGGTGGTCGCGGCTCCCGATGACGCGGACGAGGCGCACTTCCTGGCCACCCGGCACACGACCACCCTCGACGGCGGGCTCACCACCTTCCTCAACAACTCGGGCGGCGACCACCACGACATGTGGATCGCGCCGGACCAGCCCGACCGGATGATCGTCGGCCACGACGGCGGGGTGAGCATCTCCACGAACCGGGGCGAGACCTGGCAGCGCCCCCGCCTGCCGATCGCCCAGATGTACCACGTCTACACCGACAACCGGATCCCCTACCGGGTCATGGGGAACCGGCAGGACGGCCCCTCCTCGCGCGGCCCGTCGAACAGCCTCACCGGCGGCGGCATCCCGATCGGCGCCTGGGCGCCGGTGGGCGGCTGCGAGTCCGGTTTCGCGATCCCGGACCCGAACGATCCGGGGATCGTCTGGTCGGGCTGCTACGAAGGCATCCTCGAGCGCTACGAGGACCGCACCGGGCAGGCCCGCAACGTGAGCGTCTGGCCTGACAACCCCGAGGGCTGGGCGGCCGGCGAGCTGCGCGACCGCTTCCAGTGGACGTTCCCCATCCACATCTCTCCCCACGACTCCGACCGGGTGTACGCGGGCAGCCAGCGCGTCCACGTCACCACCGACGGCGGGCAGAGCTGGGCCGTCATCAGTCCCGACCTGACGACCGACGACCCGGACCTCCAGCTCCAGACCGGGGGGCTCACCTACGACGACGTGAGCCCCACCTACGCGGCGGTGCTGTTCTCACTGGCGGAGTCGCCCCACACCGCCGGCGTGCTCTGGGCGGGCAGCAACGACGGAGCGATCCACGTTTCCCGAAACGCCGGGGAGTCCTGGGACGACGTCTCCGCGAATCTCCCCGGTCTTCCGCCGCTCGGCACCTACTCCAACATCGAGCCCTCGCGGCACGCCGCCGGGGCGGCCTACGTGACGGTGGACCTCCACCAGATCGGGGACACGAACACCTACGCCTACAAGACCGAGGACTTCGGCGCGAACTGGCGGCGGCTCGGGGAGGACCTGCCGCAGCACACCCACAGCTACGCCCACACCATCCGCGAGGACCCGGTGCGGCCCGGGCTCCTGTTCCTCGGGACCGAGAACTCCGTCTACGTGTCCTTCGACGACGGCGAGACGTTCGAGTCGCTGCAGTCGAACCTGCCCCACGCTCCGGTCCACTGGCTGACGATCCAGGAGCGGTTCTCGGACCTGGTGGCGGCCACCTATGGACGCGGGTTCTGGATCCTCGACGACATCACCCCGATCCGGCAGTTGACGGCGGCCGCGGAAGAGGCGCCGGCGCATCTGTTCGCGCCCCGCGAGGCCTGGCGCTTCCGGATGCGCCCGACCCCCATGAGCCAGCCCGAGGACCCCGGCGCCGGCGAGAACCCGCCGTACGGGGCGACGATCCACTACCGGCTGGCCGAGGACCGGGCCGACGGCGTGTCCATCGAGATCGTGGACTCCGCGGGAGACGCCGTTCGCACCCTCACCGGTGATGGCGACGCCGGACTCCAACGGGTGGTGTGGGACCTCCGGAACGAACCGACCCGCAGGCCGCGCCTCCGAACTCCGCCCCTCGACAGTCCGCACCAGGTCCTGCCGGCGCGCGGGTTCCGCCTGCTGACCGAGTCCCGGCCGGTCGCGACCCTGGTGGCGCCGGGGACCTACACGGTGCGGCTGAACCTCGGCGGGGAGTCGCTGGAGCAGCCGCTGACCGTCCACGCGGATCCGGAAGCGCCCCACGGAGGAGCCGAGATTCCCGGGCAGGTGGAGACGCTGCTGCGGATCCAGGAGATGGTCGCCGAGGTCGGCGCGATGATCGAGGAGATCGAATGGCTCCGGAAGCAGACGGCGGACCGGCGCGCCCTGGGCGGCGCGCTCGCCGCGACCGTGGACGTCGCCGCCGGCGAATACGACAGCGCCCTCATGGAGCTCGAGGCGCGGTTCTTCGAGCTGCGGCTGACCGGCGGAAACGCCGGCCAGGACACCCTGCGCTGGCCGCGGCGGCTCCACGCCAAGCTGAGCAGCCTGCACGGCTACATCGGCGGAAGCGACCACCGGCCGACGGATCAGCACCTGGAGGTGCTCGCGCTCTACGAGGAAGAACTCGCCGAGACGCGGGAGATGCTCGGCCAGCTCACCGGTGACGAGCTGGACGCGTTCAATGAGCAGCTTTCGGGGGCGGGTCTGCCGCCGGTCGCGCCGACGGGGGAACCGGGTTCGCGATAACGATCTGCGGCCGCAGGCGCGTGTGCCCGTTTGCGGTTTCGCCTCGCTGCGCGCCCCCACCGGGAGAAACCGTCATGATCGGTCCTCCGGCACACCCCGCCGGGCATGAAACGGCGGGAACGGCCTGAGCTCGGAGCGCCGGCCTCTGGCCGGCATCGCGGCCGCAGGCCGCGAAACGCACGCCGCAGCCGATTCCCATGGCGTGAGCCCAACCGGGAACGACTGCGCGCCGCCCGAAACGAGCCGGGCGTGGGCCCCACCTCCACGGGGAGGAGCGCCATCAGCGCGGGTTTCGCGCTCCCGCGCGTTGCCGGCCAGTGGCCGGCGCTCCGAGGCGGCGCCATCCCTACTGCGGGCCAACCCGCACGGCTGCACTTTCACAGCAACTGGGTCGATGCCGGCCGGAGGCCGGCGCTCCGACCCGGCGTTCCCTAATCCGCGAGTTTCTCTTCAGGAGCCC
>JAJEFG010000061.1 GCA_022820545.1 Acidobacteriota bacterium | reverse complement strand
TGCGCCTCTCCTGGAACGTGATTCGTGCCCGCGCCGCGTCCTTCGCCCGCGGCTGGGCGGACGCCGGATACGAGAAGGGGGAGACCCAGAGCTTCTACAACGACTTCTTCCGCATCTTCGGCGTACGCCGGGCGTCGGTGGCCCGTTACGAGCAGCGGGTGGCGAAGCTCGACGACACCAGCGGGTTCATCGACCTCTTCTGGCCGGGCGTCCTGATCGTCGAGCAGAAGAGCGCCGGGCGCGATCTGTCGGCCGCGTACGAGCAGGCCGGGGGCTACTTCGACGCCCTGAGCGAGAGCGACCGCCCGCGCTACATCCTGGTCAGCGACTTCCAGCACTTCGAACTCCACGACCTCCTCCAGCGGGACGAGGTGTCGTTCCGGCTCGACGAGCTGCCGGACCACGTCGAGAAGTTCGGTTTCGTCCTCGGGGTTGCGAGCCGCACTTTTCGGGACCAGGACCCGGCGAACATCGAGGCCGCCGAACTGGTCGGGAAGCTCCACGACTCGCTGCGGGACGCCGGCTATCCGGCCCACGACCTCGAACGGTTCCTCGTCCGGATCGTCTTCTGTCTGTTCGCCGACGACACGGGGGTCTTCGAGCCCCGGGACATCCTGCTCGACTTCCTGGAGACGAGGACCCGGGAAGACGGCACCGACCTCGGACCGCTGCTCATGCAGTTGTTCCAGGTGCTGAACACGCCGGAGGGGGACCGCATCGCCACGCTCGACGAGGATCTCGCCCGGTTTCCGTACGTGAACGGCGACCTCTTCGCCGACCGGATCTGGATTCCGGCGTTCAGTGCAGAGATGCGGGAGCAACTGCTTGTCGCCTGCCGGTTCAACTGGTCGAGCATCTCGCCGGCGATCTTCGGGTCGCTCTTCCAGTCGGTGATGGACCCGGCGCAGCGCCGGGCGCAGGGGGCGCACTACACGACCGAGCAGAACATCCTCAAGGTCATCGAGCCGCTCTTCCTCGACGACCTTTGGGAGGAGTTCGCGAAGATCAAGGCGCTCCGCCGCGGGCGTCTGCCGCGACTCCGGGCGTTCCAGGAGCGCCTCGGCGAGCTGACGTTCTTCGATCCAGCGTGCGGCTGCGGCAACTTCCTGGTGATCGCCTATCGAGAACTGCGGCGGCTGGAACTCGAAGTGCTCCGGGAACTCATGGGGAGCGAGGAACAGCAGTTCCTCCAGTTCGACGTGAGTTCGCTGTCACGGCTCGACGTGGACCAGTTCTACGGAATCGAGATCGGCGAGTTTCCGGCCCGGATCGCCGAGGTGGCCCTCTGGATGACGGACCACCTGATGAACAACGAGCTCAGCCTCGAGTTCGGTCAGTCCTACGCCCGCATTCCGCTGAGGCGCTCGCCGCACATCCACTGCGGCGACGCGCTGGAGATGGACTGGGAGGACCTGCTGCCGGCGAAGGACTGTTCCTTCGTCTTCGGGAATCCTCCGTTCGGGGGCGCGAAGTACCAGTCATCTGAGCAGCGGGCGCAGGTCCGGCGGATTGCCGCGCTCGGCGGGACCGGGGGGACGCTCGACTACGTGACGGCGTGGTTCATCAGGGCAGGGGAGTACATCCAGAAGAGCGATCCACCAGGGGAGCGGGCGCGGATTGGTTTCGTGGCGACGAACTCGATCACACAGGGCGAACAGGTGGCGCAGCTCTGGCCCATCCTGTTCGGGCGCTGCGGGCTGGAGATTTCATACGCCCACCGGACGTTCGCCTGGGGTTCGGATGCGCGGGGCATGGCGCATGTCCACGTCGTCGTCATCGGGTTGGACGACCGGGAGGGGGTCCCGTCCGTGCGGCGCCTCTTCTCCTACGACAACCCGAAGGATGACCCGCACGAGAGCGCCCACGCGGTGCTTTCACCGTATCTGTTCGACGCCGGAGGACTTACCGATCCGCATCTGGTGGTGCGGGAGACTGCCAGTCCGATCAACGGTTTCCCGCCGATGGACATCGGATCTCAACCGATTGATGACGGCAACTACACGCTGAACGAAGAACAGCGCGTGCAACTCCTCGCCGACGAACCGGGGGCGGTCAAGTTCCTCCGTCCCTATGTCGGAGCGCGCGAGTTAATCCAAGGGCAACGCCGCTGGGTACTCGCGCTTATGGATGCGGAGCCTGCGGAACTCAAGGCGATGCCATGCATATTGGCGAGAATGAGGAATGTGCGGTCATTCCGGGCTCAGAGCAAGCGGAAGAGCACCCTGGCAATTGCTGATGCGCCGGCTCTGTGGAATCTGACCGTAATCCCGTCAGAGCCGTTCCTCGTGGTGCCTCGCGTGAGTTCGGAGAGGCGTGCTTACGTTCCCATCGGGTGGGCCGAACCACCCACCGTCCCGAGCGACGCTGTCCTGGTAGTGCGCGGAGCGACGTCCGCCATCTTCGCGTTCCTCGCGTCGGCGATGCACACAGCTTGGTTGCGGCACATGGGTGGCCGACTCAAGAGCGACTTCCGGTATTCGAAGGCCGTCGTTTACAACAACTTTCCGCTCCCGCCTAACGACGCGGACTGGACCGATCTCGATTCGCTTGTCCGGGCCGTCCTCAAGGCCCGTGCCGCTCATCCGGACGCTACGTTGGCCGACCTCTACGATCCGGAGGTGATGCCGCTGGATGTGCGCCGCGCCCACCAAGCGCTTGACCGCGCCGTCGACCGTCTCTACCGGCCCCGCAAGTTCTCCTCCGAGCGGGAGCGGGTCGAGCACCTCTTCACGCTCTACGAGCGAATGCGCGCTCCGCTGGCCGCAGCCACCAAGAAGAAGACCCGGCGAAAACGTGTACGCCGCGTCCGCCATCCTTGAATGTGACCGTTCCGCAGGTGGGCGCCGGGGAGATCGCTGCGACCGCGCTTGTCCATTTCCTTGCGGTACCGGTTGAGATGAGGAGCGGACACTCGCGACGGGGCTACTGTCCGGGCAGCACCGAGCGGTAGCGATCGCGACGATTCCCCTGCTACCGTCCCGCACGCCGACGCACTGTGGGAAAAACTGTCCGGATGCTCTCCGCTCTCAGGACGTGGTGGCGGTCACGGCATTGGGTTTCGAAGACAGGTCTTTTGGGCAGCGTTCTTGTGTCTGTCCTCGCCCTCCCCACATTGTCGGAGGGCATCGAGGGCTGGGGACACTGGATCAGCGTGGTAGTGGACTGGTTTCAACAACACCAGTTGCTGATGACGTGGATCGGCGGCTTCGGAGCGGGAGCCCTGTTCATCATGGGCATCGCGGCCCTTTCCGTTTGGTGGGAAGCTGCCGGCAGCCCGAATCCGATCTACCTCATCAGGGGTCTCTGGAAATACATCCGCATCACGGCCATCGGCAAGGTCAGCGTCCGCTACGCCTCATACATCGAGGGACGCAAGAAACACGCAAACTGGCTCTCCCGGCGCGTCCGCAAAGGAAAACTCGAGCACATCCCGTTTTCGGTCGGCCCCATCGGACCGGGTCGGTTCGGGCTCGAGATTCCGGCAATCTATCGACTCGAATTCTCGACATCGCAAAGGAAGGAGGCCAAATGGGAGGAAGTGGTCAAAAACAGTCGGCGGTACTACGAAGGAACGCCTCGACCAGAGTTCTGGTACGAAGAGAGACACGGTTCGCGATACATCGGAATCGAAATCGCCACCCAGCTCAGCGGAGAGGCTGGATGGCCCACGGTGCGGAGAGTTTTTTCCAGCCGCCGGTGGCCCCTCTGCCGGATAGCCAGGATGGGATGGTTCGTGTCGACCCCGCCCGATCACCCCGATGCCAAGAAGCGGGAGAAGGATCTGTACGTCCGTTTGCCAGCCGACGAGAGATTGGAGCCGAAACCAGACATGCCAGACATGTCGCAGTCTGATGACGCCGATTCCTAGCTGAGCCCCCGACGTTGGGAGTGCGCGGTCCAGGTCTCTCGATCTTGTTCGCCCCAGTCAGGCTCTCGCGCGGTTGTCGGCACACTGTGGCGTACAAGGTTTCGCCCGCCTAGCCCCAGCGGCGGGCGATGCCGGCCTGAACACCGGCGGTCCCGGCGCCAGCGAGGAGCCGGCGCCGGGGGGACCGGACTAGCTAACGGTTGTTCCCCGCCGACTCCCGTAGGAGCCGTGGTTGAAGTTGGCCCGGCCGGCCCGGTTGTTGCCACCGTGGAGGAGCGCCTTCATCGAGTCGTCGGGAGCGTTCTGGCAGCGGATGGTCACGCTGCTGCGATGGCGGCCGTACCGACGGAATGCTCAGTCACTTCTTCCCGGCCGTATCTCGATTAGGTGGGTTGGGCGGCGGCCTGACTGGGGCTTGCTGACCAGACGTGCCTTGATACTGCCCGCGAGACACTGGCTGGTAGCCCTCCGTCAGGGGCCTGGGCTGATACCCCTTCTCCTCTCGGCTCAGGTCTGGCTGCTGCGTCGGTTCTTGGGTCATGGTTTCTCCCCTGGCTTGTCGGACCAAAACTCTATCGTCCGGACCTCGCCGGCAGCAATCAAGAGGCCTCGTTCGTCACGAGCACTCCATTGGCCTTTATCATCAATCTCATAGACCCATTGGACGTAAATGTCCCGTTCCTTGGGATCGGATGACATGAAGGACTCCGGGCCGCAGAATCCACCAAAACGTGTGCCATCCTTGAGCGTTACGAGAACCCACTCGTAACCCGACCTCCCGAACTTCCAATCCCAGGCGGTTGGAATCGGGTGAACCACGTTGAGGTGCCACCGTTGAAGGAGGCGGCGGAGCCAGTCCTTCTGGACGTTGAGCCCGAGCAAGAGTCCGAGCCCCGCAGGGCCGACCAGAATCAACGAGAACCAAGCTACCGGAGCCTGCCAATCTCCACGAGCCGACAACGCCAGATGCAGCAGGGGAAGGGCCAACGCGTAGTAGATGACCGAGATGGTGAGATAGCTCAGGACAGATGCAGAATGGGGCGGCCGCCTTCCCGTCACGAACTGTGACCGAACGAACAACACGACGAGGCCAGGAACGAGGAAGCCCAGAATCAGGTAGAGGCTGTCGAAGGAACTCAAATCTCGCACAGGCCGGATTTCCTCCCAGGGCTACCGAGGACCGGAACGCCCCTCACCGGCTCGTAAGCCAGCGAGCAGCTGTCCACGCCGGGCCGGGGTCTGTTCGACTGATCGTCCACGTCGTGTCCTCCTTCGGAGCATTCCCGTCGGCTTCCTCAAAACAGAAAGGGCGCCGACGCCGTGAGGCGCCGGCACCCAAGGTTGGAGCGAAGAGCGCGGACTAGTAGTCCATGCCGCCCATGCCCGGAGGTCCTCCTCCGGCGGCGGCCTTGTCCTCCTTCTCCGGGATCTCGGAGACGAGCGCCTCGGTGGTGAGCAGCAGGCCCGCGATGGACGCGGCGTTCTGCAGTCCGTAGCGGACCACCTTGGTCGGGTCGATGACACCGGCCTCGACCAGGTTCGTGTACTCGTCGGTCGCGGCGTTGAAGCCTTCGGCTCCCTCGGTCTCCTTGACCTTGTTCACGACGATCGAGCCTTCGTGGCCGGCGTTCTGGGCGATCCAGCGCAGCGGCTCCTCGATGGCGCGGGAGATGATCCGCACGCCGACCTGCTCGTCGTGGGTGAGGTCCTTGCTCTCGGCCAGCTCGTCAAGTGCGGCGCTGGCGCGGATCAGGGCGATGCCGCCGCCGGGGACGATGCCCTCCTCGGCAGCCGCCTTGGTCGCGTGCATGGCGTCCTCGACACGGGCCTTCTTCTCCTTCATCTCGGTCTCGGTGGCCGCGCCGACCTTGATCAGGGCCACCCCGCCGACCAGCTTCGCGAGCCGCTCCTGGAGCTTCTCGCGGTCGTAGTCCGAGGTGGTGTCCTCGATCTGGGCGCGGATCTGCTGGATCCGGCCCTCGATGGCGTCCGAGGTCCCGGCGCCTTCGACGATCGTGGTGTCTTCCTTGGAGATGATGACCTTCTTGGCCCGGCCCAGGTCGCCCATCTCGATGTTCTCGAGCTTGATCCCGAGATCCTCGAAGATGGCCTTCCCGCCGGTCAGGATGGCGATGTCTTCCATCATCGCCTTGCGCCGGTCACCGAAGCCCGGGGCCTTCACCGCGGCGGCCTTCAGCGTGCCGCGCAGTTTGTTGACCACCAGGGTGGCGAGCGCTTCGCCCTCCACGTCCTCGGCGATCACCACGACCGGCTTGCTCGCCTGGGCGACCTTCTCGAGCACGGGGAGCATGTCCTTCATGCTTGAGATCTTCTTCTCGTGGACCAGCACGAGGCAGTCCTCGAGGACGACCTCCATCCGGTCGGAGTCGGTCACGAAGTAGGGGGAGAGATAGCCGCGGTCGAACTGCATGCCCTCGACGATGTCGAGCTCGGTGTCGAGCGTCCGGCTCTCCTCGACCTGGATCACGCCGTCCTTGCCGACCTTCTCCATGGCGTTCGCGATGATCTCGCCGATCTCCTTGTCGCCGTTCGCCGAGATGGTGCCGACCTGGGCGATCATCTCGCCGCTGACCCGCTTGGTGTCGTGCTGAATCTTCTCGACCACCCGGGCCACGGCCTTGTCGATCCCGCGCTTCAGTTCCATCGGGTTCGAGCCGGCGGTGACGTTCCGGAGGCCCTCCCGGTAGATGGACTGGGCCAGGACCGTGGCCGTGGTGGTGCCGTCACCGGCCACGTCGGAGGTCTTGGAGGCGACTTCGCGCACCATCTTGGCGCCGAGGTTCTCCACGGGATCCTCGAGGTCCACTTCCTTGGCGACGGTGACGCCGTCCTTGGTGACGACCGGGGATCCGAACTTTTTCTCGAGGACGACGTTGCGTCCCTTGGGGCCGAGGGTGACCCGGACCGCGGCGGCGAGTTTGTTCACGCCGCGCATGACGGCCTGCCGGGCTTCCTCGTCGTAGACGATGTTCTTGGCCATTGCTGTTGCTTCTCCTTGCTTTCAGTGGGGGCCGTCTACTCGACGATGCCCAGAATCTCGTCCTCGCGGACGATGATGTAGTCCTCGCCGTCGAGCTTGACCTCGGATCCGGAGTACTTCCCGATCAGCACGGTCTGTCCCGGCTTGACCTCGGGAGCCTGACGGCCGCCGTCCTTGAGGACCTTGCCGGCGCCCACCTCGACCACTTCGGCGGTCATCGGTTTTTCCTTGGCGGTATCGGGGACGATGATGGAGCCGATCTTCTCCTCGGCCGCCTCGAGACGGCGAAGCAGAACGTTCTCCCTCAGAGGCTTGAACTTCATCGGTATGGGTCTCCTCTTTCTGTATGGATGCCACACAGCATCCACGACTGGGTTGCGATGCGCCCGGGCGGCCGGGCTTCGGGGCCTCGGGCCGTCCTCGCCGGTCCGCGCGGCGGGCCGGCGGCGCCGGTCAGGAGCGCCGGACAGCGGGAACGATACTTGCGGGTGCGATTCCTGTCAAGTACTTGTTAGCCACGGCTTTCTACATAAAGTTGAGTCGAAACGACTCTGATTCTGGTTCAGGCTGAGTTCCGGCCCCGCAGGACGACCTCGAAGCCCGCCACGCTGGCCGGGATCCGCAGCTCCTGTCCGTGGCTTGCCGGTCCGGATTCGACCGGGGTTCCGGCCGCCTCCAGCGCCCGGCGGTCCGCATCGAGGTCCGCGGTTTCGAGTACCAGGCTCCGGAGCCCGGGCCGGCCCGGCTGGAAACGGAGCGCGCAGCCGTTCCCGAAGGGGACGCGGACGCTCGCGCCGTTCGTCTCGAACCCCACGTCGAAGAGCTCCTCGAAGCGCCGCCCCGCCGCCTCCGGGTCCGCGGCGCCCGCGACCACCTCGGCGAGGTGCGTCACCGAGAGCAGCGGGCTGACCCGTTCGGGCGGCGGGTCGGGCCAGTTCCAGCTCGAGGCGTGCGGCTGGATCAGCTCCACGGTGAAGCCGCAGGCGTCCTCGGGGTAGACGAACGCCTCGAACCCGTCCGCCGCGTGGAAGATCCGGTCCTCGAAGATCGGCGCCGATTCCTTGACCCGGCCGACCGCCCCCTCGATGTCGTCGGTCTCGATGGCGATGTGTTCGAGCCCCTCGCCGACGGTCCGGAGGTACTGGCAGACACGCGCCTCGGGGTTCCAGTTGTGGACGACGTGGAGCCAGCACTCGTTGCCGAGGAGCTTGCGCGAGTCGAGCTGGAAGCCGCGTCCCTGGTCGGTGCGCAGTTCGGCGGGTTCGAGCCCCACCTGGCGGAGGCGCTCGGCGGCGGAGGCGTGGCTCTTGTGTGCGGTGCCGACGTGCTGGAGGCGGAGGATCATTGGGGTGGTCCCTTCGGGGGTTCGGGGCGGTACCGGGGCGTCATCGGTGCGGGTTTCGCGCTCCCGCGCGATGCCGGCCGGAGGCCGGCGCTCCGAGCCGGTGCGCCATCCACGCGGGTCAGTGATACGGGGTTTTCGTTGCGCTCGGCGCAGCGGGCGTTTTGAGCACCGTTGGGGTTAGGACGTGCGCGGCGCGGAGCGCCGCGGTGCCGGTCTGGAGACCGGCGTTCCGGGCCGGTGCGCGGTGCGGGGGAGCGGCGATGTGCGCGGCGCGGAGCGCCGCGGTGCCGGTCTGGAGACCGGCGTTCCAGGCCGTCTGCGTGGTTTGGCCCATGGGCGCTCAGCCGACCCCGAGGTGGTGGAGGACGAAGGCCCAGCGGTCGGCTTCGAGCTCGACGCGCATGGAGACGGGCATCCCGCCGCCGTGTCCGGCGCTCTTCTGGATCCGGATGAAGACGGGGTTCGGGCCGTCGCCGTGGATCTCCTGGATGCGCGCCGCGTACTTGAAGGAGTGCCCCGGGGCCACCCGGTCGTCGTGGTCGGCGGTGGTCACGAGCGTTGGTGGGAAGTCCTCGCTCGGCGCCACGTTGTGGTACGGCGAGTAAGCGCGCAGCACCTCGAACATCTCGGGATCGTCCGGGTCTCCGTAGTCGGAGGTCCACGCCCAGCCGATCGTGAACTTGTGGAAGCGGAGCATGTCCATCACCCCGACCGCGGGGAGCGCCGCCCCGAAGAGCTCCGGCCGCTGGTTGAGCACCGCCCCGACGAGCAGTCCCCCGTTCGAGCCCCCCGCGATGGCGAGCCGGGACGGCTGGGTGACCGAGTCGTGGATCAGGAACTCCGCGGCGCCGATGAAGTCGTCGAAAACGTTCTGCTTGTTCTCGAGCATGCCCGCCCGGTGCCAGCTCTCTCCGTACTCCCCGCCGCCCCGCAGGTTCACCTGCGCGTAGACGCCGCCGCGCTCGAGGAACACGAGGTTCGACGGATTGAAGCTCGGCCGCAGGCTGATGTTGAACCCGCCGTAGCCGTAGAGCAGGGTCGGGTTGTCGCCGTCCCGCGACATGCCCTTCCGGTGGGTGAGGAACATCGGGATCTGGGTGCCGTCCTCCGAGGCGAAGAACACCTGGTTGGTCTCGTACTGGTCGAAGTCGAAGGGGACCTCGGGGGCCCAGTGCGGTTCGGTCTCGCCCGAGGCGAGGTCGTAGCGGTAGACCGACGGCGGGAAGAGGAAGGAGGAGAAGGTGAAGTGGAGGACTTCGTCCCTGCGCGTCCCGCTCAACTGTCCGACCGAGCCGATGCCGGGCAGCGGCACGTCCCTTTCGAACGCGCCGTCCATGGTGTGGACGGCGAGGCGGCTCTTCGCGTCGTCGAGATAGCCGAGGACGAAGCGGTCTCCGACGATGCGCGCGGTGAGCAGCGTGTCCTCGGTCTCCGGGACGATCTCCAGCCAGTTGCCGGGATCCGGCCGCCGGATGTTGATCGCCACCACCCGGTAGCGCGGCGCGTCGTTGTCGGTCAGGAAGTAGAAGCGCTCGCCATCGTTCCCCAGGAAGTCGTAAGAGGCGTCGAACTCGTCGAGGACCGGCACGATCTCGCCGTCGAAGCTCGGCGACGCCGGCCGCCCCAGGTCGAGGACGTGGATGCGGTTCCGCTCGTCGGTGCCCTCGCCGATCGAGAAGACCGCGTAGCGGCCGTCGTCGGAGACCTGGGCGCCGGCCTGGCGGTTCGGGAACTCGGGGTTCGCGTAGATCAGCGTGTCATTGTCCTGGGCGGTCCCGACCGCGTGGTACCAGACCGTCTGGTTGACGTTGATGCCGCCCTGCGCGGCGTCCGGGTCCGGTTCGGGATAGCGGCTGTAGAAGAAACCGCCGTTGTCGTGGGTCCAGGAGGCCCCGGAGAACTTGATCCAGCGGAGGTGGTCGTCGAGCTTCTTGCCGCTGCCCACCTCCATCACGTGGAACTCCCGCCAGTCGGAGCCGGCCTCGCCGAGCCCGTAGGCGAGCAGCGCTCCGTCCTCGGTGAACGCCGTCATCCCGACGCTCGTGGTGCCGTCCTCGGAGAGTTCGTTGGGGTCGAGGAGCACTTCCCATCCGGTCGGGTCCTCGCCCGGCGACTCGATCCGGTAGAGGACGTCCTGGTCCTGCAGGCCGTCGTTCGCCCGCACGAACCACTGTTCGCCGAAGCGGAAGGGGGCGCTCTGCCGCGCGTGGTCCTGGAGTTCGAGGAGGCGGGTCCGGATCGCCTCCCGTCCGGGAAGCGAGTGCAGGTGTTCGAAGGTGACCTCGTTCTGGGCGTCCACCCATTCGAGGACCTCGGGGGCCTGGTCGTCCTCGAGCCAGCGATAGGGGTCCTCGACGGTGACGCCGTGAAGTTCTTCGGAGACGTCGTCCTTCCGGGTTTCCGGGTAGTCGTAAGCGGGCCCGCATGCGAGGGCAGGGAGCAGGAAGACCGCCGGCAGGGCCCGGTGGCCCGCCCGGAAACAGGTCCTGAGGTGATGGCGTGCGGAATCGATCATGGCGCTCTCCCGTTTTCCCGGCGGGCAAGCCTAACCGGCGGAGCGGGGGTGAGGTAGAGCGTGAACCGCGCCCGTCGTGTCTCCGTCCCCCTCAGGCCGCCGCCACAGGACGCTCGTCTCAGCTCCGAGGGGATTCCAGTAGGTTATGGGCTAGACTAGTCCAAGTGACCAGCGACGAACCCAAACGGGGTAAGGCACCCCATTCCTATGACTTCACCGCTCTGGAAGAGGTCTGGACCGTCGCCGAAGCGAAGTCGCGATTGTCCGAGGTACTGCGGCGAGCCAGCGAGGTGGGGCCGCAACAGATCGGCCTGCAGCGGCCCCATGTTGTGGTGCCGCTCGATCAGTGGCGCGCCCGCACCGAGCCGGAGCCCAATTTCGGCGCATGGCTGGTCGAGAACGCCCCTCGCGGTTGCGAGATCGAGTTGCCGAGCCGCGACGACGCCGACCGGGAGATTCCCTTCGCGGATCTGGAGTTCGATGAATGACGCCGCTGTCCACGGTGCGGGTCCTGTTGGACACCAACGTCGTGTCCGAACTGTTCCGGCCGGTCCCTCATCCCGGGGTCATCGCCTTTCTCCGCGAGGCGCGGCGTGCCCTGTTGCCGGTCGTCGTCCTGCATGAAGTCGACTATGGGGTGCTCCGGTTGCCACCCGGCCGAAAGCGCGACGAACTGGCCGGATTCGTAGGGGAGATCACCGCCTCGTTTCAGGGCCGAATCCTGGATCTGGACCCGGTGCGGGCCAGGGAGGCTGCGCGCATTCGCGCGGAGGCCGAGCGCGAGGGACGGATCCTCCGGCTCGCCGACGCCCTGATCGCGGGCACCGCTCGCGCCGAGTCGCTTCCCCTCGCCACCAGGAACGTCCGCGACTTCGTAGGCCTCGGGATCGACGTCTGGAATCCCTGGGAGGCCCCTCCGCGCGTCTCCTGAACCGCCGTTGGACTCGCGGCGGGGTTGTTGCGCCGATTGGGTATGGCCTACCGCGTTTATGCGGTAGGCCATGACCATTTGACGCACTACGACGCGACCCCTCGATCGGAGCGGTCCGGCGCAGCCCCCAGATTCATGGGGCGTCCCGCCATGAACACGGGTTTCGCGCTATCGCGCGATGCCGGCCAGAGGCCGGCGCTCCGGGCCGGCGCTCCGAGCCGGCGCTGCCATGGAGGCAACCGGCGGCTCGCGCGCCGAGGGGCGCTATCGCGACGGTGGCGTGTCGTCCACCCAGAAGCGGTCGGGGGCCGGGCGCTCCACGGGCCACAACTGCGCCATGGTGTTCGCGTCGAAGAGTTCGCCATTGATCATCACGAAGCGGACCGAGTTCGTGTTCCGGATGTCCGCGAGCGGGTCGAGGTCGAGGATCTGGATGTCGGCCAGTTTCCCGGCCTCGAGCGTCCCGAGGTCCTCGGGGAATCCGATGGCCTCCGCCCCGAAGAAGGTCGCGGCGATCAGGGTCTCGTGCTCGGTGAGCCCGCCCGACTGCATGGCCCAGATCTCCCAGTGGGCGCCGAGGCCCTGGAGCTGGCCGTGGCTTCCCAGCGCGCAGCGCCCGCCGGCGCGCATCACCTTCGTGCAGCCCTCGGAGATCCCTTCGTGGACGTATTCCTCGGGGAGGAACCACTGGCCGCGCCGGCGGACCATGTTGTCGAGGATGGCGGCCGGGATGAAGCGGGCCAGCTTCTCGTCCCCCACCACGTCGGTGTTCTGGAAGTAGTAGTTCTCGCTCCAGGGCCCGCCGTAGGCGACCAGGATCGTCGGCGTGTAGTAGGTGTCGGTGCGCGCCACGTACTGCGCCACGTCGTCGTAGATCGGGACGATGGGCAGGCTGTGCTCGTGGCCGGAGAACCCGTCGGCCATCTGGGTCAGGTTGAGCTTGAGATCGAGGGCGCCCTCGGTGGTCGGGATGAGCCTGTGCTTCATGGACGCCATCGCGACCCACTGGCGGACGATGCGGTCCCCGACGATGTACTGCTTGATGGTGACCGCGTCGTAGGCCTCGGCGTAGCGCTTCAGGAAGTCGTCGGCGGCGTCCGCGTCGTACACCCCGGAGCGGGAGAAGATCCCGGGGCCGGTGGCGTAGATCCGCGGGGCCAGGATCCGCCCGATCTCCTGGAGGTCCCGGTAGGCGAAGACGTCCGCGGTGGAGGTCTGCGGATCGCGCGTGGTCGTGACCCCGTAGGCCAGGTTCGCGAGGTGCTGGAACACCTGGCGCTGGTGGACGCCGCGCGGCGCCCACATGTGGGCGTGGGCGTCCACGTAGCCCGGCATCACCGTCTTTCCGGAGACGTCGAACACCCGGGCGCCCTCGGGGGCATCGAGGTCTGCGCCGACGGCGGCGATCCGGTTGTCCTCGACGAGCACGTCGCCGCCGCGGATGATCTCCTCGCCGTTCATGGTGAGCACCTGCGCCGCGTCCTTCAGCAGGATCTGTCCACTGGGGCGCGCCCGCGGCTCGGTAACCACCGCGTCGAAGGTGTCCGGCGCGAGGTCGTCCTCGCCGCCGATGGCGGCCGCGGCCTGCCGGTAGATGCGGTTCCCGAGCGACCAGACCACCGCGTTGCCGGAGGCCGACCAGGCCAGGTGGTCGCCGCCCTCGGGGGCCACTTCCCGCACCGGCACCGGGGTCTCCCCGCCCCCGACCTTGATCTCGAGGGTGTTCTTCCCGAAGCTCGGGACCTCGACCAGGTAGTGGCGGTTCTGCAGCTCGAAGAACGCCCGGTCGCCGGCGGGGGAGAGCATGATCTGGCTCGCGGGTGGCGTGTTCGCTCCCGCGCCGCGGCCGGTGACCTTGAGGTGGGTCTTCCGGTCGGATCCGTCGAGCTGCAGCGAATAGAGCCCGGCGCTGGACCCGGTGAGGTACACCCGATCCGGATCGTTGGTGAAGTGGGGGAAGCGTCCCCCCTCGGCCGGGCCGATGACGGTCAGGTCGCCGCCGGTGGCCGGCACGAGCAGCAGCTCGGAGAGTTCGGCCGGCCGCATGCCCCCGATTTCGTCCTCATCGGCGTAGAGATCGGTCTTCCCCGAGCCTTCCCGCAGGAAGGAGTAGAGATGCTCCTTGACCGGCGCCCGCCGGATCACGATGGCATCGCCCGCCGGGTTCCACGCCGGCTCCGCGTAGAAGGCGGGGTCCGTGGTCAGCGCCGTGCCCGAACCGCCGGCGGCCGGGACCGTCTTGAGGTGCCCGCCGGTGCTCGACCAGGTGACGTATGCGATCGAGTTCCCGTCCGGCGACCAGGCGGGCATGAACTCGTCCTCGTCGGAATCGGTCAGCCGGGCCGGCGTGCCGCCCGGCAGGTCCATCCGGTAGAGGCGGCTGAACGCCGAGAAGACGACGGCGCTCCCGTCCGGCGCGACGCGCGGCCAGCGGATGATCCGGGCGGTGACCGCCGGCCCGTCGTCCACGCGGCGGGGGAAATAGAGGCGAGGCGCCACTTCGGCTTCCACCTGCGCCTCGAAGGGAATGGCGGTCATCGCGCCCGTCTCGAAATCGATCCGCCGGAAGCCGCCGTCCACGGTGGCGATCAGCGTCGAGCCGTCCGGGGTGAAGGCATAGCCGGGCATCGTGTCGCGGCTGGCGCGGGATTCCTGGTCGTCGCGGGTGACCCCGTTCGCCAGCCAACGCTCCTCGCCGGTTTCCAGATCGCGCACCCGAAGCGCCGTCCGGGTGCGGTGGCGGGTGGCGTAGACCAGGTGGCGGCCGTCCGGGTGCAGCAGCGGGCGCATCGCGCTTCCCGGGGCGCTGGTGATCGTCGTCTCCTCGCCGGTCTCCCGGTCGAAGCGGACCACCTGCCAGATCGGGAACTGCGCGTTGTAGTTGAAGGTCCCGCGCCGCTCGGAGACATAGACGTGGCGGCCGTCCGCCGAGGCGACGGCGCCGAGACGGTTCGGCGGCTGCGAGCCGGGAACGCCGGGGGTCGGCTCGGGAGGCTTGTCGCCCAGCCGGACCCCGGTCCCCCCGTCGCGGTGGATCAGGAAGACGGCGGCGGTCCGCTCGGGCGGACGCGACTTGGACACGAGGAGGTAGTTCCCGTCCGCGGTCCAGCTCGGCGAGACCATGAGCTGCGGCCGGTCCCGGGTCGGGCCGTCCTTGGTCACCGCCCGCGGCTCGCTGCCGTCGGCGTTCGCGATCCAGAGGTTTTCGACCCCGTTCCGGTCGCTCACGAACGCGATCTCGCTCCCGTCGGGGGAGAAGACCGGCTGGCTCTCGAACGAGATGCCTCCCATGATCCGGGTCGCGGTACCCCCCGTGATCGGCAGCGTGTAGAGATCGCCGAGCAGCTCGAAGACGATCGTCTGCCCGTCCGGCGAGACGTCGAGGGACATCCAGGTGCCCTCGGTGACGGTGAAGGACAGGGTGTCGCTGGCGGCCAGCGGCAGGCCCTCGTCCTTTTCCTCGGCGTCCGCATCGTCCTGGAGGGCGGCGCCGGCCGGCGCCAGCAGAAGGAGGCCCGCAAGGACGAACAGCAAGGACAACAGGCGAAATCGCACGGGCACTACCTCCGACGGCGTTCGAGCCCGCCGATTCTATTTGTGGTGGCGGAACGGCCTGCCGTGGGGGTCACCTTCGCTGTTGCGGGGTCCGCGCCGAGGTAGGAGTCGCCTTTTCCTGGTGGCGTTGGGACGTGCGCGGTGCGGAGCACCGCGCGTGCCGGTCAGAGACCGGCGTTCCAGGCCGGCGGCGCCATCACGGCTGCCGGCCGGCGCGCGGGTGTCGGGCCCGCCGCCGCATCGTTCCGGTCAACCCTCGACGGGCTCATCCCCCATGCCGCAGGCGAGTCCGTCCTCGTTCAGGTCGAGGTGCCGGTTGGCGCGATAGACACGGCCCTCGGAACGGGTGACGCCGGAAACCTTGCCTGCGGAGATGCCGCCGGTCGTGTCCCCTCCGTAGCTGCCCGCTCCCGCTCCTCCGGGCATGCCGGCGCGATCTCCCATCGTGGCGTAGCGCGATCGCACACCGTAGGGCCAGTAGTCGAGCAGCGAGGCGCAATCGGGAAAGACCTGCTCCGCCGGGTCGTTCGGGTCGAGCCTGCCGGAGCATCCGGCCAGGAGAACGACTGTCAACAGCGCGAGTGCGATGTTCCTCATGGCGCTTCTCCCTCACGCCGTGGTCACCGCGCCGCGGCTCGCGGAGGAGACCGTGCGGGCGTACTTGGCGAGCGCGCCGACCCGGAACTCCGACTCCGGCGGGGCCGCCACGCGTGAATCCGCGTCCCGCATTTCCACGTCCAGCCTCCGTGAGTCCAGGTCGATGGTGATCCGGTCGCCGTCGCGGACCAGGCCGATGGGGCCTCCCGCCGCTGCCTCGGGGGCCACGTGGCAGATCATGAAGCCGTAGGTGGCGCCGCTGAAGCGGCCGTCGGTGATGAGCGCGACGCTGTCCCCCAGTCCGCGCCCGATGATCGCGGCGGTGACGCCGAGCATCTCGCGCATGCCGGGTCCCCCCTGCGGACCTTCGTAGCGGATCACCACGACGTCCCCGGGCTGGATGCGGCCTTCCTGGACCGCGGCGAAGGCGGCCTCCTCCGAATCGAAGACCCGCGCCGGGCCTTCGTGGCGCGTCTTGGCGTGCCCGGCCAGCTTCAGGACGCAGCCTTCCGGAGCGAGGCTGCCGGTGAGGATGGCGAGGCCTCCCCGGGCCTTGACGGGCTGTGCCGCCGGCCGGATCACCTCCTGGCCGGGCGCCTCCGCGGCCTGCTCCGCGAGTTCGAACAGGGTGTCGCCCGAGACCGTCGGCGTGTCGGTGACCAGCCCGCGTTCACGGAGGCGTGACGCCAGCAGGCGCATTCCCCCCGCGGCCTCCATGTCGGGTGCGGTGAATCGGCCCCCGGGCTTGAGGTCCGTGAGGACCGGCGTCCCGGCCCCGATCTCGTCCAGGTCCTCGAGCGTGAGTTCGCTCCCCGCCTCGTGGGCGATCGCGAGCAGGTGGAGCACCGCGTTCGTCGAGCCGGCGGTCGCGGAGACGGAGGCGTAGGCGTTGCGGAGCGCCTCCCGGGAAAGGAATTCCCGAGCGGTCCTGCCTTCCCGGAGCAGTTCCATCACCCGCTCGCCGGCCTGCCGCGCCGCGGCGGGCTTCCGCGGGTCCATCGCGGGCACCTCGTTGCCCACCATGGGCGAGATCCCGAGAAACGCCGTGGCCACCGACATGGTGTTGGCCGTGAACTGCCCGCCGCAGGCGCCCGGGCCGGGACAGGCGGCGTCCTCGATCTCCCGGAGTTCTTCGTCGGTGATGTTGCCGGCGGCGTGGGCGCCCACCGCCTCGTAGACCTCCTGCAGCGTGATCGCCTCGCCCCGGTACCGTCCCGCGGCGATGGAGCCGCCGTAGAGCATGACCGAGGGGAGGTCCAGCCGGGCCAGCGCCATGACGGTCCCCGGGATGGTCTTGTCGCATCCCGAAATCGCCACGACTCCGTCGAGCAGGTGGCCGCGCGCCACGAGTTCGATGGAGTCCGCCACCACTTCGCGCGAGACGAGCGAGGCCCGCATCCCCGACGTCCCCATCGCGATCCCGTCGGTCACCACGATGGTGTTGAACTCGAGCGGCGTCCCGCCCGCCTCCCGCACTCCGATCTTCACCTGCTCCGAGAGCGCGCGCAGGTGCCAGTTGCAGGGGGTGATCTCGGTCCAGGTGTTCGCGATCCCGATGAGCGGCCGGGAGATCGCTTCGTCCGTCAGGCCGATCGCCTTCCACATGGCGCGGGCGCCGGCGCGGGCCGGGCCGCTCTTGACTTCGTCGCTTCGCATGGGGTCCTCCTCGGGGCGGGCGCCGCCGGTGGGCGGGGCAGCGGAGGGCCGCTACTCTGTCATGACCCGGTCCGATGACGCCCCAAGAGCCTGTCCGCTTCCTCGTCTTCGGCGCCGGGGCGATCGGCAGCGTCTTCGCCGCCCGTCTTGCCGCGCGCCATCCGGTGGCGGTCGTGGCCCGCAGCGAGCGCCTCGGCCAGATCGTGCGTGACGGTATCCGCGTGGAGGGAGCGACCGACGCGGTCATCCGTCCGCCCGCCGCGCCCCTGGCTCGGGAGTTCGCCGACTTTCGGCCCGACTACGTGCTGGTCACCGTCAAGGCGCACTCGACTCGCGCTGCGGCGCCCCTGCTCGAACCGCTCGGCCGCCGGCCGGTGCGCGTCTCGCTGCAGAACGGGCTCGGGAACGAAGAGGCGCTCGCGGCAGGTGGTTTTCCGGTGATCGGCGCCGTGTCCAACAACGGGGCGACCCTGCTCGATTCCGGACGCGTGTTCCATGCCGGGCTCGGCGAAGTCATTCTCAGCGGGTTCCAGTACGCGTCCGGCGATCGGGTGGAGGGTCTCGCCCGCTGCCTGTCCGACGCCGGTTTTCCGGTGCAGTGCGTTCCCGACATCGGGAAGCCGCTGTGGGACAAGACCATCCTGAATGCCGCGGTCAATCCGGTTACCGCGCTGCTCGGCATCCGCACCGGACGGTTGCTCCGGGATCCCGGCACCGAACGCCTGGTCCGAATGCTGGTCCGGGAAGCGGTTGCCGTCGCCGGCGCCGAGGGCGTCGCTACCTCGGAGGCCGAGGTCTGGGAGATGATCCGGAGGATCGTGGCGCGAACCGCCGGAAACAAGACGAGCATGCTTCAGGATCTGGAGCGCGGAGTTCCGACGGAGGTGGAGGCGATGAACGGGGTCGTCGTCGCCTCCGGCGCGCAGCACGGCATCGAGACCCCCTGGAACCGGCTCATGCTCCGGTTGATCCGGAGTCGCGAACGCGGCGGCTAGCGCTACGCGTCAGCGGTGTCGCGGCGATCGCGCGGCCAGTGCCACGCCACCCGTCCGAGGATGCGGTCGTCTCCGGACAGGGGACGGGCGGGGTGGGGCGGGTTTTCGGCAACCACGATCCAGCGGTCCTGACAGGAAAGACGCCGGACCACCGGTCCGGCGCCGGTGGCGAGGGCGAAGAGAGCCTGATCGACGGGGTCGGTGTGTCCCGGGTCGAAAGCGACGATGTCTCCCTCGCGGACGGTGACGTCCAGGGAATCGTCAGTGGCCCGTATGCATACGAGGCGATCCGGCCGTGCCCAGGACGGAAGCGCTTCCCGCGCCACCCCCACCGCCAGTTCCGGAGATTCATGGAACACGGGTTCCCCCTGGGGATCGCCGGCCCGGATTCCGGAGGCGAAGGGGATCATCACCAGCCGATCCTCGGCCGGCGCGGTCTCCGGGGCCGCGGCGCCGGGCGCGAACTCCCGGCCGGCGACCACCTGCAGCAACGACTGCGCCGCCGTTGCCAGCCGATCGGCCATTCCCTTCACGATGGCGACTCCATCGCTCACCGGCGTCGCGACCGCCCCGCCGTAGTTCTCCGGAAACACCGCTGACGCCGTTGCGCCGTCCAGCGCCCGAACGGAAGCCGGGTTGTTCCCCGGATACGGGGGCGCCGATGCCGGATCGCCCGTTCCGGGGCCGATCAGGAGCCGCACGCCGAGCACCTCCGTCATGGACTGGATGGTCGTGACGCGGACCGCCCGCCCGTCGAGCAGGCTCCGGATCTGACCCACCGGGATCCCGGTTCGCGCGGCGAGCGGCCGAAGTCCCTCCGCTGCCACCAACTCGCGAAATGCGTTCCTTAATCTCTCTATTCCGTTGAGTGTCACATCCGTCACATTACACCAAGTGGAGGATGCGTCCACTTGCCGCGTTGTGCCCTCTGTGGCATGCTTGCGTGCAATGGATGACACGGCGCGACAGCTCGTAAAGCTATGCGGCCTCTTCGCCGAGCACACGGGCCGGAGCGTGTCCACCGTGTCGCGCTACGCGACCGGGAGCGGGGAAACCGTGGCCCGGCTTTGCCGTGGCAAGACCATCACGACCCGCCGGGCCGAGCGCGCGTTTCGTTTCCTCTCGGAGAACTGGCCGGACCCGGCGGAGTGGCCTGCCGGGATTCCGCGCCCGGCCCCGATCGAGGCGGCGGAATCCGGAGTCGACGCCCGGACGGCCTAGGAGACGCTCGATCCGTACGGCGGATCGGTGTTCCGCCTCTCCGAATCCCGGCCGGAGCCGCTACCGCGGTCCCCGTTCCACGGGACGGCCCGGGTCGGCGCACCACTCGGACCAGGACCCCGAGTAGACCGACACGTCCTCGATGCCGGCGAGTTCCAGCGCCAGGGCGTCGTGCGCGGCGCTCAGGCCGGAGCCGCAGTAGCACACGATGCGGCGTCCCGCCCGGTCCCTGGTGAGGGCGCCGAGAGTCTCGCGCAGGTCCTCCGGCGTACGGAACCGGCCGTCCGGGCCGAGGTTGGCCTTCCAGAGATGGTTGCGGGCCCCCGGAATCCGTCCGGCGACGGGGTCGATGGGTTCGTGCTCGCCGCGCCAGCGGACCCGTTCCCGAGCGTCCACGAGAAAGTGCGCGCCGCTCGCGAGACCGGCCTCGACTTCGGCGACGCCGAGCGCCATCCCCGGCTCCGGCTTCGGCGTGAAATGCCGGGGCGCCCGCGTCTCCTCTCCCGGGACCAGGGCTCCTCCGGCCTGCTCCCAGGCGTCTGTCCCGCCGTCCAGCACGGCGACCTCGCCGTGTCCGAGATAGCGGAGCATCCACCAGAGCCGGGCCGCGAACAGTCCCGATACGTGGTCGTAGGCGACGACCACGCTGTCCGGCCCGATCCCGAGGCGTCCGAACACCTCCGCCATGCGTTCCACCGTGGGGAGCGGGTGACGCCCGTTGGTCCCGGTCTTCGGCGCGGAGAGGTCGCGGTCGGTATCCGCGAACACGGCTCCGGGGAGGTGCCCCTCGAGATAGCGGGCGTGGCCCCAGGCCGGGTCCTTGAGGTCGGAACGGACATCCACCAGGACGAGCCTGGAGTCGCGGGCCGCGAGCCGCGCGCGGAGCCAGGCGGCGGAAACGATGGATTGCGGGACGCCGTTCATCGGAACAGCGTACCGGCTGACTCTCCGGCGTGAACCTGTCCGTAGTCCGGAGCGCGGCCGGTCAGCGCTCCGGTTCCGCCCGATAGGCAGGAGCGCCGCCCAGCCAGGTCGAATCCACCCGCAAGTCGAGGATCGAGGCGTCCGGCGGGTCCGGTACCGCGCCGCTCAGCACGACGAAATCGGCCCACTTTCCCACCTCGATCGATCCGATCTCGCCATCCCAGCCGGCGGCGGCGGCGGGCGCCAGCGTGTAGGCGGTCAGGGCTTCCCGCCAGGAAACCCGCTGCTCCGGATACCACCCGCCCGGCGGTCCGCCGGCGGGCTTTTCCCGAACGGTCGCCGCGTAGAGCTGGCGCAGCGGGTCGAGCGGGGCCGTGGACCAGTCGCTGCCGAACACCAGGGTGGCTCCGGCGTCGCGCGCCGCTCCCCAGGCGAAGGACCACGCCGCCCGGGCCTCTCCGAGGCGGTCGGTGTTGTAGACGTCGATCCCGGTGATGCAGTGGTGCGGATTGAAGGAGGCGAGCACCCCGAGTGCCGCGAATCGGGGGGCGTCTCGCGGATCCAGCACCTCGATGTGCTCGATGCGGTCGGCGAGCCGCGGCCGCGGTCCCTCGACGGCGGCGCGCTCGAAGGCGTCGAGGGAAACGCGCACCGCGCGGTCCCCGATCGCGTGGATCGCCACCGGGAAGCCGGCCGCGTGGATCCGGGTCACGGCGCCGGCGAGATCGTCGAATTCGGTCACCATGAACCCGGCTTCGTCCGGAGCGTCGGCGTACGGAGCGAGGAGCGCCGCCGTCCGGGCGGACAGCACCCCGTCCGCCATCAGCTTCGCGTAGCCGACTTCGAACGCCGGACCCCGCTCCGCGGTTACGGTAGCCAGGGCGCTTCGCGCGTCATCGCGGGCCGCGGACAGTTCGTCCACCCGGTCCCCGGCTCCGGTCGCGCCGTACCAGACCCGCAGCGGCAACTCGCCGGCGGCGGCGAAGCCGACGTAGGCCGGAATCCGTTCCAGTCCCGCCATGGTGTGGACTCCGGTGAGTCCGAGCCTCGCGGCGGCCCGGAACGTCTGGCGCATGATCTCGCGCACCTCGTCGCCGCCGAGCGGCGGGATATGCGCTGCGACCAACCCGCCCGCGGTCTCCAGGAGGATTCCGGTCGGATCGCCCGACGCATAGCGGAGGATGCGGCCACCCGGAGGATCCGGGGTGGCGGCGTCCACGCCGGCGATCTCGAGCGCGAGGCTGTTGGCCCAGGCGGTGTGTCCGTCGATGTCGGACAGCAGCACCGGATTCTCGGGGGTTACGGGGTCGAGCTCCTCGATGGAGGGGAACTCGCCGCCGGACAGGGTGTGGTCCCAACGCCCGCCCACGATCCAGGCGCCCGGACCCAGCTCGGCGGCCCGGGCGGCAATCCGGCGCATCCATTCGTCCCGGTCCGCGATTCCGGTCAGGTCCACTCCGCGGATCAGGGAGAGCCCGGACTCCAGGTGCACGTGTCCGTCGATGAGGCCCGGAAGGACCGCCCGGCCGTCGAGTTCGATCACCTCCGTGGCGTCGCCGGTCCAGCGTTCCGCCTCGCGCGCATCTCCCACGAAGACGAACCGGCCGTCCCGCACCGCCACGGCCTCCGCGACCGGGTTCCGGGCGTCCGCGGTATGGATCGCGCCCCCGCGCACGACGAGGTCCGCCGGTTCCCGTTCGGATGGTCCTGCACACCCTGCGGCGGCCGCGAGCAGGAGAGCGGGGAGCGCCGCGCGATGGGGAAGGCATGTCGTCATGGCCCTATTCTCGATGCCGTTCGGGGACGGCGAACCGGCCATCGGCGCCATCAGCGGAATTCGCGGGCGCCGAGGGAGCTGCGCAGTTCATGAGAGGAGGCAATGATCTCCCCGAGTTGGGTCATCGCGTTCTCGATCGCCATCTCCACGGCGAGCCCCACCGCTTCCGCTCCGCCCCTGCACGTCGTCCCGCCAGCGGTGTGGATTCCGCTGCCGTAGACGATTTCGCGGAGCACCAGCCCGTCGCTCGCGAAGGCGGAAACGGCCAGGGTCAGCTCGGCGTTCCCCCGGAAGTCTTGAAACGGGTCTCCGGCGACTCCGGCGTCGAAGGTGTCCGTGCGGACGACGATCACGGCGTCGAAGCCTCTCGCTTCCATCGTCTCGCGGTCGAAGGGGGTCGCGGTGCGGTGCACCTCGTCCATCACCCGCTCGAGGGTTGCGACGACCGACAGTTCGAGCGCTTCACGGGCGTCCACGGGATATCGGGAGTCCTGGCACCACCCGTAGCCACCGCTTTCCGCGGGACCGAGATGCACTTCCCGCCGAAGTCTGTCCGCGTCCACGAAAACGGCGCCCGCTGCCGGCAGCGGCGCTTCGAAGACGAGGACATCGTACGAAGGCGCGGGGCGCACCACGGTCGAGTGGGAACAGGCGAGGACGAGGCTCAGCGGGAATACGGCGATCGCCGTCCGCAGGTGGCGGCCCACGACGTCACGGAGTCTTCCCGGCCGGGCCTCTGCTGGTCGCACCAATGCGCCACTCCGTGATCCGCCGGAGTGTATGGCGCGACCGCGGCTCCCGCCGGGGCCGGACTAGCTGGAGCCGCCCAGCGATTCCCTCAGGGCTGGCGAGTTGGCGATGAGTTCCCCGAGCTCGGTCATCGCGTTCTCGATGGCGACTTCGACCGCGGCTCCGAGAGCCTCGGAGCCGTTGCCGCAGGTGATGCCGCTCTCGGTCTGGACGGCGTTCCCGAACACCACCTCGCGCAACTGCAGGCCGTCGCCGGTGAATGCCGAGACCGAGAGCGTGAGCTCGGCGCCCGCCTCGAAGCTCAGGAAGGCTCCGCTCGTCAGACCCACGTTGAAAGTATCGGCGCGGACCACGAGTACCGCGTCGAGGCCCCGCGCCTCCATCGCCGCCCGGTCCAGCGGCGCCGCGGTCGGCACGATGTCCTGCACCAGCCGTTCGAGGGTGCCGATGACCGACACCTCGAGCGCCTCGCGGGCGTCCACCGGGTAGGTGACTTCGTCGCACAGGGAGTCTCCATCCACCGGATCGGGCGTCATCCGGACCTCCCGGAAAAGCTGGTCGGCGTCCACGAACACCGCCGCCGCCGCGGGCAGCGACGACTCGAAGGCGAACGCCTCGTAGGAGGGGGCCGGACGCACCACAACGGCCTGCGAGCAGGCGGCCACGGCGAGCAGCAGACCGCCGCCGGTCGCCAGGACGGCGCGCCGGGGAAAACCGAGTGTCGTCATCTCACGTCCTCCTGGCGGCGGCGAGTCTCGCGATCCGGTCGCAGAGGGCCGGAAAGCTCATCCCCATCACCGCCGCCGACTGCGGCAGCAGGCTGCGGGTCGTCATTCCCGGGAGGGTGTTGGCCTCCAGCACGAAGGGATCGCCGTTCGCGTCGAGGCGGAAGTCCACCCGGGAAAAGTCCCTCAGACCGAGCGCCCGATGGGTCTCCACGGTCAGATCGCGCAGCTCCTGAGCGAGTGACTCCGCGATGTGCGCCGGGAAGATCTCTTCGGCGATTCCCGGGGTGTACTTCGCGTGGTAGTCGAAGAGCCCGGAGCCCGTCACGATCTCGCCCACGCCGAGCGGTTCGAGACCGACGCCGTCGGATTCGCCGACGACGCCAACGGTGAATTCGCGTCCTGGGAGCATTTCTTCCACCAAAACGCAACGATCGTGCCAGCGGGCCTCGGCGACTGCCGATCGGACCGCGTCGAAATCGCTCGCGATCCGCAGGCCGACGGACGACCCGACGCGTGACGGCTTGACGACCACCGGAAACCCGAGCGCTTCGATCTCCCCCCGCCGGTCCTCCGGGGTCTGGAACTCGAGCATCTCGAAGCGCGGGGTGGGAATCCCGGCGCCCTGCAGGACGCGCTTGGCCGAGGCCTTCTCCATGGCCAGGGCGCTCGCGAGCACCCCGCTGCCGGTATAGGGAAGTCCTCCGAGTTCGAGGACCGCCTGCAGCAGCCCGCCCTCGCCGTCGAGCCCGTGGAGTACCAGGAAGGCAAGGTCAGCCCCGCTGACCGCCTTCAGGCGCAGGAGCCCGGGCACGTCCTCGCGGTCCCGCGCGAGCGCCAGTTCCTCGTCCGCTGGCGGTTTGCGGCCCACCCGGAGCGCGAGCAACTGACCCTCCTGCTCGGGCCCGAGAGCGCCGTGCACGGTATCCACCGCCGTCACCTCGTGTCCCGCCACCCGCAGGGCGCGCAGGACCTCGCCGCCGCCGGCCAGCGCCACGTCGCGCTCCGGGGTGGAGCCGCCGGTGATCAGCGCGATGCGGAGCCGCCCGCCCGCCCCGCCGGTCACAGCGTCATCGCGAGCCGCACCGGCTCGGGAACCGGCTCCGGCCGGGAGAAGAGGCCGGCGGCGAGCAGCACGAGAAAGCCCGCCGCCATGGCGAGCAGCGCCGATGGGACCGGGAATCCCGGCAGCAGGCTCTCCATCGCGATCAGCGACCCGAGTCCCGCGGCCATGGAAAGGGTCGCGGCCCTCGCCGAGATCCGGTCCCAGGCGAGCCCGAGCAGGAGCGTGGGTGCGAGGGATGCGGCGAACGCCCCGAATCCGAGCGTCCCGAGCAGCGCGATGATGCCCCCCTCCGCGAGGTGCCAGGCGGCGATCCCCAGCGCCGCGAGCCCCACGACCAGGGACGCGGCCCGGGCGGCCGCCAGGCTCGAGAACCGTTCCCGATGGAGTGCCCGTGGGAGGTCCCGGCAGAGAGCGGCCGCGCCCAGGTTCAGGAAGGCGTCGCTCGTGGACATGATGGCCGCGAGCACCGCCGCGGCGACGAGACCGGCCAGCAGTTCGGGAGTCCCGGGCAGGTCGAGGACTGCGAGCGCCGCTTCGTCGGGGTGTCCGGAAGCGCTCCCGGGAGCGCCGCCGAGCAGCAGCATGGCGCCGGTCCCGAGGCCGATCCAGACGAGGATGCTGAGTCCCTGGGCGCCGCCGATCACCGCGGGCAGATAGCGGAGCGCCTCCGGGCTCTTCAGCATCAGGAACTTGTGGAGCATATGGGGTTGCCCGAGGGTGCCGATCGAGAAGAGCAACAGGAAACCGAAGCCCGTCGCGGGGTCCAGGACCCCGAGCGGCTCGAGGAATCCGCCGGTGTCGAGTCCCGCGGCGGGCGCGCTTTCGGCGATCCCAACCGGACCCCCGACCTCGGTCATGACCCAGAAGAAAGCCGCCATCGCGGCGGCCACCATCACGGCCGCCTGCAGCACGTCGGTGTTCACCGAGGCCACCATCCCGCCGGCGAGCGAATAGGCGAGCACCACCGCCAACCCGAGCACGAGGCAGGTCATCAGGCTCACGTCGGGGAAAGCGAAGCGGGCGGCCCGGGCGAGCGCCGCGAGCTGGACTCCGAGGTAGATGACGCTCCCGGCCAGGATGGCGACCGCCGCCAGGGCCGCCGGCGCCCGGCCTCCGAAGCGGAAGGCGATGGACTCCGGAATCGTCTGGGCGCCGCTCGCCTCGGCGATCAGCACCAGCCGCCGGCCGGCGGTGCGGCAGAGCAGCGCCGCCGTGAACCCCGCGGGGACCACGATGAACAGCGAGCCGAACCCGACCTCCGCGGTCAGCCCTGGCCCGCCGAGGAACACGAAACCGCTGAAGGCCGAGGCGGCGACCGCGAGCCCGGCGCGGACGCCACCCAACCGGCGCCCGGCAACGAAGAAATCCGCCGAATCCCGGGTCTTCCGCACCGCGGCGAGTCCGATCGCCAGGGTCAGGAGGAGCAGGAGCGCCGGAATCAAGGTTCTTCCCGCGATCGCGCGCGCAGCCGTTCCAGTTCCGCCGGAGTCGGAGCCGCGAACGAGGCCGCGAAACCGAAGCTCGTCAGGACCAGGGGGATCAGCCAGACCCCGAGGAGGAGTCCCCAGAGCGACCGGGGCAGCCCGAAGAAGCCCGGGCCGTCGGCAAGCCCCGCCGCCAGCACCGCTCCGGCGGCGAGCGACAGCGCGAACCCGACGGTGACCGCCCGCTGGAGAAGGTTCCGCCGCTTCGCCGGACGGGATTTCGGGCGGCCGGCGGTCCCGACGCTCCATGCCGCGAGGATCGCGGCGCTCACCGCGGCGGCAGCGAGGTAGCCGGTGGATTCACCAGGCAGGAGAAGCGCTGCCGCGGCGGCAACCACCAGGGACGCCGCGAGGATTCGCGACATGCCTACCAGCCCGCGGGGCAAGTGGCGGAACGGCCGGGAGCCCCCACCGGGAGAAACCGTCATGATCGGTCCTCCTGCACACCCCGCCGGGCACGAAAACGGCGGGAACGGCCTGAGCTCGGAGCGCCGGCCTCTGGCCGGCATCGCGGCCGCAGGCCGCGAAACGCACACCGCAGCCGCTTCCCATGGCGTGGTCCCGACCGGGAACGGCTGCGCGCCGCCCGAAACGAGCCGGACGTCGGCCCCACCTTCAGGGGGAGGAGCGCCATCAGCGCGGGTTTCGCGCTCCCGCGCGATGCCGGCCGGAGGCCGGCGCTCCGAGGCGGCGCCATCCCTACTGCGGGCCAACCCGCACGGCTGCACTTTCACAGCAACTGGGTCGATGCCGGCCGGAGGCCGGCGCTCCGACCCGGCGTTCCCTAATCCGCGAGTTTCTCTTCAGGAGCCC
>JAJEFG010000053.1 GCA_022820545.1 Acidobacteriota bacterium | reverse complement strand
GTCGAGGACCGCGCCGCCTGCGGAGGCTCCGCCGGCCGCCGCCTGGACCCGCCGCAGGCGGGGCCGGAAGCCTTCCCGCAGGGATCACTCGCGCCAGGGGCGCGGGCTGCAAGCGACCCCCGGCCCTGGGAGGCGAGTGCGACAAGCACTCCACGACGGCGCCGTTTTTCGCCACGAAAGGGGGGGTCGCTTGCAGCCCAGACCCTGACCCCGAATGGCAGGGTCGCCGGAGCCCAAGCGCGACGGGGAGAACGGGATCGTGCCCACGGCGATGCGCAAAAGCACTAGCAAAAGGGGGGGTGGCTCTAGTTGCGCGGCAGAACGGCTCCGGGAGTGGCCCCGCAGCCATGCTTTCCTCGCCGGAACCGCACTTCGGCCAGGGGACTCCCGGCGAGACGGCGATTCGGGTCGGCGGCGCGCCGTCTCCCGATCCGCCGACGGCCGTGATCGTCGAAAACGGCCAGCTCCTCCTCGTCACGGCGGTGATCGTGGTCCGGGGGCGGCGCGCCGGGCAGCGGTCCGAAAGTGCTGTATGTTCCTGCCGCTGCTCCGCTCGGTGCGGCTCGCGGTCCCGGATCCTGCCGCCGGGTGCGCTCGAGAGTCGTCGAAGTTCCCGCCGCTGCCCTCTCGGATTCGGGACTGCCGGGCCGTTGCGGAAGTGGCCCCAGACGTGACCTCCGTTTTCGGCGGACGTGTATACTCGCCTGCAATGACAACGACTTACGAGGGGCTTGCGGCGGTCCTGCGGGCCGCGTGCCGGTCTGAAGACCGGCGCTCCCGCGCGTCAGCTCGCGAGAACGGGAATCTTGTCCAGAATCTCGTCGTTCTCGGGGAACCGGCCGGTGTCGTACTTGGAGTAGACGAGTTCGCCGTCCACCGCGACGTCGAAGATGCCCTTGCCGCCTTCGATGAGTTCGGGTTCGATGCCCCGAGCCTCCCGGATTGCCGCCGCCAGACTGGAGGCGTTCGGAAGGTAGTTTCAAACGACGCAGTAAGTGATCGTGATCTTCATCACAGACTCCACTGGGAAGGGGCGCCGGAACGCGGCTGCGGGGAAAGCGATGATGGCGGGGCCGACGGGACTCGAACCCGCGACCTCCGGCGTGACAGGCCGGCGTTCTGGACCAACTGAACTACGACCCCATCTCTCGCCAGGACGGCGAATTCTAGCAGTCTGCCGGGGTGAAATACAGGTGCCCAGGAAGCGGCATTCCGCGGGCTCCGATTGGCGGTGGATACGGCTACGTCCGCTGTGTTAGCCTTTTGGGTTGCCTGCCATGCGCCTCACCAAGAGCCAGATCCAGTTCCTCGGCTACCGGATCACCGACGACCTGCAGGTCGCCGGCTACATCGATCCGGAAGACCCGAACGCGCTGATGGACAACATCGTGGATCTCATCACGGAGGATCTGCGCCAGGAAGACGACCTCAACGAAGAGGTCCGGAAGCTCCTCGACGGTTACGGCGAGGAGATCCGCACGGGCGGCGTCGAGTACCGGGAAATGTTCAAGCTGGTCAAGAAACGGCTCGCCCGCGAACAGGGGATCATCCTGTAGGTCCGCCATGCGCCTGACCAACGGGAAGATCAACCACCTGGCGAACCAGATCATGGATCTGCTGCGCGCGGACGAGACGGTCGAGTTCTACGCGGAGGACACCGAGATCCGCCGCATGATCATGCGGATCATCAACTCCGAGCTCGAGGACGACGAGCGCATCGACCAGATCGTGCGCCGGAAGATCGACAGCCAGAGCCGCACGGTCCAGCAGGGCACCGAGACCTGGGACATCCTCTATCGTCGCTACTACGACGAGGAGATGGTCAAGAGCCGGCGCGTCATCCCCGGCCAGGAACGCACCACGGAGTAGCGGTGGGAGCGCCGGTCTTCAGACCGGCACCGCGGCCCGCAAGGGCCGCAAACTTCCGTGGTTGTTCTGCCTCGGTGCCGTCACGCCATTCCCTGTGACGGTGCGCGATACGGCAAAGGAACGGGAGTGTCGCCCGCTGCGCGGGCGATGCCGGTCTGAAGACCGGCGCTCCCACGGGTGAGGGGCCGGCGGCTGCCGGCCCCTCGGGTGTGACGTCCCGTCAGTTGACGCTGACTTCGATCTGGCGCGGCTGCGCCTTCTCGAGCTTCGGCAGGACGACCCGCAGGACGCCGTCCTTGGACTCCGCCTTGATGGCGGAGCTGTCCACGCTCTCCGGCAGCTCGAAGGAGCGGTGGAAGCGGCCGAGGATCCGCTCGCGGCGGACCCAGCTTCCGGAACCGTTCGAGCCGTCGCCGGTCTCGTGGACTTCCTGGCGCTGGCCCTCGAGGATCAGGCGGCCGTCGTGGTAGCGGACCGAGATGTTCTCCCGGGCGATGCCGGGCAGCTCGGCCTCGACGATCACCTCGGTATCCGACTCGCGGACGTCCACCGGGGGCGTCCAGAGCGAGGCGCCGTTCGTCCGGCCGTCCGGGCCGTCGGCGTAGCGCACCGGCAGGTCGAAGAAGGGATCGGCGAAGAGGCGCCGAAAAGCCGGGTTGAAAGGGGTCATCTGGGTCATGTCGGTTTCCTCCGGTGTTTTGGATGGATGGGGGCTGGTTGGGGCCGCCCCCGGCACCCGTCAGACGGGTGATTTCGTCTGACGAAGGAAAGATAACACACTCATCAGAAAATATCAAGTAGTCAAAGTGCGATTATCTGCGTTGTCTAATGGCAGATCATGGCTATCGAGGCTCGATCCGTTGACCCTCGGGGCGCCGGTCCCTATCATCCGTCCCCTCGGGGGGAGCGGAGCGAGACCGCGGGGGGTCCGGCCGGAACGCGGCCGGCCCGGGAAGGAAACCAACTCAAGAAGGGACATGTCGTGCGTATCGGAATCAACGGATTCGGCAGGATCGGCCGCAACATCTTCCGCGCGGTCCAGGACGACCCGGACATCGAGATCGTCGCGGTCAACGACCTGACCGATCCGGCCACGCTGGCCCACCTCCTGAAGCACGACTCGGTCTCCGGCGCACTGCCGGGAAGCGTGCGCGCCGAGGGGAACGAGATCGTGGTCATCTCGCCCGAGGGACAGGAGACCCGGGTCACGGTCCTGAGCGAGCGGGATCCCGGCAAGCTGCCGTGGGGAAGTCTCGGCGCGGAAATCGTCGTCGAGTCCACCGGGATCTTCACCGCCCGCGAGCATGCCGGAAAGCACCTCGCCGCGGGCGCCCGGAAGGTCATCGTCTCGGCGCCCGCCAAGGGTGAGGACCTGACCGTCGTCATGGGGGTGAACGAGGACCGCTACGACGACGAATCGCACCACATCCTGTCGAACGCCTCCTGCACCACGAACTGCCTGGCCCCGGTGGTCAAGGTCCTCCACGAGAGGTTCGGGCTCAAGAAGGGCGTGATGACCACTGTCCACTCCTACACGAACGACCAGCGCCTGCTCGACCTGCCCCACTCGGACCTGCGCCGCGCCCGCGCCGCCGGCGTGAACATGATTCCGACCTCCACCGGCGCGGCGAAGGCGGTCACGAAGGTCCTCCCCGAGCTCGAAGGACGGCTGGACGGGATCGCGGTCCGGGTACCGACGCCGAACGTGTCCCTCACCGATCTGACCGCGTTCCTCGAGCGGCCCGCGAGCGCCGATGAGGTGAACGCCGCGCTCCGCGAGGCCGCCGACGGCCCCCTGAACGGCGTTCTTCAGGTCTCGGACGAACCGCTCGTCTCGATCGACTTCCAGGGGAACCCGCACTCCTCCGTCGTGGACGCCCCGTTCACGAAGGTGGTGGACGGCGACGCCGTCAAGATCCTCGCCTGGTACGACAACGAGTGGGGCTTCTCCTGCCGCGTCCGCGACCTGATCCACCACATCGCTGCGAACTGACCTCGGAGCGCCGGCCTCCGGCCGGCATCGCTCCCCAAAGGGGAGCGAAACCGCAACTCCACGCGCGTTAGCGGCTCCACTCCAAACTGACCCGGGCCACCCGCCCCAGCGGGCGAAACCCCCCGCTCTGGTAGGCCGCGTCGTCAAGAGCGTCCTGCACGAGCCCACGCAGCCTCAACCCGCGCGCCACCTCGAAGGCGAGCGCCACGTCGAGCCGGCGCATCCCGGCGAACCGGAACACGCGCGACGCGAAGGTGTCGGGGTCGAAGAGCGGGGCGTGGACGCTCGAAGAGATCAGGAGGTCGGCGCTCCAGCGGAACCGCTCGCCCAACGCGCCCGAGAGCAGCGCTCCTCCCTGGCTTCGCGGCACCAGCCAGTCCGATGCGAGGTCGTCGGGCGCGTTCGCCGGGGGATCGGCGTCGGTGAACGTGTACTGGAACTGCGCCCGAGTTCGGCCGGGGAGCGTTACCCGGTACGCCAGTTCCACACCCTGGGCGACGCCCCCCTCGGTGTTCTCGTAGCCCGCGAACCGTCCGAACGGGTCGGACACGAAATCGAGGGACCCGAACGCGATGATCCGGCCCCGCTCCGACCAGAACCACGCTCCCCGCAACTCGTGGCGGCCATCCTCCGACGAGGCGGAAAACCCCGCGTCCATCGTCGTGGTGTATTCCGGCTTCAGCCGCGGGTCCCCGAACACGGAGTAACCGAAACTGGAGTACCAGGTCCCGAACCGCTCGTAGAGCGACGGCGCCCGGAACCCGCGCCCCGCCGACGCCCGGAGGCGTAGCCCCGGAGCGACCTCGAACGAGCCCGCCGCCTCACCGGTGACGGCTCCCGCCTCCGGCGGCGGCGCGGCGTCCCGCCAGGGGCTCCCCTCCACCGGGATCAGTTCCGGCGACGCCGTCGAAAAACGCTGGGCCCGCGCAGCGCCGCGCAGCGCCGCCCGCCCGCCGGCAGCCGCCCCCTCGGCCTGCACGAACGCGGCGCTGCTCGTCTGGCGGAGCCGGGTCTCGAAGCCGGGGTCGGTGGTCGCCGCCCGCTCGGCCTCGAACTCCCCGCCGGCGACCATGCGCACCGGTCCGCGGAACAACTCGACCCGGGCGGCGCCGCTCCGCACCTCGCCCTCGTAGATCAGCGTGGAGGGGGAAGGCGGATCGAACGGGTTGACGCCGGCCGGTCCGTCCTCGTTCTCGCGACGGGTCCGCAGGTCATGGAGCCGGAGGTTCCAGGCGAGGTCCGGGCCGGCCGACCCCCGAAGCGCGACCAGCGTCGAAAGAAACCTCGTCTCCTGGCTGTTGTCGGGGTCGTTCACGGACGGCATGAAGTTGCCGCCGCCGACGTCGAGACTCTCGAGTGGCGTTCCGGCCTCGTATCCGCGGATCGCGGCTTCCGGCGCCGGAGCGGCCGCGGTAACGCCGGGCCCAGCCGGCCCGAGCGGAAACGGACTCTCGTTCAGACCCACCGTGGCCAGCGAAAGGAGCGAACGCGCGGTCACCTGCAGGGAATCGGTCAGGCGGAACCCGGCGCGCGCGATCGCGGTGTGGTTCGTGAACGGGTCGTCCCCGTCCGCGCCCTCGCTCACCGCGAGCCGGCTGAAGCCGGCGGAGACGCCGCCGCGCGGGCCGCCGGCGCCCGCTTCGCCGCTCGCCGCCGAGTGGCCGTACTCGCCGAGACCGGCGGAAAACCGCACCGCGTCGGGAGCGGACTCCGAGCGGGTGACGATGTGGAGCACTCCGCCCATCCCGGTCGAGCCGTAGATGGTCGAGCCGCCGCCACGCCGGATCTCCACCCGGTCCACGCCGAGCACCGCCAGCGACGGCAGCAGCGCGGTCGCATCCGACTGGGGCGCCGCGGCGTCCCGGAGCGGCGCCCCATCCACCACGACCGCGGTCGCCTGGGCCGGCAGTCCCCGAAAGCGGAGGGCGACCTGCTGACCCTGGCTGCCGGTCTGATGGACGAGGGTGCCGGGCATTCCGCGCAGCCCCTCGAGCAGGAACCACTCGTCCCGGTCCCGCAGGTCGTCGGCGGAGAGCGTGTCCACGAAGGTGCCCGACTCCTCTTCGCGGCGGGCCCCGAGCGCGGCGGAGACCACCACCGACTCCCGGACCGCGGTGAAACGAAGCGCCATCTCGACGGCGCGCGTCTCTCCCTCGGACAGCGTGATTTCGATCGGGGCCGCCGAGAGGTCGGCGGAACGGGCGGACACCAGGTACCGCCCCGCGGGGACTCCTTCGATCCGAGCGCTCCCGTCGTCACCGGTCGTCGCGGAGACGCGGCGCTCTCCGGCGAGGGCGTCGGCGACGACCAGGGCGCCGGCCGCCGGTCCACCGTCCGGATCCCGGACGACCACCCGGAGGTCCGCCGCCCCGGCGACGGGCACTGCGACCGCCAGGACCGCGAGGGTTAGCGGACCAAACCAGTCGATACGAGAGAGAAAACGCGTGTGGCGGCGGTGGAGTCTCAAGAACCAGTCCCTTCCCAACGAAGAGGGTGTTTGAGGTTCGGGCTCCGGGCAGGTCTCCTGACTTACGGACCGGACGCTTCGAGCCTGAAGGCCGAGGCGTCCACCCCTCCCACCTTCCCCCCGGCGAGCGCCGGGAGTGGTTGCTGCCCCGCCGAAGCGGGACCGCCCGGGAAGGGCATTCCGATCACAGTGGCGTGGGCCGTCCGGGAATGGCGCCCGGTTCCCTCTTCGTCCGGCCAAACGGCGAACCGTCCAGCCGAAAACCTGAAGCCGCGTGTGGGCGGCGGAAGATACCACCGCCATCCCACCGCTGTAAGGTTGGCCGCCGTGCCCGGAAACGCCCGGAAGCTGACGCTCGCCGATCTCGACCTGCGCGGCCGGCGGCTTCTCCTCCGTGCCGACCTGAACGCGCCCCTCGCGAACGGGCGGGTGGCGGACGACAGCCGCCTCCGCGCCGCCCTGCCCGCGATCCGCACCGCGCGCGCAATGGGAGCGGCGGTGGTCGTCACCTCCCATCTGGGACGGCCGGGGGGAGAGCCGGACCCCGCACTCAGCCTGCGCCCGGTCGCGGAACGGCTCGGGCAGCTCCTGGGCGACGCGGTCGGTTTCGAGGCGACCCCGGTCGGGGACCCGGGCGGCGGCCCCCCCGCACTCCGGCCCGGCGAGGTCACTGTCCTCGAGAACCTTCGATTCCACCCGGGCGAAACGCGGAACTCACCCGAGTTCGCGGCGGCGCTGGCGGCCTGTGGCGACGAGTACGTGAACGACGCCTTCGGCGCTGCCCACCGGCCGCACGCCTCGGTGGACGCCTGCGCCCGCCGCTTTCCTCGCGCCGCGGCCGGTCCCCTCCTCGAGGCGGAACTCGAAGCGCTCGGCCTGGCGCTCGGGAACCCGCCCCGCCCCTTCGTGGCCATCCTCGGCGGCGCCAAGGTCTCCGACAAACTGCCGGTCATCCTGTCGCTGCTCGGACATGCCGACCGCGTGCTGATCGGTGGAGCGATGACCTACACCTTCACTGCCGCGCAGGGACTTCCGACCGGCAGGTCCCTCGTCGAGCGCGACCGGGTCGCCGAGGCCGCGAAACTCCTCGAGGACCACCCGGACCGCCTGGCGCTCCCCACCGACCACTCCACGGCCCCGGCTCCAGACGCGGGTCCGGTGCGCGTCCTTCCCATCGGGGAGATCACGGACGGCTGGATGGGGCTCGACATTGGCCCGGCATCGCGCGCCGCCTTCGCGGCCCACATCCGGGACGCGGCGACGATCGTCTGGAACGGGCCCATGGGGCTATTCGAGGATCCGCGCTTCGCGGAAGGGACGACCGCCGTGGCGCACGCGGTGGCGGAAGCGACCGGCCGGGGCGCGACCAGCATCGTCGGCGGCGGAGACTCACTCGCCGCGGTCCGGAGGTCGGGACTATCCGGCCGGATCAGCCATCTCTCGACCGGCGGCGGGGCGTCCCTCGCCTTCCTCGCCGAAGAACCGCTTCCGGGGGTGGAGGCCCTCGCCGATGCCTGACCAGGAATCCACCCGCCGCACCGTCGTCATCGGGAACTGGAAGATGCACAAGACCGGCGCCGAAGGGGTCGCGCTCGCCGCCGGGATCGTCGCCGGCCTGCGTCCGGGTAGGGCGGAGGTCGCCGTCGCTCCCCCGTTCACCGCCCTCGCGCCGGTCGCCGCCGCGATCCGGGGGAGCTCCGTGGCGCTCGCGGCGCAGGACGTCTTCCACGAGCGGGAAGGCGCCTTCACCGGAGCCGTATCGGCTCCCATGCTGGCGGCAACCGGCTGTTCCATCGTGCTGGTCGGCCACTCCGAGCGGCGTCACGTCTTCGGCGACGGCGACGAGGACGTCCGGCGGAAGGCTCTATCGGTGCTCGGCGCCGGGATGCGGCCGGTGGTCTGCGTCGGGGAAACGCTGGAGCAGCGTGATGCCGGACGAGCCGAAGACGTGGTCCGGGAGCAGCTCGAAGCGGCCGTCCGCGGCCTGTCGGACGCCCGGTTGGCCCCTCTGCTGGTCGCCTACGAACCGGTCTGGGCCATCGGCACGGGCCGGACCGCGACCCCGGACACCGCGGAAACCATGCACCGCGTGATCCGTTCGAGTCTGGCCGCTCTCGCGGGACCCGCAGCGGCCGAACGGATGCCCATCCTTTACGGAGGGTCGGTGAAGGGCGATAATGCCGGCGCCATCCTTTCCGGGGCCAACGTGGATGGCCTGTTGGTGGGCGGAGCCAGCCTCCGCGCCGACTCGTTCCTCGACATCTGCCACGCCGCCGGTTGAACCGCAATGACCATCCTGCTCACGATCATCCACATCCTCGTCTGTTTCTTCCTCATCCTCGTCGTGCTCACCCAGCAGGGCAAGGGCCAGGACCTCGCGAGCGCCTTCGGCGGCGCGGGGAGTCAGGCGGCGTTCGGCGCCCGCGGAACGGCGACCCTGCTGACCAAGGTGACCGCGGTGGTCGCCGCCACCTTCATGGTCACCTCCCTGCTCCTCGGGTACGTGCAGGACGATCCCGAATCCCAGACCGTGGTGCCCGGAGGGGGTGTGGCGATTCCGGCTCCCGCAGCGGAAACGCCGGCGCCCGCCGATGATCCGGCCGGGGAAGGCGAAGAAGCCCCCGAATCCGGGGAAGAAAGCGGAGAGCCCGAGCCCGGATCCTGACCGGGTCCCACCGCTCGGCCGAACCCTATAATTCCGCGTCCGGCGGGCTCGAGAGCCTCGCCGGTCCTCACCGCTGCCGAAGTGGTGGAATGGTAGACACGTGCGCTTGAGGGGCGTATGGGAGTGATCCCGTGGGGGTTCGAGTCCCCCCTT
>JAJEFG010000055.1 GCA_022820545.1 Acidobacteriota bacterium | reverse complement strand
GTGACGGCGCTGTCCGGGCCGTCGCGCCGAGAGCACGTATGGGGTTGCGACGTGCGCGGCGCGGAGCGCCGCGGTGCCGGTCTGGAGACCGGCGTTCCAGGCCCGCGCGACGACCTGACGTCTGGAGGTCGGCGCTCCCCTATCGCTCCAGCAACACCGCCACGCCCATGCCGCCGCTGACGCAGAGCGTCGCGATTCCGTAGCGGGCGTCGCGCCGCTCCATCTCGTGGAGGAGCGTGACCACGATGCGGGCGCCGGTGGCCCCGATGGGATGGCCGAGGGCGATGGCGCCGCCGTTCACGTTCAGCCGGCCCGGATCGAGGTCGAGGTCGCGGGCGCAGGCGAGCACCTGCGGCGCAAACGCCTCGTTCAGCTCCACGAGGGCAACGTCTTCGAGGCTCCGTCCCGTCCTGGCCAGCAGGTCGCGCACCGCGGGAACCGGTCCGATCCCCATCACCCGGGGGTCCACGCCGGCGGTCGCGTAGCCGGCGAGCCGGGCCATCGGCTCGACCCCGAGCTCGGACGCGCGATCGGACGAGAGCACGACCACCGCGGCGGCGCCGTCGGTGATGCCCGAGGAGTTCCCGGCATGAACCACGCCGTCCCGCCGGAAGACGGGCTTCAGCTTCGCGAGCGACTCCGCCGTCACTCCATCCCGGGGGTGCTCGTCCCGCGCGACCTCGACGGCGCCCTTCCGGGTCTTCACCGTGACCGGCGCGATCTCGCCGTCGAAGCGTCCCGCCGCCCGCGCCGCCTCGGCGCGGTTCTGGCTCGCCGCCGCGTACTCGTCACACACGGCACGAGAGAGGCCGTACTGGTCGGCGAGCGTCTCCGCGGTCTCCCCCATGAGCTGATCCGCGAGCGGGCAATGGAAGCCGTCCCGGTACATCCCGTCGTCGAGCGGGCCGTCGCCGAAGCGCTGTCCCCAGCGGGCCGAAGGAAGCAGGAACGGCGTGTTGCTCATGCTCTCCGTACCGCCGGCGAGCACCGCCCGCGCGTCTCCGAGCCGGATGTCGGCGGCGGCGTCGAGGATCGCCCGGAGGCCCGAGGCGCACGCCTGGTTCACGGTGCGCGCCGGGACCCGGTCGGCGAGTCCGGCGCGCCGCCCGACCTGGCGCGCCGGGTTCGGCCCCACGCCCGCCTGCCGGGCGTTGCCGAAGACCACCGCATCCACCGCCCCGACGGCAACTCCCGCCGCAGCGAGCGCGCTCCGCGCCGCCGCGGCGCCGAGTTCGGGAGCCGTCAGCGAGGCGAGTTCCCCGCCGAAACGGCCGATCGGGGTTCGGCGCGCTCCCGCGAGGACGATGTCCATGCTAGGCGCGCTTCACGTATTCGTAGCCGATCGGCTTGCCGTCCACGCCGCTCTTCGGGGGGGCGATCCAGTAGGCCATCTTCCCCGGCTCGTGGACGGGGACCATCAGGCGCTTCACGTACTCCCGATCATCTTCGGTCGGCAGCCACTCGTCGCGTGCGCGCCGCCAGGCGCCCTCGTCGATGAGGTTGCCGTTCGGATCGAACCGGTGGCCCGCGTAGGCCCCGATTTGCCGGTGGAAGCGGCGGCTGGGAAGCGTGAGACGCTCGCCGAGGCCCGCGTCCTCCAGAATCCGGTTCCAGCGCGCGAGACCCCGTTCGCAGTCGCGGACGTAGTCGTCACGGAGGATCTCGTTCATGGCGTTCCGGAGGGGAACGTCCCGCTCCCGGAGCGCCCCGTCCTCCGGGAGCTCCATCAGGTACACCCCGTCGAGGGCGGCGTGGTCCTGCCGGCGCGACTCGCGCGCCCGGCCCTTGAGGCCGTTCGCGAAGTAGTGGGCGGCGTTCGAGGAGACCTCGCCCCCGAAAAGGTCGAGGGACGCGCTGAACCAGAAGTTGATGTGACGCTGGATGAGGGGCAGGTCGAAGACCCCGACTTCCCGCGGGTCGTCCTCTCCCGCCGCCATGATCTCCCCGGTGCGCTCCACGATCCGGCCCACGCCGGTCTCGCCGACCGACATGTGGAAGGCCTCTTCGGTGAGCATGAACCGGGTGGTGCGCGACAGTGGATCGAAGGCGCTCTCGGCGAGGGCGAGGAGCTGGTACTTCCCGTCCCGGTCGGTGAACATGGTGAACAGGTAGAAGTTCAGCCAGTCGTCACACGGTTCGTTGAACGCCTGCAGGATCCGCGGCCGGTCGGCGTCCCCGCTGTGACGCTCGAGCAGCGCGTCCGCCTCCTCGCGCCCGTCCCGGCCGAAATGCGAGTGCAGCAGGTAGACCATGGCCCACAGGTGCCGTCCCTCCTCGACGTTCACCTGGAAGAGGTTCCTGAGGTCGTAGAGGCTCGGGGCCGTCTTTCCCAGTTGGCGCTGCTGCTCGACGCTGGCCGGCTCCGTGTCCCCCTGGGTGACGATGAGGCGGCGGAGGTCGGTCCGGAACTCGCCCGGCACCTCCTGCCAGACCGGCTGGCCCGCCAGGTCTCCGAACCCGATCCGCCGGTCCGGCTCGGGCGGCGCGAGGAAGATCCCCCACCGGTAGTCGGGCATGCGGACGTAGTCGAAGTGCGACCATCCCGACGGCTCCACCGAGACCGCGGTGCGGAGGAACACGTCGTCGCCCTGGAAGCCCTCCGGCCCCATTTCGCTCCACCAGTTGAGGAACGCGGGCTGCCAGCGGAGGAGGGCCCGCTGGAGGCGCGGGTCCTGCGAGAGGGCGACGTTGTTCGGGATGCGGGAGTCAAGTTCGGACATCTGTTCAGGTTCGCTTCCAGTCGAATGCCGGGCGTTCGGGTTTGCCGTAGGTGGTGAGGGCGCCGCGCTCCCCGATCGCGTTCGGACGCTGGAAGATCCAGTTCTGCCAGGCCGAGAGGCGTCCGAAGATCCGGGTCTCCATCGTCTCCGGGCCCGCGAACCGCAGCGACGCCTCCATCCCGGTGAGCGCGTCCGGTGAGAACCCGGCCCGTTCCTCGATGGCCACCCGGAGCTCGTCCTCCCAGTCGAGATCGTCGGGCGCGAAGGTGGCGAGGCCGAGTCTTTCCGCCTCCGCAGCAGGGATGGCCCGCAAGCCAAGCCCCTTGGCGCCGTCGGGGTTTCCGTAGAACCGGGTCTCGAGCCGCGAGAGCCCGTTCGCCATCACGTAGTCGCCGTAGTTCAACTCCGTCAGCTCCACCCCGGCGGGGCGGTCGGGGTCGTCGCAGAGATAGGAACGGTCGGCCGCGAAGAGCAATTCGGCAAGCGTCCCCGTGAACCGCTCTCCCGGCTCGGCGACCGCGAAGAAGCTGCGGGCGGTCTGGTCGAGCCGGCGGAGCGTCCGGCCGACGCGGAAACGGCTCTGGGAGGCCAGCCAGACGAGGCCGCACCCGAGGAGACGCCGGTCCGCTTCCTTGACCGCGTCGGGATCGCCCGCCGTTCTCAGCAGGACCACCCCCAGCTCCGGCTCGTTGAAGCGGAGCCGGCAGAGCGCGTCGTCGAGCTCCCGCGCCATCCGCAGGTGCCAGACCGAAGCGCCCGCCGCCGCCAGCGCCGCCCGGTCCTCGGGGAACGGGTCCTCCGGGGCGTGCACGGTCAGCGTCGCCGTCCGCTCGTTCCGGTCGAAGCGCAAGTCAACGTGGCGATAGCGGACGGAATCGGGGCCCTCTTCCGGTTCCAGGGGATCGAGGACGATGCCGCGCCTCTTGCGGCCGGACGCACCCGGGAGAGCGGCGGCGAGCGCCGCCGCCCGTTCCCGGATGCGCTCCTCGAAACGGCTCCGCGGCGCGAGGCCGTCCACGAGGCCCCACTCGAGCGCCCGGCGGCCGCGGATCCCCTCGGCGAGGGTCGAGAACACGTCGGCGCGGTCCCGCCGGACCTTCCGCTTGTCGATGACCCGGGTCAGCCCACCCGTTCCCGGGAGCACGCCCAGCAGCGGCACTTCCGGAAGCGAGACGGCCGAGCTGCCGTCGTCCACCAGGAGGATCTCGTCGCAGGCGAGGGCGAGTTCGTAACCGCCGCCGGCGCAGGTACCGCCGACCGCCGCCAGGTATCTCTGCCGGCTGCCCAGACTGGCCTCTTCGATCGCAAGCCGGGTTTCGTTCGTGTACTTGCAGAAGTTGACCTTGAACCCGTGGGAAGAGCCGGCCAGCATGAAGATGTTGGCGCCCGACGAGAACACCCGGTCGAGGCCGCTGCGGATCACCACCGCGCCCACCCACGGGTGCTCGAACCGCAGCCGCTCCACGGCGTCCGCGAGTTCGATGTCCACCCCGAGGTCGTAGCTGTTCAGCTTGAGCGCGTACCCCGGCCTGATGCCGCCGGCCTCGTCCACCTCGAGCGTCAGGGTGGCGGTCTCTCCGTCGACCTCCAGGTTCCAGTGGCGGTAGCGCGACGGATGGGTCTCGAAGCGGATGGGTGGAGGAGCAGAACTCACGTCAGGCGGCAGGGCTTCCGGCATTATCGCGCCCGGACGAGCCGGCGGGCGCCGGACTACGCTTCCCGAATGCGCCCTTCCGCGATCCGGCTTGCCGCGCTGGCCGCGATCGCCGCGCCGCTGCTTCTCGCACCCCGGGCGGGCGCGGCGAGCCAGCCGGCGCAGCTCGTCGAGCCGGACCAGGCGCTCGCCCTCGAGACGGCCCTCGGTCTTCCCCAGGCGCTCGGCTACGGGGTGTCGGCGGACGGGCGGCGGGTGGTGCTGGCGGCGGCCACCCGGAACCGCTCCACGCTCTTCCTGACCGCCGCCGGCGCGCGGCCGGGCGTGTTGACCGAAGGGAGGCGCTGGGACTCGGCGCCCCGGTTCGTGGGGGACACCATGTCGGTCGTCTTCGTCTCCGGGCGGCGGCCGCGCGGTGACGAGGCGGAGACCGGCCGCCTCTTCCGGCTGGAGCTCGGGGCCGAACCGGAACCCCTCACCGGAACGGACCTCCAGGCGCGGAGCCCCGCCGTGGACCCGGCCGGGGAGCGCATCGCCTTCCTCGGCAGGCAGGTTCTTGAGGACGCGTCGGACCTCGAGCCCGGTATCGGATGGGACATCTGGATCGTGTCCGCCGACGGCGGGAACGCGGAGCGGCTCACCGGGCATCCGGGCGACGAGGGACCGCCGGTCTGGTCACCGGACGCGACCCGCATCGCGTACACCCTCGCGTCCGGCGCCGGCCGCGACCTGGCGGTGCTGGCGGTCGGAGACGGGGGCGATCCCGTCGTGCTGACCGCCGGGAGCGACCGCCCGGTCCGGGGGGTTCCCGACTGGACCCCCGACGGCGGCGGACTCGCCTGGGCGAGCGGCGCTTCCTGTGACCCGGAGTGTCCGGAGGGCGGTTTCGACGCCATCCATTTCGGCGAAGCGGACGGCGGCGGCGAGCCGTATCCGCTGCTCGCCGGCGAGCGCGACCTCGCCGAGCCCCGGTTCCGTCCTGCGGGAAGCGCGGTGGGCGAACTCGAAATTGCCTGGATCGAGGCCGATCGGGGCAGCCGGCGCATCCACCGGTCGCGGCTCGAGCGCGACGGGAACGGCCGCTGGATCGCGGCGGGCCGAGTCCGGATCGTCACCCGCGGCGCGGGGGTGGCGCGCGGCCTCCGCTGGAGCCGCGACGGGACGAGGCTCTTCGCGCTGCACGAGGCGCCCGTCTTTCCCCGCGACGTCTGGTCTTATCCCGTCACCGGGGGACGGGAACGGATCACGGACACGCTGTTCGCGGACATCGACGTCCGCCGCTTCTCCCGGCCGGAGGGGATCGAGCTGGAACGGGACGACGCCACGGTCCGCGCCTTCCTCTACCGGCCGGCATCGCCACCGGAGGGCGCGCCGGCGCCCCTCCTGGTGCATGTCCGGGGGAAAGCGGGGGATGCCTGGTGGAACGGGTTCGACCCCATCGTCCAGTTGCTGACGGCGCAGGGTTATGCCGTCCTCGCCCCCAACGTGCGGGGAACGGACGGGCGCGGGGCCGCGTTCGCCGCGCTCAACGACGCCGACTGGGGGGGCGCCGATCTCGAGGACCTGGTCGCGCTCACCCGCGCCGCCCGGGAGCTGCCTGGCGTTTCTCCGGACGGGGCCTGCATCTTCGGGGTGGAGTACGGCGGTTTCCTCGCCCTCGCGGCCCTCGCCCGTCACCCGGACGTCTTCGCCTGCGGGGTGGAGGCCATGGGGTTCGCGGACCCCCGCACCCTGAACCGGACGCTCGACCCGGAGCGGCGAGCCTTCGTGGAACGCGAGCTTGGGCCGGTACGCGGGAATCTCGAGAACTACCGACGCCTCTCGCTGAACGGGGAAGCGGATGCCGTCCGGGCGCCGCTGCTGACCTTCCACGGCGAGGAGGTGCCGGAGGCGCCGCTCGCGGCCAAGAGCGACTTTCTCGCCGAGCTCCGGTCCCGGCCCGACTATCCGCTCGTGGAGCTGTATTTCCGCGGCGACACCGGCCGATCGGTCTTCCGCTGGGAAACCGACCGGGGAGCGAACTACGCCTTCTTCCAGAAGGTGCTCGAGTTCCTTTCCGTCCACCTCCAGGTCAACTGAGGCCCGGAGTATAGGAGCGGCCCTGATGTTCGGACGACGGGACGGCGGTCTCCGCCGCGTCGGTGATTCGGTCGTGCATGGGGAAGTCCTCCACCATGCTCAGACGTAAATCGGCGCGGATTTTTCCCACTTCGCGGCCAATTGTGGAAAAGTCGATGCGAAGCGACACTTTTGCGTGCCGGGAAGAGGTGGGCCCGCAAGCCGCGGCGTGCCATCCGGTTTACGCTGCCGCATAGTGGTACGCCGTCGCGTATGACGTCTCGCTACACGGCAAACTAACGGTAGGGAGTTTCGTCCGCCTGCGGCGGACGATGCCGGCCGGAGGCCGGCGCTCCGACGCCACAATAGAATTCCCGGCTCGTGCCCAGCGACATCATCATGCCCCAGATGGGGGAGAGCATCACCGAGGGGACGATCACCAAGTGGCGGGTCGCCGTCGGTGACACCGTCGAACGGGATGACCCCCTCTTCGACATCGCCACCGACAAGGTGGACACCGAAGTGCCCGCCGCCCTCACCGGGCGGCTCGTGGAGATCCTGGTCCCCGAGGGGGAAACGGTCACGGTGAACACTGTCGTCGGGCGCATCGCGGCGGAAGGAGAGGCCTGGGCCCCCGCCGAAACGGCGGAATCGGACGGCGAGCCGGCACCCGGCGACGCCGCCGAAACCGACGACGCTCCGGCCGAGGCCGCTTCCGAAACCACCGCCTCCGCGTCAACGGACGAGGAGGCGCCCCCGAAGCCGGTCCGGCGTCAGCCCCGGAGCTCACCGCTCGTGCGGCGCATGGCGCGGGAACACGGGGTGGACCTCGCCGACGTCCCCGGGACCGGCGAGGGCGGCCGGGTCAGCAAGCAGGACATGCTCGCGTTCCTGGAGAGCCGCGAGACGGCGCCCGCAGCTCCGGAACGGCAGGCGGCCGAAACGCCGCCGACGCCTGTCGAAACACCGAGCGCGGACGAAGCCCCCGCGGTCCCCACCCCGGCGCCGGAACCGCTCCCGGCGGCCCCCGTGAGCCTGGACGGCGACCGGAGCGAACCGCTGACCCACATGCGGCGCTCGATCGCCGATCACATGGTGCGTTCCCGCCGGACCTCGGCGCACGTCACCACGGTGTTCGAGGTGGACATGTCCCGCGTGGTGGCCGTCCGGGCCGCCAACGGACCGGCTTTCGAGGAGCGGGCCGGCGTCCGGCTCACCCTGATGCCCTTCTTCGCCCAGGCGGCGATCGACGCGCTCGGCGAGTTCCCCGTCCTCAACGCCTCGCTCGGCGAGGACCAGGTCGTGTACCACCGAAGCGTGAACCTCGGCATCGCCGTCGCCCTGCCCGACGGGCTCATCGTGCCGGTGCTCCAGCGCGCGGACGAGAGGAACTTCATGGGGCTGGCCCGCGGGATCACCGACCTGGCCGCCCGGGCGCGGTCCGGCGCGCTGGCGCCGGAGGAGGTGCAGGGCGGCACCTTCACGATCACGAATCCCGGCCCCTTCGGGGCGCTCTTCGGCACTCCGATCATCGCCCAGCCGCAGGTCGCCATCCTCGGCGTCGGCGGAGTCCACAAGCGGCCGGTGGTGGTGGACGGCGACGCCATCGCGGTGCGGTCCATGGTGTTCCTGGCCCTGTCCTTCGACCACCGCCTCATCGACGGCGCGGTCGCGGACCAGTTCATGGCCGCCGTGAAGTCACGCCTCGAGAACTGGCCCGAGGGCGACCTCAAGCCTTGAGCGCGGTCCCCCTTCCCGTGATCGGCTCGGGAGCGGGGCCCTTTCCCGAGACCGCACCCCGGCCCGCCCGCCGTGCGCGGCCGGACTGGCTCCGCGTGCGGGTCCCGTCCGGCCCCACCTGGGGACGGCTCCGGAGCCTCCTCCGCGAGAAGAACCTCCACACGGTGTGCGAGGAGGCGCGCTGCCCCAACGTGGCGGAGTGCTGGGGTCAGGGAACGGCCACGTTCATGATCCTGGGCGACATCTGCACCCGGGCGTGCCGGTTCTGCGCGGTGACCACGGGACGCCCGGTGGGCCTCGATCTCGAGGAACCCGAGCGGGTCGCCGACGCCGTCGAACTCATGGAGCTTCGCCACGCGGTCATCACGTCAGTGAACCGCGATGACCTCGCGGACGGGGGCGCCGGCATCTTCGCGGAGACCATCCGGGCGGTCCGGCGGCGCTGTCCGGACACCACGGTCGAGGTGCTGATCCCGGACTTTCAGGGGGACTGGGCGGCGCTCGCCATCGTGATGGAGGAGGACCCCGAGATCCTCAACCACAACGTGGAAACGGTGCCGCGGCTCTACAAGGCGGTCCGGCCCGGAGCGCGGTACCAGCGCTCGCTCGATCTGCTGCGGCGCGCCAAGGAGCTGCGGCCGGGGGCGCTGACCAAGACCGGTGTGATGCTCGGGCTCGGGGAGACTGCCGAAGAGCTGGACGCGCTCATGGAAGACCTCGTCCGGAACTCGGTGGACATCCTGACCGCCGGCCAGTACCTGCAGCCCACCCCGGCGCACCAGCCGGTCGAGCGGTTCGTGCCGCCGCACGAGTTCCGGGCCGTCGCCGAGCGGGGGAAGGCGATGGGGCTCCGGCACGTGGAGGCGGGGCCGCTGGTGCGCAGTTCGTACCACGCGGCGAACCAGATCCCGGACTAGGCAGGCTCGCTCTGCGGGTCTGCGGCCCGCGTGCGTTTCGCCTCCCTGCGGTCGGCGATGCCGGCCGGAGGCCGGCGCTCCGAGGCGTCCTTCCGGCGGGCTTTCCGTCAGTAGCGGATCAGGCGGCGGGCCGTCTCCACGACCCGGGCCGCGTCCGGGAGGATCGCGTCCTCGAGTTCGGCGGCGTAGGGGACCGGGGTGTCGGCCGCCGCGACCCGCGCCACCGGGGCGTCGAGGTCGCCGAAGAGGTGCTCCGCCGCGAGCGCCGCGATCTCGCCGCCGAAACCGCCGGTCAGATTGTCCTCGTGGAGCACCAGCAGCCGGCTGGTGCGGCGGACGGAATCGAAGAGCGCCTCCCGGTCGAACGGGACCAGGCAGCGCAGGTCGATCACCTCGGCTTCCATCCCTTGGGCGGCGAGCCTCTCCGCGGCGTCGAGCGCCACCCACACCGCGGCACCGTACGCGGCGATGGTGAGCGCGTCCCCTGCCCGCCGGACCGCGGCTTGCCCCAGCGGAACCACCTCCGGGGCGCTCTCGAACTCCTCGTCCGGGACCTTGAGGCTCCGGTAGAGGCGTTTGTGTTCCAGGAAGAGCACCGGATCGTCGTCGCGGATGGCGGCGCGCAGCAGGCCGGCCGCATCCGGCGCCGTCGCCGGGGCCGCGACCTTGATTCCCGGGGTGTGGGCGAAGTGCGCCTCCGGATTCTGGGAGTGGAAGGGTCCGGCGCGGACTCCGGCGCCCGAAGGGCCGCGCAGCACCAGGGGAACCGGCGCGCCCGCGCGGTAGCGGCTCTTGGCGGCGAAGTTCGTGACCATGTTGAACGCGCTCGCGATGAAGTCCATGAACTGGAACTCCACCACCGGACGAAGGCCGGCAAGCGCGGCTCCCACCGCCATCCCCGTGAACCCCTCCTCGCTGATCGGGGTATCCATGACCCGGTCCGGGCCGAACTCGTCGAGGAACCCGTCGGTCAGGCGGAACGCGCCCCCGTAGACGCCGATGTCCTCGCCGAGGAGGATCACCCGCGGGTCGCGCTCCATCTCCGAACGGAGGGCCCGGCGAATGGCCTCGAAGTAGGTGACCGGCATGATGGGGACCGTCAGGAACCGGCGTTGGCGCGCACAATCGGCAGATCGTCGGGAGCCGCAACAAGCCGGCGGCCCAGGACCTCCGCGAACGCGTCCGCCAGCCGGTCGGCGACCGCGTCCAGCGGCACGGCGCGGCCGGTTTCCGCGGCGAGCGAGGTGGCCGCCGCATTCCGGATGCCGCACGCCACGATGTGCGCGAACCAGTCCAGTTCGGTGGTCACGTTGAACGCCAGTCCGTGGGACGCCACCCAGCGGGAGACGCGCACCCCGATGGAGGCCAGTTTGCGGGGAGCGCCACCGGCGCAACACCAGACGCCGGTCAGTCCCTCCCGGCGGGTGGCCGCCGTTCCGAACCCCGCCGCCGTGTCGATGGCGGCCGCCTCCAGCGCCCGCAGATAAGCGTGGACGTCCTTCCGCCAACCGCCCAGGTGGACGATCGGATAGGCGACCAGTTGGCCGGGGCCGTGAAACGTGACGTCCCCGCCGCGATCCGTCTCGATGACCTCGGCCCCGCGTCCGGCGAGCGCTTCCGGCGACTCCAGCAGGTTCTCGCGGTGGGCGCTCTTCCCGAGGGTGTAGACCGGCGGGTGCTCGGTGAGCAGGAGGACATCGGGGATCTCGTCGCGCTGGCGGCGCTCGACCAGATCCCGCTGGAAGTCCCAGGCGGCCCGATAGCCGAGCGGCCGGCGATCGAGCCGCCAGAGCGGCGGCGCCGCGGTCAAGCGTGGAGCGGCGCGCCGGAGGCGGCGAGCGCCGCCTCGGCCACCGCTTCGGAGAGCGTGGGATGGGGATGGACGCTGCGCGCGAGCGATTCGAGGGTCGCTTCGTGGTCGAGCGCCACCACCGCTTCCGCGATCAGGTCGGTGGCGTGCGGCCCGACGATGTGGACGCCGAGCACCTCGCCGTACTCCGCCTCCGCCACCACCTTCACGAAGCCGGTCGGATCGCCGAGGATGTTGGCCTTGGCGTTCGCGGCGAAGGGGAACCGGCCCACCCGGAGCTCGTGGCCGGCGGCGGCCGCCGCTTCCTCGGTCAGCCCCACCGAACCCACTTCCGGCACGCAGTAGGTGGCCGCCGGCATCCGGTCCCGGCGGAGCGGCGGCACGTCGCGGCCGGCGATGGTCGCCACCGCCACGTCCGCCTCCGCGGAAGCCACGTGCGCGAGCTGCGCGGTCCCGACCACGTCGCCGATGGCGAAGACGCCCGGCGCCCGGGTGCGGCACAGCCCGTCCACGGGGACGAAACCGCCTCGCTCGAGTTCGATGCCGACGGTCTCGAGGCCGATCTCCGCCGTGCGCGGCGCCCGCCCGACCGCCACCAGCAACCGGTCGTACTCGGCGGTCCGGGTTTCCTTTCCTGCCCGGTAACGGACCTGCACGCCCGTCTCCACGACCTCGGCGGCCTCCACCCGGGCTTCGGTCCGCACCCGGATCCTCCGCTTCGAAAACGCCTTGCCCACGACTTCGGAGACCTCGGTGTCTTCGAGCGGGAGGACCCGGGGCAGCACCTCGAAGAGCTCCACCTCGGAGCCGTAGCTCCTGAACATGGACGCGAACTCGGCGCCCACCGCGCCGGCGCCGATGATGCCGAGCCGGGCGGGAAGCTCATCGAGGGAGAACATCTCCGCGTTGGTCACGATCCGGTCGCCGTCGAGCGGCAGGAAGGGCAGCGTCCGGGCCTCGGAACCGGTGGCGATGATGACGTTCCGGGCCTCGAGACGCCTCGCCTCGGACCCGTCCGGGGCCGTGACCTCGACGGCGCCCGGGCCGGCCAGCCTGCCGAAGCCGTGAAAGGCCTCCACCCCGCCCCGCTTCAGAAGGAGCGACACCCCGCCGGCGAGCTTGGCGATCACCCGGCGGCTGCGGCGCTTGAGTCCGTTCCAGTCGAGGCTCGGGGCGGCCACCTCGATCCCCATCTTCTTCGCTTCCCGGATTTCGTCGAGGAGCGATGCGGTGTGAAGGAAGACCTTGCTGGGAATGCAGCCGACGTGCAGGCACGTCCCGCCGAAGCGCGCGTCCTTTTCGACGATCGCCGTCCGGAGTCCGGCGGCCTGCGCCTTGAGCGCGGCCACGTAGCCCCCGGGACCGCTCCCGATGACAACGACGTCGAACGCTTCGCGGGTGGTCTGATTCATGAACTGCTTCCGGACGGGAAACCGGAATGTTACGCATCGGGACGGAATTCGGGTGGTAATATGGCCGGTTCGGTGTTCTTCCTCGCAGACTGGCGGTTTCGACTTCCGGTCGGTTCCCGTTCCCTGGTTCCGCCGGGCGTTGTCGTTGCCCGTCGCACTCTCGGAGGGATTCGAAACTCGCGCCGAGCAAGGGGAGTCTCTTGAGCGATTCCGAAACCGGCGCGCCCGGCACGCAGGCCGAGAGCGCCCCGCGGCGGACACGGCCGGCCGCCGAGTCCTTCCACGCGCGCCGCCGCGGCGCGGTGGAATCCCGGCCTCCGGCGAGCGGGCCCGATCCCGTGCCCGAGTTCGAACCGGTGGTGCTGAGCGAATCCGAACCCACCGACAGCGGCTATGGGCGTGAGCGGATGTCGCTCCGCCGGCGCCTGCAGAAGGAACTCGACAACGCACCGCTGACCGGGCAAACGGGGCTTCGCCTGGACTATGCGGACAATGGCGTTTCGCGGGTCCACCTTCCGGGCGAGACCCGGAACACCGAGCCGGGGCCGCTCGAGGGTGGGGTCATCGGCACGCTCTGCGTCGCCGCGGGCCACCTCGCCGCCGCTTCGGTCGCCCCCGGCGTCGGAATCCGTCTCGTGGAATACAAGGTGAACATTCTGGGGGTCGTCCAGGGCGACCTGCTGGCCATCGGCGAGGTCGTCCGCAAGGGCCGGACGCTCGTCTCCTGCCGCGTCGAGGTCGTGGAGGACAACGACCGCGTGGTGGCGGCGGGCCTCGCCACCTACCTGCTGCAGCAGGCGTAAGGGGTTCGGAGCGCCGGCCTCCGGCCGGCATCGCCGAGCGCAGCGAGGCGAAACTGCGGTTTCCCCGGGGTTGGGCTTGCGCCGTCAGTCACGACAGCGGCGCATGTTTCGCGGCCCTTGGCCGCGATGCCGGCCGGAGGCCGGCGCTCCGAACCTACCTCCACCAGGTGTCCTGCGGCACCACGGGGGTACGGCGCTTGTGTTCGGTCGCGCGGTAGAGCGCGTCGATCCGGTCCGCGACGTCCGCGGGCACCGGCAGGCCCTCCAGGTAGTCGTCAATGGCCTGATAGGTGATCCCGAGCGCCTCCTCGTCCGGCAGCCCGGGACGCAGGTCCTCCAGGTCGGCGGTCGGCGCCTTGTCGACGATCGCTTGCGGCGCGCCGAGATGGGCCGCCAACTGCCGCACCTGGCGCTTGCTGAGCCCGAACAGCGGACAGATGTCCACCCCGCCGTCGCCGAACTTGGTGAAGAACCCGACGAGCGCCTCCGCGGAGTGGTCCGTCCCCACCACGAGTCCGCCCTCGAGGTTCGCGAGGTGGTACTGCACCGCCATCCGCATGCGGGCTTTCGTATTCCCCCGCGCGTAGTCGCGGGCGGTCTCGGAACCGGCCCCCAGTCGGTCCTTCGGCAGCGAAGCTTCGAGGGCCCGGACCGCGCGGCCGATGTTCACGCTCACGACTTCCGACGGCTCGATCCACTCGAGGACGCGTTCGGCGTCGGCGGCGTCGCGCTGTCTTCCGTAGGGGAGCCGCACCGCCACGAAGCGGTACGCCCCGCCGTCCCGATTCGCCGCGGCGACGGCCAGCGAGCACAGCCGCCCGGTGAGCGCCGAGTCCACGCCGCCCGATACCGCGAGCCAGAGACTCCGCTGCCGGCTGGCCACCAGGTACGCCCGCAGGAAAGCCACCCGGTCCCGCACCTCGATCTCCGGATCGATCCGCGGGGAAACGGCGAGGTCGCTCCTGAGGCCGGCGGGCGCGAGGCGGTCCTTCACCCCGCGCATTATGGGGACTTGCGGCGCCCGGAGACCGTGGAACCCCGAACGGGAACCCGAATCACAATTCGGTTTGTTGGAGAAAAGTGCCGGCAAATCCGTGAAGGCATCGAATAGTCACCGTTTTTCAACGAGTTATGGCGTCCATCCAGCAATCCGCCCCTGGTGCGGGACTTGCGGTTCGAACTTGGTTCGGTTGTCCCATAGAGTCCCGAGCCAAATCGTCTCTCGTCAAGGAGGACCTTGCCCATGAAACGACACCTGCTGCGATCGCTGACGGTCGCCGCACTGCTCCTGATTCCGGCGTCGCTCGCGGCGCAGATCACCGCCGGGCGGCTCGACGGCGCCGCCCAGGACGAACAGGGGCTCGTGCTTCCGGGGGTCACCGTCACCCTCGAATCGGACGCCCTCCTCGGCAGCCGCGTTGCGGTCACCGACGTGGACGGCTCCTTCCGATTCCAGGGGCTGCCGGCGGGCAGCTACACCATGACCTTCGAGCTGGGGGGGTTCGCCACCGTGGTCCGCGAGGACGTGACGGTCATCACCGGACAGACGTTCACCGTGAACCAGACCCTCTCGGTGGCCGCGGTCGCGGAGACGGTGACCGTCACCGGCGAGTCCCCGGTGGTGGACGTGAAGTCCAGCCGTTTCGGCGGCACCTTTGACGACACCGCGATCCTCGAGGTCCCGAACTCGACCGATCCGCACGCCATGCTGGCGCTCACCCCGGGCATCCGGATGCGCGGCTTCGACGTGGCGGGCTCCCACAAGGCGCAGCAGTCCGGCTTCGACGCCTTCGGGCTCCGGGACCAGAACCGCATCGTCATCGACGGCGTGGACTCCAACTTCAGCACCGGCGGGTTCGGCTTCTACATGGACAGCCTGACCGTGAACCAGTTCAACATCTCGAACGCCGGCGCCGACGTGGAGAACGCCTGGGCCGGGAACACGATCGTGATGGACATCAAGACCGGCGGTAACGACCTCTCGGCGCTGCTCTACGCCGACTACCTCGGCGAGAGCTTCGTGGGCGACAACCTGACGTCCGAACTCGAGGACCGCGGCGCGGGCACGAACCACATGCTCACCTACTGGGAGGCGCACGCCGACGTGGGCGGCCCCCTGCTGCGGGACCGGGCCTGGTTTTTCCTCGCCTACAACAACAACCTGACCCACCGGGCGATCTCCGGCCTCGATCCGGAAGTCATCAAGGAGGAGGCCATCCTCCGGAACTACTACGCGAAGGTCAACATGGCGCTCTCCGAGAAGGACGAACTGATCGGCTACAGCCAGTGGGGCCTCAAGAACCGGCCCAATCGCGGTATCAACGCGCTCAACTCCATTGACGTGCGGCTCGCCCAGGATTCGTGGACCTGGGTACACAAGGCCGAGTGGCAGCGGGTCTGGTCCGACCGGGCCTTCTCGAACGTGAAGGCGATGCACTACGGGGTGACCTGGCCGATGGTGCCCGCAGTGGACCCGGGAAGCAGCCCGCCGCGGATCGACGTGGATACCAGCCGGCGCACCGGCGCCGGCGTGTGGCCGTTCACCTACGACAAGCAGCGGCCACAGTTCGTCGGCATCCTGAACTACTACATCCCCGATGCGGGAGGAAGCCACGACCTCAAGTTCGGGGTGGACTACATGGAGGACGCGCGGCTCTTCTTCTCGAACTTCGAATCGGGCGGCATCCAGTACCGGGACCGCTCGAGCCTGATGTCGGCGGACAACCCGATGGGGACCTCCGAGATCCTGTTCGCAAACGTCCCGACGCCCCGCTCGGACACCCGTGACCGGAACCTCCACTTCTTCGCCCAGGACACCTGGCAGCTCAACCCGAGACTGACCATCACGGCGGGCATCCGGATCGCGAACCAGCACGGGTACTACAACTCGTCCGATCTCGCGCCCGAGTACCCCGAGTTCTTCCTGAGCGGGGTTTCGATCCAGGCGAAGGACATCTTCACCTGGAACGACTTCTATCCCCGCTTCGCGGTGACCTACGACCTGACCGGCGAGGGAAGGACGGTCGTGAAGGCCTCGGCGAGCCGCTACACCCATAACGTCGGCCCGGACGGTTTCGTGGGCGCCAACCCGGCGGCGTTCCAGAACGTGGTGTTCGAATTCAACGACCCGAACCGGAACGGAATCTATGACGGGCAAAACGAACTCGGAGCGCTGCTGAGCCAGTCGTCCGGCACCGGCCTCCCCGTCGGCCGCGTCGAAGGCGGCGTCCCGGTGGACCTCAGCAAGAAGCGCTACTACGACGAGATCACCGCGTCCCTCGAGAGCGAGATCATGCCGGAGACCAACCTGCGGCTTTCCTACGTGCGCAAGATGGACCGGAACGTCTTCGACACCTATCGGGTAGGACTGCTCGACGCACTGATCAACAACGCGATCCTCTGCGGCGACGACATCTTCCCCTGCCCGACCGTGGACGGCTTCGGCGCCATCACCACATTGACCCGTCCCCCGGCTGGAACTCCGACCGCCAACGAGGTCAAAACCGGCCCGGCCGGGTTCGACTCAGGCGAATTCGACAACATCGAGGTCGGACTGAGCCGGCGGTTCCGGGGCGGGCTCTTCCTGCAGGGCAGCTTCCACTACCAGTGGCGGAACGAGCTCGTCTGCTGCGGCAGCAGCGGGAGCGCCGATACCCAGGCCGACCCGTGGACGCTGGGCATCCAGGGCAGCGGGCTGAACTGGAACTCCGCCGTGAGCACCAAGCAGCAGCACACCAACTGGAACCTCAAGGGCATCGGCCGCTACCAGATCCCGAACATCGGGGCCGCGGTGTCCTTCCAGTACCGGGCGCAGAGCGGCTGGGCCTACGCCCCGATCCTGCCCATCAGCATTCCGGGCGCCGCCGGAACGAACCAGGTGCCGCTCTCCGACATGACGGAGCGGTCGGACAACGTCTTCATCCTGGACCTTCGAGCCGAGAAGGACCTGTCCTTCTGGGATCGCGACCGCCTGTCGCTGTTCTTCGACGCCTATAACGTCACGAACTCCAACCCGGTCCTGAACCAGATCATCCGCGCCGGTTCGGCATACAACCGCGTGATCGGCTTCCTGGAGCCGCGCACGTTCAAGCTCGGCGCGAGGTATCAGTTCTGATCTGAGACTCGCGCCAGGGCGGTGGGCTTGCAAGAGCCCACCGCCCTTTTTGTCTTTCCCGCTATCGCCGCCGCAGCGCCAGCACCCGCTCGTTGTCCGGATCGAGCTCGTAGGCCTGATCGAGGAACCGGCCCGCGCTCTCCTCGTTTCCCAGGACCAGGTGGGTGGTCGCGAGCAGTACGAGGAGGTCGGCGTCCGGAGCGCGTAGTTCGAGCGCCCGGGCGAGCGGGCCGAGGGCGCCCTCGAAGTCGCCGGTGCGGACGCGCGCCTCGCCGAGCCGCACCGCGGTTTCATACCGGTCGGGATAGGCCTCGAAGACGGGGCCCAGGAGCGTCACCGCCCCCGCCGGATCGTCCGCCTCGAGGAAGTACCGCGCCAGCAGTTCGCGCGCCGGAACGTAGTTGGGACCCACGCGGACCGCCTCCTCCGCGAACGTCCGCGCCATCGCCGGGTTCCCCGCGGCTTCCCATTGCCGGGCCCGCACCAGTTCCGGCGCGCCCGCGAGCTCGGGCCGGATCTCGCCGAGGCCGCCGTCCACCAGCGGCCTCGCCAGCGTCGCCCGGGGCGAAACCTGGAACGGGGCCGACCGGCGCGCGAGCTCCCTGCCGTCCCGGGCCAGCAGGCGCACCCCGGCGACGTACCGCCCTCCCGGCAAACGGCCCAGCGGTTGGCTCACGACCAGCGGGCCGTCACGGTCGCCGCCAGCGGCGACCGTCCCGCTTACCGGCGCCGGAGGCTCGTCCCCGAAGAGCGCGGCGGGGTCGGGAGCGACCGTCCATTCCACCCGGGCGTCCTCCGGTGCGTTCAACGGCTCCGAGAGCAGGTAGAGCGTCGTTCCGGCGGCGAACACCGAAGAGGGATTGGGCCGAACGCTCCGCCGTCCGAACCGGTAACCGCGGTAGAGCGGGTCGCCACCCAGCAGGTCGGCGCCGTAGGCGAGGACCGGATCGGTCAACTCCGGCGTTTCGAACTGCAGCTCGGGCACTTCGATCGGGCCCTCGAGGAGCGTGTAGGCGCGCCGGCACTCCTCCTCGTCCCGGCTCGGACAGGCCCGGTTCCGGACGACGATCCGGAGGTGGTGGGAGCCGGGGATCACCGGGACCACTCCCCGGAACAGGAACGGCTGGCCGAGCGCCGCCGCCTCCTCCTCGGACACCGCGAAGAAGGACTCCGCCCGGTCGTCGTAGAGCACCGTCTCCGGGTCGTCCGGGACGGTGATCTCGATGGAGGCGATGAAGACCGCGCCGTAGCGGCCGATCGCGGGGTCGCGCACCACAATCACCGATGCGTTCGGGATCTCGATCGCCCAGTGCAGGTAGTACCCCCCCGGCCCGGGCAGGACGTGGTGGAAGCCGGCGCTCTGGACGTAGTTGAACAGGTAGTCGCTCTCCACCGAGCCGAAGTCGAACCGCTCGGCGTAGCTGGTGTCGATCCCGAACGTCGGCGAGCGGTAGATCTCCTCCATCAGCGAGACCGTCCCGAAGCCCCGTATGTCGCCGAAGTTCGTCCCCTCGTCGGTGCGGAAGGAGAGCGCCGCCGAGGCGAGTTCGGGGCTGATCCCGTGGAGCTGGTCGAAGGCCCGTTCGATCTGCTGGCGGAAGTCCCCCTGTATGAATGGCTCCGGCGCGATCAGCAGCGCCTGGGGTCCGTCCTCCACCGGGCTGTAGAGCTGCATCTCGCCGGCCCCGAAGCGCCGGAAGAAGAGCAGGTAGAAGAACGGGGGCACCCCGCGCTCCCGGAGGGCGGGATCGTTGTAGAACCACAGCTCGACCGGGTAGATGAAACTGGAATGAGAGAAGTCCTCCCGGGTGCGCGGGGGGCCGAGCACGATGTGGTAGCGGCCACGGTCGGTCCGCCAGCCCGCCCTTCCGGTGTCCCGGCCGTAGAACTCGTTGGCGTAGGCGATCCGTTCGTAGTGCTCGTCCCGGTACTCGTTCTCCGCGGTGGTGGGGTTGGGATCGCGCCGCTCCCAGAAGGCCTCGATGAAGGCGTCCCGGAGGTCCTCCCCCTCGAGGCGCAGGAAGGCCTCGCGTTCGGTCTCCCCGATGATGTAGACGACCTCTTCCTCGAGCCAGGCGCGATGTCGGGGCGCCATGCCGTCCTGGGCGGCGGCGGCCCCGGCGACGAGCACGAAGAGCGCGGCGGCGGCCAGCGGTGTGCCGGATCTCATCGTGCTGCCGGGGCCACGGTCACCGGGCGGCCGTCCTCGTAAAGCGCGATCCGTCCGGCGATCTCTTCGGCGAGCTCCGCATTGCCGGCGTCGATCGCCAGCGCCTCCGCCGTCCGGGCGGCGGTCAGCGCGGCTGCGAAGTCCCCGGCGGAGGCGAGCGCCGCCCCCAGCGTATCGGCCGCCGACGGGCTGAGATGCCGCGCCAGCTCGGAGGCGCGCCGGGCGTAGCGCACCGCGCGTTCGGGATCGCGGACGTCCGGATGGACCGCGAGGATCCAGCCGGCGGTCTCGAGCGCCACGAAGTCGTCGGGAACCGCGGCCAGCGAGATGTCGAGATGGGCCACCGCGGCGGCGTGCTCGCCCCGTCCCGCGAGGATCAGGCCGAGGTTGCGGTGCGCCTCGGGCACGCCCGGGTCCACGGCGAGCGCCGCCTCGAGGACCGGCTCGGCCCCCACGGCGTTGTCCGCGGCAAGCAGCATCCGGGCGAGGCCGAGCCGTGGCTCGACGAGCGCCGGGTCGAGCTCGATGGCGCGGCGGTAGTGGCGTTCCGCCTCCAGGCGCACGCCGACCCGCTCCAGGATGAAGCCGAGGTTGTGGTGGGCGGCGGCGTACTCGTCGTCGAGGCGGAGCGCCCGGCGCAGCGCACCCTCCGCCTCCTCCCATTGCCCCTGCGAGAGCAGCGCGATGCCGAGGTTGGCGTGGGCCCGCGGGTACTCGGGATCGATTTCGATGGCGCGCCGGTAGCGGGCCTCGGCGGCTTCGAGATCGCCGTTCTCCCGATAGGCGAAACCGAGGTTGTGGTGGAACTCGGCGCTCTCCGGGACCAGGGTGGTGAGGTTCTCGTAGCGCTCCTGGAGCGGCGCGGCGGCCGCCCGGCGTTCGAGGCCGAAGAGCAGCGCGAGCGGCAGGAAGAAGAGGCTGGCCCACTTGATGGCGTGCGGGGTGAGCCAGGGGTTCGCCGCGGGTTCGACCGGCGACGCTCCGGAGGGCCGGCGGATCCCGAGCGCGGCGCTCGTCTTCGTCTCGCGGATCTTCCAGATGAAGCCGTCGAAGTAGAAGTGGAGCATGGTCGAGGCGGCCACCAGCGCGAGCACGCCGCGCTGCACCGCCGGGCTCGAGACCGCCTCGGGAATGAACCGGAAGAGTCCGTAGCCGAGGACGAGGCCGACGTACACGAAGAGCATGGCCCGCCCGCCCCCGAAGAGGACCCGGGTGAAGAACCCGGCGTCGTCGTCCCGGGCCCGCCGGCGGTTGAACACCCAGACGATCGAGAGGTACTGCACGTCGTGGAAGACCTCGAAGAGGGCGACGCCGAGCACCGCGTAGGGCACCTGGACCGAACACCACCACCAGAAGCCGAAGGACATCGCCGCGGCGAGGAGCTTGACGGGGTGCTGCCCCCGCCCGGCCAGCAGGTCCCGGCCGGCCCGGAACACGAACAGCGCGGTGAGGGCGTAGAGGCCGAGATCGAAGACGTCCCGGAAGCCGAAGAAGACCGCGGGTGACAGGAGCGGCGCGCCGAGCGCGTACCAGAGTTCGAGGAGTTCCCCGAGCCGGCCGGGCGAGTGGAGCACCCCGAAGGCGAACCACCCGATGCACAGGAACCAGTCGAGGCGCGCCGTCAGCCGCCCGGTCGCTCCGACCCGGGCGTCGTAGATCCTGAGGAAGCCGTAGACCTGGAGGGCCCCGTGCCAGACGCCCCAGAGGAGCACGATGAGGGAGACGCCGTTCAGCCCGTTCGCGGCGAACCCGAGCGCCGCCAGGGCGAACACGATCGGTGACAGCAGAAAGCGGGTGCGGAAGCGCTGGAAGAGGGCACGGTCGCCGTAGGCCCGCATCATCCCGGGGAGGTGGTGGCCGAGGGCGCCGAACCCCGCGACCAGGAGCCCCACGGTGTAGGCCGTCTCCCGGCCCTCGAGGGCGAAGGCGAGGGGCAGGATCAGGATGGGGGTGGCAACCAGCAGGAGCAGGTCGCGGGCCGGTCCGAACACCCAGAGCTTGCCGCGTGCGCCGGCCGCCGTGTCGCTCGCCAAGGTGGGGTCCCGTCAGTGCGGGAATCTACCAAGCGGGGCTGGGGTTGAAGCCAGACGCGCCGTGAGGCGGGGGGCGTTACGACGTGCGCGGCGCGGAGCGCCGCGGTGCCGGTCTGGAGACCGGCGTTCCTATAGGTTTCTCACTGCCCATTTGGGCGAACACAAACTGCTTCGCGCAGTGGCCAATCCGCCGGGAGCACCTTGGCGTTCCATGTGC
>JAJEFG010000022.1 GCA_022820545.1 Acidobacteriota bacterium | reverse complement strand
GGCCATATCCTCGGCTGGAACTTCATCCAGGGGGCTGCGCGGACGAGCCCGGCCCCGGTCGCGACCCCCCGCGGCGACGGCCGTTTCCGCCCCCAGGGGGAACACAACCGCCTCGGGGGCCGAACGGCTTGGACCGCCGGTCTCCAGCCGGGCACCGCGGTGCTCCGCACCGCGCACGTCGCAAAGCCATCCGCGCCCAGCAGTGCGCAAGAGTTGGTGTCTCTTGACTGTGCAAGGGCAGGGTGTCTCTTGACCGCAGTAGCCGGTCGTCCGGGAGGAACATGTCGCAGTAGCCAAGCCGAGTGGCCAGGGACATGCCGCATTGGCCGGTCCCGCGCTCCGGGTCGGGGCGCCATTCGGGGGAAGCGTGAAAGGCGGGCTGGGTTTCCCTTTGCAAGGAAGACAGCACGCGGCGCGGAGCGCCGCGGTGCCGGTCTGGAGACCGGCGTTCCAAGCCGTTGCGCCGTCCGTGGTGGGCCGGTCCTACCGGTCTCGGTTCTGCACCCGGGCGAGCGCGCCGGCGAAGGCCGCCGGTTCCCCGTGCCATTCGCCGCCGGGGGCGGGGACGAAATCGGGCGGCGGTGGACCCGGGTGGACGTAGATGGCCACCGGGTCGGCCTCCCCCTCCGGGACGACCTCCACCCGCCGGTAGCCGAACTGCCCTTCGAAGGCGTCGAGCCGCGACACCGTTTCCGCGTCGACCCGGTACGTCTCGACGACGACCGCGTTCACTTCCCGGGCGGGGACCAGCATCGGGTACTCCTCGTTGCCGAAGAGTCGAAAGGGGATCCGGACCGCGCCGGCGCGGACGCGCGGAAAGCCGGCGAGGAATGCCCGGTGGTTCGCGTGACCGCGTTTCAGCGTCCCGTAGACGCCGACGACGAGGAGTCCTCGTTCCGGTCTTTCCGGGCCCATCACTCCTCGGCGCGGTACGCCACTTCGCCGCCGACGATCGTGATCGCCACCTTCGCATCCAGGATCTCGTCGTCCGGCACCGTGAGGATGTCCTTGGTGAGCACGACGATGTCGGCGTACTTGCCGGGGGTCAGGCTTCCCTTCACGTCCTCTTCGAAGGCCGCCCAGGCGTTCGCCATCGTGTACGAATGGAGCGCTTCCTCCCGAGTGAGGACTTCTTCCGGGTAGAACCGGGTCCCGTCCCCCAGTTCGCGGGTCACCGTCGCGAAGTAGCTGGGAATGGGATCCAGGTTCTCGACGGGAGCGTCGGTGCCGTTGGTCACCACCGCCCCGGAATCGAGGAGCGAGCGCCACACGTAGGCGCCGGAGCGCGCCCGCTCGTCACCGAGCTTCTCGGGCACCCAGGGCCCGTCCGAGGTGGCGTGCACGGCCTGCATCGAGGCGATGACGCCGAGCTCGCCGAACCGCGGGATGTCGTCCGGGTGGATGTGCTGCGCGTGTTCGATCCGGAACCGCAGGTCCGCACCGTCCACTCCGGCCGCGCCGAAGGCCCGTTCGTAGGCGTCGAGGATCTCCCGGTTGCCCCGGTCGCCGATGGCGTGGGTGTTCACCTGGAAGCCGTGCCCGATCGCGATCCGGGCGGTCTCTTCGATGTCGGCGACCTCGTCGATGACCAGGCCGACGCTCGACGGCATGTCGTCGTAGGGCTCGAGGAGCCAGGCGCCGTGCGCGCCGAGCGCCCCGTCCACCACCCGCTTGATGGACCGCACGGTGAGGAACCCGCCGGCGTGATCCGTCATCAGGTAGTCCGGAAGCCGCGCGTCCATCTCTTCGTTCGACTCGCCCCGGACCATCACGTAGAGGCGGACCGGAAGCTGCCCCGCCTCCGCCATCTCACGGAAGAAGTCGATCAACGCGAAGGAGGAACCCGCGTCCTGGAACGAGGTGATCCCCTTCTGCAGGGACTCCTCGGCGGCCAGCCGGAGCTGCAGCTCCAGTTCGGCCCGGATCTCCTCCTCGCTGCGCTCCGCCATCGCCCGGTCGCGGGCGCGGGCGACGAGCCGCTGGGCCGTCTCCCGCAGCGCGCCGGTGGCGTTGCCGTCGGCGTCGCGCACGATGGTGCCTCCCGGCGGATCCGGGGTGCTCCGGTCGATCCCGGCCAGTTCCATGGCCAGGGCGTTCGCGAAGGCGGCGTGGCCGCTCGCGTGCCGCAGCAGCACCGGGTTCTCGGGGGAGATCTCCGAAAGTCCGAGGTGGTGCGGCATGTCCTCGACCGCGCCTCCCGGGATCTCGTCCCACTTCTCCTGGTGCCAGCCCCGCCCCTCGATCCAGGCCCCGGGAGAGGCCTCGGCGACCGCCTCGGCCACCATGTCCACGATCCGGTTCCAGTTCGCCGCTTCCCCGAGCCTCAGGATCATCTGGGCGTTCCCGACGCCCATGAAGTGGCCGTGGCCCTCGATGAATCCCGGGATCGCGAGGCGCCCGTCGAGCTGGATGACCTCGGTGTCCGGGCCGGCCGTCGCCTCGATCTCGGCGGTGGCGCCGACGGCGGCGATCCTGCCGTTCCGGACCGCCACCGCCTCCGCCTCCGGCTGGTCGGGATCCACGGTCACCACCCGGCCGCCGAGCAGCACCAGGTCGGCGCGTCCGCCGATGTCGGGCGCCTGCGGGCCGCAGCCGGAGGAAAGGAGAAGCGAGGCGGGAAGAACGAGAAAGGACAGGAAACGCATGGGGTGCCTCCGCGGAACCGGAAAGAGTAGCGAGGTCGCGGTTCTTCGTTAGAGTGGCGTCCTATGCGCACGCTCCGTTTCCTCTACGCCTGCCTTCCGCTCCTCCTGGCGCCGGCGACGGCCGCCGCCCAGTGGTACCCGGAGCCCGACCTGGTGCTCACCGGCGCCGAGGTCCGGACGGTGGACGCCGAGGACTCGCTCGCCGAGGCCCTCGCCATCAAGGACGGCCGCGTCGTGGCGGTGGGGTCGGCGGCGGAGGTCGCCGCGCTGGCCGGCCCGAACACCCGGACCGTGGACCTTTCCGGCAAGACCGTGATCCCCGGCATCCAGGACTCCCACATCCACTTCCTCTCGCTCGGCCGCGACATCACGACCGGGGTGGAACTGAGCTACGCCGAGTCGGCCGAGGACATCGTCGCTGGAGTGCGCGACCGGATCGCGGAGAGCCGGATTCCCGCCGGCGAATGGGTCGTCGGCCGCCGCTGGGACCAGTTCAAGTACCCGGCGATGGTCACCCGCTGGCAGCTCGACGAGGCGGCCCCCGGCCACCCGGTGGCGCTCTACCGCGTTTACCGCGGGGTGGCCGTCAACACCGAGGTCTTCCGGCGGATGGGAATCGAGGACGGCGACTCCTCCACGTGGCCGTCGTGGTGGCTCGAGAATCCCGAGAACTTCACCTTCGAGGACCAGATCCTGCGCGAGTCGCGGGAGCTGGTGGTGGACGGCGAGACCGTCACCCGGGAGGTCCCCACCGGGGTCTTTCTGGGGTCGCGGGCCTCGCGCCTCGTGACCGAGCGGCCGCCGCCCGACGATTTCGAGGACGACGTGGAGAGCGTCCGGCTCGGGGTGGAGGAACTGCTGTCCCTGGGAATCACCTCCATCGTGGACCCCTCCTCACGGATGGGCCACAACATGCGGGTTTATCAGGAGGCCTTCAACCGCGGGCACCTGCGGCTGCGCATCGCCGCGGTGTACGAGGGGACCTTCAACACCCATGCCCCCGAGGCGATCTCCACCCACCTCGACGGGATCAAGGTCAACAACCTCGGCGACCGCTTCCTCCGCTGGCGCGGGGTCAAGGTGTACGGCGACGGGGGCGTGGGGACCCGGAGCGCCTGGATGTCCGAACCCTTCCACATGTGGGACGAACTCGAAGGGGAGCGCAACCTCGGCAACCCGGTGGTCGAGAGCTACCCGGAGCGGGAAGCGCAGTACCGCGCCATCCGCAGCCACGGCTGGGACCTCCACACGCACAGTTGCGGGGACCAGTCGATGCGGCAGACCGTGGATCTCTACATGAAGCTGCTCGACGAGATGAAGGAAGACGGCGGGGAACTCCCGGACCTTCGCTGGAGCGTGATCCACGCCTACTTCCCCATCGAACCCAAGACGCGGGTCCTCGACGACATGGCCCGCTACGGCATCGTGGCCGCCACGAACCCGGTCTTCAACTGGCAGCAGGGTTTCTCGTTCGCCGCGAACTCGGGGCCGGAACGGATGGCCCGCCTCCAACCCTTCCGCAGCTACATGCGGGGCGGCGTCATCATGGCCTCCGGCTCCGACTACGGGGTGACCACCCACAACCCCTGGATGGGGTTTTACGCGCTGCTGACCCGGAAGGACCAGAAGTCCGGCGTGGCGCACGGCGAGGACGAGACGGTCACGATCGCGGAGGCGCTGCGTTCCTACACCTGGAACGGCGCCTTCCTGACCCACGACGAGCAGGACCGCGGGAGCCTGGAACCGGGCCGGCTCGCCGATCTCGTGGTGCTCGACCTTCCGGGGCTCGACGCTCTGGAGGAGGATCCCGAACTCCTCTTTTCGATGCGCGAGCGCATCGTCGCCACCATGGTGGAGGGGGAGGTCGTGCACGGCGAACTCCCCTCGCAGTAGATCGTCCGGTCCGGCCGGGCGGGGTTGACATGGCCGTCCGGGCAGCGGTACAAACAGGAATCAGAGAACGGCAGTGACCCATTCTCGGAAAGGGGGTCGGAAATGAACGCGCCGCCGGACGACTTCGTATTCCGGGCCCCGATCGGGGTTTCGGACGGGTCCACGAGACGCTTTCCGAACCACCGCGGGACCCGGAGTTCGCCGGACGAGCTCCCGGAGTCCTGAACTGACACCGGCAGAAGCGGGGCCGGCCACTGGGGGCCGGAGCGCAGTGAGCGCCCGCCCCCACGGTTCCGCGCTGCGATGAGACCTAGCGGTCGCCCAGGGACTCCGGGGCTTTTTCGTGTACGCCGCCTGCTGCCGGCGGTGGCTCTGCTCGGCGCCGCGTTGGGGCTCTCCTGCGATGCCCGCCTCTACCTGTACATCCACGGGGGGCGCGAGACGCTCATCCCCGGACGCGCCTACGGCGACGCGCTGGTCACGCAGGGGTTCCTGGCGTCCGTCCCGCCGGGCCGCGGACTGCCGCCCGGCGAGCCGCCGCGCCGCTTCGTCCTGCGGCATCCGCTGCGCCCGCCCGACTGGAACGGCACCCTGGTGATCGGGGCGCATCGCGGCCTCGGCGGGATCCGGCGCGGCCTCGAGGGCGCCGAACTCGGGAGCGGCGAGACCGAGCTGGACGACCTGATCGGCTGGTGGGCCCTCGACCGGGGGTTCGCCTGGGCGAGTTTCGACCGGGCCGGGGTCGGGGCGGGGCCCGACGGCTACCGGCTCACCGAGGCGTTCGCCCGGCTCATGTTCGAACAGATCCGGCCGCGCCTCGCGATGGACCCCGACCGGACGATCCTGCTCGGCTACGGAGAAGGGGGCGGGCTGGCGCGCTACGGCGCCGCGGCGACCGACGAGACTTTCGATGGGGTGGTGCTGGTGGCCGCGACGCTCGGTGATCCGGAGGGAGCCTCCCGCCGGCGCAGCGCCCGCCTCGCCCTCGCCGCGGATCGGGAGACATCCGACGCCGGCCTCGCCGCCTACTCCGCGGCTGCCGGGATCGGTCCCGAGGGAAGCCGGTTCTGGCCCTTCTACGACGCCGTGGCGGCGGCGCCGAGTCCGGTGCTGCCCGCGCCGCCGGTCGTCCTGGAGCGCCCGGTCATCGAGGTCGTCGGCACCCTGGACGATTTCGTGCTGCCGGAAGTGCTCGCGTACCGCGACCGCATCCAGGCGGCCGGGTTGACCGGGGTTCACGAACTGCGCCTCGTGCCGGGAGCCTGGGGCGTCGGCCCCGGGGACGACGCGGTGGAGGAACTGCAGGCCTGGGCGGCGGAACTCGGCCTGTCCGAAGTGGACCGCGCGGCGCTCGCCTCCGGGCGGAGCCTGGCGCCCGAAGTCCAGCGAGCCCTGACAGATCTGAACGCGCTCCTGCAGGATCCCGGCCGCTAGCGGTCGTCGGATGGCCGCGAGGAAGCGTCCGGCGCGGGCCTTCGGCGTCCTGCTCGCCGGAGCGATGTTCGGTTCGACGGCCTATCTGCTGGTGCTGTCGATCACGCCGCTCCTTTCCCGGCGATACCTCCCGGACTCCGCCTGGATCGGCCTCCCGAACGCCGCGCTGATCCTGGGGGTGGCGGCCGGAACGCCCGTCCTCACCTGGCTCTTCGCGCGGCGCGGCCGGCCCTTCTCCCTGGGCCTCGGCCTCAGCTTCGCCGGCCTGGCCGCGGTGGGCCTCGCGCTGTCGGCGTGGTGGGAGGCGGGCTTCGCCGTCCACTTCGGTGCGAGCCTTTTGCTCGGTTGCGGCTACGCCGCCTACCATCTCACCCGCTACACGGCGGCGCTCCTCGTCCCGGCCAGCAAGAGCGGGCGGGCGATCGGGTTGGTCGTCTGGGTGGCGGTGGCCGGCGCCTTCATCGCGCCGCTCATCTTCGGATGGATCGAGCGCCTCGCCGGGCCCGGCGAAGGGGAGGCGTTTGCGCTCGCCTACCTGTGCGCGGCGGTGTTCTACGGCCTCGGCGGCATCCTCTTCCTCCGGAGCCGGTCGCTCCGGGCGCGGCCTTCGCTCGGGGCCCGCCCCGTCGAGGCGAAGGCCGGACCCGCCGATCGCCCCGCGCCCACCGCACCGCTCGGCCGGACCTTCGGCCTCGCCATCGTCGCGCTGGTCGCGGCCCAGGCCTCGATGATGATCCTGATGACGATGGCCCCGCTCCAGATGATGGGAAGCGGCGGTTCCCTGGCCGGGCTCGGCGCCATGATGGGCGCCCACAACCTGGGCATGTTCGCCCTCTCTCCGGTGGTCGGCATGCTGTGCGACCGCTTCGGCGAGCGTCCCATCATCGCGCTGGGCGGTGCGACGCTGGCGGCGGCGGGCCTGCTGGCCGCCTTCGGCCCCGGCCGTGGTCTGGAGCTGGGAATCGCGCTCTACCTCGTGGGTCTCGGCTGGTCCCTGGCCTTCGTGGCGGCGAGCACGCTGATTTCCGAAGGTCCGGACTCACCCGCCAAGGTCCGCCGGCAGGGGCTCGCCGATTCGCTGAACTGGCTGGTGGCCGGTGTGGCCTGCGTGGTCTCCGGGGGCCTGATGACCCAGCTCGGTTTCGAGGCGGTCGCCTTCGCGTGCGTGGGGATGGGCGCCGTCTCGCTGGTGGCCGCGCTGGGTGCTTCCGGGCATCCGAGCCCGGAAAGACACGCTCCGCCGGGTGGTGGCCGGACGGGATCGGGATCCGAAGGCGATCCGGATCAGTAGCCCAGGACGCTGTAGTCGCCGTCCGAGATCAGGCGGATGGAGACGTACACGCCGAGCAGGCCGCCCGCCATCCAGGGGGAGTTGGGCGCCACGATCCAGGCGTAGAGATCCCGCCGGCTGATCCGCGCCTGCCGCCCGGCCACGAAGAAACTGACGAGGTAGACCGACGCCCCGTACATCACCTGCCAGAACAGGATCACGCCGACGATGCCGGTCAGGACGGCCGGGAGGATTTGGAACGTGTAGGCCGCGTACACGATCAGCGTGGGAGCCGGCGTGAGAAACCCGTTCACGATGTCCACGTTGAATCCGAACGTGCGGCGGTCCGCGTAGGAGTCGTCGAACTGGGAGTAGGTCGCCCAGACGTCGGCCCAGAGCGCCGGCGACAGTAGCCGGACCAGCGGGACCCTCGTCCGGAGGAACTCGACGGCCGGGGTTCCGCCCGTCCGTTTGCTCCACTCACGCCAGTACGCGGTGCGCGTCTCGACGAGGTCCCGGCGGAGGAAGAGGCAGATCTCCCAGTAGCAGATGAGCAGATTGATCGAGAGGAACAGGCTGAGGAGCGCATGAAGGGCGTTCAGGTCCCCGTGGACCTGGTAGCGCGCCCCGATGCCGAGGACCGTCAGGGTCGCGACGACCAGCGCCGCGAACAGTCCCGCCGGCAACTAGAAATACCGCTCTTCCAGCACGCGCCGGTGGTGGATCGCGTGTCCCACCGTGAGATAGCAGATCGCCCGGACGGTGGCCCCGGCGCCGCTCGCCTCTCCCCGCCGGTCGAGCGCGGCCCTGTCGAACGACCGCATCAGGCTCACGGTGGCGTGGCGGATCGTCTCCAGCTCGTCGAGCAGGGATCCGAGGGAGCGTTCCCCGTGGCCCGACGCGGCCACGTAGGGATCCTGTTCCATACCCGGTAGCGGCGTGTCGTCACCCCGGGCGAAGCGGAGCGCCCGCACGGACATGATGCGCTCGACATCGGCCACGTGGCCCACGACCTCGCGGATGGACCATTTCCCGGGGGCGTAGCCACGGGATGACTCCGCTTCGGAAACGCCGGCCAGGAGGGAGCGGAGGGTCTCCATCTCCCGGAGCGCCGCCCGTGGCAGATCGTCGCCGTCCGGTACCTGCCGGATGTAACCGTGGTAGTAGTCGGCGCACTCGTCGGGTTGGGGTCGGGTCCACATCCGCCGCATCCTAAGCGAGATGCGCCGGTACCATCCGGTGTTGTCCGCGGAGGATCCTTCCATGCGTTTTTCTTGTTTTCGTCTTTCTCTCGCCTGCGCCCTGCCGGCGCTCCTGGCCCTTTCCTGCACCGGCCCGGTGAACGTGGACATGGAAGTCCCGAAGCCCGAAAAGTCCCGCCTGGCCGGCCGCATTCCTCCCGTCGGTCCTTATTCCGCGGGGATCGAGTACGGAGACATCGTCTTCCTCGCCGGCCAGATCGCGCTCAACCACGAGGGCGGCGGACTCGTCGAGGGCGGCATCGCGGAGCAGACCCACCAGGTCATGCAGAACCTCGAGGCCGTTCTCGAGGAGGCCGGTCTCGGTTTCGGGGACGTGGTCCGGAGCGGCGTGTTCCTCGCCGACGTGAACGATTTCGGAGCGATGAACGAGGTGTACGCCTCCTACTTCCCCGAGGGGGCGATCCCGCCGGTTCGCACGACGGTGGCGGTTGCCGCCATCCCGCTCGGCGCGCTCGTCGAGATCGACATGATCGCGGTCCGCTGACCGGCCCGGCGACCAGCGGTTCCGAGAAGCCGGCCGCAGCGTGACGAGCGGTCCCGGAGGCCCCGGTCGCGGGCTCGGTCTCTCGCTCTGGACCGCCGCCATGTTCGTGGTGGCGAACATGATCGGGACCGGCGTCTTCACGAGCCTCGGTTTCCAGGTCGCGGCCGTTCCCTCGGCGTTCCCGGCGCTCCTGCTCTGGGTTGTGGGCGGGCTCGTCGCCCTCGCGGGGGCGCTCGTCTATGGCGAACTGGGAGCCGCGCTGCCCCGTTCCGGGGGTGAGTACAACCTGCTCCGGCGGAGCTTCCACCCGGCCGCGGGTTTCGCCGCCGGTTGCGTTTCCGCCACCATGGGCTTCGCGGCGCCCACCGCGCTCGCGGCGGTGGCGATGGCCACCTACCTGCAGCCGCTGTTCCCCGGCATCGAGCCGGTCCACTTCGCGGCGGGGACCGTGATCGCCTTCACCGCCGTGCACTCGCTGCCGGTCGGCTGGAGCAGCGGGGTCAACAACGTCCTCACCGCCGCCAAGGTCCTGCTGGTCGTCGCGTTCTGCAGCATGGGGTTCTGGGCCGGCGGGGTCTCGACGCCGCTCGTTCCGGAACCGGGGGACTTCGGGCTGCTGCTGAGCCCGGGGTTCGCGGTTTCGCTCGTGTTCGTCTCGTACGCCTATACCGGCTGGAATGCCGCGGTCTACGTCGTCGGGGACCTGAGGCGTCCCGAGCGGCTCGCCCGGGCGCTGGTGGCCGGCACCCTGCTCGTCACCGTCCTCTACGTCCTGGTGAACTTCGTCATCCTGCGGGCCGTCCCGCTGGAGGATCTCGCCGGCAGGATCGAGATCGGGTACCTGGCGGCGGAGCGGATCCTGGGCGCCACCGGGGGCCGGGTGATGGCCGCGGTGCTCGGCCTGGTGCTGGCCTCCACGGTCAGCGCGATGGTGTTCCTCGGCCCGCGGGTGGTCCGCGCCATGGGAGAGGACGAGCCCTTCCTCCGGCCGCTCGGACACGCCAGCGCGGGGGGCATTCCCCACCGGGCGCTCCTCCTGCAGCTCGGGATCACCTTGATCCTGCTCTATTCCGGGACGTTCGAGCAGATCCTGCTCTACGCCGGGTTCACCCTGAACCTGATGACGGCGGCCGCCGTCGCCGGGGTCTTCCGGCTGCGCGCCGGAAAGATCCCGGGCGCCGTCTCCGGCCGGTTCCGGACCCCGCTCTACCCGGCCGTCCCGCTGTTCTTCCTCGGGATGAGCGCGTGGACGCTCGGCTACACGCTGCTGGAGCGGCCCGGCGAGTCGGTGCTCGGGCTCGCTACCGCGAGCGCCGGCGCGGTGCTCTACCTGGTGGCCAAGCGTTCCTCAAACCGCGGCTGACAGGCCGGAGCGCCGGCCTCCGGCCGGCATCGCCGACCGTAGGGAGGCGAAACACATGCCCCACCAGGCGGGATGACACACCGCGTCGGAGCGCCGGCCTCCGGCCGGCATCGCCGACCGTAGGGCGGCGAAACGCGCCGCCGTCCGGCCGGATGGCGCTCCGGGCCGTTCCTCTCGTAGCGGAGGGTCGGAGTGTGCAGTTTCGACCGCCTCCCGGCGGTCGATGCCGGCCGGGGGCCGGCGCTCCGAACGGTCCCGGCGTTTCTGCCTACAACCGCCGGCGGGGGTTGATCATCGTCCGCCACATGTGGGCGGAGGGGCTGTTGTCGTAGCCGAGCCCTTCCTTCGGCTGCTTGAAGTGCCGGCCGATGATGTCCACGAACGGATCGATCGAGACCTCGACGTCCCGCTCGAAGCTGTAGTCGTCGTGGATGGTGATGGACCGCGCTTCCATGTACCACTTGTGGTTGCGGGCGTATTCGTACGCCGCCTTGATGTAGGGCTCCGGCTCGTGGTCGGCCCCGAACATGCGGACGTACATCTCGGGATACTCGTAGCCCACCGACGGGTCGGGGAAGAAGCGCAGCGCCTGGTGGTAGCGGATGGCCCAGGAGACCTTCTCGGGCACGTACGGCTCGAGCAGTTGGGCGCCCCACCAGCCGTGGTCCGCCCGCACCAGGTTCATCACCGAGAGGTCGTGCAGCAGGCAGGCGAGGATGGTCTCCTCGCTCATGCCGTGCTTCATCGCCCGGGTCGCGCTCTGCAACACGTGGGAGGCCGGCGCGAACCGGTGCTCGAAGAAATCGACGAGCGTCGGCTTCGCCGGCATGACCGAGAGCGGTTCCTCGTCCTCCGACTTCGCCAGCGGCGGGCGCTCCGGCGCTTCGAGCAGGTGCATCATCTCGTGCTCGAGCGCTTCGGCGCGGTCGTTCACGCCCACGATCCCGGCGCCGCTCACCGTGGCGGCGGCCTTCAGAAAGAGTCTGCGATCCATGTCGTTCGCCTCCTGGCGGGACGGCGGGCCACCTGATCCGGTCATCCGGGAGAGGCCCGGCGAGCCGTACCTGGCCTAGTATAGAAAACTCGTTGCCGCCGATGCCGTCCACCGTCCCCGTTGCCGCCGGCCGGCCTCGTTCGCCGTCCCGCCGCCGCGTTCTGGGGACCGCGGCGAAGCTCGTTTCCGGTCTCGCCGCCGGCGGCGCCACGGCCTGCGCCGGCCGGCCACCGCCGGCCGCCCGCACGGCGCCGGATCCCCTCCCACGCCCGGCCTTCCGCCTCCCGGCGGTCAACGTCTCCCGGGACCGGATCATCCGCACCGTGGTCGGGCTCCGCCCCTTCCGTCCGTCCGGGTTCCGGGTCGAGAGCGTGGACCTCGGCGGCGGCCGGATCCTCGTCCACAACTACGGCCACGGCGGGGCCGGGGTGACCCTCTCCTGGGGCAGCGCCTGGCTGGCCGTCGAGGAACTCATCGGCGACGCTCCGCCGCCGGCGCGGGCGGCGGTGATCGGCTGCGGCGCCGTCGGGCTCGCCACCGCCCGGCTGCTGCAGCGGCGCGGGGTGGAGGTGACCATCTACACGAAGGACCTCCCACCGGACACCACCTCGAACGTGGCCTGCGCCCAGTGGAGCCCCTATTCGGTTTCGGATCCCCGGGTGCACACCAGCGCCTTCGAGGACCGCTTCGAGCGCGCCGCCCGGATTTCCCACCGCATCTTCCAGGAGCTGGTGGGCGTCCGCTACGGCGTCCACTGGCTCCCCAACTACCCCCTGAGCGACGCTCCCTTCGGAGGCCCGGGCCAGCCGGGCCGGCTCGCCGACCTCTTCCCCGGGACCCGCGACCTCGAGCCCGGGACCCATCCGTTCCCGGTCCGCCACGCCCGCGAATACACGACCATGATGATCGAGCCGCCGGTCTATCTGGGCGCGGTCATCGAGGACTTCCAGCTCGCCGGCGGCCGGATCCGGATCCGCGACTTCGGCTCTCTCGACGAGGTCGCCGGTCTCGCGGAACGCCGCGTGGTGAACTGCACCGGGATCGGCGCGCGGGACCTGGTCGGCGACGAGGAACTCGTTCCGCTCAAGGGCCAGCTCACCGTCCTGCTGCCGCAGCCCGAGATCCGCTACATCGCGCTCTACCAGGGGCTCTACATGATGCCGCGCGCCGACGGCATCCTGCTGGGCGGGACCCGGGAGCGGGGCGAGTGGTCGCTCGAGCCGAACCGCGAGGCCGAGGAGCGCATCGTGGCCGGCCACGCCGATTTCTTCGGCCGGATGGCGAAGGGGGCGGAACTGTGACCGGCGCGGCCGAGGGCCGGGATCGCGCCGCAAGGCTTCTCCCACATTTCCAGCGCGGCCAGAGAATCTGATTCGTCGTATCCCGTTCGGTTTCTTGAATTCGGGTGCTCGGCCGCCGTCGGGTCGAAACCCGCGAAGTCGAGCCATAAAGTCAGTAAAGTCAATGACTTGTCGTGATGGCCGGGGTCACTTGCTTATGCGGCCCGGCGTTTGCCCGCCGTGACACTAGAGAAACTTGTCCGAATCGCCTAAAGTTCCGCGATCTACGGCGTGGACTTGTCTTTTCGGCTCTTCGCAAATCAACTGTCTTGGACTGCCCGCAGTGTCGGGCGTCAGGCTCATGGACTCGTACGAACTCAGGAGGGACTCATGAGATCGCTTTTGTTTAGGCTTTTGTTTAGGACTGCCGCGGTGCTCGGCGTCCTGGGACTCGCCTCGGGCGCTTTCGCCCAGACGTTCCAGGGCGGCGTTCGCGGCATCATCCAGGACGCCGACGGCGGCGTCCTGCCGGGCGTCACGGTGACGCTGCAGAACGAGGATACGGGCGTTTCCCGGACCGCGGTCTCCAGCGCCGTCGGCGAGTACAACTTCGCCAACGTCCAGCCGGGGACCTACACCCTGCGCGCTGAACTGAGCGGCTTCGCGCCGTTCGTCAGCGAGGGGCTGATCATCGGCGTGTCTTCGTTCCTGGTAGTGGACGTATCGCTCGCGATCGGCGGCATCGAGGAGACCGTGACGGTCATCGGCGAGACGCCGCTGATCGAGACCGCGACCGCCTCGGTGTCTTCCGCGGTGAGCCGCTCCGAACTCGAGGTGCTTCCCACCCCGGGCCGGAACGTGTTCATCCTCGGCGTTGGAACGCCGAACGTCGTCCACACCGGAAACCCGGTGTGGGTGAAGCAGTCCGACCAGACGAACTCGTCCCTGCTCTCGCTGGGCGGCGGACCGCTCCGCGGCAACAACTACACCGTGGACGGCGTCTCGACCACCGACCTCCGGAACCGCACCGTCATCATCCCGGTGTTCGAGGCGGTCCAGGAGCTGAAGGTGCAGGTGAACACCTACGACGCCGAGATGGGCCGCACCGGAGGCGGGGTGTTCAACGTGATCCACCGCACCGGCACGAACAACTGGGCGGGCAGCGCCCTCTACCAGCGGCGTCCCGGGAAGGTGAACACGTTCTGGCGCGCCCTCTCCTACACGGACCAGTTGGCGTACGACGCCGACAACTCGAGGACGTTCGCCGACCGTCCCTTCTGGCTCTGGGGAGGCTCCTTCGGCGGCCCCATCCTGTCGGACCGCACCTTCTTCTGGTTTTCGGCGGAAGGGAACAACGACGTCCTCGCGGAGAACACGGAGGTGATCCTCCCCTCCGCGGCCGAGGCCGCCGGCGATTTCTCGGCGAGCGGGACGACGATCTACAACCCGTTCGACCTCGACGCGAACGGCAACCGCCGTCCGTTCCCCGGGAACGTGATCCCGGCCCACATGATCGATCCGGCGGGCCGCGGGCTCGCGCAGTTGCTGACGACGCTGGGACCCGGCGGCGGCGCCAGCGTGTCCGGCGCCCAGACCACGACCGCGCTCCAGTCCACCGGGAACGTGAGCCACACCTTCTCGGACGCGTGGCAGTCGTCGCTGACCTACCTCTACTACACCTCGAAGGAAGGCGCCTTCCAGCAGTACACGGACCTGCTGGGCTCGGATGGCCCTCCGGCGTTCGGTATCGGCTCGGCGGACCTGCTGCGCGACGTGCACGCCGTCGCCTTCAACAACACCTTCATCACCGGGGATGCCTCGGTGCTGACGCTGCGCTACGGCCAGACGTACTTCAACGACTCGAACATCAACCCGGAGTACGGGCTTGACCAGATCCGCAGCGAGCTCGGGATCCAGGGCGGTTTCCTCGACCAGATCTACGGCCAGGACGGCTACGTGGGTCAGTTCCCCTCGATCACCATCGCCAACTTCGGCGACGGCGGCACCACCCACGGCTCCTGGCAGAACACGGACATCCAGTGGACGTCGCGCGAGGTCAGCGGGACGTACTCCCAGTTCCTCGGCAACCACACGCTGAAGTACGGCGGACAGTGGCGGCGGATGGGCCTTCACTCGGCCGCGTTCGGGAACGGCTTCTCGATGAGCTTCGCACAGAGCTTCACGCAGGGGCCGAGTCCCACTGCCCCGGACAGCGGCTCCGGAAGCGCGATGGCCGACCTGCTGCTCGGGATCCCGAGCGGTGGCAGCGCGACGCTCGTCCAGCCCGCGGACGTCTTCATCGACTACTTCGGCGGATTCGTCCAGGACGACTGGCGGCCCAGCCAGAACCTGGTCCTGAACCTCGGCCTCCGGCTCGAGCACGAGACGGGGCTCATGGAGGATGACAACGGCTTCGCGGTCGGCTGGGACCGGACCAACCCGTTCCCGATGCAGGTCTCGCTCGATCCGGCGATCGAAGGCTCGCTTCCCGGCTTCCCGCTGCGCGGCGGGCTCATGTATGCCGGCCTCGACGGCAACCCGACCCACCAGTGGGATCCTCCGGGGATCAAGCTGGGACCGCGCCTGGGCTTCGCCTACACGGTGAACCCCGAGACCGTGGTCCGCGGCGGCTACGCGGTGTTCTGGGCGCCCTACGCGATTCCGTCGGGCACCGGCGCCAGCCACCTCGGCACCTACGGCTACACGAACGTCACGTCCCTCAATACGAGCACGGACGGCATCACGCCGCCGGTCGCCACCGCCTCGAACCCGTACCCGAACGGAATCGAGGCCCCGATCGGGAACGCCAACGGCCGTCTCCAGAACATCGGCAGCAACGTGTACTTCAACGAGCAGTTCCGCGCTTCGCCCTATATCAACAAGTGGTCGCTCGACATCCAGCGCGACATCGGGAACGACCTCGCGCTGAAGATCGGCTACGTGGGCAGCCAGGGCGCCGACATCCCGCTCGGCGGCACGAACAACTCCTCGGTCAACATCAACCAGCTCGCCGACCAGTACCTGGCGCTCGGCGACCGCTTGAACGACCAGTATCCCAACCCGTTCTACGGCGACTCGCGCTTCGGCAGCTTCGCTGGTGAGGAAACCCTCCCGCTCGGCCAGCTGCTGCGGCCGTACCCGCACTTCCGGAACGTCTTCGCCCGCCACGTGAGTTCCGGCAAGTCGCTCTACAACGCCCTCCGGGTCGAGTTCGAGAAGCGCTTCCGGGGCAACTGGGGTGCGCGGATCAACTACACCTTCACCAGCCACGACGACAACATCTACGAGAACAACCAGTTGCTCGAGAACGAGACGGGCGTCGTCTACAACACGCCGGACGAGTGTGCGTTCGCCAAGTGCGGAGCGCTGTTGGACTCCGACTATGGCCCGTCACGGGTACACGTACCGCACCAGTTCAACGTCAACGGCACCTGGCGCACGCCTGGTGACAACCCGATCTTCGGCGGTTGGGCCGTTTCCGCGGTTGCGATCATGCGGAGCGGTTTCCCGCTGGTCGTGACCCAGAACTCGAACCCGCTGAGCGCCTACGGTTTCGACCACCAGCGTCCGACCAGCGCCAACCTGAGCGGCGGCGGCAACCCGCGCGGCAACCACACGACCTACCTGTCGGCCGGCGACGCGCAGCTGACCCAGGGACTGACACTGAGCAACTCGCCGAACACCACGGACTCGGTGCGCAGCCCCGTGCTGATCAACTGGGACGTCTCGCTCGAGAAGACCACGCGGGTCTACGAGGACATGAACCTGACCCTGCGGTTCGAGTTCATCGACGCGTTCAACCACGTGAACTGGCGCGGACCCCGCACGGTCCTCGGCGCCAGCACCTTCGGAAGCATCCCGGGCACCCGCGGGTACCCGAGGACCTTCCAGGTCATGGGCAAGATCACCTTCTAGGCGATCCGACCCGGGAACCCTTGGGGGGGGGGCGAGGGGCCCGCCCCCCAATTTTTTTTTGGCCCCCCGGCCCCCCCCCCCCCCACCGCGGTGCTCCGCCCCGCGCACGTCGTGACTCCCACCCCGCCTCACGGTGCGCCTCGGAGCGCCGGCCTCCGGCCGGCATCGCCCGCGAAGCGGGCGAAACGCACGCCGCCACCCGTCCCGACGGCGCGACCGTGACAGGAAGCCGCACCGCGCCCCCTCCTCCCCACGCACCGGAGTACGATCGGACCGTGATCCCGACGGCCCGCCGCTGCGGTCTCCCCGGCTTCGTACTCGCGCTCGCCGCCTACGGCGCCTTCGCCCAGGCCCCACAACCTCCCGTAGCGGACGGCCGCAACATGGAGCCGCAGGTCTCCCTGCTGCTCGACCGGCTGGTGGAAGAGTTGCGGGCCGGGCCCGAAGACCCGGCCCCCTGGCTGGAGTATGGGGAGACCCTCCACGCCCACGGCCTCGTCACCGAGGCGGCAGAGTGCTACCGGACAGCGCTCGAGTTCCTGCCCGCCGGGGACGTGACCCGCCTCACCGCACGCTATCTGCTCGCCCACGCCCTGCGAGGGTCCGACCGCGCGGGCGCCGCCGAGGTGCTCGAGGCGGCGGTGGCGGAGCACCCGGGATATCCGCCAAGCCTCCTGTTCCTCGGTGAGCTACGGGAGGAACTCGGTGACCGGCCCGCCGCCGAGGCCATGTACCGGCAGGCGCTGGAACTCGATCCCGGATCGCCGCTCGCCCTCTTCCGGCTCGGCTCGATCGAACTGGCGATGGGAGAGGCCCGGGAGGCGATCGCCCTCCTCGAGCGGTCGCTGGCGCTCGCGCCGGATGCGGGCGCGGTGCGGGCGGCGCTCGCGCGCGCCTGGAACGCGGCCGGGGACCGGGACCGCGGCCGCGACGTGCTCCGGGCCGGAGAGGGACGGCCGGATACCGGTCTACCGCCGATCGAGGACCCGATCCACTTCCGGATGACCGAGCGGGACATCTCTTCCCCGCGCCTGCTGGAGCGCGCCCGGATGGCGCGGGAGGCGGGCCGCCTGGAGGACGCCGAGATCCTCTATCGGGACCTGACCCGGATCCGTTCCCGGGACGCCGACGTGCTCGCCGAGTTCGCCGCGGTGCTGGATCAGCGGGGCCGGACCGGGGCGGCCGAGCCCCTGTACCGCGACGCGGTGGCGCTCGACCCGGGGCAGGCGCTCGCCCGTTTCGGGCTGGGGGTGCTCCGGGCGCGCGAGGGGAACCTGCCCGCCGCGGAGTACGAGTTCCGCCAGTCGCTCGAATCCCGGCCCGACGAGCCGCAGACCCACGCCGCGCTCGGCGACCTGCTGCTCCGCCAGCGCCGCTTCGAGCCGGCGCTCGCCGCGCTGGAGCGCGCGCATCAGCTCGATCCGGAGGACGGCCCCTCCCGGGTGCTGGCCGCGGTCGCGCTCGCCGAACTCGGCCGCTTCGAGGAAGCGTGGAGCGCGGTCCACGAGGCGCAGGACCTCGGCGCCGAAGTGCCCGAGGGCTTCGTCACCGCGCTCCGCGCGAAGCACCCCGAACCGGGCCGCTGACGGGGTTCTCCGGGTGCGTTGGCCGGGCGCTCGCCGCCTGCTCCTCACCACCGGGCTCGGCTTCGCCGGGGCGGCCTCAGCGGCCCAGGAGGGGCTCCGCCTCGAAGACGTGACCGCCGGGTCGGGGGTCCGATTCCTCCACGATCCCGGCGACCTCTCCCGGTTCCCGCTACCCGCGATCATGGGTTCGGGCGCGGCGCTCTTCGACGCCGACGGGGACGGGGACCTCGACATCTACCTGATCCAGGCAGGTCCACTCCCGGAGGACCGCGACGGGATCCCCGCCGCGGAGGTCCCCGGTAACCGCCTCTTCCTGCAGCAGCCGGACGGCGGGTTCCGGGACGATGCCGGCGCCCGCGGGCTCTTCGACCGGGGATACGGCACCGGCGTCGCGGTGGGGGACGTGAACGGCGACTGCGGCGCCGACGTCTTCGTCGCGAACTACGGGGAGGACGCCCTCTATCTCGGTGGCGGCGGGGCGTTCCTGCGGATGGACCCCGCCGTGTTCGGGGCGCGCTGGTCCAGTGCGGCGGCCCTTTGCGACTACGACGGCGACTCCGATCTCGACCTCTACGTGGGCGGCTATCTCGTGGACGATCCGGACCGGGACTGCGTCTCGGCCTCCGGCGAACCCGACTTCTGCTCGCCGCAGAGCCTTCCCTACGAACGCGACAGCCTCTTCCGGAACCGGGGCGACGGGACCTTCGAGGACGTGACCGGTGAGGCGGGGATCCTGTCGGAGCGCCGTCCGGCGCTCGGCGTCCTGTGCCACGACTTCAACGGGGACGGACGGCCCGACTTCTACGTGGCGAACGACGGCGAGCCCAACCTGCTCTGGGAACAGGCCGAGGACGGGACCTTCGCCGACGCCGCCCTGTTCCTCGGCGTCGCGCTGAATGCGCAGGGCCGCTCCGAGGCCAGCATGGGGGTGCTGCTCGGGGACGTGGACGGGGACGCCGACCTCGACCTCTTCATGACCCATCTCCGCGCCCAGACGAACACGCTCTACCGGAACCAGGGAGGGGGATATCTCGACGACACCCCGGCGATGGGGCTCGCGTTGCCGAGCCTTCCCTGGACCGGTTTCGGCACGCGCTTCCTCGACCTGGAGATGGACGGTGACCTCGACCTCCTGCTCGTGAACGGCGCGGTGGCCCGGGAGGGCGGGACGCCGGCCGCCGGCGGGCTCGACGTCTACGCCGAGCCTGCCCAGGCTTTCCTGGGTGACGGGGACGGCCGTTTCGAGGAAGCGGCGGTCGAGGGCTTCACGGACGTCCGGTCCGTCGGCAGGGGTCTCGTCACCGGAGACTGGGACCGCGACGGGGACCTGGACCTCCTGGTCACCGCCGTGGGCGGGCCGGCCCGCCTCTTCGAGAATCGCTCGTCAAGGGAAGGCGGATTCCTCCTCGTCGAGCCGCGCGAGTTCGGACGTTCGAGTCCCGGCGCGGTGGTGACGCTCGAACTCGGCGGCCGTAGCCTGGTCCGCGCCCTGAACCCGGAGGCCGGCTACCTGACGAGCAGCGAGCCGGTGGCCCACTTCGGGATTCCGTCCGGGGCGGAGATCACGGGTCTGAGCGTCCGCTGGCCCGATGGAGTCATGGAGCAGTTCGAGCCGCCGGCTCCCGACAGTCGGGTGCTGCTGAACCGGTCCGCTCCGCCGCGCTAGGGACCGGTGCAGCCGAACGCGTCGCAGGAGACCGTCAGCGGGTCGCAATTCGGCTCCAGCGCATAGAGCTCGAGGCCCGACAGCCCCGAAACCCACTCCAGCGTCATGGTCTGCCGGTATCCGCCCCCGAGAACCGCGAAGTTGAGGTCCGATACGAACACTCCCAGCGTGGGACGGAGTCCCGGGACGTCCAGGTTGGCTCCCCCTTCGGGAATCAGGGTCGTGTACGGCGAGGAGAAGTGCAGCGACGTACGCAGATCGGGCGCCTCGAGCGTGAGTCTGGCCCGCGCGATCGCGGGTGTTGCGCCCCGACCGAGGTGAGCCACCTCAAGGGTGACCTGACTGCAGAGGGGCGGGGGTGGCGCAGGAAGTGCCGGAGGGGCCGGGGAAGCGGAACCTCCGCCACACCCGAAGGACAACAGCAAGCCGGCGGCGGCGAAACGCGCACTCACGGCCTGATCCCGCGGGCGCCAAGACCAGCGAGCTGGACGTTTCGCCCCGGGCTGACGCGCACCCAGGTCCAGAAGTGGGGGAAGCCCGACGTACCGGATTCGTCCGCCATCTCGAGTAGTCGCCCGTGGGCGTTCCGGCGGGTGACGAGAATCGGGTGGAACCACAGGATCCAGTGGCCCGGCGTCAGCCCTTCCAGGTGGAAGTTCCCCGCGTGGTCCGTGAAGGTTCCCGGGCCGGCACCGGCGGGCACGCCCGGTTCGCCGGGCCGCACGGCCTGCACGTACGCGAACGCGAATCGCTTGTCTCCCGCCCCAACGGCCAGGCGCACGGATCCCCGTGTCCCCAGGAATCCGGGCGCCGGATACAGCAGGGAAACGGCCACCGTCTCGTCCTCGGATAGTTCCACCCCGTACGAATTCGAATACGACATGATCGGGTCGGGCAGGAAGGACGGATCCGCCCTGACGGGGAGATCCGCCCAGAGCGGCATGGGGTGCGGCTCGGTGTGCGCGAGTCCGAGGCAGTGGCCCATCTCGTGGATCATCACGATTTCCAGGAGCTGATAGGGATCCTGGGGCCCCCAGTTCTTCACGAAATCCGGGTTCACCTCGATGTCGCATCCCACCAGTCGGTCCCCGTCCCAGCGCCAAGCCGCCCAGGCCGTGAACCAGGAATCGACAAAGTCCTCGTGCGACGAGAAGCCGATGGTGTTGATGCCGTCGTCCTGATCCGCCTGCGGCAGGTGGACGGTGGCCTCCTCCAGCTCGATATCGATGCGCGCCGTGGGGATCTCCGTCCAGTGCACCAGGCTGCGTTCCACGATCGCGGTCCACCGGTCGTGGCCAAGATCCACGCCCACGGGAACGTTGTCGTTTTCGAGCATGCGGAATCGGAGCGGAAAGTCCGACCGTTGCCAGTGGTCGGCCTGGGCGGAGGACGGGATCCAGACGCTTCGGCTTCGCAGGCGGTAGCCGCCCGCCGGCCCGGCCATGGCGAGGATCAGCGCGGCGACCGAAAGGACGCGCAGGCCTTTCACGACCCGCCGCTCCCCTCGATGGGCGTGGAGAGCGTCCCGATCCCCTCGATCTCGATGTGGACGGTCTGGCCGGGGCTCAGGAACTCGGGCGGCTCCCGCGCCGAGCCGACCCCGTCCGGGGTGCCGGTGGCGATCACGTCTCCGGGGTGGAGGGTCACGATCTGGCTCGCGTAGGCGACGAGGTGCGCGACCGAGTAGATCATGCTGGCCGTGGTGTCGTCCTGGACGACCCGGTCGTCGATCCGGGTGGTGAGGCGGAGCGCCTGAGGATCGGGCAGGAAAGCGGCCGGGGTGACGTACGGCCCCATCGGGGCGGCGCGGTCGCCGCTTTTTCCCGAGAACCAGTCCGGGCCCGGGAGCATGGGGTTTTCGCGGTAGCGGCCGCCCCGGTCGCTCACGTCGAAGACGACCGTGTAGCCGAACACGTGGTCGAGGGCGTCCTCCAGCGAAACCCGCGTTGCGGCCTTCCCGATGACCACTCCGAGTTCGCCCTCCCAGTCGATGCGGTCACGGCCGGGCGGAATCCGGTAGGGCTCTCCCGGCCCGATGATGCCGGAGCGGGGGGACTTGGCGAAGAGGTAGGGCGCGTCCCGGTCGGGGTCCACCTCCTGCTCCACGTCCATCTCGGCCGCATGGGAGCGGTAGTTGGCCGCCGCCGCCAGCAGGTGCGCGGGGTAGAGGAGCGGTGCGGTCAGGCGATGCGGCTCGATGCGGAACCGGAACCCGTCCTCGCGGCCCGCGAAATGGTTCGCGAGCTGGTTCAGCCGGTTCTGCGCCCGGTCGCCGGCGGCGATGACGCCGATCAGGTCGGACGGAAGACCGTACGGTTCGGCGCTGATCTCCGTGGCGAAGAGGGCGTCGGCCGCGGCCAGGTCCAGGATCGTTTCTCCGATGACGATGGCCGGACGGGGCGCGCCGTCCCCGGCGTCGGACGCCCGGTAGGTCGCCAGCCGGTAGGGCGTGCGCGGCTCGGCCGAGGGCAGCGTGATGTCGCTGGTTCCGCCGCACCCCGCCAGGCTGAAGAGGATCGCGGCCGTCGCGGGGACGCCGAAGGATGTCTTTCTTGGAGCCTCAACCATGATGCGATTAGCCTAACGAACTACGGAGGAACTCCCATGCTGCGTCTGCTTTTCGTACTTGCCCTCGGCGCCCTGGTCGGGTTTGTCTCGGGTTCCCGCTTCGCGGACGGCCAGGAGGCGCGCACCCGCCGCGAGCCGCAGTTCGAGAACGAACACCTGAAGGTCTGGAAGACCTACATCTATCCGAACCAGCCGCTCGCCATGCACCGGCACGAGAATGGCCGGGCCATCGTCGCGATCCGCGGGGGCACCCTCCACGTGGTGACCGAGGCAGGCGACGAGAAGGCCATGCACTGGGAGAGCGGGAAGGCCTACTGGCTGGACGCCGATCCGCCGGGCGAGCTGCACGGCGACGTGAACCGGGGCGAGGATCCCATGGAGGTCATCGTCCTCGAACTCCAGCGCTAGGGAGAACTCCGTGGAGCGGAGGCCGGTCGGGTTCGGCCTGATCGGGACCGGGATGGCGGGCGGCTTCAGCGCCCGGGAGCTGGAGTTCGTCGAGGGCGGGTTCCTGGCCGCGGTCTGCTCGCGCGACCCCGACCGCGTTCGCGCTTTTGCGGCCGAGCACGGGAACCCCCGCGCTCACACCGACTACCGGGAGTTGATCGCCGATCCCGGGGTGGAGGTGGTGATCGTCACGTCCCCCACGGGCCTCCACGCCGAGATGACCCTGGCGGCGGCGGACGCCGGGAAGCACGTGCTGGTCGAAAAGCCGCTCGAAGCGACGGTCGAAGCGGGCGAGCGGATGGTCGAGCACTGCCGGAAGCGGGGCGTCCGGCTCGGGGTCATCTTCCAGATGCGCTTCGGCCGGGTCGCCGACGCGCTCCGGGAACTGCTCGGCAGCGGCGGGCTGGGCGAGATCTGGCTGGCCGACGCCTTCGACAAGGCCAGCCGGTCCCCGGCCTACTACCGGAAGGCGGCGTGGCGCGGCACCGCCGCGCTCGAGGGCGGCGGCTGCCTGATGACGCAGTCCATCCACATCATCGACCTGCTGCAGCACCTGGTGGGACCCGTTGCCTCGGTCATCGGCCGCACCGCCACCCGCCGCCACAACATCGAAGTGGAGGATCTCGCCACCGCGCTGCTCCGGTTCGAGAACGGCGCCATGGGGGTGGTGGAGAGCACCACCGCGATCCGTCCGGCCCTCCGCTCGCGGCTCGAGATCCACGGGGAGCGCGGCACGGTGATCGCGAACGCCCAGTACGACCATTTCCTGGTCTGGGACGTGGACGGGGTGCCCGGGCCGGCGGGATTGCCGGAGACCACCGACTGGCTGGATACGGACGACCCGTGGGCCTACCCGCAGACGCGGCACCGGGTGCAGCTCCAGGACATGGCGGACGCGGTGCGGGAGGGACGGGACCCGGTGCTCACCGGGGAGGAGGCGCTCCGGTCCCTGCGGGTGGTCAAGGCGATCCAGGAGTCGTCCGCGCTGGGCCGCGAAGTCTTCCTGAAGTCGTAGCGGCTCGGAGCGCCGGCCTCCGGCCGGCATCGCCGACCGCAGGGAGGCGAAACGCGTAGCCTCGGAGCGCCGGCCGGAGTTCTGCGCTCCAACCTACGCCGCGTCCACCGCGAGGACCGCGCGCCGCAGCAGATCCACGCCCCGGGCGCAGTCCTCCCACGACGTCCACTCCTCGGGGGAGTGGCTGATCCCGGCCCGGCTGGGGACGAAGATCATCGCCGTGGGGATACCGTGGCGGGCGGTGTTCTGGGCGTCGTGGCCGGCGCGGCTCGGGAGCGACAGCGGCTCGTGTCCCGCCTCCCGAGCGAGCTTGTACAGCAGCGCCCGCAGCCCGGGATCCATGTCGGCGGGCGGTTCGCGGAGGGTCCGGTGGATTCCGACGGTGCAGCCCGTCGCCTCGGCCAGCCGGGCGCCCCGCACGCCGATCCGTTCGATGATGTCGTCCACCACCTCGTCCTTCAGGTCGCGCAGCTCGATCGGGAACCGGACGGCGCCCGGCACCACGTTGGCGGCGTCGGGTGAGACGGCGAGCTGGCCGACGTTGCCGACCTGGTCGCCCGGCAGGGCGCGGATCTCCTCGTGGACGGCCACGATCAGGTGCGCGGCGCTGAGCATGGCGTCCTTCCGTTCGGCCATCGGGGTGGTTCCGGCGTGGTTCTGGAAGCCGCCGACGTTCACTTCGAAACGGTGGATCCCGACGATGCCTTCCACCACCGCGATCCTGCAGCCCTGCCGTTCCAGGTTCCCCCCCTGCTCGATGTGGAGTTCGAAGACGGCCCGCACCGTTCGCGGGTCGAGGACGGCGCGCTCCAGCCCCCTGGGGTCGAGCCCGTAGCGCTCGATCCATTCGTGGAGGCTGAGCCCGTCTTCGCCGACCCGGTCCAGCTCGCCGTCGTGGACGGCGCCGGTCGCCGCCCGGCTCCCGAAGAGGCCGTTGCCGAAGTGGGCGCCCTCCTCGTCGCACCAGACGACCATCTCCAGCGGATGGCGGGTCTCGATCCCTTGCTCGCCGAGGGCCCGCAGCACTTCGAGCGCTCCCAGCACGCCGAGGGTTCCGTCGTAGTGGCCGCCCTGGGGGACGGTGTCGAGGTGGGAGCCGAAGAGGATCGCGGGCAGGGGCTCCTTTCCCTCGCGGCGCCCGAAGAGGTTGCCGGCGGGATCCGTGCGCACCCGGAGTCCGGCGCCTTCCATCTCGCCCGTGATCCAGGCCCGGGCCGCGAGTTCCTCCTTGGAAAAAGCGAACCGGTGGGCGCCGCCGCCGGGGTGCGCGCCGAACCGCGAAAGAGCGATGAGGGAATCGCGCAGGCGTCCGGCGTCGATTTGGAGCGGTGCTTCGCTGGAGCCGTCCTCTTTGGGAAACTCCTGATGCGCGTCTAGTGTTATGTCCATACGACGTTCATTCTCTCGCGGAGTTCGATCAACCCTCCATGTTCTTCTTCGACCCCCTCTACTTCATCATGCTGGCCCCGGCCATCGCCCTCACCCTGTGGGCGACGTTCAAGGTCAAGCGCACCTTCGCCCGCTACAACCGGGTGCCGGTCTCGAGCGGGCGCAGCGGCCGGGAAACCGCCGAGATGCTGCTTCGCCGGCAGGGGATCCACATCCCCGTGGAGCAGCATCCCGGGGCGCTCTCCGATCACTATGACCCGCGGGTCCGGGTGCTCAGGCTCTCGCCCGAGGTGTACAGCGGGCGGACCGTCGGAGCGGTGGCGGTGGCCGCCCACGAGGTGGGGCACGCCCTGCAGCACCACAGCGGCTACCAGCCGCTGATGTTCCGCCAGGTGCTCGCCCGGCCGGCGAGCTTCGCTTCGAGCGTCTCCTGGATCCTGCTGCTCGGCGGCTTCCTGCTGGGCGCCTTCGGGCTCGTCCAGCTCGGGATCGCGCTCTTCTCGCTGGTGGTGCTGTTTCAGGTGGTGACCCTTCCGGTGGAGCTGAACGCCTCCCGGCGGGCCAAGGCGCTCGTCTGGGACACCGGCCTCATCACCCCCGACGAACGCCGCGGGGTGTCCAGGGTCCTGAGCGCCGCCGCGATGACCTACGTGGCCGCCGCGCTCACCGGCGTCGTCACCCTGCTCTACTACCTGCTCCGTTCGGGGCTGCTGGGCGGCGACGAGTAAACCGCCCGCGGCGGGCAGCAAAAGGGGGCGGCCGCGCGTGCGGCCGCCCCCGCCTGGTCTTTCGACCTAGTTCTGCTCTGTGGTCGTGTCGCCGACCAGGGCTTCCGCGTCGGAGAGCCCCGGAAGATCCGGGCCCCGCTCCGGAGTCGCGAGGAGCTGCTGGTAGTAGCGTTCGGCCGCCTCCTCATCCCCGGTCGCAATGGCTGCCTGCGCCGCGCCGTGGAGCGAGTAGGGCCGCTTGGCGGTCCGCTCCAGCGAGACCTCGAAGACCTGGAGGGCCTCCTCGGCCTCACCCGTCTCGAGCAGCATTTCGCCCAGCAACTCGTGGGCGGGCTGGATGGGAGCGTCGATCGGTGACTCGCCCGGAGGGCCGGAGGGCGGCTCCATGCTCTCCGCCACCATCACCGCCTTGCGGAACGCTTCGATCGCGCCTTCCTTGTCGTCCTTCGCCTTGGCGATGAGGCCCGCCATCTCGTACGCCATCACCTGCGCCTGCTCGGCGCCGCGCGGGTTCTCGTCGCTCGCGAGCATCTCGTGGATCTTCTTGAGTCCCTCGTGCGCCTTCATCGCGGTTTCCACGTCGCCGGTCCCGGCGGCGCTCGCCCCGCGCGCGTAGAGCATCGCGCCCGCGGTGCGGTGGCCGACCGTGGGTTCATCGCTGTCGAGCTGCGCCACCAGGTCATCCACCGGCTGCGGCTTCCAGCGCCGGGTCTCCACGGTGTTGAGCGCGTCCATGCGCATCCAGGTTTCCTTCATCCCGGACGTCATCTCGTCGCGCTGGGTGAGTTCCTCGAACTCGTCGAGGAGCTTCTGACCTTCCTCGTAGCGGCCCTCCTGCAGGTAGGCGTAGAGGAGCCAGTAGAGGGCGTGGTAGGAGTAGCGCGCCGGCGAGAGTCCCTTCCGCTCGGCTCGGTCGATCGACGCCTGGTAGGAGCGGTCGTTGAGGCTGCGCACCTGGTCCCACATGCCATGCTGCAGGAAGATGTGCGACGGCATGTGGAGCGCGTGCACCGCCGCCGGGGCGATGTCCGCGTACTTCTCGGCCGCGTAGAGCGCCACCGGGGCCTGCACCGGGTTGTCGAAGGCGTGGATCACGTAGTGGGCCGCGCCCGGATGGTCGGGGTTCTCGCGGAACACCCGCTGGGCGATGGCGCCCGCGCGCATGTCCACCCGCAGGCTTTCCGCGCCCCGCACCTTGGTGCGCATCAGCGCCAGCGAATGGAACGCCGCGGCCTCGAGATCGTCGGGATAGTCGGCCGAGAGCCTGGCGAGCGCCTGCTCGTAACCCTCGCTCCGTTCCAGGACGTCGCCGGGTCCGTAGAGGATGTGGACCGATTCGAGGTATTGCTTCTCGCGGTCGGTCGGCGCCTTCGCGACCCGCTCCGCGCGGGTCTTCGCGAGTTTCAGCAGGGCCTCGCGGGCCTTCGACATGTCCTGCCCCGGCGGATAGTGGTGACCGCCGGAATGGCTGAGTGCTTCACCCCAGTAGGCCAGGGCGAAGTCCGGATCGGCCGCCTGGGCGCGCTGGAAGGCCTCGGCAGCGTCCTCCCACTCGAAGCTGTGGAGTAGGCGGACGCCGTCGAGGAAGTCCTTCTGCGCGGCCTCGTTGCCCGAGTTCGGGAAGTAGACGGTGCCGAGCCCGCTCGACTGGGCGAGCGCGAGGGGGGCTGCGAGAGCGAGGAGGGCCGCGCCCAGCGCAGCCCGCCTACAGATACAGAGCGTACGGGAAGTCATGAGTCTTTCTCCTTGAGGGAACCGGGAACGCACCCTTGTACCAGACCCTTCGCTCGGTCGGCAAGCGGACCCCCCGGGATCACTCCCGTCCCGGGACGGGCTCAGCTCGACGGAACGGGAAGCACGGTCCGGACCGGGAAGAACAGCCGGCCCTCCCGTCCCGCCGCCTGGGGGAACTGCCAGCCGAACACGATGCCGAGAACCCGGGGCGTGACCTCGGGGAGCGTGGTTTCCAGCACCTCGGTGTGATTCACCACCCCCACCTCGTCCAGGTGGATGCGCAGGCGCAGAATTCCTTCCGCATTCCCGAGAAGCGGCGACCGGAGCTCGGCGAGCTGCGGGTCGGGAGGAGGGCGCAGCCGAACGGGGAGCGTGGTCGGTTCGGCCTTCCGGAACGTGATCCCGAGCGCCAGGTAGATGTTGCGGTCCCGGATCTTCTCGTAGAGCTCTCCGCGGGCTTCGAGGTCGCTGGGATCCCTGAACCACGACAGGTACCGGCTCAGCGGAAGTTCAAAGTCGCGGCCGCTCACCATCCGGGTCATGTCCGCCTCGACGGGACCTTCCACCCGTATGCGCTGGGCTGTGGTTCCCATGCGGAGCAGGTCGAAGTCGAGTCGGAAGCGGGCTTTCGACTCTCCGCTCTCGGGAGCGGCAGGTTCGGCCCGGGGGAAGCCCATGTGGAGCCGGATGGCGCGTCTGGGGTCTCGCCGGGTGATTTGCCACTGCGCTTCGGACTCCGCCGGGGTCGGACCCAACGTCAGCAGCTGCGCGAAGTAGGCGTCCGGAACCCGCCGGGCGAGGGTGGCGAGCCACTCCGAGACCTGCACCGCCGTTCCGTCGCTGTCCACCAGGAAGGAGAGGTCTTCGATTGGGGAGAAATCGGAGTTCAGGCGCCGGATTTCGAAGACGCGCACTTCGACGACGAGCGGCGCGTCTTCGCTCTCGGCCGCGACTGCCGGAATGCCCGCGAATCCCAAACCGGCGGCGAGGAACAGGCCGCGCGCGGAGCCCTTCATGCGCCGGAGTCTATGGGTTCTTTCGGGATCCGACCGGCCCTCGCGCTTGGTACGCTTCCGGGATGGCCGTCAGTTCGATTCCCGCTGTCGTTCCCGCGGCGCCAGGTCCGGCGGAGGTCCACGGCCTGCTGCGCCGGCACCTCATCACGGACGGGCTCGATCTGGTCCTCGACCTCGACGGGAGCCACGGCGCCTGGATCCGCTGCGCCCGCACCGGACGGGAGTTCCTGGACTGCTTCTCCTACTTCGCGACGAACCCCGTCGGCCACAACCACCCCCGGGTCACCGAACCCGCCTTCGTCGAGCGCCTCGGCCGGGTGGCGGTCCACAACCCGTCGAACTCCGACTTCTACACCGTCGAGATGGCGCGGTTCGTGGACACGTTCTCCCGGATCGCCATTCCGGAGGGCCTGCCGCACACCTTTTTCATCGCGGGCGGCGCGGTGGCGGTCGGGAACGCGCTCAAGACCGCGTTCGACTGGAAGGTGCGGAAGAACCTCGCCGCCGGCAAGGACGAGCGGGGCGGGCAGATCATTCACTTCCGGCAGGCCTTCCACGGGCGCAGCGGCTACACCCTGTCCATCACCAACACCGAACCGATGAAGGTGGCCTACTTCCCCAAGTTCGACTGGCCGCGCATCGAAAACCCCTACATCCGGTTTCCCGAGATGGAGCGCCTCGCCGAGACGGAGGCCGCCGAGGCGCGGGCGATCGCGGCGATCGAGGCGGCCGTGGCCTCGAACCCCGACGACATCGCCGGCCTCATCATCGAGCCCATCCAGGGAGAGGGGGGCGACCTCCACTTCCGGGGTGAGTTCCTGCGCGAACTGCGCCGGCTCGCCGACGAGCACGAGTTTCTGCTCATCTTCGACGAGGTGCAGACCGGGATGGGGATGACCGGCCGGATGTGGTGCCACCAGCACTTCGGGGTGGAGCCGGACGTGCTCGTGTTCGGCAAGAAGACCCAGGTGTGCGGCATCCTCGCCAGCCGCCGGGTGGACGAGGTGGACGACAACGTCTTCCAGCTTCCCTCCCGGATCAACTCCACCTTCGGGGGCAACCTGGTGGACATGGTCCGCTGCGGCCGCTACCTGGAGATCATCGAGGAGGAGGACCTCGTCGGGAACGCGGCCCGGGTCGGCCGGGTGATCCTCGACGGCCTCCGCGACCTGGCCCGGGGGGCCGGCGGCCGCATGACCTCCGTCCGCGGGCGCGGGCTGATGTGCGCCTTCGACCTCCCGGACACTGCGGAGCGGGACGCCTTCCTCGTCCGCGCCTACGACAACCGCCTGCTGATCCTGGGCTGCGGCCCGCGCTCGGTCCGGGTGCGGCCCAATCTCTCGCTCACCGAGGCGGAAGCGGGAACCGTCCTCTCGCTGATCGCCCGCTCGCTCGACTGAGGGCACGTACGGCTTGGAACGCCGGTCTCCAGACCGGCACCGCGGTGCTCCGCGCCGCGCCCGCCCTCAACCCCACTCCGCCTCACGACACAACGGCTTGGAACGCCGGTCTCCAGACCGGCACCGCGGTGGTCCCCACCCCCCCCCCCCCGGGTGAAAAGACACGTAAAGATAGGTCTTTAAAGACACGAACAATTTGACCCCATTTTGTG
>JAJEFG010000028.1 GCA_022820545.1 Acidobacteriota bacterium | reverse complement strand
GCTGTGTGCACGGCCGGAGGATTGGGCGTGGTCGTCGGCGACGGGGAGGTCGGCGGGGTAGCCCGGATCCGCAGTTGGCGTAACGACGTGCGCGGTGCGGAGCGCCGCGGTGCCGGTCTGGAGACCGGCGTTCCAGGCCGTGGCGCCGCTGTCGTGGGTTATTCCTTCTAAGATGGGGGGTCCATGAAGAAGGTGGTTCTCGGGGTTACCGGGTGTATCGGGGCGTACAAGGCTCCGGACCTGGTGCGCGCCCTCAGGAAGCGGGACCTGCGGGTGCAGGTGATCGTGACCCGGGCCGCGCGCGAGTTCGTCTCGCCGCTCTCGCTGGCGACGGTCTCCGGGGAGCCGGTCCTCGAACACCTGTTTTCGGACGCGCCCGGAGAAGCGGCGGACGAGGGGCCGGACCCGACCGGCGGCGTGCGCCACATCTCGCTGACCGAGGAGACCGACGTCTTCCTGGTGGCCCCGGCGACCGCGCACGTCATCGCACGCCTGGCGCTCGGGCTCGCCGACGACTTCCTGACCACCTTCCATCTCGCCGTCCGGGCGCCGATCCTGATCGCGCCCGCGATGAACACGAACATGCTGACGCACGAGGCGACCCAGGGGCACCTCCGGACGCTTCGCGAGCGGGGCGCGACGATCATCGAGCCGGGAGAGGGGGAGCTCGCGTGCGGCTGGCTCGGTCCGGGCCGGCTCGCGGAGATTCCCGACATCGTGGAGGCGGTCGAGCACGCGCTGGAGGAGACGGCCACGCGGCAGGACCTCGCCGGACGGAAGGTCGTGGTCGCCGCGGGTCCGACCCGCGAGCCGATCGACCCGGTGCGGTACCTGACGAACCGCTCGTCCGGCCGGATGGGCTTCGAGCTGGCGGAGGTCGCCGCCGCCCGCGGCGCGGACGTCACGCTCGTCCTGGGGCCGACCGACCTCGCGCCTCCGCCGGGCCAGGAGGTGGTGCGGGTGGAAACCGCGCGGGAGATGCGCGATCGGATGTTCGCGGCCGCCCCGGAAGCCGACGCGGTGGTCATGGCGGCGGCGGTCGCCGACTTCCGGCCGGCGCACAACTCCGGACACAAGCTCAAGTCCACCGGTTTCCGCCGGGAGAACACGACCTCTTCCCTGACGCTCGTGGCGAACCCGGACATCCTCGGCGAGCTCGGCGCCGCGCGGGCCGCGAATTCCGGCTCGGGCCCGGACGTCCTGATCGGTTTCGCGGCCGAGACCGGCGAGCCCGAAGGCGAGTCGATCCGCAAGCTCGAGGAGAAGCGGTGCGACCTGATCGTCGGCAACCAGGTGGGGCAGGGGAGGGTCTTCGGCCTCGACTCCACCCAGGCGGTGCTGGTCGAGAGCCGGCACGGGCAGGCCCCCTCGGTGAGCCGCCGGGAGCCCGAATCGAAGCGCTCGCTCGCGGACGCCGTCTGCGACGTCATCGTCAGGCGGCTGGGGAACGGCGCGTGAACCCGCCGGAGGAAGATCTCCGCGCCCAGCTCGCCGCCCGCCTGCGCCTCCTCCAGGGGTTCACCGACTTCCTGCCGGGTCCGCCGGTTCTCCCACCCCCCGCCGAGACCCTGGAGGCGATCTCGGCGGACCTCGACGGCTGCACGCGCTGCCGGCTTTCCGAAAAGCGAAAGACCATCGTGTTCGGGGTCGGCCGGCCCGATGCCGACCTCATGTTCATCGGCGAGGGCCCGGGCCGGGACGAAGACCGGCAGGGGGAGCCGTTCGTGGGCCGCGCCGGCAGACTGCTGACCGAGATGATCGAGAAGTGCTTCCACCGGCAGCGCGCCGACGTCTACATCGCGAACATCGTGAAATGCCGGCCGCCGGGCAACCGCGACCCGCAGGCGGACGAGGTCGCCGCCTGCCTGCCGTTCCTGAAGCGGCAGATCGCTTCGGTCCGCCCCCGCGTCATCTGCCTGCTCGGAAGCGTTGCGGTCAAGGCGCTCTTTCCGGGAGTCCGGGGCATCGGTGCGGCCCGGGGCGCCGTGTGGGAGTTCGCCGGGATCCCGGTGGTGCCGACCTTCCATCCCGCCTACCTGCTCCGCGCCGATGGGGAGCGGCTGCAGCAGTTGAAGCGCGAGGTGCTGGACGACGCGCGGACCGCGCTGGAGATCCTGGGGCGGCCGGGGTGAACGGTGGATGCCGCGGCGCGCGGTCCCATCTGACTTGATCCGCGTCGAGGTCGCGGTGCCGCGTCCGGTGCCGGGCGCCTACACCTACGAGGCGCCGCGCGCGCTGCTCCGGCCCGGTGAAACCACCCTGCCTCCCGGCACCCGGGTGCGGGTCCCGTTCGGTCCCGGCGAACTCACCGGAGTGGTCCTCGGCCCCGGCGCGCCGGCTCCGGCGCAAGGCGAAGCGAAGAAGAAGATCGTCCTCAAGACCGTCCGGTCGCGCTTCGACGATCCGCTGCCGCCGCTCCCGGAAGATCTCCTCGCCCTCGCGCGCCGCCTCGCCGAGGTGACCGTCTGTCCCCTCGGCCTGGTCCTCAAGGCGATGCTCCCGGCCTCCGCGCCTCCGGGCCGGATGCTCCGGACGGCGCTCATCACCGCGGAGGGCTCCGCGCGCCTCGCAGAACCCGACGACCGGACCGCCAGCGGCCCCGACAGCGCGTTGCCGCGGCTGAGCGAGGACGACCGGCGCATCCTCACCCTGCTCGCCGTCTCCCGCGGCGCCGTCCCGCTGGTCCGCATCCGCCGCGAACTCGAACTCTCCCCGGGCCGGAGCTTCGCCCGCCTCGAACGCGAGGGTCTTCTCACCCTCGGCGCCGAGCGGCTGACTCCCGATGCGGCAAGCCCCGGCGGTCCCGCCGATCCCGAAGACCAGGCGCGCTCGCGCCCGCCGCCGCTCACCGCACCCCAGCGGGAAGCCGCCGTCGTCCTCCGGGAGGCCCTCGGAGCACGCGCCTTCGGCGCCTTCCTGCTCGACGGGGTCACCGGGAGCGGGAAGACCGAGGTCTATTTCCAGGCGATCGCCGCCTGCCTGGAAACGGGCCGGAGCGCCCTGCTGCTGGTTCCCGAGATCGCGCTCGCCTCCCAGCAGGAGGCGCTCCTCCGCGCCCGCTTCGGGCCGGAAATCGCCGTGTTTCACAGCGGGCTCGGCGCCGCCGAGCGCCGCGCGGCCTTCTGGCGCATCCGGAGAGGCGAAGCGCGGATCGTGCTCGGGGCCCGGTCCGCGGTGCTCGCCCCCGTCCGGGACCTCGGGCTGGTGATCCTCGACGAGGAGCACGACGCCGCCTACAAGCAGGACGAGGCGCCGCGCTACCACGCCCGCCAGGCCGCCTGGCTCCGGGCCCGCGCCGCCGGGGCGGTGATGGTGCTCGGCTCGGCCACTCCCTCGCTCGAAGCGGCGCACGCCGCCGAGCGGAAGGCGCTCACCCGGCTGCGGCTCCCGCACCGCATCGCGGGCCGCGCGCTGCCCGCGGTGGAGATCGTGGACATGCGCCCCCTGCTGCGCACGTACTACAAGGATCCGGGCCGAAACCCCGGAAGACGGCCGCTGATCCTCGCCCCCGTGCTCGAGACCGCGCTCCGGGAAACCGTCGCCGCCGGCCGGCAGGCGCTCGTGCTCCTGAACCGGCGCGGCTACGGGGGCCGGATGGGCTGCCTGCGCTGCGGGGAGATCATCGAATGCCGCCGCTGTGGCGTCGCCTTCACCCTGCACCGGCGCGGGAGCCTCGCGGTCTGCCATGGCTGCGGGATCGGAATGGCCCCGCCCGAGGCCTGTCCGGCCTGCGGCGGAGACGTCCTGCGATCCGAGGGTTTCGGCACCGAACGCGTGGAGGAAGAGGTCTCGCGCCTGCTGCCGGACGTCTGCGTGGCGCGCTTCGACCGGGACACCACCCGCGCGCGCGGCAGCCACGCGCAGACGCTCGACGCCTTCCGGGAGGGCGCGATCCGGGTGCTGGTGGGAACCCAGATGATCGCCAAGGGGCATGACTTCCCCGCGGTCACCCTGGTCGGGGTGGTGGCCGCCGACGGCGGGCTCGGAGCGCCGGACTTCCGGGCCGCGGAGCGCACGTTCCAGCTCCTGACCCAGGTCGCCGGGCGGGCCGGCCGGGGAGAGGATCCCGGGCGGGTCGTCATCCAGACGATGAAGCCGGATCACTACGCGGTCGCCGCCGCCGCCCGCCAGGACTACCCGGCGTTCGCCGCCGTCGAAGCGGAGATGCGGCGCCGCTTCCGCTACCCGCCCTTCGTCCGGCTGACGAGCCTCACCGTCAGCGCGCGCTCCTCGCGGAAGGCCGAGGAGGCGGCTTCCGCGCTCGCCCGCAACATCGTCACTGCGGACGCTCCCGAATCGATCGAAATCGTCGGTCCGGCCCCCGCTCCGGGGCCGCGGCCGGAGGGATCCTGGCGCTGGCAGATGCTCGTCAGGGCGGCTCCGGCGGCGCACCCGGCGCTCCGGCGGCGCCTCCGGCGCCTGCTCGCGTCTCCGGCGCTTGCCCGCGGACTTACCATCAACGACGATCCCTAGCGCGATGTCCCTTCCCGCTCGGCCACCGGTGTTAAGGAACGGCGAACCCTACCGAGAGTCAAACCCTTGGCCGGGGCGTGGCGCGCGACGCGGAACGGCCGGAAACGATCGGCGAATTACACCTTCGTTACAGTGCCCCGCCGGGGCCGTATCGCGTTGAGGATGGCATGCGACAGGCGTGTCGCGTTTCGCATACCATGCGCCCGCCATGGTGAAGGCCGACCTCATCAATCGGGCGATGGCGGCGACGGATTTGTCGGCCCAGGATGCCCGGGATGCCGTGGAGGCATTGTTCGAGGGCCTGCGGGTGGGTTTGGAGAACGGGAACCGCGTCGTTTTGCGCCGGTTCGGTGTGTTCCACGCCGCGCCCCGCAAGACGGGAGTGGCGCGCAACCCGCGGACCGGCGAACCGGTCGGAATCCCGCGGGGTCGGGTGGTCCGCTTCCGTCCCGGACAGAGTCTCCGCAACATTTCGTAGCGTCGGCGTTGTATCGCCGCGCGCTTTGTACACGGGCGCGAAGTGCGCCCGCTGATCGCCGCGCATGAAGGTCGTCGCGCTGTTCGGCCGGCCGAACGTGGGGAAGTCCACCCTGTTCAACCGGATCGTCGGCGGCCGTCCGGCCATCGTCCACGCGCGGCCGGGATCCACCCGCGACGGCCGGCTGGAGCCGGTGGAGTGGCGCGGCGTCGGCTTCCGGCTCCACGACACCGGCGGGGCGGGGGCGCCGGACGCCTCGCCCTTCGCGCGCGAGATCCGGGCCCTCGCCGAGCGCACGGCGGCGCGGAGCGACGCCGTCGTGTTCCTCGCGGACGCCCGCGCGGGCCTGACGCCCGCCGACGAGGAGCTCGCCGACGGTCTCCGCCGGCAGAAGGACCGGCCTCCGGTGGTGCTGGTCGCGAACAAGGCCGAGGGCGTGCACGAAGCGGCGGCCGCCGAGTTTCACGCCCTCGGGCTCGGGGAGCCGCTCCCGATCTCCGCCGAGCACGGGCTCGGGATCGCCGAGGTGCTCGACCGCGTCGTCGAGATCCTCGAGCCGGATCTCGGCCAGGCGGTGGCGCCCGAGGAATCCGCGGAGGACGGGGACGCGCTCCGCATCGCGATCGTGGGGCGCGCGAACGTGGGGAAGTCCACCCTGTTGAACCGCTTCTGCGGCTTCGAGCGGGCCCTGGTCTCGGCGGTGGCCGGCACCACCCGCGACCCGGTGGACGAGCGCATCGCGGTCGCCGGCCGCGAGGTGGTGCTCGTGGACACCGCCGGGATCCGGCGCGGCGCCCGCCGCCGGTCGGTGGACGCGTTCGAGGAGGCCGACGCGCTGGCGGTCCTGATGTCGGAGAAGGCGATCCGCCGGGCCCGGGTGTCCCTATTAATTACTGATGCGGTGAAAGGGCCCACGGCACGGGACGCCCAGATCGCCCGGCTGATCGAGGAAGCCGGCTGCTCGGTGGTGATCCTCCTGAACCGCTGGGACCTCGTGACCTCCCGGGCGGCGCGCTGGGCCGAGCTCCGGCTCGACGTGCGGGAGCGGCTCCGGCACATCGGCCACGCCCCCATCCTCCGGATGTCGGCCCTGACCGGGCAGGGAACGGCGGCGATCTGGAAGTCGGTCTTCCGCGTCGCGGCGGAGGGGAGCCGGCGGATCCCTACCCCGGAGGTGAACCGCTTCCTCGCGCGCGCCTCGGAACGCTTCGCGCCCCGTTCGCGCCGGGGCAAGGAGGTGAAGCTGCTCTACGGCTTCCAGTCGGGAGTGGCGCCGCCCCGGTTCCGGGTGTTCACGAACTGCCCCCGCGCGGACATCCTGCCCTCCTACCCCCGCTTCCTGGTCGGCGAGCTGCGCCGCCGCTACGGCTTTGCCGGAACCCCGGTCCGGCTCACGCTGGAATACAAGAAGAAACTGTCCCGGTAGCGCTCCCGGGGCTGTCCTACAATCGTGACGCCGCTGCAACCCCCGCGGGTCGTCGCGGCCGAACGGGTATCCACATTGAACAAGGCGGATCTGGCGGAGACCGTCCGGAGCTTCCACGGCGGCATGACCGGGGCCGAGGCCCTCCGGATCGTGGACACCATCTTCCGGAGCGCGGCGGACGGGCTGGCCACGGGCAGTTCACTGCGGATCCGGCGCTTCGGGTCGCTCGAGGTCCGCTCGCGCCGTCCCCGGCGGGGAGGGGACCCCCGCACCGGACGGGTCTTCGTTACCGCGGCCCACCGGACGCCCTTCTTCCGCCCCGCGCGCGGGCTGCTCGAGAGTCTGCAGAACTGATGGCGGCCAGGGACGGCGGGCTCCAGATCCCGAACAAGCTCTACTTCCGGATCGGCGAGGTCAGCGAGATCACCGGGGTGCAGCCGTACACGCTGCGGCACTGGGAGATGGAGTTCCCGACGCTGAGTCCGAAGAAGAACGATTCGGGACAGCGCCTCTACCGCAAGGAAGACATCGAGATGGTGCACACCATCCAGCGCCTGCTGCACAGCGAGGGATACACGACCGCCGGCGCCCGGCGGCTGCTCAGCGCGAAGAGCGGGAAGCGCGGGCGGCCGGTGGTCCCGAAGCCGCCCCCCGAGCCCAAGCCGCAGCCCCTCTCGGCCCAGGCGCTGAAGGAGGTTGAGGCGGCGCTCGAACTCATGGAGGGGAACGACAGGCTCCTCGCCGGCCTCGACGACTAGAATCCGGCGCGACCCGTCGGGACGTGGCGCAGTCTGGTAGCGCACTTGCTTGGGGTGCAAGTGGTCGTCGGTTCAAATCCGGCCGTCCCGACCACCACAGCGCGTACGGCTTGGAACGCCGGTCTCCAGACCGGCACCGCGGTGCTCCGCCCCCCGCACCTCGTGACGGACCACAACCACCCGGATGGCG
>JAJEFG010000011.1 GCA_022820545.1 Acidobacteriota bacterium | reverse complement strand
ACGCGCGGTGCTCCGCACCGCGCACGTCGCAACTCCACCCAACCTCACGGTACCGACGGGAACGCCGGCTAACGTCTCAACTCAAACCCTCGCGCCAGCACGTAGGCCAAGAGCGCCACCACGAAAACGAGGAGCAGCATCCAGGCGATGCCCTGGAGCGTCCCGATGACCGTCCGATAGACCTCGAGCGTCCAGCGCTCCGCGGTGAGGACCAGGATCTCCTGGTCCGTATCGGGCGCCGAGATGTAGCGCTCCAGCTCGTGGATGCGGACGCCTGCCGAGACGCCCACCACGTAGGCCGCGAACTTGATGTAGCGGTGCCACGCCCCGCTCAGTTCCTCCGTCACGATGCGCCGCAGGATGGACGCGATGGGCTTGTCGAAGAGCCGCACGGCTCCGAAGGACACCGCCACGGCGATCACGAACGTGACGATCAGCAGCGTGAAGAACAAGGTCTGTTCCTAGTCGCGCGGATCGTGGATTCGGCCGTCCTTCATCACGAGCCGCACGCGCTGGACGGCAGTGATGTCCGTTGCCGGATCGCCCTCCACCACCACCAGGTCGGCCGCGTAGCCCTCCGCGACCGTCCCGATCTCGTCCTCCAGCCCGAGCGACTCCGCAGCGAGCGAGGTGAGGCCCGCCACCACGTCGGCCGGAGCCTGGCCGCCCTCTTCGACCCGGGCGACCGCCTCCCGGGCGTTCTGCCCGTGGGCGCCGGCCACCGCGTCGGTGCCGAACACGATCTTCAGGCCGTCGGTGGAGAGCGCCATCCGGAAGGTCTCCATCGCCCGCACCTGCCCGGACTCCATGGCGGCGAAGCCCTCCTCGGTGTAGTTCCCGATCCCGAGGTAGCGGTCCTTGTTCTCGAAGTAGTTCTGGAAGATCAGGTAGGTGTTCGGGTCGTAGAAGGTGCCGTTCGCTGCCAGCAGGTCCAGCGTCTCCTGGTCGAGGAGCGCGCCGTGCTCGATGGTGGTGCAGCCCGCCCGGGAGGCCCGGGCCGCGCTCACCGGCCCGTGGGCGTGGACCAGCGTGCGCAGCCCGTGCCCGTTCGCCGCCCCGCAGGCCGCGTCGAGTTCCTCCTGGGAGAGCGTGGGGCCGCCCCCCACCCGAATGCTCTCGGACGCGAAGATCTTGATGGCGTCCGCCCCGGCGTCAGCGAGGCGGTTCACTTCGGCCACCAGCTCGTCCGCGCTGCCGGTGCGGGCGGAGAGCTGTCCGAGCGTGGTGATGATCCGGGGACCGGGCACCACGCCCCGGTTCACCGCGTCGCGCACCGGCCCGTCCACCGCCGCGCCGAGGCTCTGGACGGTGGTGAACCCCGCCTCCAGCATCCGGATGCCGTTCTCCACCGCGTGCATCGCCTCCGTCTCGGGGGCGGAACCGCGCGCCAGCTTCCCGTCCTCCCCGAAATACCAGCTCAGGTGGACGTGGGTGTCGATCAGCCCGGGGAGGATCGTCCCGCCGGGGAAGTCATGCCGTTCGCCCGCCGGAAGGTCGGCCGCCGGCGCCACCGCGACGATCCGGCCGTCGCGCACCGCCACCCCATGTCCCTCAAGGACCCCGCCGCGCCCGTCGACGACCCGGTCGGCGGTGAGCACCACCGTGCCGTCGCCAGCCGGCTCGGCGGCCGGTTGTCCACCCCCGCCGCAGGCCGCGGCGACCGCGATGGCAACCGCCAACAAGGAGAACTGACGAAGTCGCGAGGGCTCGGTCATGACGGTAACGAGTGTACGGCTCGACGTAGCGACCCTCGAACGCGATGCGACGAGCCTCTCCGCACAAATGACGGAACGATCGTCATTTGACATGCCAGATGACGACGATGCCGGCAGAAACCCGTCGGTTAGCGCCCGAATGCCGGGTCGCTTCCAGCTACGGGCCGTTTGCGAACAGAGATGAGCGCCGATACCGCACGGGCCTGACCTGCTTGATGAGCTGCCCCTCTTCCAATCCCCTTCGGACCCATGCACCCACCTGGGAGTTTGTAAGCTCGAGCTGGTCGGCGATTTCCTGCTGTGAGACTCCGCCATTCGCCGTGAGACCTGCCACTCTCTCGAGGAACTCCTGGTAGAGCGTCAACGTCTCTCCGTCTGCCGGCCCAGACACCGTTTCGGAGGTGTCCCCGTCGCCGAGCGTGTCGGATTCCTCAACCCCGGACGGGTCCGACTCTCGATCCGCGCCGAACAGAACGTCCAGACCCCCTACTCGATCGGGGAGCCAACGCCCCCCACGATTCGCGAGCTCAGCGTTGCCGGAGTTGCCCGTCCGGTTTGATCTGAGCCAGACGGGCACCCACTCGGCCCGGAGCGCCTCGATCGCCCCGTTCCAGGTGCCACCCTGGCTCGGTTTGCTACATGCGACGACTGCCGCATCGGCGAGGCAATAGATGTACTTGTTGCGCTCCATCGCCCGCCACGCGCGGAAGCGCGCCTCCGGCTGGAAGGGCGAAACCAGCACCAGGTTGCCTCGTGCAAGGTGTTCCCGGTACTTCTGGGACGTCGCTGACCGAAGCAGACCGTCGCCGACGACCCCGATCACGGTCCCCTCTCGGCGGAGGGAAGCGAGCATCGCGTGCTCGTCCACGCCCCGTGCGGCCCCGGAAACGACGGAGTACCCCTGCTCCGCCGCACGTCGTCCGAATGAATCGGCAAACCCGAGATCGTCATCGCCAGCGTTCCGGGAACCCACCACCGCGATCCCACCGGTTCCAACAAGTGATCCGTTTCCGCATCCGAAGAGCACCGCGGGTGCGCGGTGGCGAAGGCGTTTCTTCAACCTTTCGGGATAGGACGAGTCCGAGCGGGTAAGCGCCCAGAGTCCGGCTCGCTCCCACCGCTCCAGTGAAACGCCGAGCGCCATTCCGCGAGCCAGCAGCGACTCCACTCTTGCCGCGGTAATGGTCGATTTACCGGGAGCCGGAGCGGGACGGCTGGCCCAATGGTCGAGGATGTTTCGCTGATCCTTCGCCAGAAGATGCTCGGGCGCATACTCCTCATTCTCCAGCCAACACGCGAAATCTGCCCATTCGCCCGCGGAGAGGGGCTTTGCCTCGCCGGGGTCGTCTCGTCCGAACGAGACCGTCAGGAGCATGACCGCGTGAGCCCGAGGCGCCAAGTTCATCATCACCCCCCCGGATTCGCTGTTGCCAGCGCGAAGGGCCAAACCGGCCCGCTCCCGGCTTGGCGCATAAGCGCCGCTACTACCGCCAGCGTCCACCCCGAGTCCACGACATCGTCAACCAACAGGACCGGACCTTCCGGAATCGGTCCAACGACGCGGAACACACCGTCCAGGTTACGGCACTGATGGAACCGGTTTTCCTGCATCTTCTGAGGCTCGTTCGACTTGATTTTCTCTATCGCGGGAACAAACGGCAACGCCAATTCGTCCGCGAGCCGGCGGGCGAAATCCGGGACGAGCCGCGGATTGGCCAGCGAGGGAACGGCGATGACCCACCGCGGAGGTGGCTCCGGCTTCCATCGGCAACGAATCATCTCTGCCACGGCTGAGACAAGGTCGTCGCTGAAACACCCTCCCGCCTTTTGTGCCGCGACCACTTTGCCCCAACCCGCATCAGCCCAGCGCGCCAGAATGCGACCGGTCTCCGCGCGCAGTGTTTCCGGCAGGGTTCCCCGAAACCCGCATTCCGGAAAAGCATCGGCCGCCACCTGTTTCGGACCTTCGAGCGGTATTTCGCTTCGCCGCAAGAAACGGTTGGCTTCGATCACGATCGTCGACGAGGTGGTTGGCGTCAAGAGCGGCCGCCCGAGGCATCCCGCACACTTTCCGCACCGGCCCGGCTCAGGATCGTCCAGGGCGCGCGCCAGAAACTCCATCAGGCACCCGCGTTCATCGACGTATGCCTGGACCTCGCGCCACTCGGCTTCCCGCTGCGCATGCAACCTCTCGATCCGCTCGCGGTCCGGTGACCAGGGCGTCGCAGTCCGCCGCCATCGGGATCCGTCCTCGATGAGCGGTGCCGGGTTGTCCACCGAGAGAACCTTCAGCACCTGCCGGATCTTCCCGTAGCGGAGGTTCAACCGTTCTTCGAGCTGCCGGATCGAAAGGCCATCGCTGGCCTCGAGGGCCTTGAGAACCTCGGAAACCGAGGCCTCGTCGGGAAAAGCAGTGCGCCGGAAGTAGGCATGGATGTCAGCATCCTCCACTCCCGTCAGCATGATGCCGAGGGCCCGGCTGATGCCCCGTCCGGCCCGGCCGACCTGCTGGTAGTAGGCGATGATCGAGCTGGGCGCCTGGTAGTGGATCACGAAACCGAGGTCCGGCTTGTCGTAGCCCATTCCCAGCGCCGTCGTCGCCACGAGCGCCTTGATTTCGTTGCGGTCGAGCGCCAGCTCAAGGCGTTCGCGGTAGGCGCCGCGGTCCGGATGGTCCTCATCCGTCACGTCGGAGTAGTACGGCTTGGTCAGGAAGCCCTTCTCATTCAACCAGTCCGACACGCGCCTGGCATCCCGCTTGGTGAGGACGTAGACGACGCCGGTCCCCGGAAGATCGCCCAGGTACTCAGCGAGCCAGGCCAAGCGCTCGGCCTGCGTGGGCAGGCGCATGGTCGCGAGTTCCAGCGTATGGCGCATCATCGGACCACGCTGCACCTGGAGCTCACCCAGTTCGGCACGGATGTCCTCGATGACCCGGTCGTTGGCGGTCGCGGTGGTCCCGAGGATCGGGAGGTTGCGCGGCATGCGGCGAAGGATCTGGTTGAGCCTGCGGTAGTCCGGACGGAAGTCATGTCCCCAGTCGGAGATACAGTGAACTTCGTCCACCACCAGCATCCCGAGGCGGCCTGACATCGGGAGCAAGACTCGATCCACGAACTCTTCATTGGCAAGCCGTTCCGGTGAGACGAGGAGCACGTCCGCTCCGCCACCGATCACCTGTCGGCGCAGATCCGGCCACTCGTCCCGGTTTGTGGAATTGATGGATACCGCGCGAACCCCAAGACGCTGCGCCATCGCGGTCTGGTTGCGCATCAGCGCCAGGAGCGGAGACACGATCAGAGTCGGACCGTGTCCTGAGTCACGCAAGAGGCGCGTAGCGATGAAGTAGACGGTGCTCTTGCCCCACCCGGTTCGCTCCACGACAAGCTGTCGGGCCTGATGGTTGACCAGAGCGTCAATCGCCTCCCATTGGCCTCGGCGGAAAGAGGCTTCGGCGCTGTTCAGCTGGAGCCGCAGGAGCCGATGCGCGGCATTCCGATCGGTTCGTCTACTGCCGGCGCTACCGGCGGCCCTATTCACGGAATCCGCCGCCACGCGGCCGGGGGACCCGGCGGGCGCTGAGATCGTGGGGGAGGCAGGAAGCCGGCACGCCCGAACACCGGGGTGGCGTAGCGCTGCGGGTCCGGCCTGCCGATGTACGAACCGGTGCCTCTGGACTCGTCCAGGTACGCTAGAAAGATCAGGAACTTCTCCCGTACGCACGAAAGCCCGCGCTGGAGCGCGGGCCTCGGAAGGAGGGCAAGCTAGGGCCTGCGTCTCGCTTGGAAGACTACTCGAACTTGGAGGAAGTGGGTGCGATGAAAGACGAACGAAGCGAAGCCAAAACCCTTGAGAGCCAGGCGGAGCGGTTGGAACGGTTCGTGGACTTCAGCCGACCGAGACCGGCGGTTTTTCCGAGTCTGAAACCGTCGACGGCGCGCGTCACGCTGCGTATGCCGGGCTGGCTGCTCGCCGAGCTGAAGCGCGAGGCCAATCGCCGCGACGTGCCGCTTCAAGCGCTCCTGAAGGTAATCCTGGCGGACTGGATTCGCGAGCAGTCCGCGGCCTGACGCGGCACGGAGTGAACCGCCCCGTTACCGGTGGGGACGGTGGATCCGGCCGTCCTTGATCACCAGGCGAACGTTCCCGAGCGCCGTGACGTCCAGCGTCGGATCTCCGTCCACCACGACCAGATCGGCGGCGTAGCCCTCGGCGACCGTCCCGATCTCGTCCCCGAGGCCGAGCGATTGGGCGGCCAGCGAGGTCATGCTCACGATCAGGTCGGCCGGATCCTGCCCGCCCTGCTCCACCCGCGCCACTGCCTCGCGGACGTTCTGGCCGTGCGCGCCGGCGACCGCGTCGGTGCCGAAGACCACGCGGAGCCCCTCGGTGGCGAGGGCCTTCCCGAAGATCCCCATCCGGCCTTCCGAGTTCTCGGACATCAGCCGGAACCCCTCCTCGGTGTAGTTGCCGATCCCGAGGTAGCGGTCCTTGTTCTCGAGGTAGTTGGCGACGATCAGGTAGGTGTTCGGGTCGTAGAACAGTCCCTTCGCGGTCAGGACGTCGAGGGTCGCCTGATCGAGGAGGGAGCCGTGCTCGATGGTGGTGCACCCCGCGTTCGCCGCCCGGGTCGCGCTCACCGGGCCGTGCGCGTGCACCAGCGTCCGGAGGCCGCGCTCGTTGGCCGTGCCGCAGGCAGCGTCGAGCTGTTCCTGCGAGAGCGTCGGCCCGCCGCCGTCCCGGCTGCTCTCGGACGCGAAGATCTTGATGGCGTCCGCCCCGGCGTCCGCGAGGCGATGCACCTCGGCAGCCATCTCCTCCGGTCCGCCGGTGCGGGCGTTCAGCGAACCGAGTGAGGTGATGATCCGGGGGCCGGGGACGACGCCGCGATTCACGGCGTCCCGCACCGGGCCGTCCACGGCCGCGCCGAGGCTCTGCACCGTCGTGAAGCCGGCCTCCAGCATCCGGATGCCGTTCTCGAGCCCGTGGAGCGCGTTCACCTCGGGCGGGTCGTCGCGGGTGTACCGGCCGTCCTCGCCGAAATGCCAGTGGAGATGGACGTGGGTGTCGATGAACCCGGGGAGGATCGTGCCGCCGGGGAAATCCAGCCGGTGACCGTCCGGCGGCAGTTCGGTCCGGGGCAGGACCGCCGCGATCCGATCCTCGCGCACGACGACCCCGTGGTCCTCCAGGACGCCGCCCCGGCCGTCCACCACCCGGTCCGCGGTGAGGACCAGCATGGCGTCGTGCGCCGGGTCGGGAACAGGAATTCCGGGCTCTCCGCAAGCCGTGACCAGCGCCCCGAGAAGCGCGACGCAAGGGAGATCCGGCCCGTCGAAGAGACTCCAGAGTCGTCGACCCGACCGTGAACGGTCACCGGCCGCCAACGCGCGCCGGAGCGCGGAATCTCCGCACGAGATTCGTCTGTCTATGGCCATGTTCGATAGTCTATGAGACTGTTAATAATGTCTATCAAAACATCGGATAGCAGATCGCGATTCCTGTACTCGCGGACACCCTGGGACCCATCCGGCTCCGGAGACTCTGATTCAGGGTTTGCCGTACCAACTCCAGCGGCGTTGCCCGTGCCGACGAAGCTGACCACGCTCGACCAGGTCCTTCAAGAGCAAGCTCGCCCGATGCGGTGGAACACGGCATAGCTCCGCCGCAACGCCCCGCGAAATGCGCCCGTAGCTCTCAACGTACTGCAGGATCAACTCCACCTGCCGCACCCGCTCCACCTCGCGCTGGCGCACGTAAGCAGCTTCCTGTCCCAGGCTTCGATAAGTGACCGCGGACAACCTCCAAGTCCGAGCTCGGCCACTGCCGACAGCCTCGACCAGCCCGGATTCAACCAGGCGCTCCAGCCTGCTGCGCGCCTGCGCCGCCGACTTATGGACCAACTCCGCCGCTTCTTCCGTGGTCAAGCGATGCACAAGCGTGAGCTGGTTCAGGATCAGGAGTTCGTCCAGCGTCGGAGGACGAGACTGACGCCCCTCCTCCACCACGAGTCGAACGAAATCCAGATTCGCTTTCCCGCCCGGGAGGACCACGACCACATTGGTTTCGGTGCTGCGGTCGTAGGCCGGTGCAGGGCGTCCGTTGCGGATCTGCTCGGTATAGATGAGGTCAATTCCGCGCGCGGTCCGTTCGACAACTCCGGCGCGCTTGAGCGCGTCGGCGAGCATCGGGTTCCGCGGGCGCGGCCCGGCAACCAGCAGATTGTCAAGGCGCACGCCAAGGGGAAACCCGCCCGGACTGATGACCTCGATCCGGTCTTCATGCATCTGCACGTGCACGGCGCCGAGCTGCGAATAGTCGCGGTGAATCAGCGCGTTCGCGACCGCCTCGCGGAAGCCCCGCGGGGAATGGTCCGGGATCCCGATTCGCAGGATGCCTACCTGGATCTCCTCCTCCTGATTGCGAGCGCGGAGCCGTCCTTCGAACTCTTCGAGCAGGCGCAGGAGCGGCCAGCGAAAGAAGTCATTGACTGCAACGTCCGGTCCCAACAGCACCTGAAACGCCGCCTCGTGCGCCGGCAGGTGGGACGCGAGCGCTTCCTGCTTTCCGAACAGCAGCAGGCCCAGAACCCTCACCCGGAGCTTCCCGTTCACCATTTCGACGGCGCCGAGCGCCCGCGCGAGTTCCCCGTCGTCCAGATCCAGCAACGCCGCGTCGCCGCGCCCCTGGCTTTCCTGAATCGTCCGGCGGTATCGAGCGAACTCGAGTGGGTCGAGGGCCTCCTCTCCCAAGTCGGCCACCGGCAACATCGAGTAGTCGAGTAGCCCTCGCTCCGCCTGCATCGTCTGCATTTCGTGAAAGTGCAAGGGGACGCAAGCTGGCTTTCCATCCGACCCGCGGGCTCGCCGGAAGTAGCGCCCGTCGACCGTGCCCACCGGGTGACGCGTTTCCGGCACTTCGACGGCGAGTACTTCCAGGCCATCCACCGGCACGATCTCGGCGCGCACGGCCAACGATGGCGTTGTTCGGTTCGCGATCAGCGCCTGAATCCGTAGCGGATCGGTGCGTTCGCCGTGCCGGGGACGAGCGCCGGTGATCTGGCCATCGTTCGTCACACCGAGCAGCAAGAACGCCGGCTCCGGCTCCAGGCGGTTCGCCAGGCAGACGGCGGCCTGAACCAGATTGCCGTCCGGGACCATCTGATCCGGCGGATCGGCTTTGAACTCCACCGCCAGCGTTTCGCCGCCGGCGACCAGATCCCGCAACTCGTCGTTGGTCATGGGACCTCCGGTTCGCGAAGTGCGGCTCGGGCGACGCAAGAGAGCACGAGGTTTCGATCGCGTCGGGAGTCGGTCATTCCCATATTGGGGAACTCATAGGTTATTACAAATGTTCATAGCTCTAAGAGACACTCGATATAGCGTCCTCGCGGGCGTCACGCCGCCCACGTTCTACCCGTCGGCCGGAATCAGAGCTCGCCGGCGAGCCGGGAAGCGGTGCGGAGCGAGAGCGCCGCGAACGTGAGGGTGCCGTTGTTGCACCCCGAGCCCACGATCGTGGGCGCACCGGCGATCCACAAGTTCTCGTGGTCGTGGGCGCGACCCCAGGCGTCCACCACGCTGTCGGCCGGGTCATCGCCCATCCGGCACCCCCCGCCCGGATGGTCGTAGTCGGAGGCGAAGCTGATGCTCAGCATCGCGCCGCCGCCCGCGGTGAGGATCCGGCGGAAGCGCTCCTCGATCTTCGCCTCCGTATATCCGCGAAGCTCCGCGGAGACGGGATCGTCGACGAAATCGATTCTCGGGAGCGGGTCGCCCCACGGGTTCTTGCGGTTCGATTCCAGGGTCAGGGCGCTCTCCCGCGCCGGGATCACGTCGTAGTAGCCCCGCATGCGGAGCGAACCGGTCTCGATGCGCCGGCGCCAATCGTTCAGCGCGGCGTCGCCGAGCAGGAGGTTGCCATGGTCGTCCCGGAGGCGGGCCCGCTTGCCCCTGTCCGATTCCCAGATGCGCAGGTCGTGGCGGATGTACTTGCCGTCGGGCTGGGCCTCGTCGTCCTTGTGCTGGAAGCGCTTGGAGAGCAGGCTGTCCGAGCCGTACACCCCGGGGTAGAGCCGCATCGGGACGGAGACGAAGGCGTTCACCCAGCGGTGCCCCGTGATGAAGCGGCCCACGGTCCCCGAGCGGTTCGCGATCCCGTCCGGAGAGCGCCCTCCGGCGCTCATCAGCAGCAGGTGGGACGACCAGGCGTAGCCCGCGGCCAGCACGAAGTGCCGCGCCCGGATGGTGACGGGGTCGTCCGGATCGTCCCGGTGGAACGCGTCGGCCTGCCCGATGGCGTCGGAATCCGCCCTCGGGACGAGCCGCCGCACCATGGTGCGGTCGTGGAGCGTGATCCGCCCCGCCTCGAGGAGGCTCTGGAACGTGAAGTCCGGGCTGTACTTGGCGCCGGTGGGGCAGATCGAGCAGGTATCGCAGCGGATGCACTCGCGCCGGCCGCGCCAGGGACGGGAGTTCTTGGAGACCGGGTTCCGCCAGTAGGGGATGCCCGACTTCTCCGCCCACTCCTTGGCGAGTCCGAGGTTGTAGGACGTCGGCAGCGGGTCCATCGGGTAGCCGCCGGAGCGGGGGTCGTATTCGGCCGGCCCCTGCTCGCCCGCCACTCCGATCCGCTCTTCGGCCTCCTGGTAGAAGGGGTCGAGGTCGTCGTACGAAATCGGCCAGTCCGTGCCGACCCCGAAGAGGCTCCGGAGCCGGAAATCCTCCGGCGAGTACCGCGGCGTGGTGCCTCCCCAGTGCATCGCGAGCCCGCCCACGGACATGGAGCGCGACTGGGCGTTCTTGCAGTCGTGCCCGGGGATGTGGTCCCCGTGGTAGGGGTTTTCCCCGTAGTCGAGGAAGCGGCGACGGGTGTTGAAGCGGTTCTCGAAGTCGAAGATCCGGTTCCCGGCCTCGATCACCGCAATGGAAGCCTCGGTGTCCTCGGCAATCCGCTCCGCCACCATCGCGGAACTGATCCCGCCCCCGATGATGACGACGTCGGCTTCGATCGTGCGGGGCACGGTCAGTTCTGCGCCTCGGTGGTGGCGAGGGGCTCGGGCATGGTCGACCCGGACGCGAGGTCGCGGCAGGCCCGGGCGTTGATGCGGGCGCCGTAGGCCAGATCGGCGGTCCTGGGCCGCGAATAGAAGCGGGCGAGGAGTCCCACGGCGACGTGGCCGGCGTACGCCGGACGCGGAAGGTCGGGGCCCGCGTCGTGGCGCTCGAGGTCGGCGGCGACCAGTTCACGCCGCGTGGCGACCGGGAGTTCGGCGAACGGCGCGCCGTGCTCCTTCGTCGCGAGCAGGTCGAGCGCCTGGAGTTGGGACGCCCAGCGGGGCGCCGGGTGCGGTGGTCCGTACTGCACCTCGACGGACGACAGGTACGGGTGCGGCAACTCGGCGACCGGCTCGAAGCCGTTCAGCCAGGTGACGAAGTCGCGGAGCGCGTCCCGGACGCCGTCCGCGCCGATCGCTTCCGGCAGCACGGCCTCGGCGAAGGCGTGGAGCAGGGGGAGCTCCAGCGAGAGGTTCAGCGCCTGGGACTCCTGGGCCGCCTTCGCCGCCGCGCCCGCCGGCGCCGCCACCGCGGCGACCACCGCCCCGGAGGTCTTCAGGAACTTCCGGCGGCTGTTGCGATCCTGACCTTCGTTCACGGAGGCCGATCATATCGGGGGAAACCGGGGAAACCGATGTGCTACCGTGTGCGTCATCATGGTCGGAACCTCTGCTGCCACCTCGCGGGTGGGCGTCCGCGAGCTTCGCCAGAACCTCAGCGTCTATCTCCGCCGCATCGATCGCGGGGAGCGCTTCGAAGTGACGGACCGGGGCCGGCCGGTGGCGTTGCTCGTGCCGCTCCCGAGCGGGCTTTCGCCTCTTCAGCGGCTGATCGCCGAGGGCCGGGTACGCGCGCCGGCGGGCGATCCGCGGGACCTGCCGCTCCCCGAGGGCGAGCCGAGCAACGAGGTCAGCGAGGCTCTGATCCGGGACCGCCGGGAACACCGATTCTGACCCAGGGGTTGTCGCGGTGTTGTATCTGGATTCGTCGGCGATCGCGAAACTCGTCGTTCCAGAGCCGGAATCCGAGGCGCTTCGGCAGCAACTCGCACCGACCGGAGACTGGATCTCCAGCGCGCTCGCGCGGGTCGAGGTCCTGCGGGCGCTCGGTCGAAGGAGCCTCACTGGCGCATCCGTGCGAGCTGCGGAGCGAATGCTCTCCCGGATCGCGCTCGTCCCGTTGGACGACCGCGTGCTGGGCGCGGCGGCGGAGGTGGATCCACCCGGCCTTCGGAGTCTCGACGCGATCCATCTCGCCACGGCCCTGTCCCTGTTCGGTCTCGACGCGTTCGTGACCTACGACGAGCGCCTCTTCGCAGCCGCGAGCGCTGCCGGATTCCGGACGATGGCGCCGGCCTGAGCTGCTCCGGATGCGGTTGCTGTCTGGAACGCCGGCCGTCCGGCCGCTGGGGCGCAGACTCGTCCCGTTCCTCGTCATCGTTGGCGCGGTCGCCACCGCCCAGCCTCCCCGGCTCGATCCGCAGCTCGAAGAGGTCCTGAACGCGGTGCGCGACGGCGAGTTCGAGATCATGGCCGCGGCGATCGAGGGCGGGATGGCGGTGGACGCCAAGGCGCCGAACGGCATGACGGCGCTCCACGTGGCGGCGGTGCTCGGGCGGGAGCGTTTCGTCTCCTGGCTCCTCGAAAAAGGCGCCGCCGTGAACGATCCGGCGCAGAACGGAATTACTCCGTTGAACCGGGCCTCGATGGGGGGTCATCTCGGCACGATGGAACTGCTGCTGGAAGCCGGAGCGGACGTGAACGCCGCGGCGCGCTGGGGCGCGACGCCGCTGCTCAGCGCGGTGGACCGCGGCCGGACGGACGCGGTCCGGATGCTGCTCGCGGCGGGAGCCGATCCCACGGTAACGGCGGCGAACGGGGAGACCGCCCTGAGCCTCGCCCGCCAGAAGGAACACCGCGACATCGTGGCCCTCCTCGCGGAGAATCCGGAGACCGTCCGCACCGAGCGTGAGGCCGAAGCTGAGCGGCGCTCCTCGCGCGCCGACACCCATCACCGCACCGGGGTGGCCTACGACGACGCCGGGGACACCCGGCGCGCCATCGAGTCCTACCGGCTCGCGCTCGAACAGGATCCCGACGATCCGCTCATCCGCTACCGCCTCGGACGCGCGCTCCACCGCTTCGGCGAACGGGAAGCGCTGGTCCACCTGATCGAGGCGGTGCGGGGGTGGGAAGCCATGATCGAGGCGGGCGAGGAACTCACGCCCATCGTGCGTCCGGCGCTCGAAGACGCCTGCGGCGTGCTGGCGCAAGCCGGACGGACGGATGATGCCGCGCGCTGCGAGGCGGCGCTCGCCCGGTCCAGGCTCTGAACGCCCGCTCGCCGCTGGGCGAAGGGCGTCCCGCCATCGGTAAGATGGCTGGATGGCGCTCAGCACCGAGTACCTCCACCGCTGCGTCGGGACCCTGGAGAGCGCCCTTCAGGGTCTTCGAGACCACCAGCCGGGGGAAACGGCGTACGAGATCTATCGCGCCGCGTGCGTGAAGGAGTTCGAGTTGATCCTCGAACAGTGCGGCAAGCTGTTGCGAAAGCGGATCAGCGCCTGGACGGCCTCCAACCGGGCGGCGGCGCGGTTGACCTTCAGGGACGTGTTCCGCACCGCCGCCCAGCACGGACTGATCGAGGCCGACGAGTGCGAACGCTGGCTCGGGTACCGGGAGAGTCGGAACGACACGGCGCACGACTACGGAGAGGGCTTCGCTGAAGCCGCGGTGCGGCAACTTCCGCAGTTCGTGCTCGATGCGAAGGCGCTGGCCCACCGGCTCGACGCCCCCCGCGATGACTGATCGGCTGGATCTGCTCCCCCGCCACCGGACCAGGATCGAGGAAATCCTGGCGAGATGCGCACCGGGCATCGAGGTGTGGGCCTACGGGAGCCGGGTCAACGGGCGGAGCCATCCTGGAAGCGACCTGGACCTGGTCCTGCGCGGCCCCGGGCTGGAACGACTGCCGCTGGAAACGCTCGGGACGCTCCGAGAGGCGTTCCACGACTCGACGATCCCGTTTTTCGTCGAGGCCCGCGACTGGGCGAGGCTTCCGGCGAGCTTCCACGCCGAGATCGAGCGGGACTACGTGGTGCTGGTCGGGGTTGACGTCCCGCTGTAACGCGGATCGGGTGGCAGAACGGCTTGGAACGCCGTCTGGGGGGAGAGTGTGAGAGGGGGGCTTGCCCCCCTTTCACAAGAGGACAGCGCAAAACCGGAACTCGCCGAAGTGCGCCGCAGGCGCGCGAGGGAGTTGCGATTCCCGAGCCAGGAGCGGTTGGAAGCCGGGTTCCCCGGCCCCAACCACTCCCGCTCCGGGGCCTGCGTGCGGCTCACGCCGCACTTGCGGGGCTCCGGCGCGAAGTGCCGGGCGGACCCGGGAGGGGGCGTCGTTCCTCGTCTTCGTGGCGCTACCGGGAAACATCCTGGCAACGGCCCCCTCCCGGTCCGCATGGTGCGCGGCGCGGAGCGCCGCGGTGCCGGTCTGGAGACCGGCGTTCCAAGCCGTCGGCTCAGCTTGACTCGCGGACGACGTCGTCGCGGGTCTTGCGGATGTTCTCGAAGCTGTCCTGGGAGATGACGTAGTACCAGTCGGCGAAGCGGCGGGTGAGGGTCTCCTCGAGTTCGCGGCCCTTCTCGACGTCGTCCTGCCAGCGGTCCCACGCGCGCGCCAGGTCGCGGTTCTCGCGGTCCGCGTCGGTGAGTTCGTCGGACGGCTTGTCCTGGTAGTCGCGGTTCGCCGGGCGCGGCGGTTCGGGGAAACGCTCGGGCCGGAACTCCGCGGTCACGAAGAGGTAGCGGTTCTCGGCGGGGCCGGATGACGCCGCATCGGCGGTGTCCTCGGCCTCGCTGCCGGCGCTCACGTCCACGTCCCGGCCGTAGACAACCTCGCCGAAGCGGAGGGTGTAGCGGATGCCCTCATCGGTCTCGAGGCGGACCTCGCCTTCGTTGGACAGCAGGCTGCCGCCCTGGGTGAGGTAGTAGCCGCGGCTCTGCAGCGAGAGGATGTCGGCGTTCGAGACGCCCGCCGTGTCGCCGGTCAGGGTCGCCGCGATGCCCTCGGGCTTGGGCCGCACTCCCACGATCTCGAGTTCGTCGGCCGCCCGGAGGATTTCGTTCACCTCGAAGGAGTCCACTTCCTGGCTGGAGCCGAGGTCCTCGGCCGTCCAGTCGCCGTCGACCTTGCTGAGCGCGAGGCGTCCCCGCCGGTCCACCTGGAGGGTTCGTTCGTTGATGGTGTAGTCCTCGAGGACGGCCTCGTCCACCCGGTCCCGGTCCATCAGCAGCAGGTCGCGCTCGATCCAGTCTCCGAACTGCGCCGAGATGTCCACCCCGAGCTGCGAGACATAGACGCGTTTCTGGCCCGGGACCCGGACGAAGTAAGAACCCTCGCGGTCCGGCACCTGGCGGCCGATGACGAGGTCCGCCAGCACCCGGTCGCCCGAGGCCTTCACCGTCACCCGGCGTCCCCGCCCGATGAGCGAGACCGCCCCCTCGTCCAAGGGGTCCACCACCCCGAGCGTGGGATGGTCGGCGACGTTCTCCGAGCGGAAGTCGTCCTTTTCGAGGAGCATGATGCCGGCGGCGGTCTGCGCCAGCCGGTCCTGGCCGTCGGCGGGATAGTCGTGGTGGCTGGGGATGGTCCAGATCCCGTTCTCGTTCTGCACCCGGAACGGGATGGCTTCCGCGGTGGCCTCGTCGAACTCGATGATCTCGAGCGACATCGCCTCCTCGGGATCCTCGAAACTCGGGAAGAAGCGCTCCCCGAGGTCCACGAAGTCGCTCGGCTCGGGGTTGCGCGGGGCGCTGACCGCGGCCAGCACGGTCAGCAGCAGGGCCGCGCCGGCGATGGTCTGGGTGCGGCGCAGTTCCGGCCCGCCGGTTTTCGAGGCTTCCGGCGTTGCGGCCGTGTTCGTCGTTTCGCTCATCGCTCCTCTCTCCTCGCCGGTCACTGCTGGCGGAGGCGGCGCGCGGCGGCCGCGCCTTCCACCTCGGCCCGCCGCCGGCGCACGAACGTCCAGACGCCGAGCAGGAACACCGGAATCGGCGGCAGCAGCACCGCCGCGGTGCGGATTCCGCTCTGGATGCGGCGGATCTGCGCCTCCATGCGTTCCTCGCTGGCGCGGATCTGCGCGTCCTTCTCGGCGTTGATGTTCGCCTCCAGCACGCTGAACCGGCGGTTCTCCACCTCCTGGAGGTTCCGGGCCATGATCTGTTTCGCCTGTGCGTCGAGGTCGTCGCGCTCCTCGACGGCCGCGACCCGCCGGTCGAGCCGCTCCTGCGCCTGGCGGAGCGCCTCCTGGGCGCTGGACTCCGCCTCGTCCTCTTCGAGGCTCCGCTGCTCGGTGAACTCGCGAACCCGGGATTCCACCGCCTCGAGGGTCCGGTGGCGCACCCGGCGGTTCCGGAGCGACACGAAGGACTCGTCCCCGACGAGCACGTCCATGGCGTTCAGGAAGAACGACACGTTGTCGAAGTTGAGGTTGGGAGGCCCGATCCGGCGCAGCTCGAAGAACTGCTCCGAAATGAAGTCGAGGTCGGCGATCGCGATGACGCGGGTGCTGTCCGCCTCGACCCTCGCGGACGGGTCCGCGTCATCCCCCGTGGCGTCGTCCGACTCGGGGCGGAAGGTGCGCGCCTCCGCGGCGACCACGTAGGTCATGGGGTCGGGCCGGTGCGGCAGGTTGGGGTTCAACTGCGAGCCGAGGAAGTTGCGCTGCACCATCTGGAAATAGGGAAGAACGCCGGACACGTCGCCGGTGGTGAGGAGCGGCTGGAACTCGGCCACCGCTCCCGGGAGAGGTTCGAAGTACCCGGGATAGATGAGGACGACCTGCTGGAGGCCCGCGCTCGCCGCCGACGCGTCCGCGAAGACCTCCGGGTTGCCATTCCCCTCACCGAGGAACACCACCTCCGGCGGCAGGTGGCCTAGGTCGGGATGCGGGTTGTAGGCGTCCCAGACGATCCCGCCCGGATCCCACGAGATCCCGAGGTTCGCCAGGAAAGACTGGATGTTCCCCTTCGGGGTCGGCGGCGGCTGGCCCTGCCGCATGAACGGGTTCTGCGAAGCGCCCGGCGGCTCGGAAGGAGCGAGGCCGATGTTCACCACCGGCAGCGGGTCCACGAGCAGGACCGCCGGGACTCCGGTGCGGATGAAGTCGGTGACGTTGTTCATCTCGTCGTCCGCGAGCGTCGACGGCAGCACCACCAGCAGCCCGTCCACCTCCTCGGTGATCATCGCGTTCGGCTGGATCTGCACCACCTCGTACTGCTTGCGGAGTTCGTCCACCACCGACCATTCCGGCGAGCTCCGCATCGTCTGGAAGTCGAGGCCGCCGAAGATCCGGAGCTCCTTGGAGATCACGCCGATCCGCTTCTTGTCGGTGTTGGCCACCACCCGGATGCTGCGGGCGAGCTCGTACTCGACGGGCAGGCCGCGGTCGAAGAACGGAATCACCTGCTCCTCGGCGGCGCAGGTGAAGGCGACCCCCATGAACACGTCGCTGACCCCGGTCCTCGCCGAGGTCACGCTGGGGATCTCCCGCGGCATGATGCCGAACTTCTCCCGGGCCTCGCGGGCGGACTCGGTGAACGGCTCCGTGTCCTCGACCAGCACCTGGACCCGGCCGCCGCTCACCGACTCCATCTCGCGGAGCACGCTCATCAGGGTCGCGCGGGTCTGGACGAGCGGCTCGGGCACCTCGGGGCTCAGATACGCCTGCACGAAGACCGGCCGGTCGTCGGGCAGCGCCCGGAGCAGCTCGCGGGTCTCCGCGGAGAGTGAATGGAGCCGCTCGGCGGTGGTGTCGACGCGGAACCCCAGCCGCGAGATGAGCACGATGGCGCTCAGCAGGGCCAGCGCCACGGAGACCGCCCGCACCGCGTGGTGGGTGGACATCCGGTAGCCGTCGGCGGCGGCGGGCCAGTGACGCTTTCCGATGAGGAGGACGTTCAGGTAGAGGAAGAAGCCGGCGACCGCGGCGAAATAGAGCACCGAAGTGAACGGGATCACGCCGCGGCCGAACTCGTCGAAGTGGTGGATCGCCGAAACGGGCTCCACCGCGCGGGCCAGCCACGGGCTGAAGCTGCCGACGAAGAGGTCGGGCAGCACCAGCACCCCCGCCGCCACCGCGCCCAGGATGAACGCCACCGTGGGGATGGAGGTGAGGAGCGACGCGGCCATTCCGGCCGCCGCGAGCGCCGCGCCGAGCAGCGCGTAGCCGACGTAGTTGGCGAACAGCAGGCCCCAGTCGGGGCTCCCGAGGAACATCAGGACGAGGGCGTGGCTGAGCGAGAGCACCAGCGCCGCCCCGTAGATGCCGAGCACCGCCGTGTACTTGCCGAGCACGATCTCGAGGTCGGTCGCCGGGAGGGTGAGCAGCAGTTCGTCGGTCCCGAGCTTCTTCTCCTCGGCCCACACCGACATGGTGAGCGCGGGGATGAAGAAGATCAGGATGTACGGGAACAGCCCGTTCAACTGGTCGAGGTTCGCCAGGTTGTTCAGGAAGAAGCGGTCCTGCCAGAACGCCGCGGCGGCGCTCAGCAGGATGAACAGCGTCAGGAAGACGTAGCCCGACGGGTTCGAGAAGTACATGCGGAGGTCCCTCCGCATGAGGGCCGCCACCACCGGGCGGCGAACGTTCGGGATTTCCACGAGGCCGGGCATCACGCGACCTCCCCCGGGGGGGGCGCCGGCGCGTCGCCCGCCGCGCCGTTCGCGGCCGCGCCGTCGCTCCCACCCGACCCGGTGAGCTCGTAGAAGCTGTCCTCCATCGAGCCGTCCCGCTGGAGGTCCGCCGGAACCCCGTCGAACACCAGGCGGCCTCCGTTCACCACGAGCACCCGGTCCGCCACCGCTTCCACCTCACGGAGGATGTGGGTGGAAATGAGGACGGTCTTGCCGGCGCCCAGCCGGCGGATGTTCTGGCGAAAGTCCCGGATCTGGTTGGGATCGAGGCCCGCGGTCGGCTCGTCCATGATGAGCACGTCGGGGTCGTGGAGCAACGCCTGCGCCACCCCGACCCGCTGGCGGAAGCCCCGGGAGAGTTTGCCGATGGGCTTTTCCATCACCTCGTCGAGGGCGCAGAGGGCGGCCACTTCCCCGATGCGGGAGGTCAGCCGGCCGGGCGGGATCTCGCGGGCCTCCCCGAAGAAGCGGAGCAGTTCCGCAGGCGTCATGTCCGGGTAGAGCGGGCCGTTCTCGGGCAGGTAGCCAAGGCGGCGGGTGGCGTCGAGGCGCTGCCTGTGGACGTCCAGCCCGGCGATCGCGGCGGTGCCCCCGCTGGGGGCGAGATAGCCGGTCAGCATCTTCATCGTGGTGGTCTTCCCGGCCCCGTTCGGCCCCAGGAAGGCGACAATCTGCCCCCGGGGAATCGCGAAGCGCACGCTCTCGACGGCCACGAAGGGCCCATAGAACTTGCTGAGATCGCGCGCCTCGATCATGATCGGTTCGGTCATATCGAGGTACCTCTGCTCTTGCAGGGGAAAAGGCGCGGAATTCTAGCCACAGGCGGTCAGGCGCCGGTCCCGGCTCCCGCCGCCGCTTCCCCGGCGATCATCGCCTCGAGTTGCCGGCGAAACCGCAACGGTCCGGCGTCGATCGGCAGATTGATGTTCGGTGAAGTCGCCGTGTCCATGCCGATCTGGACTTCGTTCAGGACGGCGCGGTCCTCCTCGAAAGCCTCGCGCACGTCCTCGCTCATCATCTCGCTCAGGTCTTCGTCGCCGGGCCTGACGTTGCGAAGCTGGAACCAGTAGTAGCGGGTTTCCTTCTCGGTGACCGGAGTCATGAAGTTGTAGCTGTCCATGATGAAGGTGCTGTCGGCCAGCGGTCCCTCCGGTCCGCCGGTGCCCGCGGGCGTGAAGACCGCCCGGATGAACGCGAGGGACGGGTAGCGGACCTCGTAGTGCTGCAGCCGGTCGCAGTTGCCCTCGAACGGAACGATCTTCCGGTAGAAGGGGGCCGGCTCCACGTCCAGCATCCAGCGGTGCACGATGACGCCGTCCTTCGTTCCCGTCACCTGCAGGGGAGCGTCCTTCGCGGCATCCTGGGCGAAGGACGTCGCATGCACCCAGGCGACGTGGGTGGGGTCGAGCAGGTTGTCGCACACGAACAGGTAGTTGCACGCGAGCTCCAGGGCGGGACCCCGGTTGATGCCCCAGGCCGGATCGTCGAAGTTGGGGATAGGGATGATCTTCGCGGGGTCGGCGATTGCGGCGTCGCCCATCCAGATCCAGACCAGGCCGTACTTTTCGTGCACCGGGTATGCCCGGGCGTTCGCGCCCGGCGGAATGCGCCCGCTGCCCGGCGCCCAGACGCACTGTCCGGAAGGGTCGAAGGTCAGGCCGTGATACCCGCATTCCAGGTTGCCGTCCCGGATCCGGCCCTTCGAGAGGGGCAGCTTGCGGTGCGGGCAGGCGTCCTCCAGCGCGGCGACCCCGTCCCCGCCGGGACGGAACACGCAGACCTTTTCGCCCAGGACGCGGATCTGCTGCGGTGTCCGACCGATCTCGCTGCTCCAGGCGGCGACGTACCAGGCATTCCTGAGAAACATCCAACTTCCCTCGCTCCGCCGAATTCTGCCCCCGCTGGGCCGCCATACAATGCGGGACATGCGGACACCCCTCCCGGGACGCCGGCTCGCCGCGCTGGCCCTGGTCGCGGGAGCGGTTTGGCTGGGTTTCGGGAGCGCCGCACGCGCCGAGGCGCCCCGCCGTCCGCAGGCGGTCGTCCTCGCGCCGGGAACCCCGGCCGGCGAGGCGCTGCTGGTCGGCAACCGCGCCGGAACGGTCAGCGTCGTCCGCACGGCCGATCTCACCCTCCTGGGAGAGGCCCCGGCCGGCGCGAACATCACCGACCTGGCGCTCCTTCCGGACGGCGCGCGGGTGCTCGCCGTCGACCACGGTGCGCACGAACTCCTGGTGCTCCGCCCCGGAAACGGCGACTGGACGGCTCCCGGCCCCTTCCCGGCGGCCGCGGCGGCCCCGCTCCTCGAGGTGGAAGCGGCCGTCCCGACCTGCCGCTACCCGGTCCGCGCCGCCCGGCAGGACGCGTCGCTGGCCGTTTCCTGCCTCTGGTCGCGGCGGGTCCAGATGTACGACCTGACGGGTCCGGATGCGACTGCCGGGGATCTGGACACGCCGCGCTGGGTCGCCGATCTCCCCTTCGAGCCGCAGGAGATGCTGTTCCTGGGCGACGGGAAGCTGCTCGTCGCGGACGGCTTCGGCGGGGGCCTCGCGGTGGTTTCGGCCGCGGACGGCGAACTGCTCCGCACGAAGGAACTCACCGGTCACAACCTGAGGGGCCTGACGCTCCTCCCGGACGGGCGGCTCGGGATTACCCACCAGGAACTCCACACCGGGATGCACACCACCTCGGACGACATCCGCTGGGGGGTGTTCATCACGAACAGCGTCAGCCTGATGCCGCTGGACGACCTGGTTTCCGGCAACCCGCGCCTCGGTCGGCGCACCCGGATCATGGATCTCGGCGATGTCCTCACCCCGTCGGGGGACCCGGCGGCGATGGTCGTTTCGCCGGAGGGCGAGCTGGTCATCGCGCTGTCCGGAGTCGGGCGGCTCGCCTTCGGCGGCGCCGACGCCCGGCGGATGAGCCACGCGCGGGTGGGGCGCGGCCCCTCGGCGATCGCGGCCGACGGAAACGGACTCCTCTACGTGGCCAACACCCGGTCCGACGAGATCTCGGTGGTCGCGCTCGCCGAACAGACCGAGGTGGCCCGGATCCCCCTCGGTCCGGCGGCGCCGCTCACCGCCGTCGAACGGGGCGAACTGCTCTTTCACGACGCGTCGCTCTCGCTCCGCGGCTGGATGAGCTGCGCGAGCTGCCACACCCAGGGACACACGAACCACCGTCTCTCGGACACCCTGGGCGACGGCACCTACGGCGCCCCCAAGCGGGTCCTCTCGCTGCTCGGGGTGGCGGACACGAAGCCGTGGGCCTGGGACGGGCAGATCCGCAGGCTCGAGGATCAGGTGGTCAAGTCGGTGCGCACCACCCTCCGCGGGCGGCGCCTCGAGGAGCGCGAGGTGAGCGACCTCGCCGCCTACCTGCGCACCCTGGAACTACCGGAGGTCGGCGCGCCTGTGGAATCGGCGCTCCTGGCCGAGGGACGGGAAGCCTTCGACCGCTACGCCTGCAACCGCTGTCACACCGCCCCGGTCTACACCTCGCCGGGGGTCCACAACGTGGGCCTGACCGACGAACTGGGACACGACCGGTTCAACCCGCCGTCGCTCCGGGGAGTCCGGTTCCGGCGGGCGCTCCTCCACGACGGCTCCGCCAAGTCGCTCGAAGAAGTCTTCGAAGTCCACCCGGGACTCGGAGTCGAGGTGAGCGCGGACGACCTCCCCGCCCTCATCGCCTTCCTCCGGACGCTGTAAGGGAGCGCCGGTCTTCAGACCGGCACCGCGGGCCGCAGGGCCGCGAAGCGCGGAATGCCCGGCCCGGTCATGGCCCGACGTTGCGTTGCGCCCGCCTTCGGCGGACGGTGCCGGTCTGAAGACCGGCGTTCCCTTCCGTCGCGGCTGCGTTTCGCAGCAACTGACCGGTGTTGCTCGTCGAGGGAGCTTGAGGCCCTACTGCTGAGCCTCGAACTCCGCGGCGGCCGCGCGCGCTCGGGCTTCCAGCTCCTCTTCGCTCAGGTCCTCGATGTGCGTCGCCAGGCTCCAGCGATGCCCGAAGGGATCCACGACGTTCGACATGCGGTCACCCCAGAACTGGTCCTGGGGGGGACGGATCTCGCTAGCGCCTTTCTCCACCGCTTTTTGGTGCACGGCGTCCACGTCCGGCACGTAGAGGTGGATCGTCGTGCTGGTCCCGCCGAGAGTGTCCGGGGAAACGAACCCGGCCTCCGCCGGCGGTCCGGGAAACTCCTGGGCCATGTAGATCTGGCTCTCGCCGAAGCGGAGTTCCGCGTGCATGACGGCGCCGCCCTCTCCCTCCATCGAGGAGTCCACGGTCGCGCCGAGCACCTCCTGGTACCAGGCGAGCGCCGCCTGTCCGTCGCGGACAACGAGATAGGGGGTGACCGCGTTGGCGCGGTTCGGAATGTAGTGCGTGGCCTTGGCCATGGGGTTTCCTGCTCCTTTGCTGGGGATCGTGATGTGAACGCGGACGGCGCCGCTGCTTCCGGAACGACCGAACGGGTTGAAAGGTTCGACCGGGGTGTGGATTCTGACGGTTGGAGCGTCGAATGGCCCAGCGGAATGCGGGCCGTTACCCGCGGTCCTGTCCTCGAACCAGCAACCCGGCGAGCGCCCGGCGGCCGAGCCAGTAGGTCAGGTCGCGCGGATGACCGATGTCCCAGATGGCGATGTCCGCGCGCTTCCCCGGCTCGAGCGTCCCCCGGTCGTGCTCCAGCCCGAGCGCCCGCGCCGCGTGGCGCGTCACCCCGGCAAGGCACTCCTCCGGCGTCAACCCGAAGAGCCGGGAGGCCAGGGCCATGGCCTCGGGAAGCGAGCCGAGCGGCGACGTTCCCGGGTTGCAATCGGTGGCCAGCGCGATCGGGACCCCGAACCGGCGCAGCGCGCCGACCGGAGGGCGGCGGCTCTCGCCGAGCGTCAGGAAGGCCCCCGGCAGCAGCACCGCCACGGTTCCGGCTCGCGCGAGCGCTTCGATCCCCGCCTCCGGGGCGTACTCCAGGTGGTCGGCGGAAAGTGCTCCGAAGCGCGCCGCGAGCGCCGCCCCGCCGCCGTCCGTCCGTTGGTCCGCATGCAGCTTGACCGGCAGCCCAAGAGCGCTGGCGCGTTCGAACAACCCCGCGAGCTGCGGGGCGCTGAAGGCGACGGACTCGCAGAAACCGTCCACGGCATCCGCGAGGCCTTCCGCGGCCACGCGGGGTAGCAACTCGTCGCCGACGAAGGCGAGGTAGTCGGCCGGCCGGCCCCGGAATTCCGGCGGCACCGCGTGCGCGGCCAGGAGCGTCGTCCGCACCGTCAGCCCGGAAGCGCGGCCCAGGCGGCGCGCCACCTCGAGCATCCGGATCTCGGTGTCCAGGTCCAGCCCGTAGCCGGACTTGATCTCCACGGTAGCCGCACCCGCATCGGCCATCGCCTGCAAACGGCCCACGGCGCTCCGGAAGAGCTCTTCCGCCGAAGCGGCCCGGGTGGCCCGCACCGTGTCCATGATCCCGCCACCGGCGGCGGCCAGTTCCTCGTAGCTCGCTCCTCCGAGGCGCGCTTCGAACTCGCTCCCGCGGTCGCCGCCGAACACCAGGTGGGTATGGCAGTCGATCAGGGCGGGCGTGATCCAGCGCCCTTCGAGGGAACGTGCCTCCTCCGCCCGATGGGAAGGAAGTTCCGCTTCCGGCCCAACCCAGGCGATCTCGCCGTCCCGGATCGCGAGCGCTCCGTCTTCGATGGCGCCGTAGGGATCGGGAACGCCGGCGCGCATCGTCGCGATGTGCGCATCGGTCAGCAGCAGGTCCCAGCGGCCCATCGTCCGACCATAGCGTGTGCCAAGCTTCGGAAACACCGATGAAGCGGATCCTGGCGCGCCGCGCGCTGCTCCCCACCGGGTGGGCGGAGGACGTCCTGCTCGGCATCCGCGAGGGCGAAATCGTGGAGGCCTCCGCTGGGGTTCCCTCCCCGCCGGACGCCGATCTGACCGCCGGGATCGTGATCCCCGGCCTGACCAACGCCCACAGCCACGCGTTCCAGCGGGCGCTGGCCGGGAGGACCGAGCACCGTTCGGGGGCCGGCCGCGATTCGTTCTGGACCTGGCGCGAGCGGATGTACGAACTCACCGGGAGGCTCGACCCCCGCGGCCTCACGGCCATCGCCCGTCAGGCCTACACCGAGATGCTTGCGGCCGGCTACACGTCGGTCGCCGAGTTCCACTACGTGTTCCGGGACCCTGCCGGACGGGACGATGCCGACGCCATGTTCGAGGCGCTCCGCCAGGCCGCGGCGGACAGCGGCATCCGGCTGATCTACCTCCCGGTGCTCTACGAGCGCGCGGGTTTCGACCGGCCGGCCCCCGAGCCGCGGCAACGCCGGTTCGCGATGGAGGTCGAGAGCTTCCTCGCCCACCAGGAACGTGCGGCCGACGGGGCTTCCGGGCGGGTGACGGTCGGAATCGGCGCCCACAGCCTGCGCGCGGTCAGCGAGCCCTCCCTGCGCCGGGTGGCGGCCCGCGCGGCCGGCAGCGGCGCGCCGCTGCACATCCACATCGCCGAGCAGCGCCGCGAGGTCGAGGACTGCCTCGCCGCCTGCAACGCCCGCCCGGTGCGCTGGCTGCTGGAACGTTTCGACGTGGACGAGGCGTGGTGCCTGGTCCACGCCACCCACCTCGACGACGCGGAGACCCGCGATCTCGCTGCCTCCGGCGCGGTCGTCTGCCTCTGTCCCAGTACCGAGGGGAACCTCGGCGACGGCCTGTTCCCGCTGGAGCGCTTCCTGCCCGCCGGCGGCCGGATTGCGATCGGCTCCGACAGCCACGTAACCATCAACCCCTTCGAGGAACTGCGCTGGCTCGAGTACGCCCAGCGCCTGCACTCGGAATCCCGGAACGTGACTTCCGTCGAAGATCCGCACGTAGGACGGGAGCTGTTCCGGCGGGTGCTCGCGGGCGGCGCGCAGGCCGCCGGTCAGTCGCGTTTCGGGCTCGCTCCCGGGGCGCCCGCCGACCTCGTGGTGCTGGACGCCGGGGACCCGATGCTGGCCGGCCACGGCCCCGCCACGCTGCTGGACGCGCTGCTATTCTCGGGATATCGAGTACCGATCGAACGCGTCATGGTCCACGGCGAATGGAAGGTGGCAGGCGGCCGGCACGTGGACCGCACCCGGACGGCAAGGGATTTCGCGGCCGCGTTGGCCCGCCTCGGAATGGAGTCGCCATGAAGACCGCCCCGCCGACGGCCATCAAGGCCCCGACCGGCCCCCTCCTGTCCGCGAAGAGCTGGCTCACCGAGGCGCCGCTGCGCATGCTCATGAACAACCTCGATCCGGAGGTTGCCGAACGGCCCGAGGACCTCGTGGTCTACGGCGGGATCGGGAAGGCGGCCCGGAACTGGGAGGCCTACGAGGCGATCGTCGCGGCGCTCCGGGCGCTCGAAGCGGACGAAACCCTGCTGGTCCAGTCCGGCAAGCCCGTCGGCGTCTTCCGGACCCATCCCGAAGCGCCGCGCGTGCTCATCGCCAACTCCAACCTGGTGCCGGCCTGGGCGAACTGGGAGCACTTCCGGGAACTCGACCGCAAGGGCCTGATGATGTTCGGCCAGATGACCGCGGGGTCCTGGATCTACATCGGCAGCCAGGGGATCGTCCAGGGCACCTACGAGACGTTCGTGGAGATGGGCCGGCAGCACTACGGCGGGGACCTCGCCGGACGCTGGATCCTGACCGCCGGACTCGGCGGCATGGGAGGCGCGCAGCCGCTCGCCGCCAAGATGGCCGGCGCCTCGCTCCTCGCGATCGAGTGCCAGGCGGACCGGATCGACCGCCGGCTCGCGTCCGGATACCTCGACACCCGGGCCGAAACGGTGGACGAGGCGCTGTCGCTGATCGAGGGATCGGTCCGGGCTCGGACTCCCCTGACCGTGGGCCTCGTCGGCAACGCCGCGGAGATCCTTCCGGAGCTGCTCGCCCGCGGCGTCCGCCCCGACGCCCTCACCGACCAGACGTCGGCGCACGACCCGGCGAACGGCTACCTGCCGGCCGGCTGGAGCGTCGCGGAGTGGCGCGCCCGGCGGGAGAGCGACCCCGACGCCGTCGCGGCCGCCGCGGTCCGTTCCATCGCCGGCCACGTCCGCGCCATGCTCGGCTTCCACGACGCGGGCGTCCCGACTTTCGACTACGGCAACAACATCCGCCAGGAGGCCCTCGGCGCCGGCGTGGAACGCGCTTTCGACTTCCCCGGGTTCGTGCCCGCCTACGTGCGGCCTCTCTTCTGCCGCGGCGTCGGACCCTTCCGCTGGGCCGCGCTGTCCGGCGACCCCGAGGACATCTACCGGACGGACGCGAAGGTCAAGGAACTGATCCCCGACGACCCGCACCTCCACAACTGGCTCGACGCCGCCCGCGAGCACATCCAGTTCCAGGGGCTGCCGGCCCGCATCTGCTGGGTCGGGCTCGGAGCGCGCCACCGGCTGGGCCTGGCGTTCAACGAGATGGTGCGCCGGGGGGAACTCGAGGCCCCCGTCGTCATCGGCCGCGACCACCTCGACAGCGGCTCGGTGGCGAGCCCCAACCGCGAGACGGAGGCGATGCGCGACGGCTCCGACGCGGTGTCCGACTGGGCGTTCCTGAACGCCCTCCTGAACACCGCGAGCGGCGCCACCTGGGTCTCCATCCACCACGGCGGCGGCGTCGGGATGGGCTACGCGCAGCACGCCGGGTTCGTCATCGTCTGCGACGGCAGCGACGCCGCCGGCCGCCGCATCGAGCGGGTCCTGTGGAACGACCCGGCCACGGGGGTGATGCGACACGCGGACGCGGGCTACGAAGAGGCCATCGGCTGCGCGCGGGAACACGGGCTGAACCTGCCCATGGTCCCGTGAGAATCGAGATCGGGGAGGCGATCCCCCTCGCCGCCCTGCGCGCGGCGTGGCGCGACCGCGTGTCGGTCGAACTCGGCGACGACGCGCGCCGCCGGATCACCGCCGCGTCCGTCGCGATCGATGCGGCGATCGCCGGCGGCGGTCCCGTTTACGGCGTCAACACCGGCTGCGGGCATCTCGTCCACGTGCGGATCGACGCGACCGAGCTCCGGAAGCTCCAGGAGAACATCGTCCGTTCCCATGCCGCGGGGGTCGGCGAGGACCTCGGGGAGGAGGTCGTCCGCCTGGTGATCCTGATGAAGGTGACGGCGCTCGCGCGCGGGCACTCCGGGGTGCGCCTGGAGCTCGTCGAGGCGCTCGCGGCGCTGCTCGAACACGGGATCTACCCGCGGATTCCGGCCAAGGGCTCCGCCGGGGCGTCGGGGGACCTGGCGCCGCTGGCCCACCTCGCCGGCGTGCTCATCGGGGAGGGAGAGGCCCGGATCGGGGACGAGGCCCTGAGCGGCGCGGCAGCGCTGCGTCGGGCCGGGCTGGAGCCGCTGCGGCTGGCGCCGAAGGAAGGACTGGCGCTTCTGAACGGGACCCAGGTCTCGACCGCCCTGGCCCTCGCCGCCGCCTTCCGGACCGAGAACGTACTGGCCGCCGCGCTGGCCGCTGGTGCCTTGTCCACCGACGCCATCAAGGGAAGCGATATCCCGTTCGATCCGCGGATCCAGGAGATCCGTGGCCACCCGGGACAGGCCGTCGTCGCCGGTGTGCTGCGGGACCTGATGCGCGGCAGCGCGATCCGCGCCTCGCACCTCGACTGCGACCGGGTGCAGGACCCCTATTCGATCCGCTGTCAGCCGCAGGTGATGGGGGCCTGCCTCGACAACCTGCGCCACGCCGCGTCGCTCCTCGAGACCGAGGCGAACGCGGTCACCGACAACCCGCTGGTGTTTCCCGACTCGGGAGAGGTGCTTTCCGGCGGCAACTTCCACGCCGAGCCGGTGGCCTTCGCGGCCGACATCCTGGCGCTCGCCATCGCCGAGATCGGATCGCTGTCCGAGCGGCGGACGGCGCTGCTGGTGGACCCGCACCTGAGCCGGCTGCCGGCGTTTCTCGTCCACGACAGCGGCCTGAACAGCGGTTTCATGATGGCCGGGATCACCGCCGCCGCCCTCACCTCGGAGAACAAGGGGCTCGCCCATCCGGCGAGCGTGGACAGCATCCCGACCTCGGCCAACCAGGAAGACCACGTCAGCATGGCGACGCACGGGGCGCGCCGGCTCCACGACATGCTGGACAACCTCGAGCACATCGTCGCCATCGAGCTGCTCGCGGCGGTGCAGGGAATCGAGTTCCACCGCCCGGCCCAAAGCTCCGGAGCCCTCGAGGAGGCGATCGCCGCCGTGCGCGGGATCTCCGCGCCCTATACCGAGGACCGCTCCCTCGCCCCTGACATCGGCGGCGTCGCGGCGCTGATCGCCGCGGGCGGCTTCCGGGACTACGCCCCGACGGCCCTCTCGGGGTAGGCACAGCGCGGATGACGCGACGGCTTGGAACGCCGGTCTCCAGACCGGCACCGCGGCGCTCCGCGCCGCGCACGGCGTAACTCCAACCGCGCTCGCGGCGCCGTCGATCAGTTCCGGCGCGGGTTCTGGAAGTCCAGGATCCACTGGAGGTTGACGAACACCTCGTTGTCCGAGATCGCCCCGAACCGCCGGCGGAAGTCGGCCTCGATGTGGGTCAGCGTCCACGGAAGCTCGTAGCGGACTCCCATCCGCACGTAGCTCAGGTGGCCCGGATCCTCGATCGGGCCGTTGTTCGACTCACCGCCGAACTCGATCCCGGTCCAGACGCGCGGCGCGAAGCGCTGGCGGAAACGCGCGAAACCGCCGACGTGCTTCCGCTCGTTCTGGTCCCGCTGGTAGACGGCGCTGCGGAACGTCCGGTCGGGTCCGATCGTGCCGTCGAGGTGCGCGGCGGTCTGGCGCCGGGGAATCAGGTCGTCCCCCGTCCCGTCGCGTCCCTCGTAGTGACCCACGTCCACTTTCCAGTTTCCTCCGAGGGCCGCGAAGCTGCGGCCGACGCCGGCGATCACGTCCTTGAACCCGTTGGGATCCTCCGCCCAGCCGGACCCCCGCACCACGTGGAGCCGCCCGCTGTAGCCCCCGCGGTCCACGAACAGGAAGACGCCGTTCTCGCGGATCTGGGTCAGCGCGGCGCCGGGCGCAACGCCGATCATCTGGAAGGCGAAGGGAGCGTCGGTGTACTCGGCCATCCAGAGCGGAGCGCTGCGGCCGGCCCGGAGCCGCACCCCGCCGCCGAGGTCGTACTGCACGTAGAGGTCGTGGATCCGGGTCGCCCCCACGTCGTAGGAGGCGCGCGCCTGGATGCGGTCGCCGATCCGGAAGTCGGACCAGACCGAGAGCCGCTGGACGGTGACGTCCCCGAGGTCGGAGAGGTTGTCGATGAACCGCCCGCGGAGCCGGAAGGTGTAGTCCACCACCGGCGCGTCGTCGTCGGAGTCGTCCTGGGGCGCCGTGACCGCGGCCGTCGGCTTCTCCTCGGGCTCGGGAGGAGGTTCCGCCAGTGCCGGCACGGCAACGAGACCGAAGACCAGCCCCGCCAGGAACACCCGCGTCATCCCGATCGAACCTCCCGCATCAGGGTGGAGCGCCTGGCTCCACGGGTAGGACTTGAACCTACAACCAACGGATTAACAGTCCGCTGCTCTGCCATTGAGCTACCGTGGATTCGGCAAGGCGCTCGCCACAAAGGCGGCTGAGTTTAGCAGCCTGCAGGCCCCGCAACCGGCCGCTCGCCCGGCCCGGAGAGGGGCATCGGCGGAACCCCGGCAGCCCGGGTGACGCGCGGCAGCGGAGCGCCGGCCTCCGGCCGGCATCGCGCGGGAGCGCGAAAACAGCGCTCAGGTCTCCCATACCTGACAGGTTCTGTCCCGGGGGCCCCCTAGTCTCAGACGCAATCCGCAATCAGACGCAAGGAGGCGCTATGAGCAAGGACTATGGACACTTCTTTCCGAACCTGGACGGGGCCGCGATCGGCCGTCCGATCACCCGCGCCGGGATCTCGTTCTTCCCGGTGTACCTGATGGAAAACGGGCTGCCCGAGATCGCCACCGGCCCCACCGCCGAACGGGTCATCGACGAACTAGGCGACGCGTCGGTCGGGGATCTCACGCTGACCAACCCAGGGGAAGCGCCCTTGCTGCTCGTCGAGGGCGAGCAGTTCGTAGGGGGAAAACAGAACCGCACCATCAACGTCAGCGTGCTGGTGGCGGCCGGAGCGACGGTAAAGATCCCCGTCACCTGCCTGGAGCAGGGCCGGTGGGGAAGGCGGCGGGACTTCCGGCCGGCCCCCACCCACACCCCCCGCCGGGTGCGGCGCACCCTGCGCGACGCCGTGGCGGCCCAGGCCGGCACTCCGTACGCCCGGCGCGGCGCTCAGTCGGAAGTGTGGGGCTCGATCGAGGGAGAGCTGGACCAGATGGGGACGAGTTCACCGACGGCCGCAATCGTGGATACCGACGAGGTGTTCCGGCGCGATCAGGGCCGAGGCGCCGCGGTGGAGGAACTGGTGCGTCTGGGTCCGCTCCCCGGCCAGTGTGGATTCGTCGTGGCCCACGGCCCGCGGATCGTCGGCGCCGAGATCTTCGGCGCTCCGGAGCTGCTCAAGCCTCACTGGGCGGCGCTCACGCGCTCCTATCTCCTCGAAGAGCCGACCGCGCGCGGCTGGCCCTCCCCCGAGCGCGTCCTGCGCGCCCTCCGCGGCATCAGCCGGGCGGAGTCGAAGCGGTCAGCCGGACTCGGGCTCGGTCAGGAGCGTCACTACACGAGCGAGAAGGGGGCCGGCCAGGCGCTGACTCTCGAGGGAGCGGCCGTCCACATCTCGGTCCTCAGCCGGTAAACGGATTCCTCAAAGTCCTGCACGGTTCCGCTTCGCTGCGCGCAGCGGGTGCCGTGCGGGTGGTTCAAGGCTGCGACTTGCGCGGCGCGCCAGTTCTCCCGGTGGGGGGGCGCCGCGGTGCCGGTCTGGAGACCGGCGTTCCAAGCCGGCGCCGCGGCCTAGAGGGTGCTGCGGTGCTGGAGGGCCTCCGCCATGGTGGTCTCGTCGGTGTGAACCAGTTCGCTTCCCATGGGGATGCCGATTCCGATGCGCGTCACCCGGATGTCGTGAGGCTTCAGGAGGTGCGCCAGCCAGGCGGCGGCCGCCTCGCCGTCGTGGGTGGGGTTCGTGGCGACGATGACCTCCTCGAACCGGCCGTCGCGGACGCGCTGCAGCAGGCTGGCCAGGCTGCGCTCCTCCTCGGGATCGCCCTGCGGGGGGAACGTGACGCCTCCCAGGACGTGGTAGCGGCCGTTGAAGATCTTCGCCTTCTCGATGGCGGCGATATCCGCCGGATCCTCGACGACGCAGAGCATCGTGTCGCCGCGGCTCGGATTGCGGCAGAACCCGCACGGCTGGGTGTCGGTGAAGTTGCCGCAGACCCCGCAACGGGAGACCTGTTCGTGCAGGGTGGACGTCGCCGCACCGAGCGCCGCGGCGCGCTCCGGCCCGCCCTGGAGCAGGTGGAAGGCGATCCGCTGGGCGGATTTTTCCCCGATGCCCGGGAGCCGCTTCAACTCACCGATGAGTCGTGAAAGCGGTTCCGGGAGGCCGGTCATCGGCCGCCGGCGAGCTGTCCGAGTTCTTCGAGCGAGCCGAGCCTCTCCTGCATCTGCTGCTCGATCTTCCGGGAGGCGTCGTTCACCGCCGCCTTCACGAGGTCCTCGAGGAGTTCCACGTCACCGGAACGGACCGCATCCGGGTCGATCGTGACCCGCCGCACCTGGCGGGCGCCGTTCATCCGCACCTTGACCATCCCGCCGCCCGCGGCGCCCTCACCTTCGAGGGACTCGATCTGCCGCTTCAGCTTGCGGAGCTGCCCCATCTGCTGGGTGACCTGGTGAATCTTCGAGAGCATCGCTCGTTTCCTCCTTCGCACCGGGACCTGGCGTCCCGGGCGACAGTGCAATGTGGGGTTAACGCTCCGACTGTGGCGGAGGTTCTCCTGGCAGCGCCTTCGCCGAAACGATAGTGCCTCCGAACGTCTCCTGATATTCCTTGATGATCGGGGGTGGGTCCAGATCGAGGAGGCGGCTCCCGCCGGCGTCTTCCGAGTCGGCGGAGGCCGGGGTTGGAGGCGGGGGATCGGGCAGCCGCGGCTTGGCTGCGGGCGAACCGCCTCCGCCGGCGGCCGGCGCGGGCGCCCGGTCCGCGGGCCGGTCGAGCTGCTCGAGGAGGCGGTCGAACGCGGCCAGGCGTGGCATCTCCACCAGCCTCAGGAGCGCCATCTCCAGGTGGAACCTGGGTTCGGGGGACCAGCGCAGCCCTTCCTCGATCTTCGTCAGGACATCCAGGCTGCGGAGCAGGTCCTCCTCGCTGAACCGGCCGGCGAACTCGGCGAGCCGCTCCTGCTCCTGCGGCCACTCCAGCAGGTCGGGACGGTCGGGCGCCGCCCGCACCACGGTCAGGTCCCGCAGGTAGTGCATGAGCAGCGTCACGAAGTGCTTCAGGTCGCGCCCCTCGCTCACCAGTTCCTCGACGATCTCGAAGACCGCCCGGCGGTCCCCCTCGACGATCGCGGTGGCGGCGCGGCGGCAGATCGCCACGTCCGGTACCCCGATCACCTCGCTGACGTCCGCGGCCGTGACCGCGCCGTCCACCGCGGCGATGACCTGGTCGAGCGCCGAGAGGGCGTCCCGCAGGCTCCCCTGCCCGAAGCGGGCGATCTGGGCCAGCGCCTCGGGGGCGACCTCGAACCCCTGGTCGTCCACGATGTGCCTGAGGCGCTCGGCCACGACGCGTTGCGTCACGGCGCGGAACTCGAACTCCTGGCAGCGCGAGAGGATGGTGTCCGGGATCCGGTGGATCTCGGTGGTGGCGAAGATGAACTTGACGTGGGAAGGGGGTTCCTCGAGCGTCTTGAGGAGCGCGTTGAAGGCGCCCCCGCTGAGCATGTGGACCTCGTCCACCAGGAAGATCTTGTACCGGTCGCGCGAGGGGGTGTAGTGCGCGGTCTCGATGATCTCGCGGGCCTTCTCGACGCTGTTGTTGCTGGCGCCGTCGATCTCGGGCACGTCCCGCGAGTAGCCGCCGGCGATCTCGCGGCAGGAAGGGCAGTCTCCGCAGGGTTCCGGGGTTGGCCCTTCGTTCGACGCACAGTTGAGCGCCTTGGCGAGGATGCGGGCCGTGGTCGTCTTCCCGACGCCGCGCGGTCCGGCGAAGAGGAAGGCGTGCCAAATCCGGTTCTTCCGGATCGCGTTCTGGAGAGTGCGGGCGATCGCCTCCTGGCCGACCAGATCGGAGAAGGTCTGGGGGCGGTAACGGAGCGCCAACACCTGGTAGTCGTCGGCGCCCGCGGTCGGCTCGGCCGGGGTGGCGGCGGGCGCCGGACGTTCCGGCTCGCCCGCGGGCGCGTCGGCCGCGGAGGCAGTGTCCGTGGCGGACTCCGGCTCGACCGGTCCGTCGCCACCGGGATCCGGCACCGCCGGTTCCACGTCGGCGGCAGGTTCCGGCGGTGGGGTCGGTGGAGCGCCGAACAGGCTCCCGGGAGGGCTCATGAGACGGGGAGCCTAGCCGAGCGACGGGCCGCTCAGAATCCGAGCGACGCGGTCTCCCGCCGCACGTCCCCCGCGGCGATCATCAACCCGGTTTCCGGGTCGCGCCAGGTGACCGTGGGAGCGCAGGCGCGCCAGTTCCAGCGGCCCCACGGGCGCACGTGGTGGCCCATCGCCCGGAGCGCCTCGGCCGTCGCGGCCGGAATCCGGTCCTCCAGGTTGATGACGGCGGGGTTTTCGTTCACCTCGCTCCCGGTGCCGGGGAAGTTGTAGCTGCCGAAGCGGGGCTGGTCGAGCGCCTGCTCGGGGGACATCCCCCACACGACCACGTTCAGGAAGACCTGCAGGAGCGACTGCAACTGCTGGTCGCCGCCGGGGGTGGAGAGCCCCATGAACGGCTGGCCGTCCTTCATCACCAGCAGGGGCGAGTTCGTGTTGCGGGGACGCTTGCCGGGCGCCATCACGTTGGCCAGCCCGGGGTCCAGGTTGAACTGGTACATCCGGCCGCCGAGCCCGAATCCCCATCCCGGGATCATGGGGGTGGAGGTGTGGCCGTCGCTCTCGGTGAGGGAGAACACGTTGCCGTCCCCGTCCATGACGTTCAGGGACGAGGTGTCCCCGTAATCGGCTGCCTGATCGGCATCGCCGGACCCCGGGCGCCGCGCGTCGGCGCCGGTCGTCATCGGCTCCACGAAGCTCGCCGGCGCGTCGTCCGCCACCGCCGCCATCCGTTCCGGATCGCCCCACGGAGGCATGTCCTGAAACGCCCGCGCCTCGTCGATGAGCCCGACGCGCTCGCGCGCGTACTCCTTCGTGTAGAGGTTCTCCGGAGGCGGCGCAAAGTCCGGATCCGCGACGTACTTGTGGGCATCCGCGATCGCCAGGTTGATCACCTGGGAGACGAGGTGGATGTACGCCGGCGTGTTGTAGCCGAGAGCCGGCAGGTCGTAGTGCTCCAGCATGTTCAGCATCAGGATGATGCGCGGCCCCTGGCTCCAGCCGGCGGCGGCGTGGACGTCGTAACCGTGGAAGCTGGTTGCGAGAGGCTCTTCCCAGCGGCTCTCGTAGTTCGCGAGGTCCTCGTAGCGGACGATCCCTTCCTGCTCCCGGAAGAAACGGTCCACGGCGCGCGCCGGCTCGCCCTTGTAGAAGGCGTCCCGGGCGGCGCGGATCCCGTCGGAACGGCTTCCTCCCGCCGCCAGCGCCTGCCGCTCGGCCTCCATCAGGTGGCGGATGAGCCGTCCCAGGTCGGCGTTCACCATGAGGTCGCCGAGCCGCTGCTCGCCGACCCCGTTCGGGAACCAGAAGTCGCGGTTGTAGGGAAAGGCGAGGATGCCGTCCTGGTGATCCTCGATCATCCGCTTCTGCATCTTGTAGAGGTGGTAGCCCTCCTCCGCGATCCGCAGCGCCGGCTCGGCGGCCTCGCTGAAGCTGATCGTGCCGAAGCGGTCGAGCGCCGCGAGCCAGACGTCCACGTCCGCCGGGATCAGCGCGTTGTTGATGGGCGACTTGCCGTGCTCGAGGAAGTAGTCGAGGGTGGCGAGCGCAGGCGACGTCCCCGCCCCGACCCGGGTGAGCACGCGGTCCTCGGCGGCGCTGTAGACGAGGAGCGGCGCGACCCCGGTCCATCCCGCGTAGTCCATCTTGACGACCTTGAGCGCCATCCCCGCGGCCACCCCGGCGTCGAACGCGTTGCCCCCGGCCCTGAGCACGTCGTACCCGGCCTGGGTGGCGAGGTAGTGCCCGGAGGAGATCACCCCGTGCGTGCCCATGACGCGCGGCCGCATGGCCTCGACGTTGTCCGCGTCGTGGACGTGGCCGTAGCTCCCGAACGGGGCGATGGTCGCGAAGACGCCTTCCCCGGCGGGCTCGGCTTCCTCCGGGGCGTCGGTCGCGGGAACGCCGCACGCGGCGAGTGTCAGGGCGAGGGCGGCGGCCAGCCAGGTCAGATGCGTCATCGCGCGATCCTCCTGTTTCCGTGGGGTATCTTCGGGAGTCGTCGGAAAGACAGTAAACGAAGCCGTGAATCCCGACGGGAAGGGAACGAAGCCATGAAGCGGAGAACCTCGATCGCGCAAGCCGCCGCGGCTGCGCTCAGCCTGCTGATCCTCCCTGCCTGCGGACCTCCCGCGGTCGGGTCCGGCGGTCCGACGAGTCCCGAAGTCGACGCGATCTTCGCCGACCTTCAGGGCGACCGGCCCGGCGCGACCGTGGGGGTCGTCTGGAACGGCGAGGTGGTCCACCGCGCCGGGTACGGGACCGCGCACCTCGATCACGGCGTTCCCATCACGCCGGAAACGGTCTTCGACATCGCGTCCATCTCGAAGCAGTTCGGCGCCCTGGCCGCGCTCCTTCTCGAATCCGAAGGCAACCTCGACCTCGATGCGGACGTGCGCGGCGCCGTCCCCGAACTGCCCGACTTCGGCGCGGTCATCACGGCCCGCCACCTGATCCACCACACGAGCGGGATTCGCGACTGGCCGCACACGATGGCGCTCGGCGGGATCGGCTTCACCGACGTCATCTCGTTCGAGAAGATCCTGCGGATGCTCCACCGCCAGCAGGCGATCAACTTCCCGCCCGGCTCGGAGTACGCCTACTCGAACACCGGCTACAACCTGCTGGCGCGCGTGATCGAGGTGCAGTCGGGGATGACGTTCCGCGAGTACGCCGAGTCGCGGATCTTCGGGCCCCTCGGGATGACCCGCACCCACTTCTCGGACGACTACCTCGAGGTCGTGCCCGGCCGGGCGGAGTCCTACGCTCCGGCCGAAGGCGGCGAGGGCTTCCGGCGGATGCCCAACCAGCTCACCGCGCTGGCTTCGTCGTCACTCCACACCACCATGGACGACTTCATCCGCTGGATGCGCAACTACGAGACCGGGCAGGTCGGCGGCGAGGCGATGCTCCGCACGATGGTGCAGCCGGGCGTGCTCACGAACGGCGAGAGTTTGGACTACGCGCACGGCCTCTCGGTGGCGGACTACCGGGGCCTACCGACCTTCGGTCACGGCGGTTCGTGGGTGGGTTACCGCACCAACTTCGTGCGCTTCCCGGAGCAGAACCTCTCCATCGCCGTCTTCTGCAACGTCGCCGACTGCAATCCCGCCGGCCGGGCGCGCCGGGTGGCCGCGGTCTTCATCGGCGACCTCATGGATCCCGCGCCGGAGGCTTCCACACCCGACCCCAACCCCGAGGGCCCCGCACTGACCGCCGCCCAGTTGCAGCAGTACGCGGGCAGCTACCGCAGCCCCGAACTCGACAGCACCTTCGACCTCCAGGTCGACGCGGAGGGCCGTCTCGTGGCCACCCACTGGCGCAACGACCCCAGCATCCTCTCACCGACCGCCGCCGACACCTTCAGGGGCGACCAGTGGTTCCTCCCCGAGGTCCGCTTCCTCCGCGACAACGCGGCCCGCATCACCGGCTTCACCGTAACCGGCACCCGAGTCCGCGACCTCATCTTCGAACGCCAGGAGTAGCAGCGGCCCGGGCCCCCCACAGGGCGCGTACCGCTGATCCGCGGCGTGGCGCCCACGGCTTGGAACGCCGGTCTCCAGACCGGCACCGCGGCGCTCCGCGCCGCGCACGTCGCGGCCCCACCCGTCCTTACGGATTGGGCTCAGCCGCGTTCACAAACACCGACCGCCCCCGCGAGAACGTCTCGAGAATCGGGATGAACTCCAGGTCCTCCGGATCCGCGGTCAGCGGGTTCTCCCCCAGGACCACCAGGTCCGCCTGCTTCCCCACCGTGATCGAGCCCTTGGTGTCCTCCTCGAAGTACTGGTAGGCGCTTCCGAGCGTGACCGCGTGGAGCGCCTGCATCACCGTCGCCCGCTGGTGCGGCCCGAGGATGTGCCCGCTGCGGGTCTTGCGGTTCACGGCGATCGAGACCAGGCGCATCATGTGCGGCGGGACCACCGAAGCGTCGTTGTGGATCGTGAAGGGCACCCCCCGCTCCAGGGCCCAGCCCAGCGGGCTGACGTTGTTGCCCCGCTCCTCCCCGAAGCTCCGCCGGTGCCAGTCGCCCCAGAAGAAGGCGTGGGCCGCGAAGAACGAGGGCACCACCTTCAGCTCCTTGGCGCGGTCGAGCTGGTCCGCGCGCATGAGCTGGGCGTGGATGATCACGGACCGATGGTCGGGCATGGGATCCAGGTCCGCGACCGCCTCGTCCACACCGTCGATCATGAGATCCATCGCCGCGTCGCCGTTGGCGTGCGCGATGAACGGGATGCCCGCCTCGACCAGTTGGGCCGCCTGCGCCTTGTAGTCGTCGGGATCCATCGTGCCGTAGGCCACGTAGTCCGGCGGGGCGCCCGGCGGCCCCTCCTCGTACGGGACCGTGACCCAGGCGGTGCGTCCCTGGGGCGAGCCGTCCAGCATGAGCTTCACCCCGGCCACCCGGAACCCGCCCTGGTATCCGCGCCGATACGGCACCCCCGGGACCGCGTCAGGCGCGCCGTTCTTGCGGACGAAGGCCGCGACATCCGCCTTGAAGGGCTCCCGGTCGGCGGCCTCCTGGAGAACCGCCGCGTGCTCCGGAGTGATGCCGCCGTCCTGGATGGTGGTCGTGCCGTGGCTCAGGTAAATGTCGATGGACCGGCGGATCAGGTCGTCGAGCTCCGCTCCGGACGGGGTGGGCCTCCGCTCGAACGCCAGCAGTCCGCGGGCGGTCTCCTCCAGCACCCCGTCGGGCTCCATCGAGCCCTCGATGCGGCGAATCACCCCGCCGGGCGGATCGGGCGTGTCGGCGGTGATGTTGCTGGCCGCGAGCAGGGCGGAGTTCGTCGCGACGAGGTGTCCCGACACGTGGGTGAGGATGATGGGATGTTCGGTCGACGCGCGGTCCAGGTCCTCGCGCGTGGGATGCCGGCCCTCCTCGAGCAGCGAGTCGTCGTAGCCGCGTCCGGTCACCGGCTCGCCGGGAGGAATGTCGCGCTCGTCGATCCAAGCCCGGACCTTGCGCACGATGTCGTCGATGTTGTTCACGTCGCCCACCGGCGGCGGGTGCAGCCCCACCATCAGATGCCGGTCGCGGCCCGCTCCCAGGAAGTGGCCGTGGGCGTCGATGAAGCCGGGCAGGAGCGCGTGGTCACCCAGGTCCACCACCCGCGTGGACGGCCCCTCGAGCGCCATCACCTCGTCCATCGAGCCGGCGGCCACGATGGTTTCGCCGCGCACCGCGACCGCTTCCACGGTGGGACGTTCCGGGTCCATGGTGACGATGTGGTCGCCGTGGAAGATCGTGTCCGCCGGGTCGGGTGGTGGAGCGCAGGCCGCGAGCAGCGCGAAACCGAGGAACGGGAGAACGACGAGGGCCTGACTCGACTTGCGCATTGCTCTCCTCACGACGATCCGGGATCGCTCCCGGCGTATTCCCAGGGGTTCACTGTCCGGGCCCCGGTGTTCTCGAAGTCACGGGTGTTCCGGGTGATGATGGTGAGGCCGCGGCTGACTGCCGTTGCCGCGAGGAGAGCATCCGGTAGCTGGGCGTCGAGAGGTCGTCCGAGGCGGCGTCGCGCCTCCATGATGTCGGCGCACGCTCGGGCGTCGGCGATCGTCCAATCCAGAACACGGTCCTCCAGCCCGAGCAGCAGCGAGTGGAAACGCTCCGCCAGGTTGGCGCGCTGTCGTCCACGCTCGAGCTGTCCGATTCCGTTCAGGATTTCCCAGACGGTGACGCTGGAGAGACCGACGCGCTGGTGCGGAATGGTGCTCAGGAGCCTGATGACCCGTTGATCGGGCTGGCTGCGCATCATTTCCGAGACGATGTTCGTGTCGAGGAGCCAGGCCAGGGCCACCGTCACGGTTCGCGTTCCTCCATAGGCAACGCATCCCGCGGAAACTCCACGGGCCGGTAGCCGTATTGCTGGCGCGGCGGCAGTTCGACCCCATGCTCAGGCCCGAAGTGCCGCAGGAAAAGGTCGGCCACGCTCTCAGCGGGGCGGTGCTGCTCGCGTTGCCGACGAATCATCCGGCGGACGAATTCCTCCATCGAGATCCCGGCCTCCCTGGCCTCCGCCTTCAGCCAGGACGTCTCGCTGGGGTTCAGGCCGCGCACGGTGATGGCGGAACTCATGGGTCCACTTCCTCCGAAGGAATGATGCTAGCACAATGTGCTATCACACGTGCCACTGGGTCCACGGGGCCCTACCCTCGGAGCGACTCCGGCGCGGAGGGGGTGTCTGCCACACCCTGTCGTTAAGTTATTGATTTGGCTTGGATTATTCGTCCCGCCATTCGGAGTGGTCCCACGGCGCCGACCCCATTCCGGGAATTCTCGGGTTGGATCGTCCGCCTCGGGGCCGGCGAGTGGGACCAAGCGAGGCTTTCTCGCCCGCACGAGGCGGGCCGTTCAGTGTCAGCCATTTCAGGGTGCAGCGGGTAGTCGTGGAAGTCCAGCGAGTGGTGCATCGCTGTGGGGCGTATGCGGTGATTGCGGGCAGCATGGGCGCGACGACGTTCGCTCGTGACGACGTCACTCGGCGGCCTCCAATCCACCTGACCTCGATGGAGGGAATTTCAAAGGGGGCGTGGCGCAACCATATCCCGATTCGCCACGCAGGGAAATTCGTCAGAGGTCATAATGACCTGTAAAATCATAGTCTTAGAGATGTCCCGATCGCCGTGAAGAACGAGCGGCATGGAACGTGCTGGACGGTCTGTGCGTTACCCTGTGTTATCGTGTTCGGCCCTGAAAAATGAGTCACCATGACTCAAATCCGCGCCGTACAAGGAGGATCTGATTGCCGAAAACACAACCCATCCCCTCTGATGCCGTCCTCCAGAACGAACATTTCGAGACCCACCACGAGGGCTGGAATGAGTACGAACTGGAGGGTGGTATCAAGGTTCGAGTGAAGGTCATCGTGACGGCCATCGCTCGCGCCCTAGGTCAGGATGGGACACTACTCAAGACGGGAGACGGCGACCCCGTGGTTCGAGTTGGCCACTCCGTTGTAGTAACAGCCCACTTCAAGGGGAAAACCGATGCCTGAAACGCTTTCCATGGATGGAACACCGACCACCAGCACTCCGAGCCTTTCCAAGACAAATGAGGAGTGGATAGAGAAGCGGCTATCGTATTGGAAGGGCCAGAAAGCCACCGGCTACAACGGCCATCACACTCGGGTCAGGGAACGCCTGGCTGAGCTCAGGAGGCTCAAGCCCGGCTGGATGGACGGAGAAGGGGTCGGTCCGTCCTCGCTCGCTCTTGATGTCGTGGAGCGGGCCTTGGACTCCCATTTGGCCGGCCTCGTCGTATCCCCTCAGGTGTTTCCCACGTTGGACGGGGGCGTCCAGTTGGAGTGGTTCCTTCAGGACAGGTACCACGTAGCCGTTGAGATCGACGCCGATGCCGGGACTGGTGACATCGGCATCGTGGACGTGAAGACGAGGAAGGATGACACGCTAGACCTCTTTCCCAGCAGCCCCTCCAGTTGGAGGAAGGTAGTGCGATTGATTGAGAAGCACAGTTGAGGCCCGACTCGCTTCTGCATCGCCAGGTCCATCGGACATGGCACCAAGACGGGAAACTCTCCTCCCTGACTTTTCAGCCGTCGCGGGGAGAGAACAAGGATCATCAGGTCTCCGTCGATGACGGGGATCAGATCAGCGCTGAGGACTCCTACAGGCATCACCGCTACAAGAAGAACTACGACACGGTGGGCGTAGTGGCGGTGACACCCCAGGAGTGCGGGCTACACGGCGTGACGGTTACTCCAGACCCGGAGCCGGATCACGATCCTCACACACTGTTGAAACTCGACCCGGCTCTAGGCAAGAGGAAGATTCGTCGAATAGCTCAATTCCTGACCGGATACGCCACGAGGCGCGGATGGCAACACGGTCCCATTGCGCGATGCGATGACGATCAGGATGTGTGATTGGTTCCCCAGCAAGACTCTCCCCCCAATTCGGACCCGTAGGCGGCGTCCTGGGGTTTAGGCGACCTCCTCTTTGGCCACCAACGGGCCGACCATTTCCTCGACGCTCCAGAGGTGGTCGGGCCGGACTGCCGTGACCGGAGGCGCGCTCGGGCGGACCTGCCCGACGTCCGAGCCCGAATTGGCGGATTCGTCTCCGTTGAGAGAGTTGAGAGACCTGATCGTGACGTGATCTGTCAGTTCCGCCGCGAGAGGAAGGACACGACCCCGCGCGAAGTCTCCCAGTCCGACCGGGACTGGGCCTACGTGAAAGACCAGCTCCGCCGCGGCACGCAACCCCAACGCCTCGTCGGTCACCTCGGGCGGACCCGCCAGGACAAGCACAACCCCCGCGACTACGCCGAGCGTACCGTCCGCAAGGCACGCGCGGCCCTCGGCCTCACCCAGGCCCGCGCCGTCCCGGCGCGCTGACCGGAGGAGCCCCCACGACCATCACCGAAGTCACCCTCGAAGACGGCGAACGCGCCCTCTCCGTCGAAACCGAAGAGGAGTTCGCGCGCCCTGGACCGCGGTCTCCCGATCATCGCACCCGAAACAATCGCAACCGCCTTGGGCTTCCCCGTGCACGGAGGCGGGCAGGAGGCCGAGGACAGATTCGCCGCCGAGGTCGAGGTCCACTTCTGCGGCAACACCCACATCGGCTCCATCGCCGCCCGCCGCATCCGCAAGATCCTCGGGTGGCGGGCGGGCTGCGTGCACCTGCTGGTGCTGGCGCCGGGGGGCGTGACAGCCCGCTTCAAGGTCAAGGCCCTAAAGGACCCGCGGCTCGGGACCAAGAAGAGAACCCCGCTCTCCAAGGAGCGGAAGGCGCTGATGTGGAAGATCCAAGGGTGGGGCCACCGGGTCCACGTCGTCTTGTCGGTGCGCGAGGTCGTGGACGTGCTGGCCTGCTACGGAATCCGCCCTCGGGTGGCGCTGTAGCCCACCCTTGTGACGGTGTTGCTCGTACAATCGGGGGATGAGAGGAGCCCCAATCCTGTTGGGCCTGGCACTTCTGACGGCAACACCAGTCCTGTCACAGTCGGTGGCGGAGATGCTCACGCGCCTAGCTGACGTTCCGTGGTCCGAAAGGGAACGGGTCCAAAAGAGGTTCGAGTACCTGTTGCCGAGGTTCATTGAACCGTGCTCGGACATCGACACCGAGAAAACCGCAGGGGACATGATCTACCGCACCGTCCAGGTGATTGAGGACGACGGGGTGAAAGTGGACGTACTGGAAGTGTTCGAGGGGATGTACGGGGTCGTTCGAGTGTCCCATCAAGTGCTTCAGGGGGCAGCACCCTGCCTCCAGTACCTCGCAATGTATGCGGCAGCTCGCGCGGAGGGCCTTTCGCACGACGAATCAACCGCAGGGATCAAGGCTATCCTCAACATAGCGCGATGAGCCTCGCCGGCTACGGCATCCGCCCTCGGGTGGCCGTGGCGCTCGCCTGACGCCCTATACGAGCGGCCGGATCGACACCACAACGAGTCCGTCAACCGCAACCACCCGGCAGGTGAGATCGGTGCAGAGCATATTGGGGGTGGCGTGCGAGCCTCCGAGCGGAGGGGGTGGGATTCGAACCCACGGTACCGTTGCCGGTACACCAGCTTTCCGGGCTGGCCAATTCAGCCACTCTTGCACCCCTCCGGATTCCGGTGGAACCGGGAAATGCTACTGCGAATCGCGGCGGGTCAGGCGGGCGAAGAAGGTGTGGCTGCCGGTAGGACGGCGACGCCGGTCCGGTAGCTGGCGCGCCTCGCCAAGGTCCGCAACGGATCGTTTCGTCAAGGCGGATTCGGCGGTTGAGGGGCTCCGTCGATTGCAAACTGGCCGCTGGGTTCGTTGCAAATTGCCCGCTGGAATCGTTGCAAACTGTCGGTTGACACGCGCGCCGACACGGCCAGGATCGGCAGACCTGGCCTCCTTGGGGGTGATCCTTGGGATCGGTTTGGATGCTGCCGAGACGGCGCCACTTCGCAACTGGAGGTCCGTCCCGCCGCCCGCCTGCGGCGGGCTGTGCCGGCCAGAGGCCGGCGTTCCAAGCCGTATGCGCCGTCCGGCTCCGCGGTGATGCGCGGTTCCGTTGCGTGGCGCGGAGCGGGTGCCGTGGCGGGCGAGTGGGGTTGTGCGTTTCGACCGCCTTTCGGCGGTCGATGCCGGCCAGAGGCCGACGGTCCAAGCCGTACGCGTCATGGCGCTCGGCAGCGATGCGCCCTTCCGCTGCGCTTTCGCGCAGCGGGTGCCGGTCGGAGACCGGCGTTCCAAGCCGTGCGTGCTGTGCGGCTCGGTGGCGATGTTGCCCTGCCGCTGCGCTGCTACGTTCCGGCGGGGTGGAGGGCGCCTGGGCTTACCCCCTGCGCCTCGGCGCTGCGGCGCTTGCGGTAGTTCGCGATGGCTTCGGAGAGGCCGTCGAGGCTGTCGTAGGTGACGGGGACGACGACGAGGGTCAAAACCGTCGCGACGGTGAGGCCGAAGATGACGGCTACGCCCATGGAGGCCCAGAACTGGGAGCTCTCGCCGCCGGTGGAGAAGGAGAGGTTGAAGAAGTCGAGGTTGAGGCCGAGGGTAAGGGGCACGAGGCCGAGCACCGTGGTTACGGCGGTGAGGAGGACGGGGCGGAGGCGGATGGATCCGGCTTCGACCACGGCGTCGTGACGGCTGAGGCCCTTCTCGCGGAGCTGGCGGACGAAGTCGCAGAGCACGATGGCGTTGTTGACGACGATCCCGGCGAGGGAGATCACCCCGATGCCGGTCATGATGATGCCGAAGGCGGTGCCGGTGAGCATGAGGCCCCAGAGCACGCCGATCACGGAGAGGGCGACCGAGGTGATGATGGTTAGGGGGAGGATGAGGGAGTCGAACTGGGTGACGAGCACCATCAGGATGAGCAGGAGCGCGATGACGAAGGCCCGGGAGAGGAAGGCGGTCGCCTGCTGTTCCTCCTCGTTGGCGCCTGAGAACTCCCACCGGTAGCCGGGGGGCCAGGCCATCGCGTCGAGTTCGGCGGCGACCTCCTCGCGGACGCTCGCTTCGGTGCGGCCGGAGTCGCGGACCACGTCGCCCTCGATGGTGGCCACGCGGTTCAGGTCCACCCGGCGGACCGCCGCCGGGCCGACCCCGTGCCGGAGCTCCGCGACAGTGCGGATGGGGACCGGGATGCCGTCGTCGTCGGGGACGGTGAGTTCGCCGATGTCGTCGAGCGACGCCCGCGCCTCGGGCGCGAGGCGCACGCGGATGTCGTGCTCGTCCTCGCCGACCCGGTACTTGGAGGCCTCGGCCCCCAGGATGCCGGTCTGCACGGTGGCGGCGATGATCTGGGTGTCCACGCCGGACCGCATCGCCTCCTCGCGGTCCACCTCGACGCGGAGTTCGGGCTTTCCGGTCTCGAGGTCGTCATCGAGGTTCACGAGGCCCTCGATCCCGCGGACCCGGGCCTTCACCTCCTCCGCGAGCCGTTCGATCTCGTCGAGGTCGTCTCCCAGGATGCGGACCGACACCGGGGCGCCGGTCGGGGGGCCGTCCTGGGGCGCGTCCACCTTGATGTTGGCGCCCACGACGTTGGCGAGCCCCGCCCGCACCGTCTCCATGGTGGTGAAGGTGTTCCGGACCTGGCGGTCGGCCCGCTCGTGCAGGTAGAGGACGACCTGGCTCCGGTTCGGACTGCCGCCGCCCCCGCCGCCGGGATTCATGCTGACGCCGGTGGAGCCCACGTTCGCGACCTGGTGCTTCATGTCCACCGTCCCCGTCGTCAGCCCCTCGATCTGACGGACGATGCCGTCGGAAGCGTCGAGGCTGGAGCCGGCGGTCGTCTCCACGTCGATGCTGATCTGGCGCGGCTCGACCTCGGGGAAGAGCTCCACGCCCTTCCCGATCTGGGTGTAGACCCCGACCGTCCCCACCAGGATGGCGCACATCATCCAGATCCACCCGGAGCGGTGATCCGTGAGGTACGGCGACCAGCCGAAGGGACGGCGGACCAGGCTCCAGACGAACCAGCAGACGCCCTGCAGGACGAACGCGAGGACGCCGATCCCGGCGAGCACCCCCACCAGCGGCAGGAGCGCGTTCGTCTGGAAGAACATCCCTGTCAGGGCGAGCGCCATCCCGAGTCCCAGGAAGAGAACGAAGGCCGCCGGAAAGGCCCAGTTCCGGAGGAACCAGGACCGGGTCCCGGCGTCCGGGCCGGGCCGGAGCGACCACTCGAGGAGGCGGCGGTAGCCGCGGCGGAACGGGTGTTCCTCCGTCCGGTCCTTCGGCGCGCCGCGGCGCGGCGGCTTCATCAGGTGGGCGCAGAGGGTCGGGTTGATGATCAGCGCCACCACCAGCGACGCCGTGAGCCCGATGATGAGCGTCACCGGCAGGTAGGACATGAAGTCGCCGATGATCCCGGGCCAGATCAGCAGGGGCGAGAACGCGCAGAGCGTGGTGATGGTCGAGGCGATGACCGGGCGGGCCACCTCGGTGGTGGCCTCGTAGGCGGCGTCGGGTCCCGCGTCGCCGTGCTCGCGGTGGCGGTAGATGTTCTCGACGATCACCACCGCGTTGTCCACCAGCATCCCGAGCATGAGGATGAGGCTGAACAGGACCATCATGTTCAGCGAGTAGCCGATCCACCCTAGCACCAGGAACGAGGCCATCATGGAGAGCGGGATCGCCACCCCCACGAAGAAGGAGTTGCGGAGGCCCACGAACGCCATCAGGCATCCCACGACCAGCAGCAGCCCGGAGATGACGTTGTTCTCCAGCTCGTTCACCATCCGCCGGATCTCGACGGAGATGTCGCCCACCACCGCGGTGCTGATCCCTTCGGGGAGCATCTCGTCCCACCGCCCAAGTTCGGCGTTGACGAGATCAGCGACCGAGACGAGGTTCGCGCCGGTGCGCTTCTCGACGCTCAGCGTGACCGAGGGCTCCCGGTCCACCCGGGACCGGCTGCTCTCGTCCTCGAAGCCGTAGACCACGTCCGCCACGTCGCGCACGAAGACCGGCTCGCCGTCGCGGACCTTGATCACGAAGTCCTCGATCTCGGACGGGAGCCGCACTTCGGCCGGCAGGCGGACCAGGTATTCGAGCCCGCCGACCGCGACCTCGCCGCCCGGCACGTTCCGGTTCTCCCGCGCCACCGCGACGACGACGTCGGACAGTCCGAGCTCGAAGAACGCCAGTCGTTTCGGGTCCACCTGCACGTGGACCTCGCGTTCCCGGCCGCCGATCACGTTCACCCGATTGACGCCGGGCAGCGCTTCGAGGTCCTCCTGGATCTCCTCGGCGACCTCGGTGAGCCGCTGGCTCCCGACCGGACCCGAGAGGGTGATCATCATGATCGGGACCTGCGAGAAGTCCATGTCCTGGACCCGGGGGTCCTCGGCCTCCGGCGGGAGATCGGATTTCGCGAGATCCACCTTTTCGCGAACGCTCGCGAGCGCGGTTTCGAGATCCGTTTCGGGGTTGAACTCGACCGCGATGCTGGAGAGCCCCTCGCTGGTGGTCGAACTGATCTCCTTGATCCCGGAGACCGCCTTGAGTTCCGTCTCGATGGGCCGGGTGACGAGCGTCTCCATGTCCGTGGGGCTGACCCCCGGATAGATCGTGTAGACGAGGATGAAGGGGACCTCCACCTCGGGGAACGACTCCCGGGGCATGGAGACGTAGACGCCCACCCCGCCCAGACAGAGGATGAGGATCAGGAAATAGACCGACAGCCGGTGCCGGATCGCGTATTTCGTGATTTTCACGGCCCGTTCCCTTCGATCAGTTCGCCCGCGAAACCACCCGCACCGGCTGCCCGTCGAGCAGGTTCCGGTGTCCGTTGGTGATGAGGGTCTCTCCGACCTCGAGCCCCGAGGTGATCACCACCCGGTCGCCCTCGTCGGGGCCGAGCGTGATCGTCCGGAGATCCGCGGTCCCGTCCTCGAGGACGAAGGCGTGGAGGATCCCGTCGCGCTCCACGAGCACGTCACGGGGGACCACCACGGCGTCGTCGAACGCCCGGCGCTGGAGCCGGGTCCGCACGATCAGTCCGGAGCGGAGGGCGCCATCGCCATTGGCGACCTCCACCTCGGCCTGGAAGTTCCGGCCGGGACTGGTGGCGCTGGGTGCGATGTAGGCGATGCGGCCCTCGAACGACCGGTCGGGATAGGCGTCCACGCTGACTTCCGCCGGGCTTCCGACCGCGAAGAAGGCGATGTCGGTTTCGGGAATGCCGATCGTCGCGCGCAGGACCGCGTTGTCGTGGAGCACGGCCACCGGGCTCCCGGGTCCGAGCACTTCGCCCGGCTCGATGTCCCGCTGGACGATCACCCCGGACGCCGGCGCGACGATCTCCGAACGGGCGAGCCGCAGCCGCGCCGATTCGACCCGGGCCTCGAACCGCTTCAGGTTCACCTCCGCGCCGAGGAAGTCCTGCCTCGGACTGGCCTCGCGCTCGACGAGCATCTTCGCCTGGGTGTAATCCAGTTGCGCCCCCTCGAGTTCCGCCTCGGCCTCGGCCAAGGCCACCCGGAGGAGGTCCGAACCGACCCGCGCCAGCAGCGCGCCCTTCCGGATGCGGTCGCCCTTGTCGAAGCGCACCTCCTCGACCGCGCCTCCGAGCTCGGAGGAGATCAGCACTTCCGCCCGCGGCTCCAGCCGGCCGGAGATCTCCAGCACGTCGGTCAGGGACCCGGGCAGGATGGGGGCGGCTTCCACCGCCGGCCGCAGGTCGACGGCGTCCGCGGAACCGGTTTCCGGTTCGGCGGCGAAGCCGTCTTCCTGGCCGCACCCGGTTCCGATGAGGACCAGGGGAGTCACCGTGAACGCCAGCAGGAGCGCCAGTCGGGTTTTCTTCGGGGTGACGGTCACCGTCTTTCCTCCAATTCGGGCATCGCGGGCCCGGCTTCCGCGGCATCCGCTGCCGGGAGGGGAGCCGTGTCCGCGATCACCGCGTGCGGGGCGTTCGCGGAATAGCCGACGAGATACTTCAGTTCCGCCAGCGCATTCAGGGCATCATGGGTGTGACGGGCCTTTTCGAGTTCCACGTCGCGGCGGGCCTGCACGGTCTCCATGACCAGGTACGCGGTGGCCGCGCCGGCGGTGAGTTCTTCGCCGGCGACCCGTTCCGCTTCCATGGCCTCTTCGAGGGCGAGCGTGGCGTCCTCGATCGCGGTCAGCGCCGCCTGCCAGTTCGCGGTGGCGTTCCGGAGCGTCACCTCGAGCGTGGACTCGTATTCGTTCGCTTCCCAGTCGTTCTGGGTCACCTGCGACCGCAGGCTGGCGACCCGCGAGCCGCTGCCGAACCCGTCGAAGAGGTTCCAGGTCAGCGACACGCCGGCGTTCCAGTTGTGCAGTTGCAGGTCGTAGGTGTTCTCGAGCGTGAAGGTGTTGATCCCGTAGGAGGCGGTCGCCCGGACCTCGGGACGCGCATCGGCCAGCGCCAGGCTGGTCTGCGCGTCCAGCAGCTCGCGGTCGAGGTCGAACTGGCGGACCGTCGGCCGCTGCTGAACCGCGAGCTCCATCAGCGCCTCCGCGGGCAGGATGCGAGGCAGCGGGTCGGGCAGTTCGAGTTCGTCGAGGACCTCGATCGCCTTCGCCTGCTCGCGGCCCACGAGCGCGTTGATCCCGGCCCGCTCCACCATCAGGGCGTCCTCGGCGTCCGCCAACTGGCGGCGGAGCCGGGAAAGCTGCACCCGGGCCCGCAGGACGTCGAGACGCGCGCCCGCTCCGAGTTCGAGCCGGTCGCGGGCGATGTCCAGCCCGCGCTCGCTGGTCTCGACGGCCTGCTGGAGCACGTCGCGGGTGCGCAGTCCCAGCAGATAGGAGTAGAGCCGGGTGACGGTGTCGCGCGCGACGCGGTTTCGCACCTCCTCGAGTTCGGACTCGACGCGCAGGCGGCCGACCTCGACCCCCCGAAGCGCCGGACGGATTCCGAAGCTCCAGAGGACCTGCGAGGCCTGGAAGTTCCACAGGTAGGTGCCGAAAGTGAACGCGCCGCCGAAGTCTCCCGCGCCGCCCCCGCCGAAGGGGAAGCCGTCGGAGCTGTCGCCGCCGTCGGGACTGTCGATCAGTCGCGAGAAGAAGGGGCTATTGCGGAAGCCCGGGTCGCGGGTCTGGGCGACCTGCAGGTTCAGGTCGAGTTGCGGCAGGTAGGGAGAGCGCGCTTCCCGCACCAGGCTCGGGAACTCGGCGAGGCGCTCGCGGGTGAGGCGCACCTCGGGATGCAGCTCCGAAGCGACGTCCACCGCCTGGGAGATCGTGAACGCGAGCGTTTCCTGCTCGAGGAGGTCGCGATACTGGTTCAGGACCCGGTCGGTGATGGCGCTTTCCCGCTGCTCTCCCGCACTCTGCGCGACGGCCGCCACGGGCGCGAGGGCCAACAGCAACGTTGTGACGCCGCAGGCTGTCCACCGGCGGCCGCCACGCGCATCGAGAGATTTCATCGGTTCTCCTTTCGGCGGTTTCCGTCCTTCCGCCGGGCCGGATCGGGCGCGCTCGAGGCGCGGCGAGACTTCCTCCGTGTCCGGTCGCGGGGGGTTTCCCCGGCCCGGACCCCACCAGCCATCAGAGCCACGCACGATCAGGTATTCGGGATCAACGATCCGGACCCTTCGTGTGTTCCGCCGAAACTCTAGCCCGCCAAAGGGCGCACCGGCTTGGAGCGCCGGCCTCCGGCCGGCATCGCGGCCGCAGGCCGCGAAACCACACCACCCCACCCATCTCCACGGCAGAACCGACTGGGACCGCCGGTCTTCAGACCGGCACGCGGGCCGCAGGCCCGCAGAGCGCGTACGGCCGGCGGGGCCCAACGGCGCCCACGGACGGTATCGTCCAAGACCGACCCCATGACCCCACCGCGCAACCGGATCCGGATCTTCGAGGGCGACATCACCACCCTCCCCGTGGACGCCATCGTGAACGCGGCCAACGAGACCCTTCTCGGCGGAGGCGGGGTCGACGGCGCCATCCACCGCGCCGCCGGCTCCCGCCTCTTCGAGGAGTGCCGCACCCTCGGCGGCTGCGCCACCGGCGACGCCAAACTGACCGGCGGCTACGACCTTCCCGCCCGCTTCGTGATCCACACCGTCGGCCCGGTATGGCGCGGGGGCGGCCGGGAGGAAGCGGAGCTGCTGCGGAACTGCTACCGCCGCTGCTTTGCGATCGCCGAACAACAGGGGTTCCGCTCCATCGCGTTCCCGGCGATCAGCACCGGCGTCTACGGATATCCGCTCGAGCCGGCGACCCGCATCGCGTTGGCCGAGACGCGCGAGCAACTCTCCGCCGGGATCGCCCTCGAAGAGGTGGTGTTCGCCTGTTTTGGCGCCGACGCCAGTCGGACCTATCGGGCCGTTCTCACCGAAACCCTCGGCCGCCCCTGCTGATTGCGTCACAAACGAGCCGGCGAGGGACGGTGGCGGTGCTAGGATGCGAATTCGTGCCCGCTCGGGGCGCGGAAACCGTCATGGCTGTCACGCTGGAACTGCCGGAAGATCTTGAGAGGGAGATTGAGAAGGCTGGTCTTCTCGCTCCAGACGCGGTGGAGGCCATCTTTCGGGAGCAGCTCCGCCGGTTTCACCTCGGGGAACTGCTGAAGGACGCCCGGGAAACGGCAGCGGACAACATCCCACCCATGACGATGGAGGAGATCCAGGCAGAAGTGGACGCCGTCCGCGCCGAAAGACGGCGGCGTGTGGCTGGTTCTTGACACCACCACCGTCGTCTCGGGCTTGCTCTGGGGCGGGAACCCGCAGCGGATACTGGATCTCGCGGACGACCCAAGAGTCCGGTTGTTCACGAGTCGCCCCCTGATAGCCGAACTCGTCGAGGTCCTGGGCAGGCCGAAATTCCGGCGGAAGCTTCTGCACCACCGGAAGACGCCCCTCCAACTCGCTGCCCGATACGCTCTCGCATCGGAGTCCGTCGCACTGCAATCCATCCCGCGAACTGTCCCGTCGGACCCGGACGACGATGCCGTGATTGCGACCGGAATCGCAGCTGGCGCAGACCTGATCGTCAGTGGGGACAGCGACTTGCTGGCGCTCCATCCCTACCGCGGGATGCGGATTCTCAACGCGGCGGACGCGGTCCGACACACGAGATTGGCGCTGCGCAAATAGACCGGGCAGTGCACACGAGGCTGGGGTAAGCCGAGACGAAGGAGCGCGGTACGTCGCCCCGCTCAGGCCCCTCGAAACGCGGCCTCGATCCCGGCGACATCGATCTTGTTCATGGGCAGCATCGCCTGGAAGGCCCGCTCCGCGGCAGCCCGGTCACCCGACGTCAGCGAATCGATCAGGACGCGGGGCACGATCTGCCATGACACGCCCCAGCGATCGGTGAGCCACGCGCACCGGCCTTCCTTCCCGCCGTCGGCGGTGAGCGCGTCCCAGAGCCGGTCCGTCTCCCCCTGGTCCTCGGTCACCACCGAGATGGAGACCGCCGCCGACTGGGCGACCTCCGGGCCGCCGTTCAGGATCTGGTACGGCGCGCCGCCGAGAGTGAAGTCCACGACGAGGGCGGGCTGGTCGGGCTGCGGCCGGTAGATGGATTCGATGCGGCTGTCCGGGAGCAGCGTCACGTAGAAGCGGGCGGCCTCTTCGCCGCCGCTTTCGAACCAGAGGCAGGTGCGGGTCTTGCGGTGGGTGTTCATGCGGGGAATTGTGCTGGCGTCGGGACGGCGAGACCAGGATCCCCGCTCGAGCCGCTGGCGATGGTCGGCGCCGGGACACCACCACACGAGCCTGCGCGCCATCGGAACATTGCAGCCATACGCGGTTTGCGGGCCTGCGGCCCGCGTGCCGGTTGAAGCCGGCGGTCCGGGCCGGATCCGTGGATCCGGGCGGGTGAAGCTGTGCGTTTCGCCCGCTGCGCGGGCGATGCCGGCCAGAGGCCGGCGCTCCGATTCCTCTGCTAGAGTCGCGCGCCGAAGGCTCGGTCCTCTGGCGCAGCGCGTAGCCGGCCCCGTGCCGGCGTTCCTGCTTGATTCTCCTCGCCTGCGTCTTCGCGCTCCTCGGGTTTGCCGGACTCGCCTACGGGGCGGACTGGTTCGTGGACGGCGCCTCGGGCCTCGCGCACCGGTTCCACATCAGCCCGCTCGTCATCGGGCTGACCGTCGTCGCCTACGGCACCTCCGCGCCGGAGATCGGCACCTGCCTGGTGGCGGTGCTCGGGGAGAGTCCGGGACTCGCGGTCGGGAACGTCATCGGCAGCAACGCCGCGAACCTGGGACTGATCCTCGGGATCACCGCGGTCATGACGCCGTTCGCGGTGCCGCGCGGCCTGCTGCGGCGCGAGTTCTGGTTAATGCTCGGCGCCACCGTTCTCCTCTGGCCGCTGGCGGCAGCCGGAGTGGTCTCACGGCCCGTCGGGCTCGGACTGGCCGCGTTCCTCGTGGTCTTCAACGTCCTTTCCATACGCTGGGGCCGCAGCGCGGAGGACGGGCCGTCCGGTCGCCCGGAGGATGCGGCGGACCAGCCCTCCCTGGGGCGGAGCCTGACGATCACCGGCGTGGGGTTGGTGGCGCTGCTCATCGGCGCCGAACTGCTCGTCAGGGGCGCGAGCGACATCGCCCGGACGCTCGGCGCCTCCGAAACGGTCATCGGACTCACCCTGGTGGCGATCGGGACCTCGCTTCCGGAACTCGCGACGTCGGTGGCCGCCGGGAGACGCGGCCAGATCCAGATCGTCGCGGGCAACGTGATCGGCAGCAACCTGTTCAACGTGCTCGGCGCGCTCGGGATCTCGGCTGCCGTGGTGCCGGTCGCGATGGAGCCGAGCCTCGCGAGCGCCGAGGTTCCCGGCGTGGTCCTGCTCACCCTGCTCGCCGGGGTGTTCATGCTCACCGGGCGGCGGGTCGGCCGGACGGAAGGCGTGGCGCTGCTCGCGGGTTACGCGGCCTATCTGATCTTCGTGGTGCTCTGAGGCAATGACGACCGATTCCGCATCCTTCGCAGTGGCCTTCGCCGAACGGCCCCCCGATTTCGTGCGCCAGATGGCCACCCAGGCGCTGACCGGATTCGACCTGCGGATTCCCGACGGCGATTCACGTGCAGCCATCGAGTCCGCGATCCGCGGCGCCGACGTGCTCATCGCCAGGAAGCGGCGGGTCGGGTCCCGGGAAATGGACTGCGCCGAGCCGTCGCTCATCCTCGTCCTCGGCCGCAACCCGATCCCGGTGAGCCTCCGGGCAGCGGCGGACCGCATGATTCCCGTGACCGCCATCCCGCATCCCGGCGCCATCGCGGTCGCCGACCACACCCTGGGGCTGCTCCTCGCGGTGGCCCGCCGCATCGTGGAGGGGCACGAGGGAGTACGCACCGGGGCCTACCGGGCACGCGGCCTCGAACCGTCGGTCACCACCGAGCGCCTGTTCGCCTTCAACTGGCTGGGACGGAAGGACGCCTTCATCCTCGACGGCCTTCAACTCGGGCTCATCGGGTTCGGGGCGATCGGCCAGGAGGTCGCCCGCCGGGCCGCCGGCTTCGGGATGCGGGTGGGCTACCACCAGCGCACGAGGCTGCACCTGGGATGGGACCGGCGGCTAGGGGTGGAGAGGGTCACGTTCCTTGAGGATCTCGTGGAGCGATCCGACGTCCTCAGCCTGCACATTCCGCACACCCCCCAGACGGAGCGCCTGTTCGACGGCCCGATGCTCGACCGGATGAAGCCCGGAGCGATCCTCGTGAACACCGCGCGGGGGGGACTCGTGGACGAGGCCGCGCTCGCCGAGCGCCTCCGGGACGGAAGGCTCGGCGGGGCCGGGCTCGACGTCTTCCGGGAGGAACCCCTTCCCGCCGGCCATCCCTTCGTGGACACTCCCCGTCTGGTCCTCGCCCCGCACACCGGCGGGGCTGGCGCCGGCGGCCAGCGCGAACTCTTCGTGCGCGTCGCCGCCGCCGTCAGAAACCACGCCGCCCAGGCGGCCTCGCCACAGTGAGCGACCCAACATGACGCAACAGGAACTCTCCGTCGGCCCCGTGAGCTGCGCTCCGGGCAGCCGCGCCTCCGGCTTCGTGCCGGCCGTCCATCGCGTCGACGGGACTCCCCTCGGGTTCCCCGTGCTCATCGCGAACGGCGCCCGGCCCGGCCCGGTGCTGCTGATCGACGGCGGCATCCACGGCGACGAGCAGGAAGGGACGCTGGCGGTGGCCGAGTTCGTCAACGAACTCGATCCGGAAACCCTGACCGGCGCGGTGGTCGCGGTGCCGCTGATGAACGTCGGCGCCTTCGAGGCCATGGCCCGCGGGAACCCCCGCGACACCCACAGCCACGACATGAACCGGATCTACCCGGGGAACCCGTCGGGCTACCTGACGGACCGGATCGCCGCGACCCACGCCGAGACGGCGGCGGCCGTCGCCGACATCGAGATCACCTTCCACTCCGGCGGGAACATCTGCTACCTCGGCGAGACGATCTTCACGACCTCGAACGACCCGCTCGGGCTCGAACTCGCCCAGGCGATGGGCCCCGACTGGACCATCGTGCTGGACACGCCCCATCCAGCCGGCTCGCCCATGGCCGCGATGACCCCGGCCGGCAAGCCGGCCATCACCGTGGAACTCGGGGGGAGCGCCGGGACGATGCCGAACATGTTCCGCGAGAACGTGGACATCCTGAAGCGCGCGATCGGGAACGTCTGCCGGCACTACGGCATGCTGGAAGGCGACGCCGCCTACGCGCCGAAACTGTGGCGCGGCCGGCAGAACGTGGTCCGCGCCAGCGGGAGCGGGATCCTGAGCCCGGCGGCCGGCGAGGCGGGGGACCACCTGAAAAAGCCCATCCGCAAGGGGCAGACGCTGCTGCGCATCCTCGACCTGCTCGGGAACCCGGTCGAGGACCTGAACGCCCCTTGCGACGGCGTGCTCTTCGGGTTCCGCACCCATCCCTCGACCACCGCCGGAGACTGGACGCTCTTCTGCGGAGAAGCCGAATTCGTCGCCGTCGAGCCGCCGAAGCGGCGTGAGCCGGGGAGCACCCCGTGATCGCCCAGCCGCTGCTGCTCCTCGCCTTCCTGCTGCTGATCATCGCGGCGGCGCGGCAGGCGGAGGAGCGCTTCCCCGTCATCCAGAAGATCAGCTCCGCGGTCGTCTGCACCCTGCTCGGGATCCTGCTCGCGAACATCGGGCTCATCCCGCGGGGCGGCGAGTTCATGGGCTCGCTCTCGCGCTACGCGATCCCCTACGCGATCGTGCTGTTCGTGCTCTCCACCCGGCTCGCCGACCTGAAGACCGCCGGGCCCCGCATGGTGGTGGGGTTCGGGATCGCGGGGTTCGGCACCTTCGTGGGGGCGTTCACCGCGAGCCTGCTCTTCGCGGGATTACTGGGCCCGGAGACCTGGAAGCTCGGGGGGACGTTCGCCGGCGCCTTCTGGGGCGGCGGCCTCAACTTCGCGGCGGTCGGCCAGGGTCTCGAGATGACCCCCAGCCTCTTCGCGGGCGCCTTCGTGGTGGACAACCTCTCGACGGTGCCGTGGATGCTCGGGCAGGTCGCGCTCGCCTCGGCGCTCGCCGGGGTCTTCCTCCGGCGGGCGAAGCCGGACGCGCTGGACGCCGCGGCCGACGACACCGAGGTGGACACCGACGCGCTGCGGCGCACCTGGACCGAGGGCTCGATCTCGATCACCCACCTCGCCATCCTGGCGGCCATCCCGCTGCTGGCGCTGGCCGCCGCCGGGCAGTTCGCCCGGGTGCTTCCCGGCGTGCCGGAAGTCCTGTGGCTGACGACGATCGCGCTGATCCTGGGGCAGGTCCCGGCCATCCAGCGGCTCCAGGGCTCCGCGATGCTGTCCTACTTCGCCCTCCACCTCTTCTTCATCGTGATCGGCGCCGGATCCGACGTGCGGGAAGTGGTGGCGGCGGGCCCCTGGCTCTTCTTCTACATGATCCTGATCATCCTGATCCACGCCGCCGTGCTCTACGGGATCGGCTGGCTCCTGCGGTTCGACCTCGCCACCATCACCCTGTCGAGCCAGGCCGCGGTGGGCGGCCCGGGATCGGCGCTTGCCCTCGGGATGGCGCTCAAGTGGAAGCACCGCATCGCGCCAGCGGTGATCATGGGAATCTTCGGTTACGGCTTCGGCAACTACCTGGGATTCGGGGTGGCCTACCTGCTGCGGGGGGTGCTGCCGGGCTGATGGGCGAAAGACTCCGGGGACGCCGCGTCCTGGTGACCGGAGCGGCGCGCGGACTCGGCGCCTCGGCGGCCTGGGGCCTCGCCGAGGAGGGCGCCGAGTGCATCGTGCTCGACCGGTCGCGGGACGAACTCCAGGCCACGGTCGAGGTCGCCGTTGACCGCGGTCCCGGACCCTTCCATCCGTTGGTGTGCGACCTCTCGCGCCGGGAAGGCACGCTGGAAGCGGCGGCCCGCGCTCGCGAAATCGCCCGGGGCGACCTGGGCGCGCTGGTCCACTGCGCCGCGATCATGCACCTGACCTCCGTCGAGGAGACGACCGGGGCGCAGTTGGACGAAATGCTGGAGGTGAACCTGACCTCGGCTTTCCTGCTGGTGCGCGAACTGATACCCGAACTGCGGGCGGGGAACGGCGGTTCCATCCTGCTGACCAGCTCGCGGGCGGGGATCTCCGGATTCGCCAACGAGGCCGTGTACTGCGCGACCAAGTTCGGGACCGAGGGCCTCGCAAAGGCGCTCGCCGAAGAGTGCGGCGGCGCCGGGATTTTGGCCAACACCATTACGCCGGGGGCGGGGCGCATCAAGCCCACCGGGCTTTCGCGCACCGACGAAGCCGCAATTCCCGAGGCGGAGCGGACCTGGGGGTCTTCGGACGCGCTCGGCCCCGCCTTCGCGGCCTTCGCGCTGCTGCCCGGCTTCGAGGGCGCTCCGAACGGGCGCCGCTTCGAGGCCGACCGGGTGGCCGACGCGGTGCGGGCCCGGGGACTGCCGCTGCCGGCGGACGCGTGGGCGGAACTCGCCACATGAACCACTTCTGTCCGATTCCGGTTTCCGACCGGTCGCACGCGCTCGGCCCGGGCCGGACCCTTCCCGATCCCGGAGTCGCGCTTGCCCCCGAGCCCGCCGCCGCGCTCCGGTCGGCGTTGCTGGGCGGCGAGACGCACTACACGCCGCGCCCGGGCCTGCCGGAGCTCCAGGAGGCGATCGGCCAGCGGCTTGAGGCGGCCGGGGCGCCGCCCGGAGGGACCGCGATCATCACCGGCGGGCGGCAGGAAGCGCTCTTCGTCGCCCTCGCCGGGGCGCGGGCGGAAGCCGGGAACGCTCCGGGCAGCGTGGCCCTGTCTCCGGCGGTCGAAGGCGACCCGGGCGTGCTTGCCGCGTGCGCCCTCCTCGATCTGTTTCCGGTCGGTGAGGCTGCCGGAAGCGGCGCGATCGCGCGGATCGCCACCCCGGAGGAAGCCGGCGGCGCAACTCCGGTCGAGATCGTGGATTGCGGCGACCGGCTCCTCCCCGACGAGGCGCCAGGCGCCTTCCTCGACGGGGTGGGAGAAGAGGCGGTGCTCGTCGGCTCGCTCGACGGCCTCCCCGAACTCGCCCCGTTCCGGGTCGGCTTCTTTCGAGTGCCGCCCCGGCTGCTGGGCCGCCTCCGGAGCCTGAAGCAGGCGGTCTCGGTCTGTACCGCGGCCCCCTCGCAGCGGACCGCGGCGCTGCTGTTGGGAGCCGGGCCGGCGAGGCCGACGCCGCGTCCCACGCTCGCCAAACCCGGCAAGGACGACTCGCGCTACTCGCTGATGGAGCTCGCGGCGCATCTCGACGGAGTGGTCAGCCTCGGGCGGGGGGATCCGGATGCGGACGCCCCCGAGGCGGTGCTGGAAGCCGCCTGCGCGCAGATCGGTGAGACGGAACCGCTCGATCCCCTCGGCCAGCGCTGGCTCCGGGAACGGATCGTGGAGCGGGAGGAGGCTCGCACCGGCGTCCGCTGGGACCCGGACACCGAGACCCTGGTCACCGGCGGCGCCCAGGAGGGCATCGCCCTGGCCATGCTGGCGCTGGTGGGCGAGCGCGAGGAAGTCCTGCTCGCCGACCCGCGTTACACCTCCTACGTGCAGGCCATCGCGCTCGCCCGCGGGCGGATGACCCCCGTGCCGTGCGGAGGAGTCGAGGGCGAGGACGGCGAGGACTTCGGGATGCGCGCCGCTGCCACCGCAGCGGTGCTCGGCGGGTGCGAGCGGCCCCGGCTGCTCTCGATCGTGAACTTCTCCAACCCGACCGGCGCCCGAACCCGCGCCGAAGAGGTCGAGGAACTCTGCCGGCTCGCGGACCGCCACCACCTCTGGGTGCTCTCCGACGAGGTGTACGCCGACATGGCGCTCGACGGCGAAGGGCCGATCCTCTCGCCCTCCACGCTCCCCGGGATGCGGAACCGGACGCTGACCATGGGAAGCGTCTCCAAGAGCTACGCGATGACCGGGTTCCGCGTCGGTTATCTGACCGGTCCCGCGGACGCCATCGCCGCCTGCGCCCGCGCCAAGGCGGCGCTCTCCGGTCCGGGACCGCTCTTCTCCCAGCGGGCGGCGGCCGCCGCGCTCGCCGGCGGCGAAGCCTTCCCGGCCCGGCTCCGCGAGATCTACCGGCCGCGAAGACAGTTGCTGCTCGACGGGTTCGCCCGGCTCGGCATCCCCACCGCGGCGCAGGGGGGCGGATTCTTCGTCTGGGCGGACATCTCGCGCTTCGGCCTCTCCGCGGAGGCGTTCTGCCGGCGCCTGCTTACCGAGGCGCGGGTGCTGATCTTCCCCGGGACCGCCTTCGGGGAGCGATGGGACCGCTACGCCCGAGTCTCCATGCTCCAGTCGGAAGAGCTGATCACCGAGGCCCTCAACCGAATGGAAGCCTTCGCGGGCTGAAGGAACCCCTCGAGCCGAGTTGCTATTCGCGTTTCGCCGGACGCGGACCAGCCAGCAGGGCCTCCACGGCTCGCCACATCTTGTCGAAAGACGGCGCGTTCCGGCGCGCCTCCGCCATGTCGAACGTCGCGGTCATCGGCGCCTGATCCGCGGTGGGCCGATACGGCTGGTGCCTGCCGATCCATTCCTTGGCGCCCCGTATCGCCTCAGGGTTCTGGGGGGCTGCCGAAACGCCGGAGACTGTGGACTCCGCGGCGGCGATGAACCAAGCTTCGTACTCCCGCGCGGCGAGCACCACCTGAATCTGCTTGTCTGGACGGGCCTCCCGGGCCCGCCTCAGGAGTTCCGGGCCCAGTTCCTTCGGACAGTCCTCGTCGGCATCCAGAAGAACGAGGATTCGGGCGTCCGGGCCGCCGTGGCTCACTGCGAGGTTCACGTACCGCTCCAACTCACCCTCCTTGACGATCCGGTCACGAGGGGCGCGGATCGGGCGTGCGATGCTCGGAGGGTCGCCCGCCGAGACCTCCGCGATGATCCGGCGAAGCAGTTCCGGGACGGCTTGAACCTCTCCCTTCCCTTCGACGATCACGGCGATGCGGACCACAGTTCACGCCCCGTTGCCGAAGAGCTTGAGGTGCGTGGGTCTGGCGAGTATCGGATCGGGATTGAGCATTTCCATCCGCAGCAACTCTCCGGGAGTTGACAAACCGTCACGCAGGATTCCCCGACCCTCCTCGTCCAGCGGCGCGAGTCGGGTTTCGCCGTCTTCCGACACGACCGCCAGGAGAGACCGCGCGGGGAGCGTCCTCTGGTCCAGGAGATCGGCGCTATGTGTCGTGGCGACGACCTGCACGGTCGCGCTCACTTCCTGCAGGACATCCACCACGGCTTCCGCCGCCGCCGGGTGGAGAGCGCTCTCCGGCTCCTCGATGCCGACGAGCCGGGCGGCGAGGGATGAATTGCCGACGCCCTGGAACAGCGCCACCAGAACGCCAAACGCCCGGAGCGTCCCGTCCGACATGTTGTTCGCCAGGAACCTCCAGGCGTGCTCGTCACCGCGCACCTTCTGCAGGAACTCCAGCGTCAGTTTCGGGCCGAGAGTCTTCGTTTCCACGCCAACGGTTCCCGGAACGATCACCGAGAGGTACCGCACGATGCGCTCGATGCTGGAAGGGTGGCGCGACCGCATCGCGCCGAACACGCTCGCCAGATTGGCCCCGTCGCCGTCGAGAACGTCGCTCGGCGCGGAGGACTGGAGGTCGCGAATCCGGCCTGGGTCCAGGTTGTAGAACCCCATCCCGGACAGCACGTCGTAGATGGGCCGAAACACCGCATGGCTGGACGCCGGCAGGAGATACAACCGGTCCCGCTGGGTGAGCGGAGGCAAATCGCGCATCGAGGATTGCGTGATCTGGCCCCTCTCGGTTACGAAATGTCCGGTCTGCGCCGGATCCGTCGAACGCACCCGGCACTCCTCACTGCGTACCTCGTAACCGCCGTTCGGCCGGGCGCCGACCGAGAAGGCGTAGGCGGCCTCGCCGGCGGGGAGGCGCAGATCGAGGCGGATTCCGAAATGGTTCGGATGACCCCGCGAGCGCCGCCGGACGTCGCCGATGCCGCCGCGCTCGCGGAGGGCGTGATCGAGGGAAAACCGGAGCGCCTGGGCGGTGAAGCGGAGGGCATCGAGGAAGTTGCTCTTCCCCGCTCCGTTCGGCCCGACCAGCAGCGTCAGCGGCTCGAGTCGCACATCGCAGGCGGCGATGCTCTTGTAGTTGCGCAGGCGAGCGCGGGTGATCGTGCGGGAATCGGTGTTCGTCATCGGACCTTCACGAGCTCGCCGCTTCGCATCGTAGCCGAGGCGGCGCCATGCCGGTCTCGTAGAATCGAGTCGCACGGGAGGGACGCCCGATGACGGACCCACGGAACTGGTGCAGATTGTTGGGGCTGGCGACCGCACTCGCGGTGCTGGCGGCGTGCAGCCGCGGGAGCGAGCCAACCGCGGAAGCCGACGACGATCGCTTCCGGAAGTACGCCGCCGGGATGGGGGCGCATCACCTCTGTTCCGGCACCTTCGTGGTGGGGCGGGTCACCGAGCGCTCCCCGGAGACCGTCCTGGCCGAGGACATCGAGCCCTTCGTGGGCTTCGCCTGGCAGGACGACTTCGAGTGGGAAGTGGACATGGCGGCGAAGAGCGCCACGGTCTGGGCCGCCGACGTGGCGCCGCGCACCGCGAAGTACCACGGCGACCAGGGGTGCACGCTGCTCCTCGACGGCGAGGACTCGGTGCGGTTCACCCCGGTGCCCGTCCCCCGGAACCAGCCGCCGGCGGACGAGCAGGACTGGCCGCTCGGGGACGTCGGCGCGGAGGAACCCGACCAGGCCGGCGTGGACCGGGCGGCGCTCGACGCGGCGCTCGACGCCGCGATGGGGACGGAGCAGAACACCCGCGCCCTCGCGGTGGTCCGGCGCGGGAAGATCGTGGGCGAGCGCTACGCCCCCGGGTTCACCCGGAACACTCCCCAGATCAGTTGGTCGGAGGGCAAGAGCGTCACGGCGACCCTGATCGGCGTGCTCATGCAGAAGGGGCACTTCGGGCTGGACGATCCGGCACCCGTCGCCGAGTGGCGCGAGGAGGGCGACCCCCGCGGCGTCATCACGATGCGGCACCTGCTCACCATGAGCAGCGGGCTCGACATGACGAACCTGGGACTCGAGGGCGCGTCATCGCTGATTCCCGAGAACGAGCACATGCGCGTCTATTTCGACGCCCTGGACGTCTTCGAGCACGCCTCGGGACAGCCCTACGGCATCCCGCCCGGCACCGAGTTCCGCTACCGGAACTCGGATCCGCTGACCCTCGGGAGGATCGTGCGGGAAACGGTCGAGAACAACGACAGGGAGTACCTGACCCACCCGCAACGGATGCTCTTCGACCGGATCGGCTCCCGCGACTTCGTGCTGGAGACCGACCCCTGGGGCAACTTCATCCTGAGCGGCTATGACTACGGCAGCGCCGCCGACTGGATGCGGTTCGGCCTGCTCCACCTCTGGGACGGCGTCTTCGAGGGCGACCGCATCCTCCCGGAGGGCTGGTCGGAGTTCGTGAGCAGCCCCTCGCCGGGAGCGCAGGAGGACGAATACGGCGGGCTCTGGTGGCTGAACCTCGGGGGGCGCTATGCGGACATCCCGCGGGATGCCTACTGGGCGTCTGGCTTCATGGGACAGACCACCATGGTGATCCCGTCCCGTGACGTGGTGATCGTCCGTCTGGGCCCGAGCCCGGGCGAGTTCGGTCCCTACCTGAACGCCACCGTCTCCGCGATCCTCGCCGCCTTCGACGACAGCGCGGACTAGCGGCGGCCGCCGTCCGGTTCCCCGTAAACTCGGGCCGAGCGGGAGGGACATCCAATGACGGAACTACGGAACTGGTCGGCCTTGGTGGGACTCGCGGTCCTCGCCGGCTGCGGCGGCGCGATGGAACCCGCGGAAGAGGCGGACGACGGCCGCTTCCGGAAGTACGCCGCCGGGATCGGGGCGCACCACCTCTGCTCCGGCGTGTTCGTCGTGGGGCGGGTGACCGAGCGCTCGCCGGAGACGGTGCTGGCGGACGACATCGTCCCCTTTAACGACTGGGCCTGGCAGGCCGACTTCGAGTGGGCCGTGGACATGGAGGCCAGGAGCGCCACGGTCTGGGCAGCCGACGTGGCGCCGCGCACCGCGAAGTACCACGGTGATCAGGGATGCACGATCCTGGAGGACGGCGCCGAATCGGTCCGTTTCACGCCGGTTCCGGTTCCGCGGAACCTCCCGCCGGCGGACGAACAGGACTGGCCGCTCGGAGACGTCGGCGCGGAGGAACCGGACCAGGCCGGCGTGGACCGGGCTGCGCTCGACGCGGCGCTCGATGCCGCGATGGGCACCGAACAGAACACCCGGGCACTCGCGGTGGTCCGGCGCGGCAAGATCGTAGGGGAGCGCTACGCCCCCGGATTCAACCGGAACACACCGCAGATCAGTTGGTCGGAGGGCAAGAGCGTCACCGCCACCCTGATCGGCGTGCTTATGCAGGAGGGGCACTTCGGGCTCGACGACCCGGCGCCGGTCGCCGAATGGCGGGAGGAGGGCGACCCCCGCGGCGTCATCCTGATGCGGCACCTGCTCACCATGACCAGCGGGCTCGACATGACGAACACCGGATTCGACGGCCCGCCGTCGCTCGTCCCCGAGAACGAGCACATGCGGGTCTACTTCGACGCGCTGGACGTCTTCGAGCACGCGTCGAGCCAGCCCTACGGCATCCCGCCCGGCACCGAGTTCCGCTACCGGAACTCCGATCCGCTGACCCTCGGCCGCATCGTGCGGGAAACCGTGGAAGGCGCCGGCGGGGAATACCTGACCTTCCCGCAGCGGATGCTCTTCGACCGCATCGGCTCCCGCGACTTCGTGCTGGAGCCCGACCCCTGGGGCAACTTCATCCTGAGCGGCTATGAGTACGGCAGCGCCGCCGACTGGATGCGTTTCGGGCTTCTCCACCTCTGGGACGGCGTCTTCAAGGGCGACCGCATCCTCCCCGAGTACTGGTCGGAGTTCGTGAGCAGTCTCTCGCCGGGAGCGAAGGAAGGCGAGTACGGCGGCCTCTGGTGGCTGAACCTCGGCGGGCGCTACGCCGACATCCCGTCCGACGCCTACTGGGCGCTCGGGCACATGGGCCAGGTCACCATGGTCATCCCGTCGCGGGACGTGGTGGTGGTCCGCCTGGGGCCGAGCCCGGGAGGCCATGACGCCTACCTGAACGCCACCGTGGGGGCGATCCTGGCCGCCTTCGACGACAGCGCCGGTTAGCAACCTGCCGGTTCGCGAATCGATCCCGATGCGGATTCGTATTGATCATTTGGTCGGTCGAAATCTATAATTAAATACATGATCGGTCGTCCATTGTGGCTGGATCGGATCCGCCGGGCCTGGTTGCAGCGCCCGATTGTGTGGCTTTCCGGCGTCCGCCGGGCCGGGAAGACGACGCTTGCCCGGATGTTCCCCGAAGCGGTCCACCTGAACTGCGATCTCCCCACCACCGCGCGGGCGTTGGCTGATCCGGAGCTGTTTCTCGGGGGCCAGCGGCCCGGCTCGACCCTCGTCTTCGACGAGATCCATCGTCTTCCGGACCCGAGCCTGCTGCTGAAGATCGCCGCGGACGAGTACCGGAGCCTTCGGATTCTGGCGACCGGATCCTCGACGCTCGCGGCCACCCGCAAGTTCCGTGACTCCCTGACCGGGCGTAAGGAGGCCGTCCATCTCTGCCCGGTGCTCTGGGAGGAATGCGCGGAACCCTTCGGGGTCAGCGATTTCGACCGCCGGTTGCTGCACGGCGGGCTGCCCGAGGCGCTCCTACGGGACGAGAAGCTCCCTTCGTCCTTCGGCGAGTGGATCGACAGCTTCTACGCCCGGGACATCCTGGAGCTTTTCGATGTCCGGAACCGCCAGGGCTTCCTGGCGCTGTTCCGGCTCCTCCTGCGCTGCAGCGGCGGGCAACTCGACATCGGCCGCCTGGCCCGGCAGTCCGAGTTGAGCCGCCTGACGGTCGGGACCTATCTCGAAGCGCTCCAGACCGCGCATGCGATCCACCTCCTCCGCCCGTTCCACGGTGGCGGGAGCCGCGAGATCGTAGCCCGTCCCAAGTGCTACGCCTTCGATACCGGGTTCGTCACCTTCGAGAAGGGATGGGACGTGCTGCGGCCGGAAGATCGGGGCATCCTCTGGGAGCACCTCGTGCTCGACTCGCTGCGCTTCCGCCTTTCGGACGACCGCATCTTCTACTGGCGCGACAAGGGCGGACGGGAAGTGGACTTCGTCATCCGGCGCGCCCGGGACCGCCTGGATCTCGTGGAGTGCAAGATGGACGCGGACGAACTCGACGGCGCCTCCGTTCGCGCCTTCCGCCGGCTGTATCCGGCGGGAGAGAACTTCCTCGCCTCACCGGCGGTGAGGGAGCCTTACCGCATCCGGCGCGCGGGGTACGTCTTCACCGTTCGCGCTCCCGGTCCGGTCGGGCAACCGGCGGGTGAGTGACGGGAGTCCGCCTGTCAGACCTCCACGTCCTCGCGGATATGGAAGATGGAGACCGCGCGGATGCGGGCGCGAAGGGGATAGGTGTTTACTGTGAAAATCAGGCTCTTCCGGGCTGAATATCACAGTTAACGGAAACCCGCGGTGCCAAGCACCGCGCAGCCGCAGGCGCCACCTTGGATGAACAGAGTCACAACCTGCGCGGCGCGCAAGTGGCCGTGAAAATGCAACCGGGCCGCCACCGCGAACCCCCGATTGAGTACGAGGGCGCCGCGGCTTGGAGCGCCGGCTTCAGCCGGCACCCGGCCCGCAGGGCCGCAGAGGACGTACGGCCGTTCAGAACGCACGGTGCACCCGGCCGCGGACGCCATCCCGCTGGTCAGCGGCACGCGCGGTAGCCCTACGCTCGCGCGGTCGGGGCTGACGTGTCAGAAAGAACCATCCCGCAGGTCGAGGTCGTGCCGTGCGCTGCGCTATCGCGCAGCGCGTGCCGGCTGAAGCCGGCGCTCCAAGCCGTTTCCGCCATCCTCATGACAAGCGGGGTGTGCAGGAGGACGGGCACATGGGCGCTCTCCCGGTGGGAGGGGCACCGCGCGCGCCGGCCTGAAGACCGGCGTTCCCAGCCGTCAGGTTGAGAAAACCGGGCTAGAAGATCACGCGGAGACCGAGTTGCGCCTGCCGCTGGGCGCCGACCCGGGCAGCGCCGAGGCCGAACTCGGGGTTCGACCCGCCGTCGCTGAGCATCGGTTCCTGCTGGTCCGAGCCGGACACCCGGAAGGTCGCGGCGTTCATGACGTTGAACACCTCGAAGAGGGCCTCGAGCTGCGCGCCGGCCACCTCGAACCGCTTGGTGATGCGGAGATCGAGGTTCGTCCAGGCTTCGTTCCGCTCGCCGTTGACCGGGGCGAGTTCGCCGCCGATCACCGCCCGGGTCTGGGGACCGTAGGGGCCGACGTAGAAGTCGGGGTGGTTGTGGAAGCCGACCCGCGGGTCGAGCGCCGTGAACGGGGATCCGGACTGGGCCGTCAGGATGCCGCTCGCCAGGATGTCGAAGGGCAGCGTGAAGACCCCGCTCGCGACGAAGCGATGCGGGATGTCCCGGCTGGAGATGCCCCAGTCGTAGTCGGGATCGGACGGATCGGTCAGGGTCAGGCTGCCCGAGGACCGTTCGTTGTCGTCGTTCGAGCGGTCGCGCGACCAGGTGTAGTGCGCCTGGAACTGAATGCCGTCCCGGAACCGCCGGCGGAGCGCCGCGGTCAGCGCCACGTAGTCCGAGCGCGCGAGGGAGTCGCGCACCAGGATCGTCCCGAAGTCCGGATTGATCCGTTCACCGCTGTACAGCGGGCGCCCGAATGCGTCACGGCCGGGCGCCGGCGTATTCGCGTCCACGTTGGAGGCGAGCAGATCGCCCCGGGCGTACACGAAGTCCAGTGAAGCGGCGAGGTCGTCCGCGACCTCCCGCTCGAGTCCGAGGTTGAACCGGGTGGTTCGGGGGTCCTCGAAGTCGGGATGGACGTAGCTCAGCGAAGGGGTCAGGCCGGCCGGCGGGTTCGCGTTGTCGATCGCGCCGCCCATCGGGACGAAACCCGTCTCTCCCGGCGCCACGACGGCGTTGCCGTAACGCGGAAAGACGCCGGTGTCGCTGTAGGCGGAGAAGAACAGCAGGGTCGGGGTGCGGCCGTAGAAGATCCCCGCTCCGCCGCGGAGGATCGTGTCGGGGTCGAGCGAATAGACGAACCCGGCGCGCGGGGAGACGTTGTCCAGATCGTTCGGGATCGAGGTTCCCTCGGGCAGCACGTGCTCGATCCCGCTCGGGTTGAAGGTGCCGTCCCAGCGGGCGCCGGCATTCAGGGTGAGCCGCGCGCTCGGGCTCCAGGTGTCCTGGAGGTAGAACCCGAGCGTTTGCTGGGTGATGTCGAAGTTCGGGTTGCTGACGTCCCCGAAGAAGATGCGCGCCCGCGCGGCCTCGCCGTTCACGAAGTCCTCGACGGTGTCGAAGTCGTAGCGTCCGTCGGCGTTCCCCGCGAAGTACTCGCTGAGGTGGTCCTGGCTGAAGTCGAACCCGAGGCGGATCTCGTGGTTCCCGGAGAGGAACGAGAAGCGCTCCTGAATCTCGAACTTCCGCTCGTCCACGTAGATGGGAAGCCACCACGGCTTGCCGAACGAGCCGAAGGACGGCTCGAAGATCCGGAAGTTCGCCTGGACGGCGCTGTCGGGCAGGTTCGCCAGCCGGTCGAGGTCGTCGTAGGCGTACTGGACGCGGAACTCGTTCACGCCCGTCTCGCCGAGCAGCGAGACCACCGAGCCGACGAGGGCATGCGTGCTTTCGAGCTTCCGCGACTCCTCGGCCACGTAGTCCGAGGTCCGGGCGTAGTCGGTGAAGTTGTAGCGGAGGGTGAGGGAGTGGTCGTCGTTCAGCCGGTGGTTCAGCTTCCCGAACAGGATCAGGTTGTCGGTCTCGCGCACGAACTGCCCGCTGGCGGTGCCGTCGCCGTTCGGGCTGAATCCGGCCAGCACTTCGGGATAGACCGAGCGGATCGCGTCGTACTGGCCGGCGCCCCGGACATCCCGGATGAAGGGCTGGCTGCGGGCCGTCTGGTCGTAAGAGAGGAAGAAGTGGGTGCGGTCCCGAACGATGGGTCCGCCGAAGGAGGCGCCCCAGTTGTAGCGCTCGAACTCGTCCACCTCGTAGCGGTCGTCGGCCGCGTCGATCCCCCGGTGCGCGTCGAGCGGGGACTGGGGCAGGCGGGCGACCATCCGCTGGTCGCGGAAGAAGAGGAAGCCCGACCCGGCGAACTCGTTGGTGCCGGCCTTCGTCACCACGTTGATGTAGCCGCCCCCGGAGCGTCCCGCCTCGGCGGAGTAGCCGCTCGTGACCACCTGGAACTCCTTGACGGACTCCTGCGCGACCACCAGGCCGCCGTTCTCGGTGGCCTCGCCGCCGCGGCCGTAGCCGAAGAAGGCGCTCTTCGCGTCGGCGCCGTCGATGGTGAGCCCGGAGTTGATCCCGCGCTGGCCGCTCAGGGAGATGCCGCCGCGCTGCGGCTCCACCTTCACGGTCGGCTTCAGCAGCGCGAACTGGACGTAGTCGCGGCCCGAGATCGGCAGCGACGAGATCTCCTGTTCGTCCACGTAGCCGGCGGCGCCGCCCCGGCCCACCTCGAGCAGCGGGGCCTCCGCGGTCACCACCACGGTCTCCTGGACTCCGGACAGCGCGAGCTGAAGGTCGGTTTCGAGGATCTGGCCGACGAGGAGCTGGATGCCCTCGTGACGCGCCGTCCGGAACCCCGAAAGGGAAGCGGTCAGGTCGTATTGCCCGCTCGGCACCGACCGGACGGCGAAGAACCCCTGTCCGTTCGAGACCGCGGTCCGGACCTGGCCGCGCTCGATGTCCCGCAGCTCGACGCTCACCCCGGGCAACGCCGCGCCGCTCTCGTCGGTGATGAAGCCCTGCACGGTCCCGAGCGACTGCAGGGCCGCGCCCGGAACGGCTAGGGAAAGGGCCAGCAGGATGCCGGCAGTCAAGGATCTGGCGTTCGACACGTTTCGTTGCTCCCTGGCGTACCCGGGACAGGAAGCGGTTCCCCATCCCTCGGGACGCGGGAATCCTTGACGTGGAAGCGTTACTTTTCAAGGACTCGCCGGGAAGACTTGCGAGACGAACGCGCGACCGTTCAGAAAACGAGGCGCAGGGCGAGCTGGGCCTGACGCTGGGCGCCGGCGAGCGCGCCCGCGAGGCCGAACTCGGGGTTCGGGGTCACGCCGTCGTCGAGGAAGACCTCCTGCTGTTGGGCGTCCCCCACCCGGAAGGCGGCGCCGTTCAGGACGTTGAAGACCTCCAAGAGCGCCTCGACCTGCGCGGGCCCAAGCCCGAAACGCTTCGTGATCCGCAGGTCGAGGTTCGTCCAGGGGTCGTTCCGCTCGCCGTTCAGCGGGACGAGCGCGCCCGCCACCACCGCCCGCGCCTGGGCGCCCGACGGCCCGACCGCGAAGCCGGGATGGTTGTGGAATCCCACCGCGGGATCGAGGGCGGTGAAGGGCGAGCCGGACTGGGCGGTGAAGATTCCGCTGGCCTGCAGGCCGAGCGGCAGGTCGAACACCCCGCTCGCCACCAGCCGGTGCGGCGCATCCCGGTTCGAGAGCCCCCAGTCGTAGTCGGGGTCCGCGGGATCGGTGAGGGTCAGCCGTCCCGATCGCTCGCTGTCGTCGTTCGAGCGGTCGCGGGACCAGGTGTAGTGCGCCTGGAACTGGACGCCGCCCGAGTAGCGGCGCCGCAGCGCGGCGGTGACCGCCACGTAGTCCGAGCGCCCGAGCGCGGCCCGCACCAGGACGGGCCCGTAGTTGGGGTTGATCCGCTCTCCGGAGTACACCGGCCGCCCGAAGGCGTCCCGGCGCGGCGCCGGGACGTTCGCATCGCGGTTCGACTGGAGGAAACGGGTCCGCGCCGCCAGCAGGTCGAGCGAAAGCGCGAGCCCCCGCCCGATCTCGCGCTCGTAGCCGAGATTGACGCGCTCCGTCCGGGGATCCTCGAAGCCGGGGTCGAAATGGCTGAGCGCCGGGATCATCCCGGCGGGCGGGTTCTCGTTGTCGATCGGTTCGCCGAGCGGGACGAAACCGGTGTCCCCGGGGGCGAGGATCGCGTTGCCGAGGCGGGGGAAGACGCCGGTGTCGCTGTGCGCGGTCGAAAACAGCAGGGTGGGCGTCCGAGCATGGAAGATCCCACCCCCGGCGCGCACGACGCTCCGCGGGTCGAGGGACCACACGAGCCCGCCCCGTGGCGAGACGTTGTCGAAGTCGTCGGGGATGCGCCGTCCCTCCGGCAGCACGTGTTCGATGCCGCCGGGATTGAACGTCCCGTCCCAGCGCACTCCGGCGTTCAGGGTGAGCCGCGGGTTCGGGCTCCACGAGTCCTGGAGATAGATGCCGAGGATCTGCTGGGCCACCCGGAAGTTGGGTTTGGCCTTGCTGCCGAACCAGATGACGGCGCGGGCGGCGTCCCCGGCGAGGAAGTCCTCCAGCGTGTCGAAGTCGTAGGCCCCGTCGGCGTTGCCCACGAAGTACTCGTTCAGGGTGTCGTGGCTGAGGGTGAAGCCGGCGCGGACCTCGTGGTTCCCGAGCAGCAGGGAGAAGCGCTCCCGCACCTCGAACTTCCGCTCGTGGTTGAAGACGGGCAGCCACCAGGGCTTGCCGAACGAGCCGACCGAGGGCGAGAAGACGCGGAAGTGCGCCTGGAGCGCGCTTTCCGGAAGGTGGGAACTCCGGTCGAAGTGGTCGTAGGCGTACTGGAGCCGGAGTTCGTTGACCCCGGCGCTCCCGACCAGCGAAACGAGCGATCCCACCAGCGAGTGGCTCTCGACGAACCGCCGCGACTCCTCCCCGACGTAGTCGGAGACCCGGTCGTAGTCCGTGAAGTTGTAGCGGAGGGTGAGCGAGTGCCGGTCGTTCACCCGGTGGTTCAGCTTGCCGAAGAGGATGAGGTTGCCGGTCTCGCGCAGGAACTGGCCGCTCGCGGTGCGGCCGCGCTCCGGGTCGGGGGCGGCGATCCCGTCGTCGTTCGGGCGGTAGCCGGCGACGAGCTCGGGGAAGGCGGCGAGCACGGCGTCGTAGTGACCCCGGCCCCGGATGTCCCGCAGGAAGGGCTGGTTCTGGGAGGTCTGGTCGTACGACAGGAAGAAGTGGGTGCGGTCGCGCCGGATCGGGCCGCCCAGCGAGGCGCCCCAGTTGGCGCGGCGGAAGGCGTCCGCCTGGTAGCGGTCGTCGTCCGGCGAGACGCCGCGGAACGCGTCGAGCGGCGACTGCGGGAGCCGGGCGACCATCCGGTCGTTGCGGAGGAACCAGAAGGCCGAGCCCGCGAACTCGTTGCCGCCGGACCTGGTCACGACGTTCATGGCGCCGCCGCCGGAGCGGCCCGCCTCCGCCGAATACCCGCTGGTGACCACCTGGAACTCCTTGACGGACTCCTGCGCCACCAGCGCACCTCCGCCCTCCCGGGCGAGTCCGCCGCGGCCGAACCCGAAGAAGGCGCTCTTCGCGTTCGCGCCGTCGATGGTCAGTCCCGAGTTGACGCCGCGCTGTCCGCTCAGCGAGAGGCTGCCGCGGTTCGGGTCCACCTGGACCGTGGGCTGGAGCAGCGCGAACCGGACGAAGTCGCGGCCCGAGATCGGCAGCGCCGCGATCTCTTCCTCGTCCACGTAGCCCGCGGCGCCGGACCTGCCTACCTCCAGCAGCGGCGCTTCGGCGTTCACCGTCACGGTCTCCTCCACCGAAGCGAGGCCGAGCCGCAGGTCGAGCTCCACGCTCTGCCCGACGTGCAGGTGGAGGTCTTCCCGCCGCACGGTCCGGAACCCCGGCAGCGAAGCGGTGAGGTCGTACTCGCCGCTCAGGACGGCCCGCAGCGCGAAGAAGCCCCGGTCGTTGGAGGTCACCGTGCGGCGGTGGCCGCGCTCGCGGTCCACGAGTTCGACCGTCACCCCGGCGAGCGCGGCGCCGGTCTCGTCGTTCACGAACCCGTGCACCGACGAGAGCGACTGCGCGGCCGTGCCCGCGAGCGTCAACGCCAGGGCCGCGCAAACGAGCAGCCGCCGAGAAAGGACCATCCCCCGCGGGCATTTTCGCTCATAGAATCGGCCGGATGGGGCGCTCCTGCCGACGCGCAAGCGGAACCCGCGCATGACGCGGCTGGCGGAGCGGGTGGCGGTGGTCACCGGGGCAGCCGCCGGGATCGGCCGCGCCACCGCGGAGCTCTTCGCCGAGGAGGGGGCCCGGGTGGTGCTGGCGGACGTCGCCGCGGACGCGGTGGAGGAGGTCGCGGCCGGAATCCGCGGCGCCGGCGGCTCGGCGGCGGCGGTGGTGGCGGACGTTTCGTCGGAAGCGGGCGTCGAAGCCGTGATCGGGACCGCCGAGGATCAGTTCGGACCGGTGGAAGTGCTGGTGAACAACGCCGGCGTCGAGCTCAAGAAGCTGGTCGAGGACACGAGCCTCGCCGAATGGGAGCGGATCCTCCGGACGAATCTCACGTCGGCCTTCCTGATGTGCCGCCGGGTCGTCCCCGGGATGAAGGAACGCCGCCGCGGGGTCATCGTCATGAATTCGTCGGTCGGGAACTTCATCGCCGCGACGAAGAGTTCGGCGTACGGAGCGTCGAAGGCCGGGATGATGGCGCTGGCCCGGAGCCTGGCGCTTGAGGGGGCGCCCTACGGCCTCCGGGTGAACGCGGTGTGCCCCGGGGTCATCGACACCCCGATGAACGAGCGCAACCTGGCGCGGAGCGAGGACCCCGAAGCCATGCGGCGTTCCTGGTACGAGATCACGCCGCTCGGCCGGCTGGGAACCCCGCGGGACGTGGCGCAGGCGATGCTGTTCCTGGCGTGCGACGAGTCCGGTTTCGTGACCGGACTGCCACTTGTCATCGATGGTGGCCGACTGATCCAGTAACGTATTCGTTACCATTGTGCCGTGATTCGGCGCACCTTCCGGAAATCGGTCCGCGCGCGTGCGGTCCGGGACCCCCTGTTCCGGGTTTCGCTCCTCGAGTCGGGCTTCGACGCGCTCCTCGCCGGCGACCTTCCCGGATTCCGGGAGGGGATCCGCAGCTACGTGAACGCGACACTCGGGTTCGCCCGGCTCGCGGACCGCACCGGCATCCCCGAGAAGAGCCTGATGCGGATGCTGGGCCCGAGCGGCAACCCGCGCGCGGTTCACCTAGCCACGGTCATCGGGGCCATCTCCCAGCACGAGGGCGTCGAAATCACCGCCCGCATCAAGGATCCGGAGTAGGGGAACGGCGACCTCGTTGTCCTATCCTCTTCTTGCGCCATGAAAAGGATCACCATCAGGCTGCCCGAAGACCTCGCCCGCTGGGTTCGGACTCGGGCCGCGACCGAGGACCGGAGCGTATCCCGCTGGCTCGCGGAGGTGATCGAGAAAGTGCGCCAGCATGACCACGAGTACGACATTGCGATGAGGAGCCTGCTGTCGCAGAAACCGCGGAAACTGGAGTGGATTGCCGGTCGGCGACCGACGCGGGAGGAGATCTATGACCGACCCGTGCTTCGCTGGGAGCGCAAGACACGCTGCGGCGCCGAGGCGGTCGATGTCTCGATCGGCACCAAGGATCGGGAGTAGCCAGGAGAAGACACCGGTCGCCTCTAGGCCGGCACCGCGCTGAGGAGGCTGGGAACGCCGGCCTTCAGGCCGGCATCCGCCGCAGGCGGACGCAACACGCAACCGCAGCCCGGCTCATGGTTCACTACGAACCCATGAACCCCGTCCGTACCGCCCTCCCCGTCCCCTTCCTGGCGATCCTCGCCTGGTCCTGCTCCCCCGGCCCCACCGCCCCGGCCGACCTCGTGGTGGTCGGCGGTGCCGTCCTGACCGTGGACGCCGACTTCAGCGTGGCAGAGGCGCTTGCCGTCAAGGACGGCCGTATCCAGGCCGTCGGGTCCGCTGCGGATGTCCGGGCGCTGATCGGTCCGGACACGCAAATCGTTGAGATTGCCGGCAAGACCGTCGTTCCCGGGCTCGCCGACAACCACCTGCACCGGGTCGGGGGCGGCGACGGCGTGGACCTTTCCCGCGTCCGGACGATGGAGGAGCTGCTCGGGGCCGTCACGGAACGCGCCCGGGCGGAGGGCCCCGGCGAGCTGGTGACGACCAACTCCGACTGGCATGAGGGGCAGCTTCGGGAACAGCGGCTCCCCCTGCGGCGGGACCTCGACCGGGCCGCGCCCGGCAACCCCGTCGTCGTGGTCCGGGGCGGCCACGAGTACATCCTCAACTCGCAGGCGCTCGAGAAGTGGGAGATCACCACTGACACCCCGGTCCCGGAGGGAGGCCGGATCACCCGTTATCCCGACGGCGAACTGAACGGAGAGCTGGTCGATACCGCGAAACGGCTGGTCACCCTTCCGGAGCGGCCTCCCCGGAGCCTCGAGGAACGCGTTCAAGATCAGGTCGAGGAATACCGGACGCTCCACGCCGCCGGCCTCACGAGCATCCGGCACCCCGGCAGCAGCCTCGAGCACTTCCGCCTGCTGGAGGAGATGAAGCGGCGAGGACTCCTGACCATGCGGGTCACGTTCCTGATGCGGATGCGTGCAAGCAGCGCGGCGGCCGTGGACGCGGCCATCGACGGATGGGGCCTCGAGCCGCAAGCTGGTGACGAGTGGCTACGCCTCGGCGGGGTGAAGCTGGGGGTGGACGGCGGTTTCGAGGGCGGCCTGCTGCGCGAGCCGTACGAGGAACCGTGGGGCCAGGGCGGCACGTACCACGGCCTGCGCACGATGCCGCAGGACGTCTTCAACGAGGTCGCGACCCAGCTCGGCCGCCGCGGCTGGCGGGTGGCCACCCACGCCGTGGGAGACCTCGCCATCGACCAGGTCCTCGACGGTTACGAGGCCGCGAACGAGGTCACGCCGATCGCCGGCAAGCGCTGGGCGATCGAACACGGCTTCATCCCCCGCGAGGACCACTTTCCGGTCATGAACCGCCTGGGACTCCTGGTTGCCGGACAGCATCACCTCTACGTCGCCGGTCCCAGCCTCGAGAAGTACTGGGGCCGGGAACGGGCGGAGTGGACGACCCCGATGCGCGCCTATCTCGACGCCGGGGTGATGGTCTCCGGCGGCACCGACGCCTCGGTGATCCCCTACCCGCCCCTCTGGGTCCTCCACCATTTCGTCACCCGCGAGACGATCAGCGGCGGGGTGTTCGGCGAGGACCAGCGGGTGAGCGTGGAGGAGGGCCTGCGGCTGATCACCCACGCGGTGGCGTTCCTGAACTTCGAGGAGGACCTCAAGGGCACCCTCGAACCGGGCAAGCTCGCCGACTTCGTGGTGTTGTCGGACGATCCGCGCGAGGTTCCCGCGGACGAGATCCAGGTGGAGATGACGGTGGTGGGCGGGCAGACGGTGTTCGAGCGCTGACGCTAGCTCGAACGCGACCAGTTGAGACTCTGCTTTCGATGCGGCAGCGGAGGACCTATTCCAACTAAGAGGTTGGGTGGGGCGCTTGAATCTCCACGGACTCAGCCGCAGAGCCCGTCATTCGCCCTCCACGCCGCCGAACCACTGTCGGCACAACGGACTTGCTATGTCCCGTACAGAGCTACTAGCCGACCAAGCGCGCGATGAGCAGCCAAACGATGGGAACCACAATGCTCCCGTAGAACACACCTATTCGGCCACGTCTCCGCTTCGCAGACCGCTCGTGTTCCGGACCAGTATCCAAGTCGATGCCCGGCCATGCTGAAACGATCCAATTGCTCACCGCACTTCCTGAGAACAGCGCGATGAGGATCCACGATGCAAGGGACAGAGGTTGCCACTCGAAGCCATCGATGTAACTCAACAACTCTCCGTCCGGAACAAGAACACGAAAGAGCGTATAGAACAACAGCGAGAAGCCGAGCATAAAGAGACAGCTCAGCAGTATCCAAAGCAATTTCGCACGTTGAACGAACCAAGGCTGGGACGATTCAAGGGCACCAAGTCTCTCGGAGAGCTTGGACGACACACTGGTCACCCAGTCGTCGGAGTCATCGTCCCCAACAACAGTGATTGCGCCGGACGACGCGCCGTGTCTTAGTGAGACAGTTATCTCGCGATCTCGATGTCCAGTCCAATACCAGAACCGAACAGATTCCGCGCCCTTGAAATCTATCTCTGACCCATCCTGAAAATACCTTAGGTCCGCAGATTCGTACTCACTTCCGTCACCACAAATGAGTCGGAACCTCGTCGTGCCGCGGTTATATGTCTCTGAGTTCGAAACCGCCTCTTGTTCGAGTAAGTACTCGCCCAGAGAACGTAAATCGGCACTCGAGAACCGTTTCTTCGCAACGTCTAATCGTCGGGTTGTGGACATAGTGAACTGTTATTCCCTCCGTCTAGGAACCGCCTCAGGCGCTCTTCGAGCACGGAATGGTCGCGCAATTCGCATTCCCACACCACGAGGACGCTCCAACGCATCCCTTGGAGTTGCCGCTGATGTCGTTCATCGCGTTCCCGGTTGCGGCGCAGTTTCGCCTCCCAATAGGTCGTGCGTGATTTGGGCGTACGCGCGCCGCGTGCACAATCGTGCTGGTGCCAGAAACATCCGTGGACGAATATAACGGCACGACGCGACGGAAACACAAGATCGGGAACGCCCGGCAGGTCTCTGCGGTGAAGCCGGTATCTGTAGCCGAGGGAATGTGCCAGTCGGCGGACGACCATTTCCGCTCCGGTGTTCTTGCTCTTGACGGCCCGCATCGTCCGACTGCGAACCTCTGTTGATTCCACTTCCTATCGAAGTTTGATTTGGAGACCAGGATCGGTCTCGACATCCTCCACGATTTCGTTGTATCGAGTAACGATCTCCTCGAAAGTCGCCCCCCGATTGTCCGTGTGAAAACGGTGCCACTCGTAGAGGTTCAGCACCAAGAACTGCTCGATGTCCAGAATGTCGAAGCGCTCGGCGATACCCGCATCCTCAGCCAAACCCGCCGCCACAGCGACTCTTTCCGGCAGGGTGATTAGGAGCGGATGGAATCCGTCATCGAGGTTCTGTTGGCACCGCTTGATCACCGCGCTGGCTGGCGCCGTCGTGACATGCACCACGGTGTCGCCTACCTCAAAGTCCCCCTGTCGTTCTGTGGGGGCATCCGCCGTCGAATAGCTATTGTGCCGGATTGAACCGGGCTGGATTACGCGGTCTAACTTCGCACCCACCAAGTGTTGCAGAACCGCGCCGGCATCTGTCCGCCCCGGTGCGCTTCGCTGTCGGTCAATCGTCTGAGCAAGCAGGTCACGGATCGCGCTCCGCAGGCTGCGATTCGAGTCTAGCTTCAACCGGAACGGCTTGGCGGCAAGGACCTCGCGGACTCTCGCGATCCAGAACGCCTCGACGGACTCAAAGTCGAACAGCCCGGCCTCTCCCAACTGATTCAAGAGGTCGACATACCGATTCATGTGGCCCGGAGTACCGCGGCTGGTGCGTCCGCCCTCTTTGGCAAGAGTGGCATCAATCCCATGTCGGGCAAGGATCTTTCGCACCGCTGCGGCTCCCGCTCCTCTGACCTGCCCGCCTCCGGCAGTAAGCAAGTCCTCTGGCTTCATCGGTAGACCAAGGTCGCGAGCGTGTTCCGTAACCTTCAGGAAGACCGAGAGATTGCCCTTGCCGAGCTTTACGGTTGCCGCGTACTCGGCGAGCCGCTCCTCTAGTCGCGAATCCATCTCGTGAGCCGCTACGCGGCCTGCTGTGTCGTTCGTTTGGATGCCGTCAGGACAGGCTCAAGGATCTGCGCGGCAATGTGTCGAACTACCGGCACGACAACCCCATCTCCGGCCAAGTGGTACCCCTCCCGGTAGTTCGCTGGAAGCGCGTAATCATCTGGGAGCCCCATCAAGCGGGCGGCCTCCCGCGTGGAAAGAAGTCGCGAGCGGATGCTGGTTCCGTGCACGATCATGAGGAACTGACGGCTCGATCCGCCACTCCCCGTGCGAAGACACCCGGAGATCCCGTCGAATCGGACCTCGGCACGCTGGCGTCCGATCCCGTCGGGGTCCGGACGAGTCCTCCTGTAGATCGTGCCGACAGCCAGTTGCGCCGACGCTTGCGCCTGTTTGACCTTTGCGCGATTCACGGGAGTCATCAGGTCGAGAAGTCGTTGCGTTTCGGCAGGCGAATGCCACCTGACACCAGTAGGCTCAGGCTCCAGCAGATCCGCGAGTCCAACTTGGCGTGGCGGTGGTTCGGGCAGCCTCCACCAGATCCAAGCGGGCTGGATCGCCGCATCGACGCAGGCCGTGGCGCGCTCCAAGCCCCTCGTGCTCCAGACCGGGTCCGGTCCGGATCGCTCAACCGAATCTGGGATCACCAGTTCCTGATCCACGGCGATCACGAACAATCGCGGCCGCGACTGAGGAACAAAACGCGCTGCGTCCACGACCAAGGCACCGAAGCGGTAACGCGCGCCAGCGAGGGCGGCCCCGATCGCGGCAAAATCGCGTCCCTCGTGCGACGTGAGGGCGCCGGCGACATTCTCCAAAACGACAGCACGTGGGGCGCGCCCCTCGTCTCGGAGTCCCTCGATCAGTCGCCAGAATGGCCAGAAGGTTCCGGAGCGCTTGCCATCAAGCCCGCCGCCAGGACCGGCCAGCGAAAGATCCTGACAGGGAAAAGACGCCCAAGCCAGATCTGCCCGACCAGGAAGATCACCCGTTTTCAGGTCAGCAACGTCCCCCTGGCGCAGCTCTGAGTCTCCCCAGTTCGTAACGTAGGCGGCGCACTTCTTCTCGTCGAAGTCGTTCGCGAACAAGCAGGACCAACCCGTGCCCAGCCCCAGCCGCGCCATTCCGCCACCCGCGAAGAACTCGTAGAACTGCCGCATCGGGCCTCCTCAGCGCACTCCGGCCACGCGTCCACGTTGCATGGCCGCGTCGTCGCGCCAGAGGATCAAGATAAACGGGGAGTACGACAAAACCTGACCGAAGTTCGCGGGTCTCCGGATGCCCCGAATCGAGCGTCCGTAGTCGAATGGTATCCCTTCCCCGGGGGAGGTTCAGTGGCCCGCAGGACGGGCGGATCGGGCTGCGCCGAAGGACTCAGCGCGGGCAGACTTAGGCAGGGCGGGACTGGCCGAGGCGGCCAAAACGAAAGCTGCGTTACAGACCCCCTTGGAGAAACGCGTCATCTTTTCGGAGGATGTTCCGAATCAGTCGGACTTGTTCGGAGGACACTCCGGAACTGGTCCGTTGTCCGCCCACATTCGGCGCAGCTTTCCGCTGACCGCGGAGGTCATCGTTCGCGAGACTCCGATGGAGATGACGGTCGCGGGCGGGGAGACGGTGTTCCGGCGCTGACGGGCGGATCCCGGCGCCAGTGATATATCTCAATGAGATATATTCTCGGTGAGGAGGCCACCATGGCGCAGACCGCAAAACTCTTCTGGTCCGGCCGCTCGCAGGCCGTACGGCTGCCGAAGTCGTTTCGGATGGAGGGAAGCGAAGTGCGTATCCGCCGGCAGGGCCGAAACGTCATCCTGGAGCCGCTTGCGGAGGATTGGGCATGGCTCGACGCCATCGCCGGCACGTTCTCGGACGACTTCTTCGCGGAAGGGCGGCAACAGCCCGACGAACAGGAACCGCCGGCGCTGGACCGCCTGTTCGACTGATGCGCTACCTGCTGGACACGAACGCCTGCATTGCACTGCTCAACCGGAGCGACCCAGGCCTCGAGGCCCGTGTCCGCCGGCAACGCGTCGCGGACATCGGCCTTCCCGCGCCCGTGGCCTACGAGCTGTACCACGGCGCGTTCAGGAGTCGGCGCTCGGACGAGAACCTCGCCAAGCTCGACAGCATGGCGTTCGAGATCGTCCCGCTCGATGCATCCGACGCCCGCGCGGCAGGAGCGGTCCGGGCGGGCCTGGAGCGCTCCGGGCGCCCCATCGGTCCCTACGACGTGCTGGTCGCCGGTCAGGCGCACGCCCGTGGCCTGGTGCTCGTGACGGCCAACGTGCGGGAGTTCGCACGCGTGGATGGTCTGGCGTGTGAAGATTGGTCCGGTTCGTCAGCGGGAGCCTGAGGCTCCGGCCCCTCCGTCGCCGGGCAGCCGTCAACCTTGAACGGGGCGGGAAGGCGGACGGCTACAGGAACTCGCCCGACCACAGGCGCTCAAGGAACTCCCGCCAGGGCAGGATCCGGAGCCCGTCGCCGGTGCGCCGGGGAGCGGTTTCATTGCAGACGAGGAGGGCGTGACGCGGCCGGTGCTCCTCGGCGAAGGCGCGGAGGCCCCGGAGGTCGCGAGTCTGGACGCTGTCCTTCCCTTTGACCTCGACCGCCGTCTCCCCTTCCCGGCCGAGGACGAAGTCGCATTCGAGCCCGGACTTCGTGCGCCAGAACCGAATCGGGAAATCGCGTTCCCGATAGCTGCGGTAGGCCAGTAGTTCCATCAGGACGAAGTGCTCCAGCGCCCGGCCGAAGTCCGGGCCGGCCGCCTTTTCGATCCGACGCCCGGTCAGGCGTCCGGCAAGGCCGACGTCGAAGAGATAGAACCTGGGCGCCTGGATGAACACGGCCCGCGACCTCCGCCGGCGGAACGGCTCCACCCAGACACCGAGCAAGGTGTCCACCAGGATCTGGAAGTACTCGCGGACCGTCTTCGAGTCCACGCCGCAGTCGCGGGCGATGGCGCTGAAGTTCAACAGCTCCGCGTGGGAGAAGGAGAGCGCCTCGAAGAAGCGCGAGAAAGCCGGTGCGTTCCGGGTGAGCCCTTCGGAGAAGACTTCCTCCTTCAGGTAGTCGTCGAGGTATCCGGCCAGCGCCCGCTGCGGCCGCGGCGCGTCGTAGTGCTGTGGAACGAGGCCGTGGTTGAGCGCCCGGAGCAGATCGAAGTCCGGGATCTCCCGCCAGGTGAGCGGGTGGAGCGCGAACCGCCAGGCACGGCCCCCGAGCAGGTTGGCGCGCCCCCGCTTCAGCTTGCGGGCGCTCGACCCGCAGAGGACGAACGAAAACCCATCGTCCTCGATCAGACGGTGGACCTCGTCCAGCAGGGGCGGGACCCGCTGGATCTCGTCCAGCACGACGGGCCGGCGCCGGGTCGTGGCGTCGAGGGCCTTCACGCGTTCCGCGAGGGTCCACGGCGCCCGGGTGAACTCCAGCAGGAGCCGGGTGTCAAGGAGATCGAAACGCGCGGACCCGGGGAATTGGCGTTTGAGAAGCGTGGACTTCCCGGTCTTCCGAGGCCCCCACAGGAAGGCCGAACGGGCCGCCGGGAGCTCGATGCGAAGCGTGCGCGAATACATGGTTATTTCGGATTGTATTCCGAAATCGGCAGTCTATTTCGGAGTTCGCCCCGAAAATGACGCCCGCCGCTCAGGATGCTGCGTGGGTAGTTCCGCTCATCTCTGTCCCATGCTCTTCCTCTTGACGGGCTCGGGGAAGAGTGTGCGGTGCCAGGCAACGTGGGCGGGCCACATCGCGGGGTGCAGCATGAAGAACAGCCAGAGGAAGACACAGGCCGCCAAGATCGGGTTCCACTGAGCCAGCCGCCAGACCAGACCGAGAAGCCAGCCGAAGAAGCCGACCTCCCAGAGCGTCACCAGCAAGAAGAAGGGCACGGTCACGGCCGCGACGACCAGCAACGGGGCTGCTTTGCTGTCCAACATCGTGGGTTCCTCCTGAATCGCGCTCCCCCGGAGAATCGCGGCCCGCGGGGTACGGTCATGCGTTCCTCGCACTGGGGGCAGGAGATCAGCCTATGCGCCCACCATGACAGAAGGTGTCAGGCCTGGGACCCCGCCGCCGCCGTCGCTGCCCAGGGAGTCCGCGCCGGCCCGATCTGGGCTGGAGACGTGGATGCTGACCCACGGCTGCCGCCACGCGGCTCATGAAGAACCGTGACGGATCGCGTCGGAAGTTGGATCAGGAAGGTCCGGGTATGGATGACTATTCGGAGGCCATTCCGAAACGATCAGACCGTTGCGGAGTTGACTCCGGCATCCGCCAAGGCAGTGGCGATGACCCGCGCAAGGTCTGCGCCCGTTCTCCTGAACCCAAGCACTCGCGCCACCTCTCGCGCCATTTCCGCCGGTTCGACGCGCCCGCTTTCCCGCTCAATCCTCTTGGCTGCGGCGACGATCTCCATTGGCGGCAACATCACGGCCTTTGCAACGCCTCCGGTCATTCCGCTCCGGTCCCGGACCGACACGTTCTCGCTCTGGGCGCGCGTCAGCCAAAAGCTCCCGTGAACCAGTAGTTCGCCCGAGGACTCACGGCGCGCGCGCCGCAGTCCCCGGTGGACGGCTTCCAGTATGCGCGCGCCGGTCCGGCGTTTCCCACATGCCTCGGTGACCCGGCGCGCCACGATGTCGCGATGCACAGGCCCCTCGGCTTCGACGACCCGCCGCACCAAGTCGACCAGGCGCGACTCGGGGACTTCGTGCGGCTCGAGGTCCGTGGTAAGCGTGATGGACGCAGCGCAGTATGGCGGCGCGCCTACTGGAGCCGGCAGAGCGCCGCCCTCTTCGGTATCAGCCGGTTTCGCCGGGCGCGTCCGTGCTGTCTTCGACGCCTCGATCTTGCGTCCGTTGTCGTTCGCGCCCACCACCGTCATCCGACTGCGAGCGGCGACCGCCTGCGCGAGCGCCTCCTTGAGCCGCTTCACTTCGGAATGTCGCCGGTGGAACCAGTCCGTACTCCAGATTCGATGGAATCGCCAGCCGAGTCCTTCAAGAACCGCCTGGCGATGCCGGTCACGCTCGCGGGCGGACAATGCGCTGTGGTAGGCAGCCCCGTCGCACTCGATCGCGAGGAGGTAGCGCCCGGGCGAATCGGGGTGTCGGACGCCGATGTCAACGCGGAAACCTGCGCTGCCCACTTGAGGATCGGCAAGGTAGTCGAGCGACCGGACGGCCCGTGCCACATCCTCCTCAAACGGACTGTCGGCATCCGCCCCCGTTAGCTGATGCTCCGCGATTTGCCCCGTAGCGGCGTATTCCAGAAACCGCTTCAGGATTCGCGGCCCGGCACCCGCCGTTCGCGACAAATCGATGTCGGCCGGATCGAACGAGCTGAAGACGCGGCAGCGAATCCGAGCCCGGGTAAACAGAACGTTCAGCCGCCGTTCGCCACCCTCTGCGTTGACAGGACCGAAGCGCATGCTGGTGAGCCGTCCGCCCGGCTCCGCCGGGCCGTAACCGACGCTGATGAAGATGACGTCGCGTTCGTCGCCCTGGACGTTCTCGATGTTCTTGACGAAAACGTCCTCGGCGTACCCTTCGCGCAGAAGACCATCCAGAACCTCATCGCGCCGTCTCTCGTACTCGAGGATCTCCGTCATCATGTCGGCTTGGGCCTTCGAGAACGTGACGATTCCTAGGGATAGGCCGGAGTCTTCGCGCGCGTGACGGGCCGCCGCTCTGACCACCTGTTCAGCCTCAATTCGGTTGGTTCCGGGCCGCCCTCGCGTGGCGCTGCCTCGACGCGCATAGACACCCGGGACGCGCTCCAGTGACAGTCCGTAGTCCTTGTCCAGTTCAAGCGGAGAAGGCGACAGGATGAGCCTCCGCCCATAGAACTCCTCGTTCGAGACGCGAATTAGGGACGGGACACGCGATCGATAGTGCCATTCGAGCATCCTCTGGCTCATTCCGCGGGCTTCGCAGAGAGTTAGGACGCTCTCCATCTCCGTGACGGCCGCAACGCCCTCGTCCTCTTCATCCTCGTCTCCAGGCACTTCGTTAGCTCCCAGGCGGTCAAAGAAACTTGTCGGTGGAAGCTGTTTCTGGTCGCCGACGATGACGAGCTGCCCACAGCGGGCTATGGCACCGAGGGCATCCTCCGGTCGCACCTGACTGGCCTCGTCCACGACCAGGACGTCAAAACGAATTGCCTTTGGCGGCAGGAACTGGGCAATCGAGATTGGACTCATCAAGAACACCGGCTTGATGCGCTGGACCATGGAACCGGCGCGCTCCATGAGCCTTCGGATCGGAATGTGGCGGCGCTTTCGCGCGATCTCACCCCGGATCACCGCCATCTCGCCGGCAGCGCCCTGTGGTAGTTGGACAACGTGGCGGCGTCGAATCAGCTCGCGCATGAACTGCGTACGTCCAACGTCGAGTGCCGTGAACGCACGGACCAAGGCGTGTCGGTCAAGATCGACCAGGGGTGCGATCCCCGGAATCGAGCCTTTGGCAAAGTCCCAACGCGCTTCGGCGGCTGCGTACGCAAATTCCTGAACCGCGTCCGCGGGTGGGAGCCTTCCGTCGTCCATCATCTCCACCAGCGCATTGAGCCCTGCCGTTTCCAACCTACTTGCGAGTATCTGAATCCGGCGCCACTCGGTGTAGCGGTCCAGGGTTATCCGGTGAAGACGCTCCCGCAGCGTAGACAACGAAACCTGATCGAGACTCTCGCCGAGAGTTGCCGCCCCAGGCTCCGGGCGCAGCAGGTCAACGACCACGCTCACAGCCTCCACAGCGGCTTTCCCCTTACTGCGGAGATCCTCAGCCGCCTTCGCCGGCGCCCGGATCGTCTGAACCGCCCGTTCGACTTGGCTCCTGGATCGTGCCACCCCATTGTCGGCGACACGCGCGACCCACCGGGCGGCACAAGCGAGTGGCGCAAAACCCGTGCGCTCGCCTCGCCAGCGATCCGCCAATCTGCTCGCAAGGAACTCCTCCTGGTCGCCAAGGGCTTTTCGCAACCGGTGCACTCGTTCGAGCCGTCGGGCCAGCTCCAAACGGTCGGCTGGGAGGCTGGGCAGGGGAGCCGCAGCCAGTCCGCCAAGCATCCGGCAGGCCCGGCGGTAGCAGGGGCTCAGACGAGCAACAAACCCTCCGAATCCGCTGGCCGCGCCGCGCTGGAGTTCCAGCGAGAGCAATACGCGCGGGCCATCCCAGGCGTGTTCGCCAAACAAGGGCTCGGCCTCCCGCCGGGCGTTTTCCCAAGCGGCGGCGACATCGAGCGCATCCGCGAGCGCGGCTGAGCGCTCCGGGCTGAGGTTCCCGTCCGCGAGCGAAACCGCCTCCCGGGGGCAGTCCGCGAGCAGCTCAAGGAACTCCGCGCTAGTCACGAGATCCGCACGTGACGCCGGTCGCGGCAGCCATCCCGCTCCGGCCGATATCGCGCGCTCCTCTGGAGGCAGGCCGCAGGCAAACGCGGCTCCCGCAGCCTGCGCCTCGTCGAGCGCCTCCACCGCCGCTCGCAGTGCCGCCTCCAGCCGCTGCAAGTCGACGGGTTGGAGATCGAGATTCCGACAGCCTGCCAGTGGATGCTCGCTTCGCAGACCACCCGCTTCAAGGAGCTCGGCGAAGTCTCCAATGTCCCGTTCGAGTTCTTCGCGCTCAGCGCCGGTCAGTTTCTCAAGGCCGTCTCGGCGAAGCTGTGGAGGCGGGCGGCCACCGCCAATGAAGCTGACCAACGCGGCCATCGCCTCGAAGGGGGTGTAGTCATGGCCGGGAACCTTCGTGTGGAGCAGGTCGGCAATCCGATTCAGGCCGTCCCGCTTCTCCTGCAAGGCGGTGCCGAAAGTGTCCGGTTGCGGGTCATCGCGCCTCGACCGCAGCGTGCGGCCCAACTCCTGCGCTACCTCGCGCTTGTTCGCGTGGCGTGAATGCAACTCCAAACAGAGGTCGCGCAGGCCGCAGTTCTTCAACCGCGCATGCACGACATTGAGCGCCGCCATCTTTTCGGCCATGAAGAGGACTGTCTTTCCATCGTGAGCGGCCGCGGCGATGATGTTCGCGATCGTCTGGGATTTTCCAGTCCCGGGAGGCCCTTGGACGACCAGATTCCTGCCCCGCCGAAACTCTTCGATCACGGCCGTCTGTGGGGCGTCCGCGTCAATGACTTGCACGATGTCGGCGGGCGCCAGTTTGGCGTCAAGCCGTTCACCCGGAGCGAAGAGCGGAGGCTCGCTTTCAAAGCCCTCTGCCATTAGGCCGCGGACCAGCGGGTCGTCCCCAAGGCCGCCTTCCGGCCACTGATCCTGGTGTAGATCGCGTTGCATCAACTGCTTTGCGAACGAGAAGAACCCCATCTGCATACCGTTTTCGTCGATCCGCCAGCGCGATTTGGTCTCGGTGGTGTCGCGAACGCGCTCGAAGTACGAAGACGGCGTCCAATCGTCGTCGGCTTCTATTTCCGGCAGGACTAGTCCGAAGTCGTCGCGGAGCCGGGCCTGGAGAGGAAGGTTGGTCATGATGTCTTCCTCTCGCGCGCAAACGTCATAGGTGGATGTGCGCTGATTCCGCACGAGCTCAACGGGCACCAGAATCAGCGGCGCCTCTCGGCACACCGAGGATTGCTCCGCTTCGAACCACTGAAGGAATCCGAGCGCGAGGAACAGGATGTTGATGCCCTGCTCTTCCTCTGCCCTACGCGCGTCTCCTGCGAGTTGCAGAAGCCGCTTCTGCAATGCGTCGGACCCGAGTTTCGTGTCCAGCAGCCGGTCGGTAAAGCGGGACTCGTCGAGCTCGGGAACCTCGGTGAACAAACCGAGATCCGCCTCATCCAGATGGATGCTCCCCTCGTCCACAACCTCCTCGGCGGTCTCGGAGGGGTGAAACCGCATCCTTCGTTTCTCGGCGTAGAGAATGCGGAAGATGTCGTCTGACCGCTCGTTGACGATGTCCAGGTAGCGGCCACGGCCCCCGCGTCTGACGTGCACGAGGCGGTTCCGGGTGCCCGTGTCGACGAGTTTCTTGCGCGCGCCCTCGATGAGAGCAGCGATCCGCGGATCGGTCGGGCCGGCGGGAGCGGCGTCAAGTTCGGCCATCTGTTATGTCTCTAAAGCTCCAGCCCGGCTTGGCAACAGGAGCGCGGAGTATGCGAAAACCGGCTTCGACGCGCAATGTGGCCGACGGATGGACGCAGACGAGACCGCGACTCGCCGGAGCCAGGGATCTGTCGCCCTGGGGCTCAGTAGGCCTGCCGGAACTCCCGGTAGCGAAGATCCAACCGATCCGGGTCGGGGTGGTCTGCCGCGCGCCGCGGACGGTGGATCGGCTGCTCGTGCAGGCCCTGCAGACCGTGGCGCAGCATCGGACCGTCCTTCTCGTGCAACAGGTCAGGACGAACATGAATGACGCCCTTCGGAGTGACCCCGAGGAACATGCCGTCGAAGGCTGCATGATGGATCTTGCAAAGCGAGAGTCCGTTCGGCACGGCCGGGTTTCCGGTTGGATCCTTGTCCGCGACGATGTGTGCGGCATCCAGCAGCGGCTCCTGCCGCAATCGGCAAAAGGCACACCGGGTCTGGTACGCGCGAAGCACTCGATTCCGGAATAGCCGTTGGTGAAGGCGCGTCACGTTTGTTCGCGTCGCGTAGTGGCGTTCGAGTTCACGATCGCCAGCGGCTGCCAGCGCCACCCCCTCTTGCTGTGCCATCCATTGATCATGGGCGAACGCCGGATGGTCCGTTGCCACCCTGAAGGTCAGGGCGTTCAGGTCGTCCCCGACGATGTAGGCCGGCCAGATCGACAGATACATCCCCTTCTGAATGGCGTGAAAGTAGATGACCGGCCGCTGCTCCGCCATAAGCCGGCGAAGGCCCACATTGTCGGTATGGTCGGGGTCACGGCCGAAATACCGATAGTGCAACTCCCGGGTCACGGGGTCGAAACTGTCCTGATATGGATTCTTGGGTGAAGTCGTGATGGATATCGGCAACTCCATCTGCCTCGGCCTCCAGATCCCACGGGGACCGACCAGGGAAACCCGTTCCGCGTTGAACGCGAAGCCTTGGGCCAGCCGTCGCCAATCCAGCTCTGGCCCCCGTTGTTCCGTTTGCTCTCGCAGCCAGTTTCCCGCCGCCACTCGGATCGCGTGGTCGTCGAAGCGGGCCGGGAACACCTTCGGGAGGCGCGGGAGTCATGCCTGTTGCGCCGCCGCCATCGTACCAAGCGGATGCGGCGCGCAAGCGATCCAAACGGGTTTCGGGAAACGGATCCTGACGCTCGGGTCCGGCTCCTTCCGATCCACGGTTCCGCTGTTCGCGGCCTTGGGCCGCGGTGCCGGCCTGGAGGCCGGCGTTCCCTTCCATCGCGGCGGCGTTAGCATCGCGGCCATGCGAAATCTGATGCGTCTCTACCCGGGGACCCGGTTCAGCGCCGGGGCGCTCGCCCTGGTCCTGATCGGCCTGTTCGCCGCCGGGTGCGGCGAGGATGCGACTCCGACGGCCCCCGCGCTGCCGGAACCGCCCGCGCCGCCGCCGGCGCCACCGCCGGAGCCCGAGCCGGCGCCGATCACGGCGGGAGAAGTGGTGGACCGCGAGACCCTGAAGGCGTTCGTGGAAGCGGCGGCGGCCGAGGCCAAAGCGGAGATCGACTCGGCGGAGGACGCCTACGCCTTCTTCGACGCCAACTTCCGGCCCGAGGGCCCGTGGCGCCAGGGGGAGATCTACCTGTTCGCCCACCACCTGGACGGGATTCAGTTCTTCCACGCGGTGACCCCGGAGACCGAGGGGCTCGACCGTTCGGAACTCGAAGACGTGAATGGCGTGAAGTTCCTCCAGGAGATCCTCGCCGCCGTCGCCGACGGCGGGGGATACGTCGAGTACCGGTGGCCCAACCCCGAGGTCGAAGGGGACGAGGACACCGGCTCGCCGAAGGTGAGCTACGCGGTCCCGCTCACCATCGGCGACCTGGAGCTGTCGCTCGGGGCGGGGATCTACGTGCCGGTCACGGCGTCCGACGTCCTGAACCGCGGGAACCTGCAGCAGTTCGTGGAACGGGCGGCGGCGGCCCTTGCCGAGCACGCGGCCGACCGCGAGACCGCGCACGCCTTCCTCGATGAGAACTTCCGCGACGAGGGCGAGTGGCGGCACCTCGACATCTACGTGTTCGTCATCACCATGGAAGGGATCAACTTCTTCCAGGCGCCCGACCCCGACTGGGAGGGGACGGACGTTTCCGACTCCGTGGACCTGAACGGGGTGAGGCTCGGCCAGAAACTCCTCGAGGCGGCCCGCGCGGGCGGGGGATTCGTCGAGTATCTGTGGGACAACCCGGAGGTCGAGGGAGACGAGGAGGGCGGGTCGCCCAAGCTGGCCTACGCGGTCCCGATCACCGTCGGCGAAGAGCCCATGCTCCTCGGATCGGGGATCTATCTGGACACGTCGGCGCAATAGGCCGGACGGCCGACCTGGAGGCCCGTTCTCCCGGCGGGCACCGGTGGTCCGGGCGCCGCGGCGTTAGCATCGGAACCATGCGAAACCTGATGCGTTTCTCCCGCTCGACCCGGCTCGCCGCCGCGGCGTTCGCCGTGGCCGTGATCAGCCTCGCCGTGGCCGGATGTGACGACGAGGCCAGTCCGACCACTCCGGCGCCGTCCGCGCCAGCCCCGGCGCCGCCGCCGGCGCCGCCTCCGGAACCCGAGCCGGCCCCGATCCAGGCTGGAGAAGTCGTGGACCGCGAGACCCTGAAGTCGTTCGTGGAGGCGGCGGCGCACGAGGTCTCGACGAACGTCGCGGACGGGGACGAACTCTACGCATTCCTTGACGCCACCTTCGGGCCCGAGGGGCGCTGGCGTCACGAGGACATCTACCTGTTCGTCCACCACCGCGACGGGACCGGTTTCTTCCACCCGCTGGACAAGAGCCTGGAGGGGCAGGACCTCCTGCCGCTCGAAGACGTGAACGGCGTGAAGATCAGCGAGGAAATCCTCGCCGCGGTTGCGGCGGGCGGGGACTACGTCGAGTACCGGTGGCCCAACCCCGAGGTGGACGGAGACGAGGAGACCGGCTCGCCCAAGGTGGGTTACGCCCTGCCGCTCGACATCGGAGATCTCGAGCTGCTGATCGGGTCGGGCATCTACGCCCCGGTCAAGGCGGCCGACGTCCTGAACCGCGGGAACCTGCAGCAGTTCGTGGAGCGGGCGGCGGAGGCCCTGTCCGAACACGCGGCCGACCGCGAGACCGCGCACGCCTTCCTCGATGAGAACTTCCGCGACGAGGGCGAGTGGCGGCATCTCGACATCTACGTGTTCGTCATCACCATGGAAGGGATCAACTTCTTCCAGGCGCCCGACCCCGACTGGGAGGGGACGGACGTTTCCGACTCCGTGGACCTGAACGGGGTGAGGCTCGGCCAGGGACTCCTCGAGGCGGCTCGCGCGGGAGGGGGATTCGTGGCGTATAGCTGGGACAACCCGGTGGTCGAGGGGGACGAGGAGTACGGGTCGCCCAAACTGGCCTACGCGGTCCCGATCACCGTCGGCGAAGAGCCCATGCTCCTCGGATCGGGGATCTACCTGGACACGTCCGAGCAATAACCCCGGACTGTGCCGGTTTTCCCGGCCGGGGTAGCCGGGAGGTCGATTCGCCGTTCCGCGGCCGGATCAGACCTCCATGGGAGGCTGCGGCTCCGGCTGTTCCGCCCGGGGGCATCCGTCGCAGGCGTCGCCCACCGGCCCATCCACACCGCAACGCCGGAGGACGCAGCGGCCCTTCAGAATCGAGCCGAGCCCGAGCAGGAAGATGGACAGGGCGACCACCGCCAGCGAGAGGAGGACGACCCCGAGCGCCTGAAGCATTCCGGGGTCATCCTACCCCCGGTTGGGAGGCGCGTTCGCGGGGAGCTGCGGCTTCTCAGGCCGCGCCACGATTTGCTCGGTCGTGCATCCGCAATCATGATGGACCTATGCGGAGTGTGTCCATTTCCGAACTGAAGGCCAACCTTTCGCGATATCTGCGCGAAGTGCGGCGCGGCGGCGAGATTCGGGTGCTCCATCGAGGCACGCCCGTGGCTCGACTTGTACCGTGTGAGGCGAGCCGGGACGACGATCGCCAGCGACTCATCGCGGCGGGCATTCTGCGCCCGGGCAGGGGCGATGGCCGAGTAGTCCTGGACCGACCGCCTCTGAAACTCGGGACCAGCATCCTTGAGGCGCTGCTCGAGGAACGGCGCGAGGCTCGGTTCTGAAGTGGTGGGACGCTTCGGCCCTCGTTCCCCTCTTCATTGAAGAGTGGCAGGCCGCGCGACCGAGGCGCTCGCTCACCTTCGAGAGCCTCGATCGGGCTCTGGCGCTCGCGGCGGAACGGGAAGGGCTTCGCGTTCTCGACGCCGGAGACTGAGGGGGAACCCGGGCCTCCCCGGCCTCAATCGCCCCGGGCGCGGGTTGCGGCGGCAAAGGGGGCGGTCGCGATTTCTTCGACAGCCCCATCGGGGCCGGCGGTGAGGAAGAGTGCCGCAATGCCCCGTTGCTCGGCGAGTTCAAGGCCCTCGGCCGGCCCCAGGACATAGAGGGCGGTGGCCCAGGCGTCGGCTTCCAGGCAGGAGTCGGCGAGCACCGTGACGGACCCGGCCCGCCGTTCGACCGGCCGGCCGAGGCGCGGGTCCAGAATGTGGGTCCAGAAGCGCCCCTCCTCATCGCCGCCGGCCGGGCGGAAGTCCCGGTAACCGCCGGACGTGGCCATCCCGAGGTCCCGGACCGGGAACGCGCGGTGGACGGTCGTCGCGATCCCCCCGGCCGGGTCCTGCACGCCGACCGTCCACTCGCCCCGCGCCTGGATCTCGCCGCCGATCTCGACTAGGTGCTCGGCGAAACCCCGTTCCGTGAGCGCGGCGGAGACCCGGTCCGCCGCGTAGCCCTTGGCGATCCCGGAGAGATCCAGTTCGACGCCGGGAACCTGCCGCTGGAGAGTGGCCCGTGCGTCCCGCCGCTCCAGGGACAGCAGGTGGCTCCCCACCCGGGTGCGGACGGAGTCCACCTCTTCGGGACCGGGCGCTGCCGACTCCGGATCGCCGTCCGGGCCGAAACCGAAGAGCCGGAGCAGGGGGCCGACAGTGATGTCGAAGGCGCCGCCGGATTCCTCGTGCGCCCGGAGCGCGGTCTCGAGCACCAGCGCCAGGGGGTCCGAGATCGGGACGGGTGCCGGGGATGCGGCCGCGTTCAGGCGGGAGAGTTCCGAGTCGGCCCGCCAGTTGGACATGCTGCGGTCCACGGCGTCGAGTTCGGCTTCGATGGCCGCGCGGACGGACGGGACGTCCATCTGCGGACCGCGGACGCGGACGGTCCAGCGGGTGCCGAACGCTTCGCCTTCGAGGGACCAGACGGGATCGGGGGGTGGGGCGCAGGCCGCGGCGGTCAGTGCCGTGAGGGCGAACAGGAGTACGCGTTTCGCGGCCCTCGCGGGCCGCGATGCCGGCCAGAGGCCGGCGCTCCGAACGGCCGCTGCGCGTTTCGCTCGCCTCCGGCGGGCGCTGCCGGCTGAAGCCGGCGTTCCAGGCCGTCGCGCCATCACGGGGGATGAGGTGCGTCCCGTCGCCCGCCTCCGGTGGGCGGCGCCGGCTGAAGCCGGCGTTCCAGGCCGCCTAGGCGCCGGGCAGGCGGTACTGGACGGACTTGGACTTCGCGACGGCCGCGTCGATGTCCTTCGCGGTGAGCAGGACGGTCGTCTGGACCGTGAGCGCACCCGCCGCGGCGATGTTGAGGGCGAGCGCGGTCGCCGCCGCTTCGTCGGGAACGTCGGCGATCAGGTAGAGGTCGCAGTCGCCGAAGGCGTAGTAGAAGCCCTCGAGGCTGCCCCCGACGCTCTCGACGGTCGCGCGCAGCGCCGCCTCCCGGCCGCTGCCGCCCTCGGCGAGCAGCCCGTTCAGGCCGGACTGCGTGTAGTTGGTTCGGAACATGTACTTGGCCATGCTGTCCTCCCTTTGGCGAGGTGTCGCGGTGGTGCGATGGAGCCTACCCGAAGTCGTCGAAGGCGATGTTCTCGGGCTCGACGCCGAGGCTGTCGAGCATCTGGAGGCACGCCTTGAGCATCATCGGCGGACCGCAGAGGTAGTACTCGGCGTCCTCCGGGTTGGGGTGGTCCTTCAGGTAGTTGTCGTAGAGGACCTGGTGGATGAAGCCGGTGTAGCCGGTCCAGTTGTCCTCGGGCAGCGGCTCCGAGAGCGCCAGCTTCCAGTCGAAGTTGGGGTTCTCCGCCGCGATCGCGTCGAAGTCGTCCTGGTAGAAGGCCTCCCGGAGGCTGCGGGCGCCGTACCAGAACGAGACCTTGCGGCCGGTGTGCAGCCGCCGGAACTGGTCGAAGATGTGGGAGCGCATCGGCGCCATCCCCGCCCCGCCGCCCACGAAGACCATCTCGTTGTCCGTCTCCTTCGCGAAGAACTCGCCGAAGGGGCCCGAGATCGTCACCTCGTCGCCGGGCTTCAGCGCGAAGAGCCACGAGGTCATCTTGCCCGGCGGGACGTCGGGCATCCGGGGCGGCGGCGAGGCGATCCGCACGTTCAGCAGGATGACCCCGCGCTCCTCCGGATAGTTCGCCATGGAGTAGGCCCGCACCACCTCCTCGTCCTCGGCGACGGTGGCCCGGTACTGCCACATGTTGAAGCGGTCCCAGTCGTCCCGGTACTCCTCCTCGATGTCGAAGTCCTCGTAGCTCAGCTCGTAGGGCGGACAGTCGATCTGGATGTAGCCGCCCGCGCGGAAGGGGACCTCCTCCCCGGCGGGGAGTTCCAGCACCAGCTCCTTGATGAAGGTCGCGACGTTGTGGTTCGACCGGACCCGGCACTTCCACTGGCGCACGCTGAACAGTTCCGGGGCCACCTCGATCGCGATGTCCTGCTTCACCTTGACCTGGCACGAGAGCCGGACTCCTTCGCGTTCCTCGCCCCGGGTGAGGTGGCTGCGCTCCGTCGGGAGCACGGCGCCCCCACCGTCGAGCACCTTGAGCGTGCAGACCCCGCAGCTCCCCTTCCCGCCGCACGCGGAGGGAATGAAGAGGCCGTTCGCGGCCAGCGTCCCGAGCAGCGTGCCGCCCGCCGGGGTGCAGATGTCGTGCTCCGGGTCGTCGTTGATGCGGATCGTCACCTCCCCGGTGGCGACCAGCCGCTTGCGGGCGTAGAGGAGCACCACCACCAGCGCCAGGATGACCACCGTGAAGCCGGCGACACCCAGCAGGACGGTGCTCACAACTGGATGCCGCCGAACGCCAGGAAGCCGATGGCCATCAGCCCGGTGAGCAGGAAGGTGATGCCCAGACCGCGCAGGCCGGCCGGGATGTGGTGGTACCGCAGCCGTTCGCGGATGCCGGCGAGCGCGGCGATGGCGAGCAGCCAGCCGACCCCGGACCCGAAGCCGAACACCGCCGCCTCGGGCAGGGTGAGTCCCCGTTCCACCATCAGGAGCGACGCCCCCAGGATCGCGCAGTTCACCGCGATCAGCGGCAGGAACACGCCGAGGGCGGCGTGGAGCGTCGGGAAGAACCGGTCGAGCGCCATCTCGACGATCTGCACCGTGGCCGCGATCGTCCCGATGAAGGTCAAGAAGCGCAGGAAGGACAGGTCCTGGCCCGTGAGCGAGGCGTGCGCCCAGCCGAGGGCGCCGGGACGGAGCAGGTAGTCGTTGATGGCGTGGTTCAGCGGGACCGTCACCGTGAGGACGAAGACCACCGCCAGCCCGAGGCCGATCGCGGTGCTGACCCGCTTCGAGACCGCGAGGAACGAGCACATCCCGAGGAAGAAGGTCAGGGCCATGTTCTCGACGAAGATCGCCTTGACCGCGATGTTCAGGTAGTCCTCGAGCATCACTCGGCCTCGTTCTGCTCGGGCCGGAAGGTCCGCAGGATCCAGATCAGGAAGCCGATCACGAAGAAGGCGCCCGGCGACAGGCTCATCAGCCCGTTCGGCGTGAACCAGCCGCCCTCGGAAGCGAGCGGCAGCACGGGGATGCCCCAGAAGGTGCCGGCGCCGAACACCTCGCGCGCCGCCCCGACCACCAGCAGGATGGCCGCGTAGCCCATCCCGTTCCCGATCCCGTCGATGAGGCTCTTCAGCGGGGGGTTCTGCATCGCGAACGCCTCCGCGCGGCCCATGATGATGCAGTTCGTGATGATGAGGCCCACGAAGACGCTGAGCTGCTTCGAGATCTCGTAGACGTACGCCTTCAGGATCTGGTCGGTGACGATGACCAGCGAGGCGATGATGGTGAGCTGGACGATGATCCGGATGTTCGTCGGGATCATGTTCCGGAGGAGGCTGACCGACAGGTTCGAGAGCGCGATCACCGCCACCACCGCGGCGCTCATCACCACCGAGGTCTGCATCCCGGTGGTGACCGCGAGGGCCGAACAGATCCCGAGCACCTGGAGCGCGATCGGGTTGTTGTGGATCAGCGGATCCATGAGGATCCGCCGCGTCTCGGTGGCCATCGGTTAGCCGGCCGCCTCCCCGCGAAGCCGCTCGAGGAACGGGCCGAAGCCGTTCTCGGCGAGCCAGAACCGCAGCAGGTTGGTGACCCCGCGGCTGGTCATGGTGGCCCCGGCGAGCCCGTCCACCCGGTGCGGGTCCTCGGCGACCGGCCCCGCGGCCGCCCGCGCCACCTCGATGATCGGCTCCCCGGCGGTTCCGAACACCCGGCGCCCGGGCCAGAGGGCCTTCCAGTTGGGGTTGTCCACCTCGCCGCCGAGGCCGGGGGTCTCCTTGTGCTCGTAGAAGGTGAGCCCGCGGACCGTGTCGAGGTCCGCCTCGAGGGCCAGGTAGCCGTAGAGCACCGACCAGAGCCCCTGCCCGCGCACCGGGAGCACGACCACGTCGAGTTCGCCGCCCGGCTCGACGAGGTACACGACGGACCGCCGCTCCACCCGCCGCACCCGCGCCAGGTTCTCGGGCACCGCCCGTGAGGAGTCCGTGATGCCGGCCTCCACCAGCGGATCCACGCTCGCCGGGTCCACCTCCGGAAGCTCCGCTCCGGTCTCGAGGTCCACCACCACGGCCCTCACCGCGGCGAAGCGCTCAGCCATGTCGGCGTCGGTGAGTTCCTCTTCCGGATCGGCGAGTCCCGCGGCGAAGAGAACGTTGCGCTGGCGCTCCTGCTCGGCGTTCGCCGCCTGGAGGTCCCGGAGGGCGACCGCCGAGCCGGAGACCATCACCGCGCACACCAGGCACACGGCGCCCGCGAACGCCAGGATGTAGCGGGCGGTGGTCACGAAAAAGGCGGACAAATGTTAGCCGCCGGTCCGGCGTCCGGGCGCGCCGAAACGCGGCGCTTGACATACATTGCAGATCAATGCATGCTGTCGTTATGTATCTGACGGAGGCATCCCGGTCTCCTCGTGGGCGAGACCCGCGATGAACATCGGCAAGGACCTGGTCGCGGCCTCCGCGACGCCGCTCGTGCTGGCCATCCTCGCCGAAGGCGACAGCTACGGCTACGCGATCATCCGGCGCGTGGCGGAGCTCTCCGGCGGCGAGCTCCAGTGGACCGACGGTATGCTCTATCCGGTGCTCCACCGCCTCGAGCGGTTCGGCTACGTGGAGGCGCGCTGGGCCACCGCGGAAACCGGACGCCGGCGGCGGTACTACCGCATCACGAGCGAGGGAACGGCGCACCTGGCGGCGCAGCGGCGCCAGTGGCAGGTGGTGGATTCCGCGCTGCGAGGCATCTGGACCGGGATGAGGTTCGCCTTCGCGTAGCCCGCGGAGGGATCAGGTGGAGCCCGGGTGACCGAACTCACGGACGCGCTCGAAGCGCAGATCACCCGCTGGCGGACCTGGCTGCGCCGGCAGCCGGCGCTCCGTCCGGAGGACGTGGACGAGCTCGAAGGCCACCTCCGCGACCAGATCGCGGCGCTCCTCGAAGCCGGGCTCGCCGGGGACGAAGCGTTCCTGGTGGCCGTGAAGCGCATGGGACGGCTCGACGCGGTCTCCCGCGAGTTCGCCCGCGAGCACTCCGACCGGCTCTGGAAGCAGCTCGTGGCCGCCCCGGAGGAGGACGCCGCCTCCGGCCGCGCCGCCCGCCGCGAGATCCCGGTCGTGCTCGGTCTCGCCGTCGCGGCGGCGCTCGCCATCCAGCTTCCCCAGCTTTTCGGCCACCAGTTCGGCGAGAGCGGCTTCTACGCCCTGAACGCCAGCCTCTTCGTCCTGCCCCTCCTCGCCGGGTACTTCGCCTGGAAACGCGGCCTCGACCGCGCGCGCTGCGTCGGGCTGGCGGGGGCGTTCGCCGCCGCCGCGGTGGCCGTGAACGTGATCCCGTTCGAGCCCGGCGGGCACACCGAGCTGCTGGCGGCGCTGCACCTTCCGATCGCGCTCTGGCTCGCGGTGGGCGTGGCCTACGTCGGGGGACGCTGGTGGGGGAACGTCGCCGGGCGCATGGACTTCGTCCGCTTCTCGGGGGAACTCTTCATCTACTTCGTGCTGATCGCGCTGGGGGGCGGGGTGCTCACCGCGTTCACGATCATCAGCTTCGAGGCGATCGGCCTTGACGTGGAGGGGTCCGCGCAGCGCCTGATCCTCCCGAGCGGGGCGGCGGGCGCGGTCATCGTCGGCGCCTGGCTGGTGGAGGCGAAGCAGAGCGTCATCGAGAACATGGCGCCCGTCCTCACCCGGGTCTTCACCCCGCTGTTCGCCGGCCTGCTGCTCGCCCTGCTCGCCGCGATGGCCTGGACCGGGCGCGGCGTCGGCGTGGAGCGCGAGGTGCTGATCGCATTCGACCTGCTGCTCGCCGTCGTGCTCGGCCTGCTGCTCTACGCCGTCTCGGCCCGCGACCCGCTGGCTCCGCCCGACCTCTTCGACCGCATCCTGCTCGTGCTGGTGGTGAGCGCGCTGGTCGCCGACGGGGTCGCGCTGGCGGCGATCGCGGCGCGCATCTCCGAGTTCGGGTTCAGCCCGAACCGGGTGGCGGCGCTCGGCGAGAACCTCGTGCTGCTGGTGAACCTGGGGTGGTCGGCGTGGCTCTACGCCCGCTTCGTCCGCGGCCGCGGCCCGTTCGCCGCGCTCGAGCGCTGGCAGACCGCCTACCTGCCGGTGTACGCCGCCTGGGCGGCGCTGGTCGTGCTCGGCTTCCCGCCGCTCTTCGGGTTCGCCTGAGGCGGCCCGCGGCCAACGCGGTGCGAACCGCCGAGTTGCTCGCGGAGATCGACCGCACCCGGCTGCCGCGGCACGTCGCCGCCATCATGGACGGGAACGGCCGCTGGGCGGCCGCCCGGGGACTCACGCGCATCGAGGGTCACGCGGCCGGAGTCGAGTCCGTGCGGGACACCGTCGAGGGCGCCGCCCGGCTGGGACTCGGCGCGCTCACCGTCTTCGCCTTCTCGAGCGAGAACTGGCGCCGGCCTCCCGGGGAGGTCGCGGCGCTCCTGGAGCTCGTGGGGCGGTACCTGCGGCAGGAAACGGACAACCTGGTGGCCAACGACATTCGCTTCCGGGCAATCGGCCGGCTGGGTGAGCTGCCCACGGACCTGCAGGCAGGGCTCGGACGGACCACGGAAGCGACGAAGGCCTGCCGGGGGCTCACCCTCAGTGTGGCCGTGAACTACGGAAGCCGCGCGGAGATCGTGGACGCCGTCCGCCGGATCGCCGCCCGCGCGGCCCGGGAGGGGAAGGCGCCCGAACTCGACGAACGCCGGTTCGGGGAATACCTCACCACCAGCGGCCTGCCCGATCCGGACTTGCTGATCCGCACCAGCGGCGAGATGCGGGTCTCCAACTTCCTGCTCTTCCAGAGCGCCCACACCGAGTTCTGGACCACGCTCACCCTCTGGCCGGACTTCCGGCAGCGGGACCTCTACGAGGCCATCCTCGCCTACCAGCGGCGCGGGCGGCGGTCGGGCGGCCCGGGGTAGCGGCGGCCGGGCGTTCGCCCGGCCTCGCCCGACGGTCGCCGAATCACCCCCTGCGTGGCCGCCGAATCACCCCCTGGACTGTCGCCGAATCACCCCCTGGATCGCCGCCGAATCACCCCCTGGACTGCTTCCCGCCGCTGTTCGGCTTCGCCTGAGACAGCGAAACGGCCCGTACAAGGAAAGCCCCCGGGGCGCCGGAAAGGCGAGGCCCGGGGGGGGTTACGCACCGGATTCTACACACCTCGCCCGAGCGTTTCTTGCCGTGCGGCGTGCTTTCTCCGGCCGTGTTCGTCGGGACACCCTTCGCGGGCGCCGAGAAAGCCCTGAAGCTCCGATTCCGAGCTCATGGCCCGGCGTCCGAAAGGTAAGCCGCCGCGCGGCGGCGGACGTTGCTCCGGAGCGCGAAGTGGTCGATGAGCGGCGCGAAGACGTTCATCAGCAGGATCGAGAGCATCATTCCCTCCGGGTAGGCGGGGTTCACGACCCGGATCAGGACCACGAGCACGCCGATGAGGAAGCCGTAGACCAGCCGCCCGCCGTCCGTGGAGGGCGCGGTCACCGGCTCGGTGGCCATGAAGACGGTGCCGAAGGCCCAGCCGCCCATCAGGTAGTGCCACCAGAAGGGCACCGCGAAGAAGGGGTTCGTGTCCGAGCCGACGAGGTTCAGGAGGCCGCCCATCAGCAGGGTCCCGGCCGCCACCGCGAGCATGATGCGGAGCGAGCCGATCCCGGTCGCCGCCAGCACCACCGCGCCGAAGAGGCAGGCGAGCACCGAGGTCTCGCCCATCGAGCCGGGGAGGAACCCGATGAACGCGTCCCAGGCGGTGATCCCGGGTCCGCCCGCCGGGTGGAAGGTCTCCGCGAACGCCTCGTTGCCGGTGAGGCTGAACCGGGCGAGCCAGGTGGCCCCGCTCACGGCGTCCGGGGCGGTGTCGGCGGCGATCCAGATGCGGTCGCCGGTCAGGTCGCTCGGATACGCGAAGAAGAGGAAGGCGCGGGCGGTGAGCGCCGGGTTCAGGATGTTGAAGCCGCTGCCGCCGAAGATCTCCTTGCCGACCACCACCCCGAAGCTGATGCCGAGCGCCACCTGCCAGAGCGGCACGGTGGGAGGCAGGATGAGCGGGAAGAGCATCCCGGTCACCAGGAATCCCTCGCTCACCTCGTGGCGCCGGATGATCGCGAAGAGCATCTCCCAGGCGCCGCCGACCGCGAAGGTGACGATCAGCACGGGTAGGTACCAGAGCCCGCCGTGAATGACGGCGGCCAGCACGCTGTCGGGGGAGAACCCGATTCCGAGCGCCTCGATGACCGCGGTGCGCCAGCCGGGCAGCGGCGTGGCGCCGTGGGAGATCGCGAGGTTCGCCTGGAGGCCGGTGTTGTAGAACGCCATCGCCACCGTGCCCGCGAGCGCGATGACCACGGTGAACATGAGGCGCTTCATGTCCAGCCGGTCGCGGCCGTGGGACGGCCCGGCGGTCGTCTTGCCCGGGGTGTAGAGGAAGGTGTCCTGGGCGTCCCAGAGGGGCCAGAGCCGGTGGAGGCGTCCTCCCTTCTCGAACGGCGCGCCGAAGCGGTCGAGGAGCCCGCGGAGCATCAGCCTTCCTTCTCGAGGGTGTCCAGCACCCGCCGGAGCGCCGGGCCGTAGTCGTTCTTGGCGGGACAGGCGAAGGTCAGCAGGCCCACGTCCTCCTCGATGAGCTCGAGCGCGCCGAGCTCCTCGGCCCGCTCGATGTCCTCCATGAGCAGGGCGCGGCACAGCATCGCCGCCGGGATGTCGAAGGCCATCACCCGGTCGTAGGTCCCGATGGGAACGATGGCGCGCCGCGAGCCGTTCGTCCCGGTGGTGACGGGGCGGGGCCTCGCGGGCAGCAGGCTGGACAGATAGGCGCGGCTCACCGAGACCGCTCCCGCGCCGGGCGCGAGCCAACCCAGCAGGCGCCGGCGGCGGTCCTCCTCGAGCACCGTCACCTGCCGGTGATAGCGGCCGAGGTAGCCGGTCACGTCGTCCGCGGCGGTCCTTCCCGCGAGGAGGGACCCGGAAATGACGCGGCGCTCGCCCGGCGCGGGTTCCGGCGCCCCGAACTCCGTGAGCAGCGCGCCGATGGGCATGCGCAGCAGGCCGGGGCTCCGTACCGGCGGACCTCCGAGCGCCACCACCCGGAGCGCGTCACCGGCGCCGGTCCGGAACAGGCCGCCGATGGAGGCGAGGTCCTGGGCGTCGAGGTGCCAGGCCTCCTGGCCGCGGCGAACGGGGGCCAGCCGGTGAATGTGAAGGCCCGCGGTCCCGGCGGGGTGCGGTCCCCGGAACTCCTCGTGGCGGATCCGGCCGGTTTCGTCCACCGGGAGGCGCCGGCCGGCCCGGGAGCAGACGAAGACCGGTCCGCCGGTGAGTTGCGCGAGCGCCGCGAGGCCCCACTCCAGATCGGTCTCCCGGCCGGCGACCGCGGCCACCGGGTCGGGGGCGAGCGGAGCGGAGTCCATCGCCGTCACGAAGATCGCCCGGGGCCGGGACTCCGGGTTGGCCACCCGGCCGAAGGGGCGGGTCCGGATCGCGGTCCACTCCCCTGACTCGAGCAGAAGGTCCCGGATCGCATCCGCGTCGAGCGCGTCCGGGTGTCTCCCCGACCAGGCCCCGGCCACGTGTCCCGAGCGGCCGCCGCCGGAGCGCTCGTCCGGATTCACCTCGATCACGAGCGAGAGGAAGGCCCGGCGCTCTCCCCGGTGGACCGCGGCGACCCGCCCGCCAAGCGGGGCGGTGAAACGGACGCCGGGCGTCTTCTTGTCCTCGAAAAGGACGTCGCCCCGCGAGACCGCGTCTCCCTCCCGGACCCGCATGGTGGGCCGCATGCCCGGATAGTCCGCCCCGAGCAGCGCGATCCGGGACGGCGCCCGGAGTTCCGGGGCCCGCCCGTCCACCGCGGGGGCCCCCAGCACCCGTACGTCGAACCCGCGGCGTACGGTGTGGAGACTCATCGGAGCGTGTTCAGAGGGGGCATGGACCGGGACCCCGCCGGGCGAACTGGAGGGGCGGGATCCGAGGGAGGCCGGAGCCGCTTTTCATCCGTAGTTGGGCAACCCGGAATTCTGGCACAAGGGAAAGGCCACGGGACCGCCGGTTTGGAACGCCGGTCTCCAGACCGGCACCGCGGTGCTCCGCCCCGCGCACGTCGCAACCCCACCCCGACCAGATGAGTCCCGCCCCCGCGTGGCTCGCCAGAACCCAGACAGCCCCTACGGCGTGGAGCGCCGGCGTCAGCCC
>JAJEFG010000050.1 GCA_022820545.1 Acidobacteriota bacterium | reverse complement strand
GCCTTCGCGGAATCGACAACGAAATCCTGAAGGCGGCGCAGATCGACGGCGCATCGAACCTCAGGCTCTACGCCCGTATCATCATTCCGCAGCTCAGGCCCGCGTTCCTCTCCGCATTCGTCGTCCTCGCCCACATGGCGTTCAAGTCCTACGACCTTGTGGTGGCGCTGACGGGCGGCGGACCGGGGCGGGCGACCGAGATGCCGGCGACCTTCATGTACTCCTACACCTTCACCCGCAACCAGATGGCGGTCGGCGCCTCGTCGGCGGTGATCATGCTCGCGATGATCGCGTCGGTGATCGTGCCCTACATCTACGCCGAGATCCGCCAGGGAAGACAACGATGAGAGGACACTACTCGCCCGTGGTGGCCATTCATCCTTCCACGGCCCCATCCAGGCCACTGGATTCCGGCCTTCGCGGGAATGACGGCAAACACGCTCGACGCCACTCCTCGTCATTCCCGCGAAGGCGGGAATCCATCGGTGGTCGCGGCACGCGGGTGGCGGAGCACCGGACACGTCGATGGCCGGTGTCCCTGCCGTCATTCCCGCGATCGCGTTACAGGAATCTCCATCCGGGCGGGAATCCGCTGATCTTCCCGCAAGCGGCGGATGGCGAGGGTGAGCAGCGACGATGGGGGAGGCGAAGGTGAGCGCGATGACGCAGGACACGGCGGTACGTACCGGTCGGCTCGCGCGCGCCGCCGTCTACTCCGCGCTCCTCGTCTTCGCCGTCTACTACCTCCTGCCGCTCTACGTGATGGTGGCGAACTCGGTGAAGCCGCTCGACGAGATCCGCTCCGGCAACATGCTGGCGCTGCCGCAGGTCTTCACCATCGAACCCTGGCTCTCCGCCTGGTCCACCGCGCAGATCGGGGTGGAGCCGACGGGACTCGTGCCCTACTTCTGGAACACGATCAAGATGGTGGTGCCGGCAGTGATCATCTCCACGCTCATGGGGGCGCTCAACGGGTACGTGCTGACGAAGTGGCGCTTCCGCGGCGACACGGCGCTGTTCGGCTGTCTCCTCTTCGCCTGCTTCATCCCGTTCCAGATCGTGCTGATCCCGATGGCTTCGGTGCTCGGCTTCCTGAACCTCGCCGGGACCACGGCGGGGCTGGTGCTGGTCCACGTGGTCTACGGCCTCGGCTTCACCACCCTGTTCTTCCGCAACTACTACGACGCGTTCCCGACCGAGCTCGTCAAGGCGGCCCAGATCGACGGCGCGGGCTTCTTCCGGATCTTCTGGCGCATCCTGCTGCCGAGCTCCGGGCCGATCATCGTGGTCACCGTGATCTGGCAGTTCACCAACGTGTGGAACGACTTCCTGTTCGGGGTTTCGTTCGCCGACTACGACTCCATGCCGATCACGGTGGCGCTGAACAACCTGGTGTCGTCCTCCACCGGCGTGAAGGAGTACAACGTGCACTTCGCGGGCGCGATCCTCGCCGCCCTGCCGACGCTTGTCGTCTACGTGGTCTCCGGACGCTACTTCGTGCGCGGCCTGATGGCCGGCGCGGTCAAGGGGTGAGCACCGTGGCCTTTCTCGAAATCGATCATCTCTGCAAGGACTACGGCCCGGTCGAGGTCCTGAAGGACATCGACCTCTCGATCGAGCAGGGCGGCTTCCTCGTGCTGGTTGGGCCCTCGGGCTGCGGCAAGTCCACCCTCCTCTACACCATCGCCGGGCTCGAGTCGGTCACCCGGGGCGAGATCCGCATCGACGGCCGCTCCGTCAACGACCTCGCGCCGTCGAAGCGCGACATCGCCATGGTGTTCCAGTCCTACGCGCTCTACCCGTCGATGAGCGTCGCCGAGAACATCGGCTTCGGCATGGAGATGCGCGGCGTGCCGAAGGCCGAGCGGCAGCGGGCCATCGCCGAGGTGGCGAAGACGCTGCAGATCGGGCACCTGCTCTCCCGCCGCCCGGCCCAGCTCTCCGGCGGCCAGCGCCAGCGGGTGGCGATGGGGCGGGCGCTGGTGCGCGACCCCAAGCTCTTCCTCTTCGACGAGCCGCTCTCCAACCTCGACGCCAAGCTCCGCATCGAGATGCGCACCGAGATCAAGCGCCTCCACCAGTCGCTGGGGACGACCATCGTCTACGTGACCCACGACCAGATCGAGGCGATGACCCTCGCGACCCGCATCGCGGTGCTGAAGGACGGCGTCCTCCAGCAGTTCGGCACTCCGGCCCAGATCTACGACGACCCCGCCAACCTGTTCGTGGCGGACTTCATGGGCTCGCCGCCGATGAACCTGATTCCGGTGACGGTGCAGGCGGACGGCGCGGGGCCGAGCCTCGTCGTCGAGCGCGCGACAGGCGGCCCGGCAACCGTGCCGGCGGGCCGGGCCGAGGGTCTCGAAGCCCGTGCCGGAGGTGAAGCGATCCTGGGGATTCGCCCCGAGGCGATCACCGAGGTCCCCGCGGACGGGATGGCGGACGGGGCGGCCGTGGTCGCGTGCCAGATCGAGGTGGTGGAGCCGGCCGGCGCCGACACCTACGTGATCACCCATCTCGGCGGCAAGGAGGTGGTCGCGCGCACGAGCCCCGACTGCAGGGTCCGCGCGGGCGAAACCCTCCCGCTCGCGTTCCGCATGGACAAGGCGGTCTTCTTCGACCCCGCGACCCATGACCGCATCGCCGACTGAGCCTGGACGGCATTCGCATGCGGGGTGCCGCACCGGGGCGGCACTCCCGCTGGCGTTTCGCATGGACCCGGCAGTCTTCCTCGTCCGCGCGACCCATGGCCGTGTCGTCGACTGAGCGGCGACCGTGCCCGCCCGACGCAGGCCGCGCGGGAGAGAACGCTCTCCTCGCACTCCGGCCGGAGGACACTGTCACCCTCGAACCGCCGACCGGTGCCCGCATCGCGTAGGCCGCGATGACGCCCTCACCGGACATCGTCGTCATCGGCTCCGGCATGGGGGGCGCCACGGTGGCGGCGGGGCTTGCGGACACGGGCGCGTCGATCCTGATACTGGAGCGCGGCGAACGGCTCGAGCCCGGAAACGGCGAGCGATCGACCCGGGCCATCTTCGTGGAGAACCGGTTCCGGACGCGGGAGCAGTGGCGGGACGGGAACGGCCGGCCCTTCAATCCCGGCAACTTCTACTTCGTCGGCGGCAACTCCAAGATGTACGGGGCCGCGCTGTTCCGTTTCCGGCGCGAGGACTTCGAGGCCCGGGAACACCCGGGGGGCGTATCGCCGGCATGGCCCTTTCCCTACCGGGAGCTGGAGCCCTGGTACGGCCGGGTGGAGGCGCTCTACCGGGTGCGCGGGCGCCTCGGCGAGGACCCGACCGAGCCGCCCCACTCGACGCCGTACCCTCATCCGCCCGTCCCCGACGAGCCGGCGATCGCGGACGTTCGCGAGCGTTTGAAGCGGCAGGGACTGCACCCGTTCTCCCTCCCCCTCGGCGTCGACGTCGACCGCTGGCTCGCGGGCGGGCGGACCCCGTGGGACGGACACCCCGACACCCGGTCGGGCAAGATGGACGCGGAGACCTGCGCGCTCGCGGCGGCCCTCGCGCACGACAACGTCCGCATCGAGACCGGCGCGAAGGTCGAGCGTCTCGAAGCGGCGCCCGGAGGCCGGCGCATCGCGTCGGTCCATGTTCGGCAGGCGGGGGCGCCGAGGAAGGTGGCGGCGGGGATCGTGGTCCTGTCCGCCGGCGCGGTGAACTCCGCCGCGATCCTCCTGCGCTCGGCGGACGGCGCCAATCCGGCGGGCCTCGCCAACGGCTCCGACCAGGTCGGCCGCCATTTCATGAACCACAACTGCTCGGCGATGCTCGCCATCGATCCGCGCCGGCGCAACGACGCGGTGTATCAGAAGACCCTCGGCCTCAACGATTTCTACCTCTCGGACGGCGCCGGCGGTCCGCCGCTCGGCAACGTCCAGCTCCTCGGCAAGATCGACGGCACGATCCTGAAGGCGAACCTGCCGTGGTGCCCGAAGCCGGCGCTCGACTGGACGGCACGCCGTTCGGTGGACTGGTATCTCATGAGCGAGGACCTGCCGGATCCGGACAGCCGCGTGCGCGTGGACGGCGAGGACATCGTGCTGGACTGGACGCGCGCGAACCTGGAGGCGCACGAGCGGCTGACCGCGATCATGCGCGGGGTGCTGAAGGCGTGCGGATATCCCGTCGTGCTGGCCAAGCCCTTCGACCGGCGCACGCCCTCGCACCAGTGCGGGACGGTGCGCATCGGCGACGATCCGTCCCGCTCGGCGCTCGACCCGCACTGCAAGGCATGGGACCACGACAACCTCTACGTGGTGGACGCCTCGTGCCTGCCCACGTCGGCGGCGGTCAATCCGGCGCTCACGGTCGCCGCGCTGGCGCTGCGCGCGGCCGATCGGATACGGCGTTCGGTGCTCGATGCACAAGGATGCTGACGAGAATTACATTGCCACGTGCCGAGCGTGCCGTCCCGCAGAAACGGCCTCCCTCTGAATTCGGTCGGCAACTTCATATGGATCGCCGCCCCAGGTCTCAAATCCGCCGGCCGCCACCGGGAGACACCGCGATGCCCGGATTGGCGCGGGTGGGCCGCGGCCGGCCGGCGAGAACCGCCCACTCACGCCGGCTGCCCATTCGCCTGCGGAATCGCGAGCACCGCCGGACTCCCACCTTCGCGGGAGCAACGGTCGGGGGCATCCCGCGCGGCACCGCGCGGACCTCCATGCGCGCTTGCGCGGGAATCACCGGGAGGCCGAGTCCCGTGCATTGGCCGTCATTCCCGCGCAGGCGGGAATCCAGCGGTGTTCGCCGAGCACGTGTGCCGGAGCACCGGACACGTCGGCCGGCGGCGTACTTGCGGCCATTCCCGCGCAGGCGGGAATCCATCGGTCGGTGCGGTGCCGGAAACGGAAGTCGCCGCCGCCACCAGCGGCCGGGCATGCGATGACCGACTACGTCATCGCGGGCGCCGGCCCGGCTGGGTGCGTCATGGCGGCCCGGCTCTCGGAGGACCCGGACGTCACCGTCACGCTGCTGGAGGCGGGCGGGCCGGACCGGCATCCGCTCCTCCACGTCCCGGCCGGCTTCGCCCGGATGACGAAGGACATCGCGTCGTGGGGCTGGTCCACCGTGCCGCAGAAGCACCTGAACGGCCGGGTGCTGTCGTACACGCAGGCGAAGGTGCTCGGCGGCGGCTCGTCCATCAACGCCCAGATCTACACCCGCGGGCATCCGGCCGACTACGA
>JAJEFG010000090.1 GCA_022820545.1 Acidobacteriota bacterium | reverse complement strand
TGCTCTCGGGCACATGGAACGCCAAGGTGCTCCCGGCGGATTGGCCACTGCGCGAAGCAGTTTGTGTTCGCCCAAATGGGCAGTGAGAAACCTATAGGAACGCCGGTCTCCAGACCGGCACCGCGGCGCTCCGCGCCGCGCGCGTCGCAACTCCGCGCGGAACAAAGTGGCTCCGCCGCCGCGTGGCGCTCAACAGCGGGGTGACGCGTACGGCTTGGAACGCCGGTCTCCAGACCGGCACCGCGGCGCTCCGCGCCGCGCGCGTCGCAACTCCACCAGGCCTCACGGCGCCGCATCTCCGGCGCCGTCAATGCGGATAGCTGACGCCCGCCCGCCCCGTCAATGCGGGATGCCGCGCCCAGCCGGTCCACCGCCTCGTCCACGACGGCCATATCCTCGGCTGGAACTTCATCCAGGGGGCTGCGCGGACGAGCCCGGCCCCGGGGGCTTTGCATGGATGCGGGCGAACGAGTTCCGCCGCCAACGGAGAGGAGGGCGACATGAAATCGAACCCCAGGACCACACGCAGAGACTTCCTGGCGAGCTCGGCCGCCCTCGCGGCGGGTAGCCTCGCCTGCCAGCCGGACGCCGGTGACGGGTCGGCGCCCGCGGGAGCGGGGGCGAACGCGGCCGCCGACATCACCGCCGGAACGCTGGCCGAGGCCGAAAAACTCCACGGCGTGACCTACACCGCCGAAGAGCGCGACCAGCTCCTCCAGTCGATCGGCGGCCAGGTCGCGGGCGTCCTCCAGCTCCGCGACGTCCCGCGCGAACTCAGCCTCCAGCCGGCCGTCACCTTCGATCCACGCCTGCCCGGGGTGTCGTATCCCGAGCAGGCGGACCGCATCGAAATGTCGGACGGCGCGGCGGGCGCGCTCCCGGACGCCGAGGCCGACATCGCCTACGCCTCGGTCCGCGAGCAGGCCCACTGGATCCGGACGGGCCGGCTCACCAGCCGCCGCCTCACCGAGATCTACCTGGCGCGCATCGAGCGCCTCGCGCCCGGCCTCTACTGTTACATCACGGTCACCGCCGACCAGGCGCTCGCCCAGGCGGACGAGTCCGACCGCGAACTCGCGGCCGGGCGCTACCGCGGCGAACTGCACGGCATTCCCTACGGCATCAAGGACTGCTTCGACACCGCGGGAATCGCCACTACCTGGGGCGCGATCCCCTTCCGTGACCGGGTTCCCGACCGGGACGCCCGCATCGTCACCATGCTCCGCGAGGCCGGAGCCGTCCTGCTCGGCAAGCTCGCCACCGCCAGCCTCGCCAACGGCTACCGCTGGTACGGCGGGAAGGTCCGCAACCCCTGGAACACGGAGGAGCACGCGGGGGGCTCCAGCGCCGGGCCGGGGTCCGCCACCGCCGCCGGGCTGTGCTCGTTCTCGATCGGCACCGACAGCCTGGGGTCGATCCTCAACCCCGCCGACCAGTGCGGGATCGCCGGCCTGCGCGCGACCTTCGGGCGGGTGCCGACCGAGGGCGCCATGCCGCTGACCCCCAGCCTCGACCGGATCGGGCCCCTCACCCGTCGCGTCGAGGATGCGGTGCCCGTCATGGCCGCGATCAACGGACCCGATCCGACATCGGCGTCCTCCATCGCCATGGGCTTCGAATACGACGCCCGCATTGATCCCGCCGCCGTCCGCGTGGGCTACTCACCGGACTGGTTCCGCGAGGTCGGGTTCGGTCCCGGAGCCTCGGTGCCGGTCGCCGACGCACACAAGAACGCACTCGACGCGCTCCGCGAACTCGGCGTCGAGCTGGTCGAGGTGGAGCTGCCGCCGTTCCCCTACCAGGCGCTGATCCCGAACCTCTACGTCGAGGCCGCCACGATCTACGAGGCGCTCACCCTCGATGGCCGCGACGATCAGCTGCCGCCCGAGGGCTGGCCCGACGCCTGGCGCCGCGTCCGCCTGCTGTCCGCGGTGGACTACCTGCAGGCCGAGCGTCTCCGGCGCGGCCTGATGCACGAATTCCACCGCATCTACCGCGACGTGGACGCGCTGTTCGCCCCGACCTACGGCTCCTTCGAGTTGCTGATGGCGATGAACTTCACGGGACACCCGGGGATCAGCCTGCGCGCCGGCCTCGACGAGAGCCCGACGCGAAGCGCCGGCCCGGTTCCCGACGATCCGCAGGGAGAGCCGCACACGATCACCCGTAACGTGGCCTTTCATGGCCGACTCTTCGAAGAGGGGACGATCCTCGCGCTGGCCCGGGCGCTTGAGGAGCGGCTTGGGGTGCATCACCACCGTCCGCCGCTCGGGTAGGGGCGGGCGCGGAATCCCTGGTCGGTGCGGGGCGCTCGCACGACCCCGCGACCGGGCCCCTACTTCCCGAACAGCCCGCAGGCGAAGAGCCCGGGCGTCTCGAAGGGCAGGGGGCCCAGCTCCTCCGCGTAACGCTCCGCGAGATCCATCATCGTGATCGCTTCGAGAGTGCGGAAGCCGGCGTCAGCCAGCAGGTCGCTCATCGCGGCGAGGCTGTATTCGCTCTTCATGGGTTCGCCGCGCTGCGCCACGTACTCCTCAAGCTGGGCGCGCATCTTCCGGTGTTCGGGCCAGGCGGAGGCTTCGTCCAGCATGTAGTCGAGGACGAGGCGTGAGCCGGGAGCGACCCCGGCGGCGATCGAGCGCGCCGATTCGGCGAGCGTTTCCGGACTCAGGTAGTAGGTCACCCCCAGAAAGGACACGATGGTCTGCTGTCGCGGGTCGAACACCGAGTTGGCAAGGGCGTCCATCACCGAAACCTGCTCCAGGTCCGCCGGGACGAAGTGCAATCCGGAGGGCAGTTGGATCCGGGCGCGCCGGACGCGCTCCTGTTTCACCGCCTGCATGGCCGGACGATCGATCTCGAACACCCGGAGCGGCGGGACGAGATCGCCCCGGCGCAGGGCGAAGGAATCGAGGCCGGCGCCGACGATGACGTACTGCCGGATGCCGTCCCGGAATGCGGCCTCCACTGCCTGCTCGGCGTAGCGGGCCCGGATCAGAAGCCCCAGCATCACCGGCTTCAGCCCGCCGAGCAGCCAGTGCGCGAGGAACCAGGTGGCGGGGCGGAAACGGAGGATCCGCCGCAACGCGGGGCTCGTCAGGGACGCGGCATGGGGGTCCTTCACCAGCCGGACGCGGTCCCGCTGGTGCCAGGCGCGCAGGGCGGCGGCGAGGTCCGCCGTTGAGGTCAGCCTTTCTTGAGCCGTGCTCATGTTGTTGGGAGCGGACGAATCGTTTCACAAGCGACGCTTCCGTGAGGAGTGCCCCCACCACTTTGCTGGGCGATAGTGGAGTACTCTATAGCCCAGAAATATGCAATAATGTGGGCTATAGAGGATTCTTCTATCGCCCATGCGCTGGATCTGGCAACTCCCCGACTGGCCCCGCTACAAGTGGGACCGGCTCCGGCTGCAGGTCCTGGAGCACCGTTTCCTCCACGAATCGGGACGGCGGGTGGGCGCGGCCGTTCACCTCACCGAGGACGAGCGGGAGGAGTTGCGGATCGAATGGCTGACGGCAGAAGCGGTCGAGACATCCGCCATCGAGGGTGAGATTCTGGACCGCGATTCGGTCCACTCCTCGATTCGCCGACACTTCGGGTTGTCGGCGGATCGCGGTAAGGCGTCGCCGGCCGAGTCCGGAGTCGCCGAGTTGATGGTTGCCCTCTACCGGGAGTTCGACCGTCCGCTGACCCACGAGACGATGCGCGAGTGGCATCGCGTCCTGATGCGCGACCGCCCGGAACTCACCGTGGTTGGTGACTATCGCCACCATTCCGAGCCCATGCAGGTCGTCTCGGGAGCCATCGGCCGCCTTCGGGTTCACTATGAAGCCCCGCCCTCGCGCGCCGTCCCGGCCGAAATGGAGGGGTTCGTGAGCTGGTATCGCGCATCGGGATCGACGGGCGCCTCGCTGCCCCCGCTGACCCGGGCCGGCCTGGCGCACCTGTACTTCGTCCACATCCATCCGTTCGAAGACGGGAACGGGCGCATTGCGCGAGCCGTCGCGCAGAAGGCGCTCGCCGAGTCGCTCGGAGAGCCGAGCGTGATTGCGCTCTCCCGCATGATTTCCCGGCATCGTCGCGACTATTACGACCGGCTGGGCAGTGCGGGGCGCTCTCTCGTGGTCACCGACTGGCTGGTCTGGTTCGCGGAGACGACGCTCGAAGCACAGGTCTGGAGCGAGCGGCGGCTCATCCGTTCCATCGAACAGCGCCGGTTGTTGGAGCGGCTCGCCGGCCAGTTGAACGAGCGCCAGCGGAAGGTGCTTTCCCGTCTGTTCCAGGAAGAGCCGGACGGCTTCAAAGGCGGTCTGAGTGCCGGCAACTACCAGCGAATCACGGGGGCCGCTGCTTCCTCGGCGACGCGCGATCTCACCGACTTGGTGGCGAAGGGTGCGCTGCGCCGCACCGGATCGCGCCGCCACACGCGCTACTGGCTTGATGTGCCGTCGTTCCCGGCGTCAGGCCTCCGAAACTCCTGAAAGACGGACGATTGCCGTTGCCTCCCCGCGCCGGGAGGGACAGAATTCATGTCGTGGAATTCGGCTCGGTCGGACGGTGCTCAGTTCAGGGCTCTTGGCCGGGATCTTCACCCCGCCGACCGGGTTCTTGTGCCGTTCAGGGCCACGCGGTGGTTCCCATGGAGAGCTGTACGGTTTCCCAGCACCCGCCGAGCACGCGCGACTACGCCACAACGCACTAGAAGATCGGTCCAGCAACGTGTCGGCTCGCACAAAGCTCCTTGCTTCGGTCGCCGGAACGATCCGGGACTACCGGGCGGATGAGATCCCAGAACCGACCCCCGACCATGTGGATCGCTGGATCCGGCAGTTCGAATCTCCGGTTCAGCTCCCGATCCTGCGTGAGGTGGATCATGTGCTGAAAAAGAGCTACTACTCACGCGAGGTAGTGGAGCGGGGACTGGGTAGCTTGCTGACCCTTGGTGACCTCGTTGGCAGCGATCCGCGTAAGTTTTGGCGCCAGGCAACTGTCTTCCGGCGTCAGGGCCACGGAGCATCACAGCGGGACTTTGTCGCTGTCCTTGATGCGCGGCTTGCTCGCCAGTGGGGTTTCTCATCTGCGAAGCGCGGTGACATCGGAGGATCCTTCGTCTACCTCGATGACGGCATATTCACTGGGGAACGGGTGAGCCAGGACTTGGAGAAGTGGATCGGAGAGTCCGCGCCGAGCCCCGCGATCATCCATCTGATCATCCTCGTGTGTCACACATTGGGAAAGTACTGGGTCAAAAAGCGGATCCGAAACTGTGCGGAGAAGCATGGCAAGACCATAGAAATCAAGTTCTGGTGTAGTACGACACTCGAAAACCGCAAGCTCTTCAGCAAGGATTCCAACGTACTCTGGCCGAAGGAAGCGCCCGACGATGTTGCCGTTCGCGAATTCCAGGAGTGCTTGGAAGGGCGAGAAGTCGAGTGGCGTCCGGCGGGCGGCCAAACGGGTGTTTTCTCCTCCGAGTCCGCCCGCAGTCTGCTGGAACGCGAATTCGTGATCGCCGGGGCCAGGCTGGTTGCCAAGGCTCAGAGTCCGCACCCGTTGATGCGTCCGCTCGGGTACAGTCGGTTCGGCTTCGGTTTCGGCTCGATGACGGTGACCTTTCGGAACTGCCCGAACAACGCACCGCTCGCGCTCTGGTGGGGGGATCCGACGACGCCACCTGCGCACCCGCTTCATTGGTACCCGCTCCTGCCTCGGAAAATCCATCCGGGTGAGACGTCCGGAAGATGACCGGGGCGCAACCCCTCGCTCGTTCGTACCACGGGAAGCCGGCGATCCCGGCCGATCAGCGTGAGCCCTCGTCGGAACCGTTCCGGCGCTACCGCCGCGACCAGGCGGTCGTGTTTCTGAAAACCCGGGAGGCGTTCGGCGGGCTCTCGAACATGGCGGCCGGATTCCCACTGCGGGTGAACGGCACGGAGATCCGCACTTCCGAGGCCCTTTATCAAGCGTGCCGGTTCCCCCACCTTCCGGATATCCAGCGGGAGATCCTCGAACAGCGGAGCCCGATGACGGCGAAGATGAAGGGCAAGCCGCATCGCGCTGACTCCCGTCCGGATTGGAATCACGTTCGAGTCAACGTCATGCGATGGTGCCTGCGGGTGAAGCTCGTCCAGCATTGGGACACGTTTGCCGGCCTCCTTGAGAGCACCGGCGATGGGCCGATCGTGGAGGAGAGTCGGCGAGACGCCTTCTGGGGCGCGAAGCCCGAGGGCGATCACGTGCTGGTCGGGATGAACATCCTGGGCCGGCTCCTGATGGAACTCAGGAAGATGGCACGCGAAGGCGGGCGCGAAGCGTTCCGCGTCCTGCCGCCGCCCGAGTTGGAGAACTTCTGCCTCCTGGGGGAGCCTGTGGAAGCCGTCCAGGGTGACACGGGGAGCCCGGAAGACGCCGCCTCGCCCCCACACGTTTCGCGGTTGGCTTCTGATGCGCCCGCGTTGGTACCGAGGTCAGACACGGTACGGGCAAATCGCGACGCGGAATTGATCGCCCAACTCCAATCGCTCGTCAGGGATCATCCGGTCAGTCGTCGGGAGATCAACGCGGCTGTGACTCCGCTACTGCCCGAAAACCTTCCCGAGAAGGAAAAGAACCGAAGAATCGGAAACCACCTGCGCAGGCTCCAGCGGGCTGGATGGATTGCCTTCCACCAACCAGACCGGCAGTGGCGGGCGGGTGGCCGTCGGGCACTGCCGGACCTCCGCGACCTGCGGGTCAAACGCGATCGAACCGCGCGACGGACCTGAACACCGTTGCCTCCCCGGCGCGGGGGCCGCACAATCTCCGGCATGAAGCGCAATTCCTCTTCTCGTCGGGCGCTGCCCGTCTTTTTGTGCCTCGTGGCGGCGCTGGCCGTCGCCGCCAGCGCCGCCGCCCGGCCGCAGAAACCGGTCCTCCACGGCAAGCACTGGATGGCCATCACCGGCAAGCCGCTGGGCGCGACCGCCGGCGCCATGATCTTCAGCCAGGGCGGCAACGCGGTGGATGCGGCCTGCGCCATGCTGGGCGCCACCGCGACCATGTTCGACGCCCTGAGCTGGGGCGGCGAAACCCAGGCGCTGATCTGGCACCCCGAGCAGAAGAAGGTGATCGGGATCAACGCGCTCGGCGTCGCTCCCACGGGCGCCACGCCGGCGTACTTCCGGGAGCAGGGAATGGAGTACCCGCCCGCGGTCGGCCCGCTCGCGGCGGTGACTCCGGGGACTCCGGGCGGCCTCCTGACGATGCTCGCCGAGTACGGCACGATGTCCCTCGCCCAGGTGCTCGCGCCGTCGATCCAGATGGCCGACGGCTATCCCATCGAGGCCTCCGCGGCCCGCGGGATCCAGCGGAGCGCCGACCGGATCGCCGAGTGGCCGTATTCGCGCCGGACCCTGCTGCCGCACCGCGACGAACGCTCGGCGTCCTCGGGACCGCAGGACGAGACGGGGAACTACTGGGACCGCGAGGACTCCTCGACGCGCGAGTTCAGCGCCGGCGGCCCGCGCCCCGGCGAGGTCTTCCGCCAGCCCGAACTGGCGAACACCCTACGGAAGCTGGTGGACGCCGAGGCCGAGGCGCTCGCCGCCGGCAAGAGCCGCAAGGAGGCGATCTACGCCGCCTACGACCGCTTCTACAAGGGCGACATCGCCGAGGAGCTTGCCCGTGGCACCCAGGAGCAGGGCGGCCTCATCACCACCGAGGATCTCGCGAACTGGAAGGTCCACATCGAAGAGCCCGTATCCGCGAACTACAAGGGCATCGAGGTCTACAAGTTGACCCACTGGGTCCAGGGGCCGGTGCTCCTCCAGGCGCTGAACATCCTGGAGCCCTTCGACCTGAAGGGGATGGGCTACAACAGCTCCCGCTACATCCACACCCTTTACCAGGCGATCAGCCTGTCGTTCGCCGACCGGGACTTCTACTACGGCGATCCCTACTTCCCCCCCGAGGAGCCGATCCGGGGACTGCTCTCGAAGGACTACGCCCGGCACCGCGCCGAACTCATCCTGGAAGACCGGAACGACCCAACGATCGGTCCCGGTGACCCGTATCCGTTCCAGGGAGGCGAGAACCCCTTCCGGGAGTATCTCGACCGGTTCTCCGGCACCTCCGTCACTCCCACCACCGAGGAGGAGCGGCAGCAGTTCCTCGACGGCTTCCTCGCCGGCACCACCTCGATCCAGGCCGCGGACGCCTCCGGGTGGGTGGTTTCCGTGACGCCGAGCGGCGGCTGGCTGCCGGCGGTGCTCGCCGGCGAGACCGGGATCGGGCTCAGCCAGCGGATGCAGAGCTTCGTGCTCGACCCGGCGATGAATCCCTACAACGTGCTCGAGCCGGGCAAGCGCCCGCGGGCCACCCTGACGCCGAGCCTCGCGCTCAAGGATGGGGAGCCGTTCCTGTCCTTTGCGGTCCAGGGCGGGGACGGCCAGGACCAGAACCTGCTGCAGTTCTTCCTGAACGTCGTCGAGTTCGGCATGAACGTGCAGGAGGCCGCCGAGGCCGCCAACTTCAACAGCTACCAGCTCCGGAGTTCGTTCGGCGCCCACGAGTCGGAGCCGGGCTCCATGCTGCTGAACGACAAGGTCCCCGAGTGGATCCGAAACGAGTTGACCGGAATGGGGTATTCGCTGCGCTTCTCGCCGCGCACCTCGGGACCCATCAACGCCATCTGGTTCGACCGCGAGCACGGCAGCTTCTGGGGCGGCTCGAGCCACCACGGCGACGACTACGGAGTGGCATGGTGATGCGTTTTCCGAACTTCCGAAATCCGGTGGCCGTCCTGGCCGCCCTCCTCCTCATCCCGGCAGGCGCGCTGGCGCAGGACGAAGAAGGGCCAAGACCCGCCTCGCTCACCGTCTCGCCCGAGGAGATCACCCTTACCGCCGGTGAGACGGCCCAGATCGAGGCCACGGCGCTGGACGAGGACGGGAACGAGATCGAGGTCGAGTTCCTCTATCTCCCGCTCTACGGCCAGTTCTGGAACCTCGAGATGCGCACCTGGGGCTTCAACATCTTCAAGGTGTCCCGGGAGGGCGAGGTCTCGACCCGGCGGCCCGGCGAGTACGCGGTCATGGTGCGGGTGGTGGGCTCCGGCCCCGATCCCTCGGCCCGGGATACGGAGGCCGGGGGCTACCTCGAGCAGCGGATCCCGCTGACGATCCTGCCGCGTCCGGTGGCCACGCTGAACGTCACCACCGAGGGGCCCCTGTATGCCGGCACCGAGGTGGCGGTACGCGCGGAGCCCGTGGATGACACCGGGGCGCTGGTGGAGGGCCTCGAGGTCACCTGGGCGTCCTCCGACGACGGGGTCGCCATGCCGATCGCGCGCCCGCCCACGATCGAGCGGACCCGAACCCGGGGGATGCTCGCACTGGGTGCGGCGGGACCGGTGACCGTCACCGCGACGGCCGGGGCCGCCAGCGCCGAGATGGCGCTCCAGGTGGCTCCGAACCCGGTCGCGAACATGAAGTTGATCCCGGACCGGAGCACGGCCCGAACCGGAGACGTGACCCACCTGAACGTGACCATGACCGACGCGTCCGGCGAGACGCTCGAAGACGTCCCGGTGGGCTTCAGCGTTTCGGCGATGACCGACGCGATGGGAATGGGCGGCCCCTCTTCGGGGCTCATCACCCAGGACGGCCGCTTCGTCGCGGACCTGCCGGGGGTCTATACGGTGGTTGCCCGCACCGGCCAGGTGTCCGCCTCGACGGTGATCCGCGTCGCCGACCGCGGCGTCCGCCGGCCCATCGAGCTGGTCGGCCACGGCCGGGTGAAGGACCGGGCGACCTCGGACCTGTGGGTCTGGGAGGCGCCGAACGGCCGCGACTACGCGATGACCGGCACCCACAGCGCCGCCGGCCACGCCTACATCTGGGACGTGACCGATCCGGAGAACCTCGACATCGTGGATGTGGTGCGGGTGGACGCGCGCACCGTGAACGACGTCAAGATCTCCGAGGACGGCGCCACGGCGGTGATCTCCCGCGAGGGCGCCTCCAACCGGCGGAACGGCCTGGTGATCCTCGACGTCTCCGATCCCTCGACGGGAGTCCGGAAGCTCGCCGAGTACGACGACCAGCTCACCGGCGGCGTCCACAACACCTTCATCCACGCGGGACACGTCTATGCGCTGTCCGGCGGCCGGCGTTTCGACATCATCAACATCGAGGATCCCTCGGTGCCCCACCGGGTGGGGAGCTTCGCGCTCGACAACCCGGCGCGCTCGATCCATGACGTGTGGGTCGTGGACGGCATCGCCTATTCGGCGAACTGGAGCGACGGGGTCGCGGTGATCGACGTGGGCGGCGCGGACAAGGGCGGCACGCCCCAGGACCCGAAGCTCGTGGGGCAGTTCCCGTTCCCGACCGGCTGGAACCACGCCGTCTATCCCTACCGGAGCGTCTCGACCGGCAAGTTCTACATCTTCGCGGGGGATGAGGCGGCCCGTACCGGACGCTACAGCCCGCTCGCCGAGATCGGCACCGGAACGCCGGGCTACGACGACGAGCCCACGCGCTGGCGCGGCTGGATCCACATCCTCGAGTGGGACGAGAACTTCGAGGCGCCGCCGCGGCTGGTCGGCCGCTACGAGGTCCCCGAGGCCGGCAGCCACAACATCTGGATCGAGGACGACGTGATGTACGTGGCGTTCTACAACGGCGGCCTGCGCGTCGTGGACGTCTCCGGCGAGCTGCTCGGGAACCTCTACCGGCAGGGCAGGGAGATCGCCCGATTCCTCCCGCTCGATCCCGAGGGCTTCCTTCCCAACGCGCCGCAGGTGTGGGGCGCCCAGCCCCACAAGGGGATCATCTACTTCTCCGACCGGAACTCGGGACTCTGGGCGGTGAAGCTCGGCGACCTGCCGGAGGAGCCCACCACGGACGAACAGCAGTAGGGCCGGGACCGCCGGTCTTCAGACCGGCACCGTGGCGCTTTGCGCCGAAGGCGGCTCCCGGCTCGGAGCGCCGGCCTCCGGCCGGCATCGCCGACCGCAGGGAGGCGTAACGCACGCGGCTCCCAGGCCCGCAAAGCGCACCGGGCTGCTCGTCCGGGTGGCGCCCATGGCTTGGAACGCCGGCTTCAGCCGGCACAGCCCGCCGAAGGCGGGCGGCGGGACGCCCTCCAGCCCGGCGCGCCATCCGGGAGTCGGTGGGGTTACGACGTGCGCGGTGCAAAGCACCGCGCGTGCCGGCTGAAGCCGGCGTTCCAAACCGTTACCGCGGTGAAGATGGTTGGAGTCGTGCAGTTCCGCTGCGCCCTGCGCAGCGGGAGCCGACCGGAGGTCGGCGTTCCCAGCCGCTCCGTTGCCTACTCGGGAAAGTCGAAAACCGCCGCCTCCCGGCGCAGCTGGAGCACCAGGACATCCGGATCCACGAGCACGCGTTCCGGATCAAAATCCGCCTCGATCTCGAACTCGGCTGACTCTCCGGCGTCCAGTTCCACCGACGTCCGGGCGTCCCGGTAGCTCGGCGACACCACCGTCCGGGTTCCGGCGTCCCCGGCGTCCGACCAGCGCTCGTTCGCGGCGGCGGCGACGCCGATGGTCATCCGTCCAGTCCCCGCGTTCTCCACGGTTCCCCGAACGATCCATCCGCGGCCGGCCCGCTCCTTCGTCACTCCGGAGAGCCGGTACTCCGGCGCCACCACGTCGAAGAACCACTGGGCGGTGAAGGCGTCGAAGGCCTCTGGGTCCGGGGCGAACTCCCTCAGGACGGCCAGCATGTCCTGGATCACCGGGGAATCCGAACCGGCGTGGTACGCGTCGATGAAGGCGCGCAGTCCGGCGAGGAGGTTCTCCCGGCCCATCTCCTGCTGGAGCATCCACATCACCCACCCGCCCTTGTCGTAGATGACCGTGTTGTCGCCTCGCCGCGAACCGTCGGTCTTAACCAGGGACCGCTCGGAGTTCACGAAACGGCCGTCCCCGTAGCTGTCCTCGATGCGCTTTGCGAACTCGATGCGGTAGCGGTCCCCGTGCACCTCCTCGTGGAGCAGGATGGTCGCGTAGTGGGACATCCCTTCCGACAGCATGTTGCCGCCGGGTCCGCGCCCCGGGGTCAGGATGTTGGCCCACCACTGGTGGGCGGCCTCGTGCGCCACCACCGCGAACGCGGCGTGGGAGCGGGGATCGCTCTTCGTGAGGAAGCCGATGCCCTCGCTGAAGGTGATGTTGGTGGGGAACCCCTGCGCGTAGCCGGCGTACGCCGGGAACTCGGAGAGCTTCAGGAGTTCCCAGGGGAACGGGTGGAACCACTCCGAGTAGTGCACCCGCGCCGCATCCAGCGCGGCCGACATCTCCTCGACGTTGTAGTCGTGCTCCGGGTGGTGGTAGATGGCGGTGCCCCGGCCCTCCTTGACCGCGTAGCGGCCGGCGACGATGTTGAAGAGCCGCACCGGATGGTCGGATTCCCACACCACGGTGCGCCGCCCCTCCCGGAGTTCCTCGCTCGCAAGCCGTCCCACGCTGTTCGCCGTGTACTCCTCCGGGACGGTGATCCGGATCCTGGTGGTGAAGGGCCTCCCTCCCCAGCCGAGAGCCGGCTCGGTCTCGCCCTCGAAGAAGTCGTCGGGGTATTCCCGCGGGTCGTAGCGGTTGTCCTCGTCCACGCCGATTCCCGGGAGGTACCCCGGAACCGGAGCGAAGGTGGGCGCGAAGGCGGTCAGGACGACTCCCGAGTCGAGGATGAACTGGCCGCGGCCGCCGACCCTGGTGCTCAGGCCGCGGGGGTACTGCAGCTCGTACTCGAAACCGACCGTCAGCGAACCGCCCGGAGCGAGCGGCGCTACGGGGGTGAAGACGAAGAGCCCGGCGTGGTCCTCCGGTTCGTACGGCTCTCCGTCCAGGGTCCACGCGATCGGGTCCCAGGGTCCCGCGGTGATCGGAAGCTCGGGGTACGGGTGGTCGCGGTGGTTGACGAACGTGTAGGCGCCGGACACCGAGGCAGCGCGGCTCGACGGCTCGAGATCCACGTCCAGGTCGACATGCGAGACCGACGGCATCCGAAAGTCGGTCCAGGTCGCCACGTTGCGCCGCCAGTAGTCCTTCCGGGCCTCCTCGGCGTCCGGGCCCTGGTCGCCCGCCCGGCTGCCGAAGAACAGCGCCGAGGCCAGGGCGGCGGGAGCCAGCGCGAAGGGAAGGAGACGCACCCCGCTCCGCAACACCGCGCGCGGCCGGAGCCGGTGCAGGATCCGGGTGGCGTCGAACTCCTGCCGCCCCAGCCATTTGAGCGCCAGGGCCAGAAGTAGCGGAATGAGACTCAGGTAGAGTAGGCGGTTGAGCAGCAGGGCGCGCCCGTCCAGCGAGAAGGCTCCCATGTCGCTCCAGAAGATCATCGAGTTCCAGGCGATCCAGTTGGCGACCCAGGACAGCGCGTCGCCCACGTTCATCCGGTACACGGTGTAGATCAGCATCGCCAGCCCGAGTCCGTACACCGCGTACCGGTTCCGGAAGAGCGCGAACGCGGCGGTCACGAACGCCGTCCAGAAGAGGAACGTGGGAAGCATCACCCCGCCCCACGCCGCGAGGAACGGCCAGAGTTCGAAGCCGACGGGATCGCCGAGTAGCTGCCGCACGGTGATGACCGCGCCGGACGCGATCAAGGCCACGGCCAGAATCCCTGCCGCCACCACCACGTTGCCCGCCGTCTTGCCGAGGAGCATGGCTCCCGTCCCGACGGGCGTGGTGCGATAGATCTCGGCAAACCGCTGCGCCCGCTCCTTCATCAGCGACTCCACGGTGTAGAAGAGGAGCAGGACGCAGACGAGCAGGCTCAGGGTGTTGAACTGGCGCGCCGCCATCGCTCCCGAGGTCAGGAGCAGCGGGGAGTCGAACGGTCCGAGCGCGAAGAGCGCCTGGCTGACGGACTGGTAGAGGATCAGCGGGACGAAGAGGTACATGCCCGCGCGGACGGTCAGTTCCCGAACCTCGGCCCGGCCGATCGCGGCTGCCGCGGTCAGGAATCCCGGCGGGTCGGTCCGCATGGCGAGTTCACCGAGGGTTCTCCCGGAGGAGCCCGGAGCAGCTTGCGCAACTGGGGACGGCGCCTCCCGGCGCCCCCGCCGGAAGCCGATCACCAGCGAGTCCGTGTCTCCACGAAGGAGCCGGCGCGCGGTGTTGCGCGCCGCCGCTTCGACCGCGAGGAGTCCGGCGCCGGCAAGCGCGATGCGGCTGAGCAGGAATCCGGTGTCCGGCGGCAGGGGCGCCGTGTTGTAGAAGTCGAGGCCCCGGTCCAGCTTCAGGAAGGTCTCGTTCAGCCACCGGAATCCCGAGGGGTCCGCGAGCATGAGCGCGCGGTTGATCGCCGGGTCGAGCCAGCTCGGCGACCAGCTGATGAGAAACCCCAGGATGACGAGCAGCGTGGCGACCGGGAACGCGAAGACCACGATGGGACGGCGGGTCCAGGCGCCGAGGAAGAACGGCACGCCGGCGAAGAACACGATCTGGGGAAGGCCGAGAAGCAGGGCCGGAACCAGGTAGTTCCCGGGAACGAACGGGCCGATCTGCGGGGAGTCCGCCCCGGTCGCCAGGAGGTGGTTGAAGCCCATGGACGCGCCCAGGAACAGGCTCCAGATGACCAGGAAGGCGACCACCGCTCCGGCGAAGCTGCCCCACACGTACTCCCGGACGGTCAGCCGGGTGGAGTGGAGGACCTCGCCCACCCGCTGTTCCGCATCCCGGATCAGCACGAGCCCCGCCCCGATGGCGAGGAACCAGGCGCCCATCGCGGTGATCAGGACCGACTGGAGCATGCTCTGGGCGAACACGGAGGTGATGTGCGACCGCTCCCCGCCGGCGGTGGCGTCGCCGCTGGAGATGGTCACGTTGCCCTGGGAGAAGCCCCAGGCCACGAGTACGAGAATCCCGAAGAGGAACCAGTAGGACGGCCGCCGGAGCGCCGAGGACAGTTCCCGGCGGGCAACAACGGCCCACCGGGCGAACGAGGTCACGACTCCGGAGTCTCCGGCGGCCGCTCGCCGTCTCGGGCGGCGCCGTTCCGGGTGAGGAGGAGATACGCGTCCTCGAGACTCGGAGCGACCGGTTCGAAGCCGTCCGGCGGTGGTCCGTCCGGAGCGTGGACCCGCACCCGGTTCCGCCCTTCGATGAGAACCGCCTGCGTGATTTCGAAGCGATCCGCGAGTGCTTCCATCTCATGCTTGTCCACCGCGCCCTCGAAGATCGCGCCTTCGAGCCGGGACCGCGCTCCCCTGGGAGTGGTGTCCGCCACGATCCGCCCACCGGTCAGGATGGCCACTCTCGGACACAGCACGGAGATGTCCTCGACGATGTGTGTGGACAACAGGACCAACCGGTCTTCGGCCACCTCGGCCAGCAGCCGGTAGAAACGTAGCCGCTCCTCCGGATCGAGCCCGGCGGTGGGCTCGTCCACGACCACGATCCGGGGATTCCCGGCCAACGCCTGCGCGATGCCGAGCCGCTGCCGCATGCCGCCCGACCAGGTTCCCACCTTGCGCTTCGCGGCGTCCTGCAGGTTCACCCGCTCGAGGAGTTCCGCGGCAAGGCGTTTCACGCCCCGCGGCGCCTTGACGCCCTTCAGCACGAGGAGGAAACGAAGCATCGCCGCCCCGGTCAGGTGTGGATAGAAGCCGAAGTGCTGAGGGAGATACCCGAGCTGACGGCGGACCCGCCGGGGATCCGTGCTGACGTCCTCGCCGTTGAGGAAAACGGTGCCCGAGGTGGGTTCCAGGAGGCCGGCGACGATGCGCATGAGCGTGGTCTTGCCGGCGCCGTTCGGCCCGAGGAGCCCGAGCATTCCGCGCGACGCTTCGAGCGAAACGCCCTGGAGCGCCGCGACGGGCCCCGGATAGACCTTGACGAGGTTTCTGATTTCTAGCATCACGACGCTCCGTTCACCGCTCTTCCAACCCTTCCAACGCCGTTGTGTTCCCGTGGGTTCGACTCGGTTGCCGGGCGTCGGACCACCGACGCATGGTCTTCAAGGCGGCGCTGGCGTCAAGGAGCAGCACAGGGCGGCGGCCCGGCTCGACTACGCCGGGCGACCCGGATGGCGTGCTCGAAATCCTCGCACTCTGCCTGAAGGATCCGGAGTTCCTCGGCGGTCAGGTGATCGTTCGAGAAGAAGCCGTCTGGCCAACGCGTCTGCTCCTCGATCGTGCGGCGACAGGATCCCACGACCAGGCGATTGCGGCTCTTGCCCTGTTCTCTGGCGATGCGGTCCAGACCCTCGAGAAGGGGCTCGGGAAAGTGAACGCTGGTGTACGGCATGGATGGTTCCTGACCGACCATGTCATACCAATCGGGTGAAGCGACGTCGGGACGTTGGAGGGGGTGCTGGCAGGTGGCGGATTTCGGTTCGACCGCGGGCTCTGGACCCGCGCCGCCGGCCCGGAAGGTGGGGCGTTACGGGGGGTCCGCGTCGTTTGTGTGGGTGGGGTTGCGATGTGCGCGGCGGGGAGCGCCGCGCGTGCCGGTCTGGAGACCGGCGCTCCCGTCCGGCACGTCCTCAGCGCAACGCCAGGCCGTCAGTCCTGGGTGGAGAACAGGTCGTAGGGCTGTTCGTTGTACCAAAAGACC
>JAJEFG010000001.1 GCA_022820545.1 Acidobacteriota bacterium | reverse complement strand
GAGAAACGGCCCTTCTTCCTCGAAAACGCCGGGAACTTCTCGATGGGTCAGGGGAGCTCGGTGGACCTGTTCTTCAGCCGCCGGATCGGGATCGGACCCGGTGGGACGCCGGTACCCATTCTGGGCGGCGCCCGGCTCTCCGGAAAGGCCGGCGACTACAACCTGGGCTTCCTGAACATGCAGACCCAGGAGGTCGCCGGAGTGGTTGCGGCCAACAACTTCTCGGTCATGAGCCTGAGCCGCGAGTTCGGCGAACGATCTTCGCTTGGCGCGATGTTCGTGAACCGGATGGGCACCAGCGGTCCCGCTTCGGAAGACGACTGGAACCGCACCTGGGGAATTGACGGCCGGCTCGGTATCGGCGAAACCCTGACCTTCACGGGTTATGCGGCGCGCACCGAGACACCCGGATACGAACTCCTCGACGGCGGGGAGTACGCCTACATGGCAAGGGGCGAGTACTTCCGGAGAGACCTCCGGCTGTGGTTCGGCATGTCCGAGGTCGCCGCCAACTTCAACCCCGAGGTCGGGTTCCTCCGCCGGAAGGCGTACCGCAGCTACGACTACGGCTACTTCGGCTACTACCGGCCGGAATTCCTGAAGAGGTTCCCGGCTCCGCTCCGGGAACTCCGGCCGCACGTCACCTATTCGGGCTTCTACACCCTTGACGGCTTCCTGGAGACAAGCCGGCTGCACGTGGACAGCCACATCGACTTCGAGAACGGGTACTACTTCAGCCCGGCCATGAACCGCATCGTGGAGGGGCTGCAAGAGCCGTTCGAGATCCGGGAGGGGATCGTGGTCCCGCCCGGCACCTACGAGCACTGGCAGGCCGGCTGGCGCTGGAACACGAACCGCGCCGCCCCCTTTTCGTATAACGGCGGACTCGACTACGGCGGGTTCCTTTCCGGTGAGCAGCGAACGCTGGACACCACCATCAATTACCGCTGGGGCACCCGGCTCATCACTTCCGCGTCGTGGCTCTACAACGACATCGAACTCGCCGAGGGCAGTTTCGTGGCGAACCTCGGCCAGTTCCGGGTGGCTTACAACTTCACCCCGATGATCTACCTGCAGGCGCTCCTCCAGTACAACGACGACGCCGACATATGGTCCTCGAACGTCCGCTTCAGTTGGCTGAACACCGCCGGCACCGGGCTCTTCATCGTCTATAACGACACCGAGGGACTCGGAAACGTCCTGATCGGCCCCCAGAACCGCAGCCTGACGATCAAGTACACCCGCCAGTTCGACGTTCTGCGGTAGCCCCGGACGAGCCGGGACTGCCCCCCAATTAGCCGATAGCTCGCCGGAGGGACGCGTGCCGATCGCTCGCAGAAACAACACAATCGTCGCTACGGGGAACTTGATTTTCGGTGATATGCGCCGCCTGTGTGCGGCGCTATTCAAGGCGATCCATGAGAAGCGGTACACGGATGTTGTCCTGGACTTTTCTGGATGCGGGACCGTTCACCAAAGCGTGATGCTGCCACTCATCGCACAGATCGTTCACTATCGGCGGAAAGGCGCAGACTTCACTCTCGTGCCACCGAGTTCCGATCAATTGGATCGGCTGTTTGCCCACACCAATTGGGCACACTACATCCAGCCAGAGCGATACGCGCTGAACAGGAGGATTGAGAAACATCTTCCGGCCATCCAGTTTGACTCAGATGACATCACCCACGAGGCTGGAATCCTCGAGCGCGTAATGACTCTGCTCCTTACTCACATGCGTGTCGAACGGGCTACGCTTAGCGCGGTAGAGTGGTCGTTAGGGGAGATATTGGACAACGTGATTACGCACTCGCAGTCTGATGTGGGTGGATTTGTCCAAGCGACGGCGTACCAAGCGTCCAACGAGATTGAGTTCATCGTGGCCGACGCCGGAATCGGGATTCCCCGGAGTATGCGGATCAGCAACCATAGTCTTGCTCTCCAACGAGCCATCGGTGAAGGAGTGACTCGAGATCAGGCTATTGGCGCCGGGAATGGGCTCTACGGGAGCTACCGCGTAGCCTATTTTTCGAATGGCAGCTTTTCCATCGACTCGGGGCTGGGACTGCTCTATGTGTCACCCTCATCGGAGGGAGTCCAAATTGACAGGCAGCGCATTCCATACACAGGTACGTCGGTAAGGTGTCGAATTGGTTTGGGGGATGAGACGCTTCTGAATCGGGCGCTTCGATTCAAGGGCCAGCCTTACGAGCCTGCGTACGACTTTGTTGAGCGGCGCTTTCAAGAAGGCAATGACGTCGTGATTCTCGTAAAGAAAGAGGCGGAGCGGTTCTTCGGTTTCCGATCGGGTGGTGCACAGTTCCGGCGCATTGTCGAGAACCTTCTACAAGACAGGGAACGAATCGTGCTTGACTTTGAGGGGGTTGCTGTGTTCTCAAGCAGCTTCGCGGACGAAGTATTCGGACGCCTATTCGTAGATATGGGGCCTCGGAACTTCATGAAGCGACTCGACTTCCGTAACGCTGATGCCACGGTTGAGGGCCTAGTAGATCGAGCCATCGTGCAGAGGACCAGGCTGGGAAACGGAGTGGCTAGTTCGGATTCGCACTAGCCACCGTGTTGACTGGCGCGAGAAGCCAACGTGGCACAGTCATCGGTCACGCTGGTCGCGGGTGTGCAGCACATTGCCTGCGAGAACCTCTGTCGGTAGACCTCGGTAGCATGGGATGAGCTCTGGGGTCCTGGTCGCGTTGCTCGTCTCCGCGCTCTCCGGGCTCTACACCTCTTTGTGGGGCGGCTTCAAGGACTCCCCGTGGGAGGGGTTCAAGCCGCGCACGTTCCCGCGCAGCATCCTCTTCTCGCTGGTCATCTTCGCGTTCCTGCTCGCGGTTCCCGTCCTTCGCGAACGGGTCGCCGGGCTGGGGCTGGTCCAGCTCTTCTTCCTGGTGATGGGGCTGGAGCGCTTCCTTACCGAACTCCACAAGGGCTGCTTCCGCGAGGAGCCGCAGGAGAAGTACTTCGTCCCCTCGGCGCTCACGATCCTCGGACGCCCGGTGAGGAGCCGCCCGCTCCGGATCGCGGCCGGTGTCGTACTCGTCTCCGGAGTCATCGCGGTGCTCTTCATCGGGACGCCGGTGACGGGGTTCTGGGCCTATCTCGCCGTCGCCTACCTGACCGGCCTGCTCGTCTCCGGCGGCGGCGCCTGGAAGGACGCTCCGTTCGAGGGGTTCCATACCCTCAAGTTCTTCCGCTCGGGGCTTACGCTTGCCGTCGCGTCGCCGCTCTTCTTCTGGCTCCAGACTCCCGGTGAGCCCGTCGCGCTCGGAGTCCTGATCTACATGAACGGGGGGCTGGAGCGTTTCCTCGTCGAGTACTACAAGACCTACATCCAGCGGAACATGTCCGGGAAGTTCCGGCCCGATCTGCCCCGGGTGGAGTCCTTCCGGCGCGAAGGCTTCCACTACGGTGCCTGGGTCCTGATCCTGGCGGTCGCGGTAACCGCCTTCCTCGAGGCCGGCGCCGTCTAGAAGTGTCCGGCTGGGACGACGCCGCCGGCTGGGACGCGGTCGTCATCGGCTCCGGCCTCGGCGGAGCGCTCGCCGCCCACCGGCTCGCCGAGGCCGGGGCCCGGGTACTCGTCCTCGAGCGGGGACGCTGGCCGCATCGGGACGAGGGCGACTGGAACCCCCGGGCGATCCTGAACGACCTCCGCTACCGGGGAGGGACACCCCTCTCGGTGCGGCAACTCGGCGACCGCCGGTTTCGCCCGCTCCCGATGAACGAGACGGTCGGCGGGATGTCGGTGTTCTACGGCGGCGCCTCCCTCCGGCTCCGCCCCCTCGACTTCGGTCGCTGGCCCTTCGACTACCGGGATCTGGAGCCCTTCTACACGGAGGCGGAGCGGCTGCTCGGTGTCCACGGCGCCGCGGGCGCCGATCCCCTCGAACCTCCGCGTTCGGGGCCATACCCCTTCCCTTCCATTCCCTGGGCGGCGCCGGCGGAACGGATCCGCGACGCGGGTGAGCGACTCGGTTTCCACCCGTTTCCGATCCCGCTGGCGATCAACTTCTCGGGCGCCGACAAGCCGCGGTGCGTGCGCTGCAACACCTGCGACGGCTTCCCGTGCGCGATCGACGCCAAGAACGACGCCGCCGGCATCCTCCGCCGCGCCGAAGGAAAGGGACTCACGCTCCGCGCCGGAATCGTGGTCTCGAGGCTTCGGATCCGAGGGGCACGGGTGGTCGGCGCCGAGTGCGTCGATCAGGAATCGGGCGAGACGGTCTCGTTCGACGCGCGCCTGTTCGTGCTCGCCGCCGGCGCTCTCGGCAGCCCGGCGATCCTCCTCCGGTCCGGCCTTGGCGAAGACGGCGCGGACGCCCTTCCCGTCGGCCGATTCCTCATGCGGCACTGCAACGCGGTGGTCGCAGGGCTTTTTCCCTTCCGGACGAACCCGGCACAGGTGTTTCACAAGCAGGTCTGCTTCACCGACTTCTACGAAGATGCGCGCCAGCGCGACGGCCGCGCGGTGGGAGTCATCCAGGACATCTACACACCGGACGCCGGCGTTGTGCGCCGAGCCGCCGGCAAGGTCGCCGGCGCCTTCCTCGCGAAGCCGGTCGTGGACCGGCTCCAGAATCTCCTGTGCGTCGCGGAGGACGAACCGGACCCGGCCAACCGGGTCTTTCTGGGAGATGAGACGGACAGGTTCGGGATGGAGCGGATCCGGGTCGAGCACCGCTACCGGAGAGCCGACCACGACCGGTTGCGGTTGCTCGTGCGGCGAGCGCGGAAGGTCCTCCGCGCGGCGGGCGCGCTCGCGACCCACGTCTGGCCCATCTCGTCGTTCTCCCACGCGGTGGGCACCCTCCGGATGGGAAACGAGGCGGACTACGCGCCGCTCGATCCGGCGGGCCGGGTGCGCGGGCTCGACAACCTCTTCGTCACCGACGGCAGCACCTTCCCCGCGTCCGGAGGGGTCAACCCCAGCCTCACAATTGCGGCGGGAGCCCTTCGCATCGCGGACGGAATCGTGAACCGGACAACGTCGTGACCGGAGAGCCAGCCGCAGACCCCGCCCCGGGGCGTCCGACGGTCGCCATCGTCGGTTGCGGCCGGATCGCCCGCGTGCACGCGGCCAACCTGGCGCCCCGCGCGCGGCTCGCGTTCACCAGCCGGAGTTCCGAGTCCGCCCGGGCTCTCGCGGCGCGGTTCTCCGGTGAGGCGCTCGCCGGTTTCGAGGAGGCCCTCGATCGCCCGGACATCGTGGCGGTCGCCATCTGTTCCCCGCTCGAGCACCACGCCGCCCAAACGGTCGCCGCACTCGAAGCCGGGAAGTCGGTGCTCGTGGAGAAGCCGATGGCGCAGTCGCGCGCCGAAGTCGACGCGATCGGCCGCGCGCTGAGCGGGCGGCCGCCCGGTGCGTTGATGGTCGCGGAGAACTACCTCTACAAACCGTCCCTGAGCCGGCTCCTTGGGTGGCTCCCGGAAATCGGGCCGCTGCGCCGGGTCCGTGTGTCGAAGCTCACCCGGCAGCAGCCATCCGACTGGCGGGCCGGGCACGGCGCCCTGCTCGAAGGCGGCATCCATTTCGTCGCGCTCCTCGGCGCCATCGCCGGCGCCGAGCCGGCGGCGGTGCGCGCGGACTTTCCGGACGGAGGCGAGCCGGAGCGGCACGCCCGCCTCGAACTCGAATACCCGTCCGGAATCCGCGCCGAGGTCCGCTACGGCTGGAACACGCCGTCACTCCCGGGCGGGATCCTGCAGCACTCGTTCGTGGAAGGTGAGGACGGCCGCGTCGTCTTCGAGAGCAACGGACTCTACGTCTGGTCACGCGCCGGGTGGGGAATCCGGCTCCGGATGGGCCCGTTCGCGGACCTCATGGGGTTTGGCGCGATGGCCGGAGATTTCCTCCGCTCGGTGCGAAACCCCTTGCACCGTCCCCGTTCCGATTTCGAGACCGCGCGGCGCGATCTGGAGGTTGTTTTCCGCGCTTATGACGCCCGGTAATTCAGTGGCTTATGGGTCGCCGGATGTGGTATATTTCCATTGCGCTGGAAAGTTCACCTCCTTACATCCGGCGTCCGGCGTTGCCGGGGGCTGTCGCGCGAAGACCCACCCATCCCCAAGCGGCAGCCCGAAGGGGGTTTTGGTGGAAATCGATCCCAACCGCGTTGGGGGAACGTCTGTCCGGCTAGGAAGAAAAGCGCGCGAGCCGGTAGTCCGACAGCAGGGTGACCTCGACGTCGTCGAGGATTTCCATTGCGGCGAACATCCCCATGACGGGAGCCATCGTGATCCCGCTGTGCATCGAAGCGAAGTAGATGCCGGGCGCCGCGGGATCGAAACCGACGATGGGGTGCCCGTCCCTCGGTAGCACGCGGTAGCCGAGACTGACCTCGTCCACCTCGAGGCCGGCCGCCGCCGGGAGGACCTTGGCGGTCTCCCGGAAGATCCCCTCGCCCACGGCGTGGGAGTGGTCGGTGGAACCCGCGCCCGCGAAGCCGACCCCGGCCACCACCCTGCCGCCGGCGGCCTGCTTCACGTGGATGCTCGGCGCCAGCACGATCCGGTTCACCACCGTTTTCGCCGGAGTGGAGTGGGCGAGGATGCCGGGCGACTCGATGAGGGGTACGTCGACCCCCGCCTGGCGCGCCAGCTCGGGCGCCTGAACCCCGGCCGCGAGGACCAGCGTGTCGAGTTCGTGGTCTCCCGCCGAGGTCCGGACACCGCGCAGGACGCCGAAGCCGATGTCCAGCGCATTCACCTCGGCAATCCGGAACTTCGCCCCGGCGGCTTCGGCCGCCGCCCACAGCGCCCGAGTCGCCGAGCGCGGCTCGATGTGTCCTTCGGCGCTCGCCCAGATCGCGGCGAGGACCGGCGCCTCCGGAGTCAGTCCCGGTTCGAGTTCACGGAAGCGGGCCTCGTCCACCTGATGGATGGGGTAGCCCCAGCGCTGACTCCGCGCGAGCTGCTCGTGCAGGAGCCGCACGCGATCGGCCTCGGTGCGGTACTCGAGGCTGCCCCCCCAACTCACTTCCAGCGCGCCCCCGAGCTCGGCCTCGAGCCGCCCCCAGCCCTGGAGGCCTCGCCAGTTCAGCTCGTGATACGAGTGCGGACGCTTCGAGAAGCTGGCGTTCATCCAGGCGAAGGAGTTCCCGGTGGCGCCGGCCGCGGGTCCCTCGCGCTCGAAGACGGTGACGTCGGCGCCCCGGCGTGCGAGGTGGAGCGCGATGGAGCACCCCAGGATGCCTCCCCCGACGATGCCGATCCGTCCGTTCAGCCGCGTGGCCGCCGGCACCCCGCGGTAGCCCGAGACCACCGCGACACCCGCGACCGAAGTCAGAAACCGGCGGCGTCGCATTGCGTGCGCTACCCGGCGAGCGCGGAAAGGACGCGGAGCGTCTCGTGTCGGGACTTCGATCTCTGCATGGAAGGGACTCCGGGGGCTGGAAGGGATGGCCAATTTACCGGACGGTGCAGGAGACCTCGACTCGCAGCGAGCCCGAACGTGGGAAGATTCGAGGCGGGATGACCAGCGATCGAGACCCCGTTCCTTCGGCCGGCCACACCCGGCGGAGCGACCGCGAGCTCGGGATGCACCGGAAGATCAGCCGGCGGGACTTCCTGAACGGGATTCCGGTGGGCGTTGGGGCTCTCGCGTTACCGGGGGCGTCCGGCTGGCTGCTCGGCGCCTGTACGGCGCCCGGACCGAGCGGCCCCTATCCCCCGGCGCTGACCGGGTTGCGCGGCAGCCACCCGGGTTCCTTCGAGGTCGCCCACGAGTTGCGCGACCGGGTGGAGAACGGCGGGTCCTGGGACGACTCGGGCGCCGCCGACGGTGGAGATTTCGACCTGGTGGTGGTGGGAGGCGGCATCAGCGGCCTCAGCGCGGCCTGGTTCTACCGGAAGGCCTTCCCCGAGGCGCGAATCCTGGTCCTCGACAACCACGACGACTTCGGCGGCCACGCGAAGCGGAACGAGTTCACCCACGAAGGCCGCACCGTCCTCGGTTACGGCGGCACCCAGTCTCTCGACTCCCCCTCCACCTTCACTCCGGCGGTGAACGGCCTTCTCGACGATCTGGGAATCGATCTCGACCTCTTCTTCACCGCCTTCGACCGCGATCTCTACCGGTCTCACGGACTCCGGAACTCGGTGTTCTTCGGCAGCGAGGACTTCGGCGAGGACCGTCTGGTGACGGGCATGGGACGCCGCCCCGCCGCCGAGTTCGCCGCCGAGACCCCCCTGAGCGAGTCCGGGCGCTCCGACTTCGTGCGTCTCTACGAGGCCCCGGGGGATCCGTGGCCCGACCTGGACGGGACCGCCAAGAAGGAGCGGCTGGCAGCCACCAGCTACGAGGCTTTCCTCGAGGCGCTCGGGATGGGCGCCGAGATCCAGGCGCTCTACCGGCAGCGCACTCACGGGCTTTTCGGCATGGGGCCGGACGGGGTTCCCGCGCTCGACCTCTGGGGTCTCGGTTATCCCGGGTTCCAGGACATGGGTCTCGCCGCGGGAGACCATCCCCGGCTCAGCCTCACGGCGAAACCGAACGACAACCCGGATCCATACATCTTTCACTTCCCGGACGGGAACGCCACCATCGCCCGGTTGCTGGTGCGCAAACTGGTGCCGGGCGCGGCCTCGGGCAGCACCCAAGAGGACATCGTCGAAGCGCGGCTCGACTACGGCGCCCTCGACCGTCCCGACTCCCTCTGCCGCATCCGCCTGAACAGCACCGCGGTTCGGGTGCGTGACGGCGGCGCCGCGCCGGCCAGCGTCACCTATGTCCAGGACGGCGCCGAGACCCGCGTCCGCGCGGGCCACGTCGTCCTCGCCTGTTACAACCGGGTGATTCCCTACCTGCTCCCCGAACTCCCCGAAGAGCAGCGCGAGGCCCTCGCCTACCCCCCGAAGGTCCCCCTCGTCTATTCGAACGTCCTGATCCGGAACTGGACCTCCTTCGTTTCGCTGGGAACCTCGAACATCTACTTCCCCGGCGGGTTCCACGCCGGCGTGTCTCTGGATTTTCCGGTGAGCATCGGGGACTACGACTTCTCGAGCGGCCCCGAGGACCTCATCGTGCTCCACACGGTGCGCACGCCGTGTCTCCCCGGAGCCAGCGCCCGGGTGCAGCATGCCGCGGGACAGCACGAACTGCTGGAAATGGGCTTCGAGACCTTCGAACGCGAAACCCGGAGCCAGCTCGCTCGGGCGCTCGGTCCCGGGGGCTTCGACCCGGCCCGCGACATCCTGGGGCTCACCGTGAACCGCTGGCCGCACGGCTACGCCTTCGAGTTCAACTCCCTGTGGGATCCGCCCTACGCTCCCGGGGAGGCCCCCAACGAGATCGGCCGCCGGCCCTTCGGGCGGATCCGGATCGCGAACTCCGATGCGGGCGCCTACGCCTACACCCAGTCCGCCATCGATCAGGCCCACCGCGCCGTCAGCGAAATCCTGAGCGGCTAGCGGGCCTCCCTCTCGAGCACCTTCTTGCCGGAACTGCCGGAAGCGGAAGCGAACCGCGAGAACCTGACCACCTGGCTCGCCGGGGAACGGCTGCGGAAAGTCGCGGTTCCCGACCCGCTCACCCGGCGCGGCCAGTCGGAGAGCGCGATCCGGGCGGCGGCCGAGGGTCGCGTGGTGGCAGCCATCCGGCGGCGCGGCAAGTTTCTGCGCATCGAGTTCGAAGAGGGCGGCGCATCGCTCCTCAGCCACCTCGGCATGAGCGGCAAGTGGGCGCTTCGCCGTCCCGGCGACGCCGATCCGCCGGCGGTCCGCGCGGTTCTCAGGGTCGCCGGCGGGCGCCGGGTGCTCTTCTCGGACAAACGGCGCTTCGGTCACTTCTCCCTGTGTCTTCCCGCCGACGAGGAACGGCTTGCCCGCCTCGGTCCGGAACCCCTCGGACCGGGATTCACGGGGAAGCGTCTCGCGGCGCTGCTCCGCGCCAGCCGCCGGCCGGTGAAGTCGCTCCTCATGGATCAGGACCGGATCGCCGGAATCGGCAACATCCAGGCGGCCGAGGCGCTCTGGCGCGCCGGCATCCACCCGGCCCGGAACTCCGCCGGACTTGGGGACGGGGAGGCCGCAAAACTCCAGCGCGCGATCCGCTGGACGCTGCGCCGCTCGATCCGCAGCACCCGGACCCCCGAGATCCTCTACCTGAGCGACGGCGAGGCCGGCCGGCAGAGCACCTCGGCCCGCTTCTTCGTCTATGGCCGCGAGGGCGACCCTTGCCCCCGGTGCCGGCGGGAGGCGATCGCCCGCATTCCGATCGCGGGCCGCTCCTCCTTCTACTGCCCCCGGTGCCAGGTCTAACAGACTGTTGACGGTTCCGCTTCGAGGCGTGTTAGGCTTCGGATTCGGCAGTCGGGGTTGATGCCCGCGTCCCTGACGCTCCTCGAACTGCTCCTTTCGTCGGCGATTCAGCGCCGCTGAGTCGTCCGGGCATCCGAATGATCAACGTGTCGCGCCTCTGTTGCGCGTCTGCTCCGGATGGCCCCCCGGGCCGTCCCTCGAAACCCCCGTAGATCTTCTTCCCGAATGAAGTACCGCCGCCGCGGACAGCGCAAGCGTCGCGATAGCGAAGAGCAGCGCCGGTTCCAGCGCGAAGTAGGCGAGCGGCTCGCCGATCTCGGCAACACCGAACAGCTGCGAACGCTCCGGCTCGCCGGCGACCGGCGCGCCACCATCGTGACCCGGTGCGCCCGATGCGGGTATCAGTGGCCTACGGGAGAGGTCTCGATCGTCGTCGGCTCGACGTGTCCCACGTGCAACACGCCGCTCCGCTCCTGCCGGCACTGCACGTTCTTCGATCCGAAGGAACGCTACGAATGCCGCGCCGACATTCCGGAGCGCATCGTCAACAAGTGGGCCGGCAACGAGTGTCTCCACTTCCGCCCCACCGAGGTTCTCGACGTGACCGGGAGGAAGCTGGACACCGCCCGGGACGCCAAGGCCGCGTTCGACAGCCTCTTCGAGAGCAGTTGAACCTCCTCGCCGGCACGTCCGGCTACGGCTTCCGCGAGTGGGTGGGCGCCTTCTATCCCGAGAAGACGAAGCCCGCCGACTTCCTTTCCTACTACGCCTCGGTGTTCCGGAGCGTGGAGGTGAACCACACTTTTCGGCGCTTTCCCAAACCCGAACTCGCGGCGGCCTGGGCCGAGAGCACGCCGGAGTCCTTCCGCTTCGCGGTCAAGGCGCATCAGGGGATCACGCACCGAGCCCGGCTCGCGGACACCGAAGAGTCGGTGACGTCCTTCCTCAAGGCGCTCGAGCCGCTCGGACAACGATTGGGACCGATTCTCTTCCAGTGTCCGCCGTGGTTTCGCCGCAACGACGAACGGCTGGCGGCGTTCCTCGGGAGCCTGCCCCCGGGAAGCCGCGCCGCGCTCGAGTTCCGGCACGACTCCTGGGACTGTGACGCCGTGCGCGACGCGTGCCGGGCGGCCGGCGCGGCGCTCGTAGCTGGAATCTCGGAGTTGGAAGAACCACCGGACGTCCCCGTCACCGCCGATTTCGCCTACGTCCGCCTCCGCCGGGATCCTCCCTACACCCCGGAGGAGCGCGTGGTGATCTCCGGGATGCTGGAGCGGCTACGCGACAGGGTGGAAACCCTGTATCTCTATGTCAAGCACGACGGCCCGGGACTGGCGCCGGAGGCGGTGTCCTGGATCCAGGGTTTGGCGTAGCGGGGCGGATGCCTTGAACTGATCGGCATCGCGGCGCGTGGCGCTACGCGCTACACTTCATCGTACGGATCAGGCACACGGGACTGCGAGCGCTGCACGAGCGGGACGATGCCGCACGGCTGCCTGCCGGTCTCGTGCCACGACTCATCCGGGTAGCGCCGACGCCCCCGGCTTCCGGTTGCATCCCCTGAAGGGCGACCGCGCGGGCCAGTGGAGCGTTCGTGCCTCCCGCAACTGGCGAGTCGTGTTCCGCTTCGAGGACGGCGAGGTCGTGGACGTGGACCTGATCGACCATCACTGACCGACAGGGGAGTACCTGACGATGAAGGACATTGCGAACGATCGCGTCGGACCGATGCTGAACCCGCCGCATTTGGGCGAACTGATCCGCGAGAGCATGGACGAGATGGGCTGGAACGTGACCGAGACCGCGGCGCAGCTTGGGTGCGAGCGCGGAACACTGTCACGCGTGCTGCATGGAAAGGCGGGCGTGTCCGCGAGCATGGCGCTGGCGCTGGAGGACATCGGCTGGGGCACTGCCGAACACTGGATGCGGATGCAGGCGAGCCATGAGCTTGCGCAAGCTCGCCGGAATATGTACGAGATTGAGGTGAAGCGATACCTGGTCGAGCACCAGTTCCCTCCATCGGAGGGATGGATCGTCGCGATCAATCTGGATCCGATGGAGTACGCCAAGGGCGGACAGCAACCACTAGACAAGTCGGAACGCGCCCGCCGTGCTCTGGAATGGCTCGAAGCCGCGGGAGTCAGGATCGGCACGGACCCTGAGTTTGGGCGAGCTGACCTCGTGGTGAGGAAACGGGGTAGTACCACTACCGTGGTGGAGGCAAAGGGCGACTCGGCGCGCCAGAAGGACCAGGCGCTTTACGCCGCGATCGGACAAACCGTGCTGACGATGCGAGAGGACGGGAGGGTTCGTTACGGACTCGCTGTCCCGGACAATCCCTTGTGGGAACGCCAAGTGCAGAAGATTCCCGCGCACATCTGTTCCATGCTGTCGCTGACGCTCTGGCTGGTGGGCGAGGCGGGGGTTCGAGAACTCACAGGATCTGTGTAGACGGGGAGCCCGTTCCTGCGACAGGCTCTTGGTGAAGGGGCGGTCAGCGGAAGGCCTGAAACCGGGTAGAGACGTTGTATCTCTACGTCAAGCACGCCGGCCCGGGACTGGCGCCGGAGGCGGTGTCCTGGATCCAGGGTTTGGCGTAGCGGGGGTTCCAGGCCGACGGGGGAGCGCGCTTCCGCCGTGCGCGGGTGGTTAGGGTTGCGACGTGCGCGGCGCGGAGCGCCGCGGTGCCGGTCTGGAGACCGGCGTTCCTATAGGTTTCTCACTGCCCATTTGGGCGAACACAAACTGCTTCGCGCAGTGGCCAATCCGCCGGGAGCACCTTGGCGTTCCATGTG
>JAJEFG010000035.1 GCA_022820545.1 Acidobacteriota bacterium | reverse complement strand
CAGTGCTACATGTTCCTCCCCGAGGCCGGGCTAATGCGACATGTACCCGGCCAGCCGGCTCTGCCAGCGCTACATGTTCCTCCCCGAGGCCGGGCTAATGCGACATGTACCCGGCCAGCCGACTCTGCCAGCGCTACATGTTCCTCCCCGAGGCCGGGCTAATGCGACATGTACCCGGCCAGCCGGTTCCGCCAGCGTTACATGTCTTTCCCCGAGGACGGCCATCTGGAAGCTCCGGTCGATAGCGAGCGGCGGAACCGTTACTCCCCTCCCGGCCCCTCCTCGCCCCAGATGTGCCGCGCGAACCACTCCCAGTTGTGCACCATCGCGGCGAGCCGCTCCCGCGGCTTGGTGATCCCGTGGCCGAAGCCCTTGTAGATGATGAGCTGGGTCTCGACCCCCACGTCCTGCAGCCCCTGGTAGAGCTCGTAGGCGTTCGGCGTCGGCACCCGGGCGTCGAACTCGCCGTGCTGGATCAGCGTCGGGGTGCTGGCCTGGTTGATGTACGTCATGGGGGAGGTCTTGGCGTAGATCTCCGGGTCGTCCCAGGGCGTGGCCTTCAGGTATTCGCGGGTGAAGCCGTGGATGTCGGTGTTCACGTAGTAGGTCATCCAGTTCGAGATGCCGGCGCCCACCGAGATCGCGCGGAAGCGGTCGCTGCTGGTGGTGAGGAAGGCCGAGATGTAGCCGCCCTGGCTCCATCCCATCGCCGACACGCGGTCCGGGTCGGCGACGCCCGCTTCCACGAGGGCCTCGACCCCCGAGAGGACGTCCCACGCGTCGCCGACGCCGAGGTTCCGCACGTTGAGCGCCCGGAACTCCTCGCCGTAGCCCGCCGAACCGCGGTAGTTGGGCATCATCACGACCGCGCCCTTCTTGAGCCATTCGAGCGCCGGATAGACGTAGCCGCCGACCAGTTGCGGCCGGGAGGTGCCGGTCGGCCCGCCGTGGATGATCACCATGAGCGGATACCGGCGCGCCGGGTCGTAGCCGGCAGGCTTCATGACCACTCCCTCGATCTCGGCGCCGTCCTCGCTGTTCCAGGTGATGAGTTCGCGGCTGCCGAGATCACCCCACCCGGCCACCTGGGCGGTCATGTCGGTGACCCGCTCGGGTGCGCCGCCGCCGCGCTGCCAGCGGAAGATCTCGGCGACGGTGGAGCGTTCCTCCCCCTGGAGCGCGAAGGTGGAGCCGTCGCGCGAGAGATCCGCCGCCGCGATCATCTCGGGGGTGTCGAGGGCCAGCGTCACGTCACCGGATTCGGGATCCAGCACGAACAGTTGGCGGGCGGTGCGCTGGGAGGCGATGAAGAAGACGCCCTCGTCGTTCCACGCCAGCGCGGACGGGTTCTCGTCGAAGCCCGCGGTCAGGATGCGGGAGGCGCCGCCCGCCGCGGGGATGACGGCGAGTTCGGAGTTCCCGTAGTAGGGGCTTGCGTCGGCCGAGGTGGAGAAGAGCACGCGCTCGCCGTCGGGGGACCACAGGGGCCCGCGCTGGCGGCCCGGGTCCGTGATGAGTGCCCGGACCGTGCCGGACGCGACCTCCACGACCGAAACGTCCGTCTGCCGGAAGGAGTTGACCTGAGGGGTCGGAGCGTGGTCGAAGGCGATCTCGCTACCGTCCGGCGACCAGGCGAACGTTCCGACGTTGAAGCCGTCTCCCCCGGTCAGCCGGCGCGGCTCGGCTCCCGCGCGGGCGCCGGCCACCCACAGGTGGGCCATCCGGAAATCCGTGTCCTCCACGGCGTAGTCGCCGTAGGTTTCCTCGCGCTCCTCGAAGTCGTCGGGAGCGGGGTCGGTGGCGACGAACGCGATCCGGGAGCCGTCCGGCGAGAAGCGGAAGGAGTTGATCCCGCCCTCGTGGGAGGTGAGCTGCTCGGCCTCGCCGCCCTGCGGCCGGATGAGGTAGATCTGCGCGCCGTCACCGCGGTCCGCGATGAACCCGAGGCGGGACCCGTCCGGCGCCCACTGCTGTCCGGTGCTGTTCCCGTCCTTCGTCCGGGTAAGCGGGAAGGGCTCGCCGCCGGCGGGGGCCAGCCAGACCTCCCGGTCGAACCGGTTGTTCTCCCAGTCGGTCGAGGTGACCGTGAAGGCGATCATGCTCCCGTCGGGCGAGATGCGCGGACCGCTCGCCGACTTCAGCGAGATCTGGGCCTTGAAAGCCTCCACGACCTCTGATGACTCTTCGGCGACGGCGACTCCAGTGAGGAGGGCGGCGGCGGAAAGGATGATGAGCGGGCTACGACGCATGACTTCTTCCCCTCGCGAACAGCGAAGTTACGGTTGGCGCTCTCGATCGTACCCGCGCGCGCCCCGGAGCGCCGGCCGCCAACATCCGGGACGAGATGGGCAGGTCCCGCGCCGCGGTCGAGAAGCGGTTCTTCGGGTCAAGACCGGTTGCGATAACATGCGTGTATCCGCATAAACGCATATGCTCAAGACCACCACGGAGAACGACGGGCGCCGCACCGACAGGTCCCGCTGGAACCTTGTCGTGGGGGGCGAGACGGACCGCAGCGTTCGAAGCTATCTGGCACGCACCGGCGGCAAGAAGGGCGATCTGTCCCGTTTTGTTGAACGGGCCGTCCGCCAGGCGATCTTCTGGGAGACCCTGGACTCAATCTGGGAACGCAACAAGCACCTGACGGCCGGCGAGGTTCAGGATCTCGCCGACCGCGCGGTGGCGGAAGCTCGTGCGGATCGTCCTTGACACGAACATTCTCGTCAGCGCCCTGATCTCCCAGGCGGGTCCGCCGGGGCAGGTGCTGGCGGAAGTGAAACGCGGACGCCTGACGCTGATCACTTCCGTGTTCCAGATCGCCGAGTTGCGGCGCGTCCTCGGCCGCCCGCACCTGAGACGCGTCATCGCCCCCGACGCTGCGCATGACCTGATGGCGAACATCGAGGCGGTGGGCGAGGTGGTCGGGGACTTGCCGGACGTCAGAGCCTCACCCGACCCGGACGACAACCTGATCCTGGCCACCGCAATCGCCGGCCGCGCCGATCTGATCGTCTCCGGCGACAAGACCGACATGCTCGCCCTGGGCCGGATCGAAGGAATCCCGATCCTCACCGGGTCGGCGACGGCGCAAGAGATGCGCCGCCGGTACTCGTAGTCGCGCAGACGGTATCGTCGGTAGCCGGGCTCCCGCAGGCCAGGGCTTCTGACGCTCGCGAAGAAGCCGGAACACCGCCACGACGTTCTTCCGCCGCGCCACCGCGCTCCTACCTCAAGCGCCCCCCGTAACCGCCCGGGCCACCGCCTGCGCCAGCGCCCGCCGCGCCAGGACCACCGGCTTCCCTGTGGCCCGCGCAACCGCCGCCTCCAGAGGACCGTCGTAACCCAGGCAGTTCAGCCCGACGAGGTCCACGTCGCGAAACTCCTCGGCCAGCCGTTCTTCCACCCCGCCGTGCGAATAGGGCGAAGCCACCCCGATGACGCACGGACTGCCCTCCGGCACCCGCCGCCGGGCGTCCGCCTCCTGGCGGGGCTCGGGGATCAGCATCCCGACGGTGGCGCCCGGCGAACAGGCTTCGCGAAGCGTGCGGTCGAAGATGGGCCCTGCCTTCACGAGGCCGGGCCGCTCGGGAATCCCGGCGAACGGTCCCGTGCAGAGAATCGCGGCCACGTCAGCGGCCGGAATCCGGCTCAGCAGCGCCGCTATCCGCTCCTCGACGTAGTCCTCCCCGATGATCACCTCTTCGCCGGACCGAAGCCGGGAGACGAGCGGCATCTCGCCGTCGCGGGGCGCCCCGGCCCGGATTTCCTCCCGCGACAACCCGTCCAACGCCCCGGCTTCGACCGCCCGGATGCCGCTCGCGACATCTCCCAGCATTCCGAGGATCTCGGGCACTACGTCGGGCCGCGGCGATTGCCCGATGGTCAGGAAGTGAACGGTCTGCATGGTGGGGCCGCGGGAGTATCCCTGAATGAGGGTGTCACGACCCGTGGTCAGGTCAGCCGGGGCTCGGCGAGCTCTCGTCTGACGCGCGCGAACCGCGAACCGCCAGCTCGGCCGGATCCGCAGCGTTGGCGCCGGCCGCCTTGAGGCGGGCCACCGCGCGCCGATCGAAACTCGCCAGAACCGTTCCGCCCAGGGTCCCGCCCTGCTGGGCGATGACCCCGTCGGCGAAATCACCGCCGGCGCGCAGGAGGCGGAGTCCCGCCTCCACCGCCGGGAAGTCGGTCGAGACCGTGCGGCTACCCAGGATGGCCTCGATCGCCGCGGCGGCCTCGCGGGAGCTGCGGCCGTACGTCCGCCGGAGCACCCATACGAACTCGCAGAGCGCGGGTGCCGGAATGGCGACGAGCGTCGCCTGACGCAACAGGGCTTCTGCGACGCTCGCCTGTTCCGGATCGTCCCGCACGGTGGCGCGCAGCAGGAGGTTGGAGTCGGCAGTGATCCTCACTCCTCACCCGCCCATCCCGCGGCCGCCGCATCGGTCAGTTCCTCGACGGAATGCCGGCGCGTTCCCGGTTCCGCCAGCATGCCGAAGATCCTGGAGATGGGCTCTCCGGACTTCGCGCGGAGCAGAACCTGACCGTCCGGGAGCAGGTCCACATCCACCCGGTCGCCCTGCCGCGCTCCCAGGTGTTCGCGCACTTCCTTGCGCAGGGTGATCTGCCCCTTGGCGGTGACGGTCAACGTGATGGCCATGGTGTGATCCCCTCTGTCTGCGTAAGGCATTCTAGCCTTTCCCAAATCTCTCCGCGGGCGTCGGGCCGCGGCGACCTCCCCGATCGTCAGGGATGTGGAGTGTGCGCGCGTCGCGGTTGTGGCCGCAAGAGCCGCCTCCGGCCAGCACCGGGCGCTCGAAGCTCGCGCCATCCTGATGAGCGGCCCTACGCGGTCTGCGGCCCGGCGGGCGGCGTGTCGGCCGGAGGCCAGCGCTCCAAGCCGGTCGCGCCACCACGACGAATGCAGGAATCCAAGGCGGACTTCCCAACCCATCCGATCCGCTAGCATCGCCCGCTGCATGGTCCCCGGCGTCCGCGAGCTCACTCCCACCAAAGTCGAGGACCTCGCCACCGGCGCCTGGATCCTCGGGGCGGGGGTACACCGCCTACAACTCGTCCTCACCAGCTCAGGACGTGGCCTCCATTAACTCAGCGGGGACGACCCGATCAGTCTCCGGCGGACGATGGATCACCCGCGAGCCGGGCGAGGAACTCTTGCTCGCTCGACGCAGCTGAGGCCGCCGACACGACGGCGGGGGCCGACGCGGCGGCCAACGCTATCCGGAGGCGCGGCGACGGGAAATCCGCGGAGACCGCGATACCGCGCCCCGTGAGCATCGCTCGAGCCAGTTCCACGCGCTCCTCAGTGCGTCCTTCGGCCCGCCCCTGGGCGCGCTGTTCCCGGAGCAGGGGATCGTTCTCCGGCCCCGTGCCCTCGCGTTCGCCGAGAGTGCGACCTACCCGCGACAGGACCCTCGAGGTCTCCTCCGAAATCACCGGCTCGTTCAGCGCCCGATGGATCTCGTCCGACCGCCATCCCGGGAATGCCCTGCTGCTGGGCGACGGCACGTAGCGGCCGGCCTCCAGGAGGTGGATCGTGAGTCCTGAGCGCAGTCCCGGCGGGCGGCTCGGGGCGTACGCGTTCGGAACCTCTACCCACACTTCCGGGAAACCCCATGCCTCGTAGAGCTTCAGCCGGTTCCGGCGCACGTCCGTCGTGCTGTCCACCTCCACGACCACATCGGGAGTCGGATCCTCGCGGGCGGTCAGGTACTGCGGACCGGTGCGCTCCAGAGTCGTCGGATCCAGATACACCATCTGGTCCGGCTGGATGCGGCGCGTCTGCCCGTCGGGGAACGTCCGTCGGATCTCGGCCATGCCCCCGCAGACGATCTGCGCCCCACGCGTCATGGCGATCTCCCTGAGAAGAGGCCCCAGCATGTTCAGCGGCCGTTCGTGCGGGAAATGCGCCGCCTCGCGGGTCAGCCAGGCGATCTCCGCCCGCGAGTCGAAGAACTCGATGCGGCCCTCGTATTCGTCGTACTCCGCGACGGTCATCGGCCGGGCGTAGCAGCCGGAGAAGGTCAACTCGGAGAGCGCGGGCTCGGCGCCCGGAACTGTCGGCGCCGCGCGCGGTGACTCGTTCGCTGTCGTCCGCACCGGCGCCATCTCCTGCATCGCGCGGATTCTAGGCGGGGGCCACGCCGTATCGGCAGATTGCGTGGCGGCCATCGGGCGGCGTTCCAAGCCCTTACGTCATCCTGATGAGCGGCCCTACGCGCTCTGCGGCCCTGTGGGCCGCGTGCCGACCGGAGGTCGGCGTTCCAAGCCGGTAGCGCCAGCACGACGAATGGAGGGATCCGGGCGAACGTCCGCAGCTGCTCGATCCGCTAGCATCGCCCGCCGCATGATCCCGGGCGCCCGCGAACTCACGCCCACGGAGATCGAGGACCTCGCCGCCGGCGCCTGGATCCTTGGGGCAGGGGGCGGGGGGAACCCCTACCACTCGCTGCTGAACCTGCGGGCGGAGGCGGCGCGTGGGTTCCGGCCGGTGGTGATTCCCGCCGAATCCCTCGCCGACGATGACCTGGTGGCGGTGGTCTCGACCATGGGGGCGCCGCTGGTGGGCGAGGAGCGGCTCCCCGACCCCGACGTCGCCGCCCGGCCCGTCCAGGTGCTCGCCGAGCGTCTCGGCCGTCCCTTCGCCGCGGTCATGTCGCTCGAGATCGGGGGGTCGAACTCGCTCCAGAGTTTCCAGGTGGCGGCCCGCACCGGCCTGCCGGTGGTGGACGCCGACTGCATGGGCCGGGCGTTTCCCGAGGCCCAGATGACCACCTTCGCGATCGCCGGGCTCCGGAACTACCCCTTCTGCCTCGCCGACATCCGGGACAACGTGGTGATCGTGGAGCGCGCCGCGAGCTGGCAGTGGCAGGAACGGCTCGGCCGGGTGGCGGTGACCGAGGTCGGCTCGATCGCCGCCACCGCGAAGGCCCCGCGGACCGGCCGGGAGATCAAGGACCACGCGATCCTGGGCTCCGTCACCCGCGCGATCCGGATCGGCGCCGCCGTCCGCCGCGCCCGGGAGCGGGGCGACGATCCGGTGGACGCCGTCCTGGAGTCGGAGGGCGGCCTGCTGCTCTTCACCGGGAAGGTGTCCGACATGGAACGGCGCACCACCCGCGGCTTTCTGCGGGGGGTGGCCACGATTGCCGGGCTGGGAGCGGACCGCGGATCCACCATGAAGCTCCACTTCCAGAACGAGTTCGCCGTGGCCTTCCGGGACGGCGAGCCGGCCGGAATGACGCCGGACATCCTCACCGTGGTGGACTCGTCGACGGGCGAGGCACTCGGCACCGAAGTCATCGCCTACGGGCAGCGGGTCCGGGTGATCGCGCTCGAGTCCCCCAAGGCCCTCCAGACCGAGGCGGGGCTCGAACTGGTGGGACCCCGCGCCTTCGGCTTCGATCTCGACTTCAGGCCGCTGTTCCCGTGAGCGGCTCCGCCGGGATCCCGGCGCCCGGCGGCGCCGTCAGGCCGGCCCTCCGGGTCGGCGAGTTCGTCCCGCTCGCCGCCCTGCTGATGTCGCTCGTGGCGCTCGCGATCGACACGATGCTGCCGGCGCTGCCCGCGATCGGTCAGGACCTCGGGGTGGCGCGCCGGAACGACGTCCAGTTCGTCATCACCGCACTGTTTGTCGGACTCGGCATCGGCCAGCTCGTCTTTGGCCCGCTGTCCGACCGGGTCGGCCGCCGGCCCGCGATCCACGTCGGCCTCCTGCTGTTCATGGCCGGGTGCCTGATGAGCATCTTCGCCCCCACGTTCGAGGTGATGATCGCGGGCCGCGTCCTGCAGGGCGCGGGAGCCGCCGGGCCGCGCGTCGTGACGCTGGCCCTGGTGCGCGACCAGTACGAGGGACGCCGGATGGCCCGTCTCATGTCGTTCGTGCTCGCCGTGTTCATCTTCATCCCCACGATCGCGCCGGCTCTCGGCCAGGCGATCCTCTGGGTAGCGGGCTGGCGCGCGATCTTCACGATGTTCCTCGCCATCGCCGCGATCGCCTTCGCCTGGTTCGCACTGCGCCAGCCCGAGACCCTTCCCGCCGCGCGCCGGCGATCCTTCGCTCCCCGCGCCATCGGGAGCGGCGTCCTTGAAGTCCTCGGGATTCGTTCGGCGCTCGGGTTCACGCTCGCCAGCGGCTTCGTGTTCGCGCCGTTCATCGCCTACCTGAGTTCCGCCCAGCAGATCTTCCAGGAGGCCTACACGACCGGCGCGCTCTTTCCGGTCTTCTTCGGCGGACTCGCGCTTGCCGTCGGAGGCGCCTCGCTCGCGAACGGCCGCCTGGTGATGAAACACGGGATGCGCCGGCTCTCGATGGGGGCGGCTGCCTCCACGGTGCTGATCTCGATCCCCATGTGGATGCTCACCTTCGTCTTCGCGGGACTCCCGCCGCTGTGGCTGTTCACCGTCTACCTTCTTGCCATCTTCTTCGCCTTCGGGCTCCTCTTCGCCAACCTCAACGCGCTGGCCATGGAGCCGCTCGGCCACCTCGCGGGCGTGGGATCGTCGGTGGTGTCGTCGCTGGCGGTATTCGTCGCGGTGCCGCTGGGAACGCTCGTGGGTCTCAGCTTCGACGGGACCATGTACACCCAGATCGCCGCGTTCGGCGTCTTCGGGGCGGTGGGTTTCGCGGCGATGCGCTGGGCCGCTGGAGGTGGCGCCGCGGAACCGGGTTCCGTCTAGTCGCCCGCGGGATCGGGCGCCAGCTCAGCCGCGGCTTCCCTGCCGAACCGCGCGATGGCCTCCAGGGTTTCCCGAACGTCGTCCCAGGTCGTCGTGTGATTCAGGATGCACAGCCGCAGCGTGAAGGCCCCCCGGACGAGCGTCGAGGAAACGAGCGCGGGCTCTTCCCAGAAGACGCGCGCGAGCACCTTCCGGTTCACCCGCTCCAGCGCCGCCGCGCCGAGCGTTTCGGAGGGGTTGGCCCGGAAACACAGGATGCCGAGCTGCGCGGGGCTGATCATCTCGAGGTCGGGACTCGCCTCGACGAAGTCCTGGCCCTGGGCGGCCAGATCGATCCCCTGCTGCACGGCGTTGCGGAAGGCAGCCATGCCGAACGTCTGAACCGACATCCAGACCTTCAGGGCGCGGAAAGCGCGGCTCGTCTGCAGGTTGCGGTCCACGAGGTTCGGGTGGTTGGCGCCCCAGACGGTGTCCTGCAGGACGTCCGGCCGGACCGCAAAGGCGTTCTCGAGGGTGCGGATGTCCTTCACGAGGAGGCAGCCGGCTTCATAGCCCTGGAAGAACCACTTGTGCGGGTCCAGCGCCACCGAGTCCGCCCGCTCGATGCCCCGCAGCAGGCGCTTTCCGTCCTCCGTCAGCATCGCGAAGCCCCCGTAGGCGGCGTCCACGTGGAGCCAGAGGTTCTCGGCGGCGGCGGTATCGGCCAACTCGGCGAGCGGGTCCACGGCGCCGGTGCTGGCGGATCCCGCGTTGGCGGAGATCACGATCGGATCCAGCCCCGCGGCACGGTCCTTCCGGATCGCCGCCCGGAGCGCCTCCACATCCAGACCCTGAAGTCCGCGGCTCGGGAGTACGCGGATGCGTTCGGAGTCCACGCCCACGACCCGCGCCGCCCGGGCGATCGCGCCGTGCGTCTGATCGCTCAGATAGACGACGGGGCGCTCCGGATTCCCGGCGCCCTCGCGAGCCGCAACGAAGGCGTTCAGCGTGGCGGAGGACCCGCCGCTGGCGAAGATGCCGCTGGCGCCCTCGGGATATCCGAGCCAGCGCCGAAACCACTCCAGGACGACGAGCTCCACCTGGCTGGGGCCGCTCGCCACCAGCCAGTTGATGGCGTTGATGTTGTATCCCGCGGCGAGGAAGTCCGCGAGCACCCCGGGCCAGGTCGGGGAGGAGGGAACGAAGGCGAAACAGCGCGGGTGATCGAGGCGCGTTGCGAACCGGAGCACTTCCCGCTCGGCTCGCCGGAGGACGTCTCCCGCGGGTTGCCCGTCCTCGGGAGGATCTTCCAGGAGCGAATCCTCCAGCGCCTCGCGAAAGTCTCCGTCCCAGGCGTCCTGGGAATGCAGCCCCTCGATGCGCCGGACCAGAATCTCCGCGGCCTCCCCGGCGAGTTCCCGCATGAAGTCGGGCGACATCCGGAGACCGTCGCGCCCCTCGCGGGCGACTGAGGGCGACGGGGAGCCCGGCGGCTCGGTTCGACCGGGATGTTGTCCACCGTTGCCCGAGTGCCCGTCCACCGCGCGTCTCCTTCCGCCAACGTCGCCGTTTGCGCCCCGCATCCTATTCGGAGCGGCGTCGTTTTGAAACGCCGAGAATTGGTAGTGATGCGGAGCCGCCCGCGGGCCCCCTCCAGGTGACCGTGGGTCAGCCGGCCCCGCCGCTTGCTCCTTCGATCCGCTCCGCCAGACGGGCGAGTTGCTCGATGCATTTCCCCCAGCCGTCCACGAAACCCATGTCCGCGTGTTTCCGGCGGTCCTCGGCGTTCTTGTGAAGCGCGACGGCGGTGTACTTCGTGCCCTCGGGGTGCTCCTCCAGGGTGATGACCGCGGTGAAGAACGACTCCTCGTTGGGACGCCAACCGCCGCGGAGGGCGTCCGTGAACACGATGCGCCGGTTCTCCACGACTTCCAGAAAACACCCTTCGCCCCCGAACTCCGTGCCGTCCTCGAGACGCATCACCGTGTCGAAGGCGCCGCCGGGGCAGAATTCGAGCTTCTTGACGATCGTGACCACGGGCGCCGGCGCCCACCACTTGGCCAACAACTCCGGATCCTTCCATGCCGCCCAGATCGCGGCCGGAGGCGCCTTGATGATGCGGGATACGGTGAGGTCGGTGGTGTCGTTCGGCGTCAAGTCGTCTCTCCTGGGCGGCGGAGCCGTCTTCGATGCGGTCAGCGGACCGATCCTACCGAGGTGCATAGCCCGTGAGCCCCGGAAGTGACTGAGATGCCGGCCGGCCGCGTCGGCGTGGACGTCGGCGGCACCCACACCGACGCGGTCCTGATGCGTGGCGGAGAGGTGCTCGCCGAGGTGAAGGCCCGGACCACGGAGGACGTGACGTCCGGAGTGGTGGCGGCGCTTCAGGGTGCGCTGGGGGATCGTGATGCGGTCTCCGGCGTTGCCCGGGTGGTCATCGGGACGACGCACTTCACGAACGCGGTGCTCACCGGGACGGGACTCGCCCGGGTGGCGGCGCTCCGGGTGGGGCTCCCGGCGAGCGCGTCCCTGCCGCCGTTCTGCGACTGGCCCGAGCGGCTCGCCGGCATCGTGCGCGGACCGGTCTTCATGGTCGCGGGAGGCCACGAGTGCGACGGGCGCCCCATCGTGCCGCTCGACGAGAAGGCGGTCGCGGCGGCGGGACGGGAGATGCGGAAGTCCGGTTTCGATGAGGTCGCCCTCAGCGCCGTGTTCGCTCCGCTCGACGGGAGCGCGGAGGCGCGCGCCGCGGAGATCCTGCAGGATGTCCATCCGGACGCCTCGATCACCCAGTCCCGCCGGCTCGGGCGGATCGGGCTCCTCGGGCGCGAGAGCGCGGGACTGCTGAACGCCGCGCTGCGGCCGCTCGCGGCCCGCGTCACCAGGGCGTTCGCCGAGGCCGCGGCCGCTGTCGGAACGGACGCGCCCCTCTTCATCGCCCGGAACGACGGAACGATCGCGAGCGCCGGCGCGGCGGCCGACTTCCCGGTGCTGAGCCTTTCTTCCGGCCCCACGAACAGCATGACCGGGGCGGCGTTTCTCTCCGGGGCGTCGGAGGGCGTGGTCGTGGACGTCGGGGGGACCACCACCGACGTGGGCTATCTCCGCGCCGGGTTTCCGCGGGAGGCGCCGCGCGAGGTGGAGGTCGGCGGGGTTCGCACGCTCTTCCGGATGCCGGACCTGCTGTCCATCGCGCTCGGGGGAGGGAGCCTGGTGTCCGGGGACGGCGGCGCCGTGGGCCCGCAGAGCGTCGGGTTCCGGCTCGCGGAGGAGGGGCTCGTCTTCGGGGGGAGTGTCCCGACGGCGACCGATTTCGGCGTCGCCGCCGGCTGGGCCGCGATCGGGGACGCCTCGCGGACCGCCGGGCTTTCCCGCGAGAACGTCGGCCGTTTCACCGGCGCGGTCACGGAGCGGATCGCCGAGGCGGTGGACCGGATGAAGCCGGACGCGCGCGCGTGTCCGCTGCTCGCGGTCGGCGGCGGCGCCTTCCTGGTTCCGTCCGGGCTGGAGGGGATCTCCGAGACCGTGAACGTGCCCCACGCGGGGGTCGCGAACGCCGTGGGCGCCGCGATCGCCCGCATCGGCGGGGAAGTGGACAAGGTCTTCCACGGCGTGGGGCGGCACGAGGCCTTTCGGCTGGCTGCCGAGGAAGCGGAAGCGCGGGCGGTGGCCGCGGGGGCGGACCCCGGCGGGTTGGAGATCGTCGAGCGCGAGGATCTGCCGCTGGCCTACCTGCCGGGGGATGCGCGGCGGGTGCGGGTGCGGGTGGTGGGGGAGGGGGCGTAGGGGGGCGTGTTTCGCCGCGCGTTGCGCAGCGAGGCCGGCCGGAGGCAGGCGCTCCGAGCCGGCGCGTCCCCGCGCTGGGTCGCGTTCCTGTGCCCTACGGCTCGTTGCGGAGGAGGTAGTCCACCAGCAGGTTGGACATCACCCGCATGCCGATGGCCACCGAGGCGTTGTCGGCGCGGAAGAACGGGGAGTGGTGCGGCCCGGTCCTCGTCCCCTCGCGGTGGACGCCCAGCCGGTAGAAGAAGCCCGGCACCTCGTTCGCGAAGTAGGCGAAGTCCTCGCCGCCCATCGTCGGGTCGAGTTCCTGGGTGTTCTCCACGCCGACGAGTTCCCGCACCGTGCCGATCATTTCGGCGGTGAGTTCCCGGTCGTTGATGGTGGCCGGGGTGCCGCGGTCGTAGTTGAGGGAATAGGAGCCGCCGCCCGAGGTCGTGATGCCGTCCAGCACCTCGGCCATGCGCGCTTCCACCAGGTCCCGGACGTCCGGGTCGTAGGTGCGGACCGTTCCCTCGATCTCCACCGCCTCGGGAATGATGTTGAAGCGCTGGCCCCCGTGGACCATGCCGACGGTCACCACCACCGGCTGGAGGGGATGCACGTTCCGCGACGCGATCGTCTGGAGCGAGAGGATGGCCTGGGACGCCATGACCACCGGGTCCACGCCCGCCTGCGGCTGCGCCCCGTGCGTCTGGACGCCGGTGATGGTCGCCTTGAAGTGGTCCACCGCGGCGAGCGCCGGTCCCGGGGTGTAGCCGATCACCCCGAGCGGCAGTCCGGAAAGCGTGTGGAGTCCGAAGATCGCCTGGGGCCGCGGATCGTCGAAGACGCCCTCGGCGACCATCATTTCCGCGCCGCCGTCTTCGCCCGGCGGCGGTCCCTCCTCGGCGGGCTGGAAGATGAACAGGATCGTGCCGGGGATGTCCTCGCGTATTCCGGCGAGCACGGAGGCCACGCCGTACTGGACCGCGGTGTGGACGTCGTGGCCACAGGCGTGCATCACGCCGACCTCCTGGTCGTTGTAGGTGGTGCGCACCCTGGATGCGAAGGGGAGATCGGTGTCTTCGGTGACCGGCAGCGCATCCATGTCGGCGCGTACCGCCACGACCGCTCCGGGCTTCCCGCCCTTCAGCACCCCGACGACGCCGGTGTGCGCGATCCCCTCGCGCACCTCGTCGAAGCCGAGCTCGCGGAGATGTTCGGCCACCATCCGCGCCGTCTCGAACTCGCGGTTCCCGAGTTCGGGGAACTCATGGATGTGTTCCCGGAAGGCGACCGTCTCCGCTTCGAAGCGGGACACCGCCTCCTGGATGCGGCCGTCCCAGGCGCCGACTTCCTGGGCGGCGGCCGGCGCCGCGAGGGCGGTGAGCAGAGCGAAACCGAGAAGGCGGTGGAGCATGGGAACCTCCGTCGAAACGGGCGGCGAGTGTACCGGGACGGGTCCCGGGCCCGCTGTCAGTCGAAGGCGTTCGGCACGCCCCCGAATTCCAGGATGAACGCCCACTCCTCGGGCGTCACCCGCTGGACGGAGAGGCGCTGTCCCCGCTTCAGCAGCGACATGCCGGCGAGTTCGGGCAGGGTGCGCAGGACCGGGAGGCCGATCTCCTCGGGGAAGCGGGCCACGAACTCGATGTCCACCATGTACCACCAGGGCTTTTCCTCGGTGGCGCGCGGGTCGTGGTACTTGGACTTCGGGTCGAACTGGGTGAAGTCGGGGTAGGCGAGGCGACAGACCCGAGCCACGCCGGCGATGCCGGGCGGCTTCGCGTTCGAGTGGTAGAAGAGGACGCCGTCCCCGATCTCCATCTCCTTCATGTAGTTCCGCGCCTTGAAGTTGCGGACGCCGTCCCAGTGGGTCCAGCCGTCGCGTTCGAGGTCGTCGAGGCTGTAGGCGTAGGGCTCGCTCTTCATGAGCCAGTAGCGGCGGGGGCGGTCGGTCACGGGGCGGAGGGTACCAGCGGGGTTTCTGGGTCAGGGTGAGGGTGGGCGCGTTTGCTCGCCTCCGGGGAGCGATGCCGGGCGGAGACCGGCGTTGCAAGCGGTACGCGTCGTGAGAGCAGGTGGGGTCACGACGGGCGCGGCGCGGAGCGCCGCGGTGCCGGTCTGGAGACCGGCGTTCCAAGCCGTACGCGCCGGGGCGCTAGAGCAGTCGGAACTCGACTTCGATCTCGGCGAGGACGTCCACCGCCTGGCCGCGGTAGCGGCCGGGCTGGAAGGTCCACTCCCGGACCGCGGCGATGGCCTTGGCGTCGAGTCCGGCGTCGAGGCTGCGGATCACGCGGGCCGGCCCGACGCGGCCGTTCTTCAGGATGACGACTTCGAGGATCACGATGCCCTCGATCTTCCGCGCCAGGGCGTCATCGGTGTACTCGGGCGTGACGCGCCGGCGAAGCTGCGGAGGATCGACGCCGCTGCCGATCCGGTAGGCGCCCCCGCCGAACCCGCCGCCGGTCCCTTCTCCGACGCCGTCGCCGTCTCCCTCACCGAGTCCGCCTCCGGAGCCGGTTCCCGCGCCGCTGTTGCGGCCGGGACCCCGGTAGGTCAGCAGGTCCGAGGCATCGCGGATCAGTCCGGCCAGCGCTTCGGGATCCGGAGCGAAGGGGGCGTTGACGGCGTCCTCCAGGATCTCTTCCGCGACGTCCTCGGGATCCTGCAGGACCAGTTCCTCGGGTTCGGGGAGGTTCTGGGTGGCCACCGTCTGGACCTCCAGCGGTTCCGCCTCGGTTTCGTCACCGCCGCCGCCGCCACCGCCGCCCGGGCCCGGCTGGACCATGAAGACGAGGCCGGGAAGATCGAACCCGGATTCCTCGATCTCGTCCGCGGCGAACACCCCGAGCAGGATCAGCGCGAGGATGCCGCCGTGCGCGGTCATCGCCGAGGCGAAGCTGCGCCTCCCGGCCGCTGCGTCGAGGTGGTCCACCGGACGCCCGGAGATCGGACTGATTTCCGGCCCGGCAGGAGCCAGGACCGTCCGCAGGTCATCCAGCACACGGCGGAGGATCGAGGTGCCTGGAGAATCTGGGGATGCCACGCTGGGGATGGCGGCGCGCAAGGGCCGTGCCGCATTGTAGCGATGCGGGAGGCCGCCCACCGGCGCGTGGTACCCTGCGCGCCGCTCCTGGCGTCTTGACGAGTTCGGCGCGGTGGTCGGGCGTCCGAAAAGCGATGTGTCCCCGGACGCCGTCCGGTCCGGCGGCGGATCGCTTGCGGCGGTTTGTTGGTGGCGGATCAGCCCCGGCGCCGCTGCCTGGCGCCATCTCGGCATCGTCCCGCCGGGCGCCGGCTCATCCCCTCGATTCTCCATGTTCTCTCGCTTCGGCGGCCACTCTCCGATCGTCTCTCCCACCGCATTCGTCGCCCCGAGTGCCTCCGTCATCGGAAACGTGGTGCTCGACGACGACGTCTCGGTCTGGTTCTCCGCGGTCCTGCGGGGAGACGTGAACTTCATCCGGGTCGGCGCCCGCTCGAACCTTCAGGACGGAGTGGTGGTGCACGTGAACGCCGGGGCCGAATCCACCACCGTCGAAGAGGAGGTCACCGTCGGCCACCAGGCGATCCTCCACGGATGCCGGGTGGGACGCCGCAGCCTCATCGGCATGGGATCGGTGATCCTCGACGGCGTCTCGGTGGGCGCGGAAACCATGGTGGCGGCGGGAGCGGTGGTGCCGCCCGGCCTGCAGGTGCCGCCGCGGGTCCTGGTGCGCGGCGTGCCGGGGCGGGTCGTGCGTCCGCTGACCGATGCGGAGATCGCTCACCTCGCCGACTCCGCGGCGCGCTACGTCGAGTTGAAGGATCAGTACCTCCGGGCGCCGAAGGGATCGGGCCGCTGAAGCGCCCGAGGGTCCTCCGTGAGCGTTCCCACCCGTCCCACCCACCACTGCGCGGCGCTCGACCTCGAGCACGCGGGCAGCGGCGTCGTGCTGATGGGCTGGGTGGAGCGCATCCGGGACCTGGGAGGGCTGCTCTTTCTCGATCTCCGCGACTACCGCGGGGTGACGCAGATCGTGGTCCGCCCCGGATCGGGACCGGCGGCGGTGGCGAAGCGCCTGGGGGCCTGGTGGGTCGTCGCCGTGGAGGGGGTGGTGCTCGCGCGGGAGGCGGAGACCGTCAACCCCACCATCGACACCGGCAGGATCGAGGTCGAGGCCCAGCGCATCCACATCCTCAGCGAGGCCCGGACGCCTCCTTTCCCTCCGACCGATTCCGAGGGCGTGGCGGAGGAGTTGCGCCTCCGCTACCGCTACCTGGACCTCAGGAACCCCCGGCTGCAGCGGAACCTGCGCATCCGCGGCCGCCTGGCCGCCGAGATCCGCGGTCATCTGGACGACCACGGCTTCCTCGAAGTCGAAACTCCCTTCCTGACCCGGTCCACTCCGGAGGGCGCGCGGGACTACCTGGTGCCGTCCCGGGTCCATCGCGGCCGCTTCTACGCCCTCCCGCAGTCGCCGCAGCTCTTCAAGCAGTTGCTCATGATCGGCGGGACGGACCGCTACTACCAGATCGTCCGCTGCTTCCGCGACGAGGACCTGCGGGCGGACCGGCAGCCGGAGTTCACGCAGGTGGACGTCGAGATGTCCTTCGCGGATCCGGAGCAGGTCATCGAGGTCACCGAAGGGCTCTTCCAGCGCGCGCTCGGCGCGGTGGGCATCGAGGTCACGCCTCCCTTCCCGCGTTTCACCTACCGGCAGGCGATGGACCGCTACGGGGTGGACCGCCCCGACCTCCGCTACGGCGCCGAGATCCGTGACCTCACGGAGCTGGCGCGCGGAACGGGGCATCCGCTCCTCGACCGCGTTCTCGAGGCCGGCGGTTCCGTCCGCGGGATCGCGGCGCCGGGGTGTGCGGGTTTCTCGCGGAAGCGCCTCGACGGGCTGCAGGCGGCGGCCGTCGAAGCCGGCGCCGGCGGCCTCCTGTGGGCGGCCTTCCGGGACGGTGAGGTCCGCTCCCCGCTCCTCAAGACGCTCGGCGCCGACCGCCTGCGGACGCTTCTGGAGGCGGCGGGCGGAGGTCCTTCGGATCTGCTCCTGATGGTCGCCGGTGAGGCGAGGACCGCGTGCGAGGCCCTCGGCGCGCTCCGGCGCCAACTCGCGGCGAGCGAGGGTTGGACCTCGCCCGACCAGTTCGCGATGGCCTGGGTGACCGAGTTCCCGCTCTTCGACCATTCGGAGGCCGAGGGGCGGCTCACTTCGGTCCACCACCCCTTCACGAGTCCGCATCCCGAGGACGTCGACCGGCTCGCCACCGATCCGCTCAGCGTCCGCTCGCTGGCCTACGACGTGATCGCGAACGGCCACGAGCTGGGCGGCGGCAGTATCCGGATCCACAACCGCGCCATGCAGCAGCGCGTCTTCGAGGCGCTGGAGATCCCGCCGGCCGAGGCCGCCGAACGGTTCGGGTTCTTCCTCGAGGCCCTGGAGTACGGGACCCCGCCGCACGGCGGCATCGCGCTCGGTTTCGACCGGATCGCCATGCTGGCGTCGGGCAGCGCCAGCCTGCGCGACGTGATCGCCTTCCCGAAGACCACCTCGGCCACCGACCTGATGACCGGCTCGCCGGCGGGGGTGGACTCGTCGCAGCTCGACGAGGTGGGGGTGGCGCTGGCGAAGGGGCGGACCGAAGCTGACGACGACTGAGGCGCTTGACAGCGACTGGCGCTTCGCGGTTTCGCGGCCCTCGCGGGCCGCGATGCCGGCCAGAGGCCGGTGCTCCGAGCCCCCGCTTGATCCGCCCGACCCCCGGTGTTAGCGTGAGTGCGTCCATGAAGCGCGTGGCGGACCACGTTTCCCGCCCCGGCCTTCGCCGTATTCCGTGCTGAGCCGACCCGAGGGTCCGCTCGCAGCCGGATCCCTCTCCGAGAATTCCGCCGGTTCGCCGGATGCCTCCGTTCCCGAGGCCGCAGCGGATGACGGAGCCCTCTCCGCCGTTCCCGCCCGAACGCCGCCCATGACCCGAATCCCCATCCCCGGTGAAGGAGGCCTCTCCTTCTTCGGCATTCGCGACCGCAACCTTCGCTCGCTCGAACACGACCTCGGTCTCACGCTCGCGAGCCGGGGGGACATCCTGCTCGCGGACGGACCCGAGGACCGGATCGCCCTGCTCGGGACCGCGCTCGAGGGACTCGCGGCGATCCACCGCGATCTCGGCCAACGCTACCGGATCGGAGATCTGCGGGCGGCCATCCGCATCCTGAGCCAGGATCCGGGCGCTTCGCTCCGCGAGTACTTCGTTGAGACCGTCGTTACCCCGTCGCCGGGGAAGATCGTCCGGCCGCGAAGCCTTCGCCAACTGGAATACATCCGGGCGCTGCGCGCCAAGGAACTCGTCCTGAGCGTGGGGCCGGCCGGAACGGGGAAGACCTGGCTCGCCATGGCGGTGGCGGTGGAGGCCCTCCGGAACCAGCAGGTCCGCCGCATCGTGCTCACCCGGCCCGCGGTGGAGGCCGGCGAGAAGCTGGGGTTCCTCCCCGGTGACCTCATCGACAAGGTGGATCCGTACCTGCGTCCCCTCTACGACGCGCTCCACGACATGATGGATGCCGAAAAGGCGCAGCGGCTCCGGGAACGCGGGGTGATCGAGATTGCGCCGATCGCCTTCATGCGCGGACGGACGCTCAATGACTCGTTCATCATTCTGGACGAGGCGCAGAACACGACCTCCGAACAGATGAAGATGTTCCTGACCCGCATGGGGAACGGGACGCGCGCCGTGGTGACCGGAGACATCACCCAGAACGACCTGCCGCCGGGGCGGGTCAGCGGGCTCGTCGAGTCCCTCGGCGTCATCGGGGACCTCGAGGGAGTGGGCCTCGTTCGGCTCGAAGACAGTGACGTCGTCCGCCACCGGCTCGTGCAGGCGATCGTCCGGGCGTATGCGAGGAGCGAGCAGGCCCGGAAGCGGTCCCGCCGCGGCCAGGAGTTCGAAGCGCCGGCGGTCTTCGCGGAGCCGCGTTAGGCCGTGACGAGGACCGAAAAATGAAAAGACGCCTGGCGGATTTCTCGCTGCGCGGGTTCCTGCTCCGGCAGCGCGACCGTCTGTTCGCCCGCACCCACATCGTGACCGCCCTGCTCGCGGTCGCCCTCGCGTTGCTCGTCTGGCCGGGACTCGGGCTTCAAACCCCGCTCTACGAGGTGGGCGAGATTGCCCCCCGGACGGTCCGCGCGACCGAAGACTTCACCTACGAGGACGCCGCCACCACCGAAGCGCGCCGGCGCGAGGCGGTCGAACAGGTGCCGGAGGTCTACGACTTCGATTCCCAGGCGCGCGACGAGGTCCGCGCCCGGATCGCCCGCGGATTCGATTTCGGACGGGCGGCCGTCGAGTCCGAGATCGTGGGGGAACCCGATTTCGCCGAGACCTTCGCCGGCATGCTCGGCATCGACGTGACCGCGGCGCAGCTCGGGCTGCTCGTGGAATCGGAGTTCGCCGAGGAGATCGAACAGAACCTCGCGGACACGGTGGCCAGCGTGCTGGCGCGCGACATCCTCGCCGAGAAGGGCGCGGTCGCCGCGCTCGGCCGCTCCATCCTGCGCCGGGACCCGCGCACCGGAGAAACGGTCCCGCTGGCGGACTTCACCAACGTGCTGTCGGTGGGCGAAGCGGAGCGCGCTGCGGAGCAGCAGATCCTCGCGCTCTCCGAGCTGAACCGGACGCGCCGGCGGACGCTCGCCGGACTGGCGGCGACGTTCATGCGCCCCACGCTGGAGGCCAACACCGTGGAGACCACCCATCTCCGCACCGAAGCGGAGTTGTCGGTGGATCCGGTCGTCATCCAGGTGCGGCGGGGCCGCACCCTGGTGCGCGCCGGCGACGAGGTGACGGAACTCGCCCGCCGCCAGATGGAGCGGATGCGCACGCCGCGGGTGGGAGCGTCCGGCTGGGCCGGGCTCGGCGCCCTGGGGTTCGCCGCCGCGATCGCGGTGCTGCTCGGGGTGCTGCTGGTCCCGGCCCGCCGGGACGAGAACTGGGGACGGCAGGCCTTCGCCATGTGCGGCTTCCTCATCGTCCTGGGCCTGACCCTGACCCGCGTCCTCGGATTCGTCGGGCGCGGCGCCGCCGCGCAGTTCGTGAGCGAGCCCTTCTCCGATCCCACGGTCTATCTCTGGGGGGTTCCCTTCGCGGCGCTCGCGCTGCTGGTCGTGATGCTCGAGACGCAGCAGTCGGCGGTGGTCACCCAGGGACTCTTCGCGGCGACGCTCGCCCTGATGACCGGGAACCTGATGCTGGCGCTCTTCGCCCTGCTGACGGGGTTCGCCGCCATCTTCATCTACCGGGTGGCCGAGCGCCGCTCGCAACTGCTGCGGGTCGGGACCTTCGTCGGCCTGCTGGGCGCCGCCCTGGTGGTGGCGATGGAACTCGTGACCGGGGACTTCGGGGGCCCGAGCCGGCTTGCCCTCGAGGCGGTCAGCGCTTTCGCCGGCGGTTTGCTGGCCGGGCCGCTCGTGATCCTGCTCCTTCCCGTACTGGAGTGGGTCTTCGAGCGCACGAGCGACATGCGGCTCATGGAGCTGTCGCAGCGCGACAACCCGGTGCTCCGCCAGTTGGCGCTCAGCGCGCCGGGCACCTACCAGCACAGCGTGACCGTGGGGATGCTCTCCGAGTCCGCCGCCGACGCGATCGGGGCGAACTCCACCTTCTGCGCCACCGCCGCGCTCTACCACGACATCGGCAAGCTGAACCGCGCCGGGTACTTCGTCGAGAACATGCGGGGCGAAACGCCGCACGACCTCCTGCCACCCGAAAAGAGCGCGGACATCATCCGGCGGCACGTGACCGAGGGGATCGAGGCCGCCGAGCGGATGAACCTCCCCCGGGACATCGTGGACGTGATCCCGCAGCACCACGGGACCCGCATCATCAAGGTCTTCTACGAGAAAGCGAAGGCGGCGGCCGCCCGGAACGGCGACGAGGCCGACGAGAGCCTCTTCCGCTACGCCGGACCGCGCCCGCAGACCCGCGAGGCGGGCATCATCATGATGGCCGACAGCATCGAGGCCGCCGCCCGCAGCCTGAAGGACCCGACTCCGGCCGACTTCGAGCAGGTGATCGACCGCATCATGGGCGCCATCGTCGACGACGATCAACTGGCCGAATGCGACCTGACCCTCAGCGACATGGCCCGGATCCGCGAGAGCTTCCTTTCCACGCTGCAGGGGATCCACCACGAGCGGCTGCCCTATCCGGGGTTCGACTTCGGGCGACGGGCGCGGGCGGGAACGCCGCCGGCCCTTCCCGTAGGACCCTCCGCGCCGGAATCGGAAAGCGGGCGATCCTCGTCAAGCGCCTGAGCCGGTGATGCAGCAATCCGGCCCCACCGGCAATTCCGGAACCGGCGATTCGGCCGCGAAGGACGCGAGCGGGTCGCCCCGTCCGGAACCGGCGGACCCTCCACGAGAATCGGAGCCGCTCCGCTCCCGGTTCACCGTCCAGAACCGACAGCGCCGTTTCGCGGTGGATCCCCCGGCGCTGGCCGCCTTCCTCGAACGGATCGCGGCGGACGTGGCGCCGGGGGACCGCCGCGGGGCCACGCTGCGGATCGTTTCGGACCGGAACATCCGGGAACTGAATCGGCGCTACCGCGACAGGGACCGCGCGACGGACGTGCTCGCCTTTCCCGCGGACCCCGTTCCCGCGGGATTGCTGTCCGAGGACGAGGCCGACTATCTGGGGGACCTGGTGGTCTCCGCCGAAACCGCCGCGCGCCAGGCGCGCGAGGCGGGCGTCGCACTCGGTGACGAGATCCGGGTGCTGGCGGTGCACGGCTACCTGCACCTCCTCGGGTACGACCACGAACGGGACCGGGGAGAGATGGTGAGGCTGGAGCGCGTCCTGAGGTTGCGGCACGGCCTCGCGAGGAACTGAATGCTCTGGATCCTCCTCCTCCTGGTCGCCGGGCTGCTCGTCGTCCTGTTCGCGCTCTTCGAGATCGCCTTCTTCGCGTCGAGCCCGATCGCCGTGCGGGCCCTCGGCGAGAGCGTCGAGGAGGCGCGGACCCTCCGGGAGCGGCTCGCGGACCCGCTGGCGGTGCTCATCCCGGCCCGCTCCGGGCTCCTGGCCGCCGGAGCGCTCTTCGGCTTCGCGCTCGACGGGCTGGGATTCGGGGCCACCGGCCTCCTCTGGACCTTCGGCGTCTTCGTCCCGGTCTGGTTCATCCTCCGGGAACTGGTTCCGGCCGCCATCCTCCTGCGCGATCCCGAGGATGTGTTGCGGCCGCTCCTTCCCTGGTTCGGCCGCTGGGAACGGCTCGTGCGGCCGCTCGCCGAGCCGCTGCGCCACCTCCTCCGGCGCGGGTTCCCGCTCCCTTCGGAGCCGGACGACGAAGCCTCCGACGAGGAGGTCGAGGCGTTCCTCGAGACGGGCGAGGAAGAGGGGATCCTCGAGGAGGAAGAGGCCGCGATGGTGCGCGGCGTTCTCGAACTCGACGAAATGCTGGTTCGCGAGGTGATGACGCCGCGGCCGAGCGTCGTGTCGGTCTTGGACGATGCGTCCCGGCGGGAAGTCGAGCGGCTCGTCGCCGAGAGCCGGCACCACCGGATTCCGGTGTTCGGCGGCGCCGACCAGGTGGTCGGGGTGGTGGACGCCGTGGACCTCGTCGCCGTGCCCGGCGACGGGGAGGGACTCGCACCGCTGCTCCGGGAGGTGCCCGTGGTTCCGGAGACGAAGCGGGTGGACGACCTGCTCCGGGAGTTCAAGCTCTCCAAGCAGACGTTCGCGGTGGTGGTGGATGAACACGCGAGCGTCTCCGGGATCGTCACGCTCCGGGACATCTCGGAAGAGATCGTGGGCGAGGTCCACGAGGACGATGAGCCGGTCGAGGAGGACGTGGCGCGAGAGGCCGACGGCGTCTACCGGGTCCGCGCCGGGGCGGAACTCGACGAGGTGGCGCGGTTGACCGGGCTGACGCTCCCCGATTCGCTGAACGGCGCCGCCTTCGACACGATCTCCGGCTTCGCGCTCGCGGCCTTCCGGAAGATTCCGGCGCCCGGGGAAGTGATCGAACAGGACGGCCTCCGCATCGAGATCCTCGAGGCCGACGAACGGCGGATCCACCGGGTCCGCCTGTGCCGGGTCACCGAAACCTAGTTGGCCATCTCACCGTCGGAACCGGGCCCGTCCGAGAGCCCGGAACACCGCGCCGGCTTCGTGGCGCTGGTGGGGCTCCCGGGCGCCGGCAAGTCCACGCTCCTGAACCGCCTGGTCGGCGAGCGGCTCGCGGCCGTCCACCGGAAACCCCAGACCACCCGGCGCCGCATCCTGGGGGTGGCGCGCCGCCCGGGGCTCGAACTGATCCTGCTCGACACCCCGGGAATCCATCGTCCGCGCTCCGGCCTCGGCCGCGCGATGATGCGGGCGGTGGCCGAGAGCCTCGGAGGCGCGGACGCGGCGCTCGCCGTGGTGGACGGGACGCGGACGCTCACCGGACGCGACCGGGACCTGCTGCGCCGGCTGGAAGCGTTTTCCGGCCCCCGGGTGATCGGCATCAACAAGACGGATGCGGCGCCGCGGGCCAGGCTCGACGAGCTCGAAGGGTTCTACCGCGAACGGGATCTCGGGCCGGTAGTGCTGTTTTCCGCCCGCATCGGCGCGAACGTGAACGCCCCGGGCGAACCGCGGGACCGGGGGCAGGGGGACGGGACTCCCGGCTCATTGGTCGGCATGCTGGCGGAACGTCTCCCCTTCGGTCCGCCGCTCTATCCCGACGGCCAGATCACCGATCTTCCGGAGGCGTTCTTCGCCTCGGAGATCGTCCGGGAGCGGCTGCTCGAACACCTCCACCAGGAGGTGCCCCACGCCGCCGCCGTGCGGATCGAGGCGTACGACGATTCCGAGCCCCTGGTGCGCATCGCGGCCTCGCTGCTGCTCGATCGGGACTCCCAGAAGGGGATCGTGATCGGCCGCGGCGGCCGGATGCTGAAGCGCATCGGCAGCGAAGCCCGCGGCCGCATCGAAAAGCGGCTCGGACGCCAGGTCTTCCTCGACCTGCAGGTCAAGGTGCGCCAGAAGTGGCGGGACAATCCGGGAATCCTGCGCGACCTGGGGCTTTGACGAGACCGTCTCCGGGGTCTGCCCGACCTTGACTGGAAGGGGGGTTCGGCCTACCCTTCCGGCCTTCCGAGTGGCCGTCGGTGACGGCTTTTTCAGAGAAGCGAGACTCTTGGCGTGTTGAACATCAGGCTTGCCCGCACCGGGCGGAAGCGCGACGCCCATTTCCGGGTGGTCGTGTCCGATTCGGTGCACGGACGGGTTGGCCGCATCGTGGAGACGCTCGGCTACTACCACCCGCGCATGCCCAACGACGCGGAGGGCCGGCTGCACATCAAGGCCGACCGCGCGCGTTACTGGCTCGGGCACGGTGCGAAGCCGAGTCTCACGGTCAAGAGCTTCCTGAAGGACGTGCTCGCCGAGCCGGCCCCCTCGGAAGAAAACGGCTCAGGGGAAGACGGAGCCTCCGCCGAATCCTAGGTGCGGGCCGGCTGCCGAGCGCGGTTGCCGGGCCTGCCGGGATCCGGCTGACGGTGTCCGCGCCAATCCGCTGAGCCTGGCGACCCGGCGCCCGCACCTCACCAGCACACCGGACCAAGAGACAGCCCGCGCGACCACCTTTCCCTACCCGGCAGACGTGACCAGGAGACAGAGAGAACAATGGCTTCCGGCGCAACGGCATCCGGGGCCGCGCAGGACACTCGGGTAAGCCCGTCCGGCCGCCCGGACGACACTCCGGCGGACTTTTGTGCCGGCACCCCCCCGGAGGCCGCCGACGTCGTCATCGGGCAGGTGGTCCGGCCGTTCGGCCGCCGGGGAGAGGTCTTCGTCGAGCCGCTGACCGACGATCCCGGCCGGTTCTTCGAGATCGGGAGCGCCGAGATCGGCCCCGCGGACCAGCCGGGAACCCGGCGCGGTCTCGAATCGGTGCGCATCCACAAGGGGCGGCCGGTGATCCGGTTCGACGGCATCACCGACATCGCATCCGCCGAGTCGCTGCGGGGGATGGAGGTCCGGATCGGCGAGGCGGAGCGCGCCCGGTTGCCGGAGGGCCGCTACTACTCCGACCAGCTCGTCGGCTGCCGGGCCGAGACCGAAGACGGCGCTCCGCTCGGCGAGATCGTGGACACCCTCGACACGGCCGGACCCAGCCTCCTCGTCCTCCGCGGCCCGGACGGGTCCGAGGACCTCATCCCCTTCGTCGAAGCCCTCTGCGTTCGGGTCGAGCCGCCTACCCGGGAGACTGCCGGGCGGGTCGTTCTCAACGTCCCGGACGGGCTCATCGGGCTCAATGCCCCGGCTGCTGCCGATGCGCGTTGACATCCTGAGCCTTCTCCCCGGCATGTTCGGGGAGGTCTTCGACCACGGCATCGTGCGGCGGGCGCGGCAGGCCGGCCTCCTGCAGATCGAGACGCACGCGCTCACGGGCTGGACCGAGGGCCGATTCCAGCGGGCCGATGACGCTCCCTACGGCGGTGGGCCCGGAATGGTCATGCGCGTCGAACCGCTCGTCGAGGCCGTGGAAGCGATCAGCGGACTCGACGCGGCGAAACCCCGGGTCGTCCTGCTGTCGCCGCGCGGCCGGCAACTCGACCAGAGCGTGGTCGCCGAACTCGCCCGCGAACCGCGGTTGCTGCTGGTCGCCGGGCGCTACGAGGGCGTCGACGAGCGCTTCGCCGCCCTCAGCGGCGCCGAGGAGCTGTCGGTTGGCGACTACGTCCTTTCCGGAGGAGAGATCCCGGTTATGGTCGTGGTGGACGCCGTGACCCGGCTGATCCCCGGCGCCGTCGGAGATTCCGAATCCGTGGTCCGGGAGTCGTTCGCCACCGGACTCCTGGAGCACGCCCAGTACACCCGTCCCCCGGTCTTCCGGGGCAGGGAAGTTCCGCCGGTTCTCCTGTCGGGGAACCACGAGGCCGTTCGCCGGTTCCGGCTCGAGGAGTCGGTCGAAGTGACCAGAAACCGGCGGCCCGATCTGTTCTCGACGTTCGCGGGACACGGAGCGGCGGCCTCGAAACCGAATCCGAGTACGAAGGAGAAACCATCATGAGCGTGAGTGAGCAAGAGGCCGTGGAGGCCCCGGAGGAGACCGCCCTGGCGGTTTCGGTGGACGCGGAAGTCGAGCCGGAGCCGACGCGGGTCAAGTCGGGGGCCGAGATCATTCGGGAACTCGAGGCCGCCGACCTGAAGGCGGACCGCCCGGATCTCCATCCGGGCGACGCGGTGCGGGTCCACGCGACCATCCGGGAAGGAGACCGGGAACGCATCCAGATCTTCGAGGGGATCCTGATCGCGATGAAACACGGCGGAAACCGCCGCACGATCACGGTCCGCAAGACCTCGTTCGGCGTCGCCGTCGAGCGGATCTTTCCGCTGCATTCGCCCCTGGTGGCGAAGGTGGAGGTCGTCCGTTCGCACCACGTTCGGCGCGCCAAGCTCTATTTCCTCCGCAAGCGCAAGGGGAAGGCCGCCCGGCTCCGGGAGAAGCGGCGCTAGTCCGGGATTCCCCGAGGATGGGGCGTTCCATCGTCCACGACCCGGGATCGCCGCGGCGCCCCGTCGCCTGCGCGATCTCTGCCGTCCGCGGGCTCTCCGTGGACCACCTCCTGGACCTCTGCGAGCTCGGGGTGGACTTTGTCCAGTTGCGCGACCGGGAAGCGTCGGATCGCGACTTCGAACGGTTCCTCGACGCCCTCGCCTCCCGAGCCGGGGACGTCCTGTCGCGGATCCTCGTGAACGACCGGCTGGCGCTGGCCGGCGCGTTCCCGGTGGCCGGCGTTCACCTGCCGGAAGCCGGGCTGCCCGTCGCGGCCGTCCGTTCCCGATTCCCCCGGGGGCGGCTGCTCCTCGGCCGCTCGGTTCACGGGGTGGACGCGGCGGCCGCCGCCGAAGAGGACGGGGCGGACTACGTGATCCTCGGACCGGTCGCGCCCACGGGCGGGAAGCGTCCCCTGCCGCCGGAGGTGTTCCGGGAGACCTGCCGGCGGCTCCGGATTCCCGTCTGGGTGGTCGGGGGGTTGGTACCGGAAAACCTCGATCTCCTTCGCGGCGCAGGGGTCTCCGGCTTCGCGGCGATCCGTTCGTTCCGTGATGCCGGCCGGGCTCGCGCGTTCGTCGCCCGCTGCTCGGACCTCCGAACCGTGCGGCAGCCGGTTCAGTAAACTGACGTGGTCCCCTTCATGACCACTCGCGTGGCATGGCTCTCGGCTCTGATCGGGCTTGCGGTTGCGCCGCTCTTTGCCCAGACCGGGGCCGACGCCCAGCTCGAACGTGCCGCCGAACGGCGTTTCCGGAGCGCGGAGCAGTTCTACGCCGGCGGGCGCTACGGTCAGGCTCTCCGCGACTTCGAAGCCATCCTGGACACCATGCCGGGGAGCCGGCTCGCCGATGACGCGGCGCTCCGCATCGCCCGGCACCGTTTCGACGTGGACGGCGACCCGGCCGCCGCCGAGGAGATGGTGGACCGGCTGTTCCGCGCGTATCCGGCGGGCGACGCGATCCCCGGGGCGCACCTGCTGCTCGGCGAGATCGCGATCCGCAGCCTTCCCCCGCGCCCCCAGGACGCCCTCGCCGAGTACGAGCGTGTTCTCACCGTGAGCGGCACCGCGGGTTCTCCGTGGTCGTTCGCGGCGCTCACCGGGATCGCGGCGATCGCATCCGACTTCATGGATGACCGGACGGTGGCGGGCGCCCTGCTCTCGGCGCTCCACGAGACGCGCTCTGCTCCGGCGTCCATGGCCGAAAGGTTCCGCGCGCGCCTGTTGCTCGCCCACACCCTCGCGCGACTGGGCGAGTCGAACGCGGCCTTCGGTGAGGTCGCCGGGCTCCGCGCCGACCTGCTGCGGGTGATCCGGGACGAGGCCGCGGACGGCGGCGGGGCCGCGAGCGGGGCGGCCGAGGGCTTTTCGGCAGCGGGGCTCGCGGAAGAGGCCCGGGGGCTCGCGACCCTCGTCTCCCGGTACCAGGCGCCGGGTGGTCCCGCCTGGCGCTTCGCGGGAGCGATCCAGCCGCCGCAGCGCCTCGACCGGCCGCTCCGGGTGCGCATCGCGGAAGGGAGCCTCCACGTTCTCGACCGGGACACCGACGAATTGCAGTCATTCACACCCGAGGGCGACTTCGAAGAAGCCGTCGGCGTCGAAGACCCCTGGGACTTCGCCTACACCGACGCCGGTGCGGCGGGCGGCGGCGCGGCAATCCCGGTAGTGGCGGCCGAGGAGGCGCTGGTCGTCGGCGGCAACCTCATGACGCTCCGCCTCGAGAACGGCCCGGAACGCCTCCGGCGGATCCGCGCCCTCGCGGTCACCCCCGAGGGCTACTGGGTCTGGGACGACCGGGAGAAGGGGGTGTTCCGGTTCGCGCGGTCGGGTCTCTATCTCGGGCGGGTGCCCCATCCCCGGCTGAACGAGGTGCACCGTATCGAGCGGCATCCCGCGGGACATCTCATCGTGATCGAGGACCGGCAGGGAGTCCTCGCTTTCGATGCGGAGGGCCGGCGGATCTTCCACCTGACGCGCGACTCCGGCTTCCCGGAACCCGTCGACGTGGCCTTCGATGCCCTGGGCAACTTCTTCGTGCTGGACCGCGACGGCCCCACGCTCGGCGTCTTCGACCGGGATTTCAATTCCGTCGTGAGGCTTCAGCGAGACGCGTGGCCGGGAGGAGCGGTCCGCCGGCCGGTGTCGCTCGACGTGGGTCCGGACGGAGTGCTCTACGTGCTCGACGAGTCCACGCGCGCCGTGGCAGTGCTCCGGTAGCGCCGCATGAGGATTCTCCGGACCCGGGCCACGGTCGCGCTGGTCCCCGTGCTGTTGGCGCTTCTCCCGGCCGCCATTGCCGCGCAGGAGACCGCTTCCCCGGATCCGGTGGTCATCGCCGGCGACCTGCGCACTCTCCGTCCGCAGACGGGAGACCCCGACCTGGCCGTGGAAGCCGTGCTGGCCCTCACCGCGATCCTCGACCAGTTGGATAGGGCCCGTGACGCGGGTGGCCGTCTCCCGCAGATCGAGAACGAGCTCTTCCTGCGGGCGCTCGAGTACCGCGCGCGGGCCCACGTAACCCGCGAGTCTCCCGAACAGGCCTCCGACGATCTGCGCCTGCTGATCCTGGCGGACCCGGCGTGGCGGCTCGACGTCGCCGGTCTCTCTCCCGCCGTACTGGATCTCTTCGAGGAACAGCGAAGCGAACTGCTCGCCTACCTCACCGTCCTGACCGAGCCGGCCGGCGTCACTGTGTTCGTCGAGGACGAGCCGGTCGGCGCCACGCCGCTGACCGGGCGGCCGGTGTTCGCCGGGTTGCTGACGATTCGGCTGGAACGCCCCGGGTTCTCGGTCTACACGGAACCGCGCCGCGAAGTGCTGGCCGGCGAGATGATCACGATCGAGCACGAGATGGTGCGCAGCCGTCCGGTCCTTTCGGTCATCACGTCTCCCGCGGGTGTCACGGTGCGGGTCGGAGGCCGCGTCGCGGGCGTCACGGGCGGCAGTCTTCCGGAGGATCTCCGTCCCCTGGTGCCGCCGCGCTTCGCGCGCGACGAGTTCTCGGCGCCGCTGCAGCTCGGCAATCTGGAGACCGGGGCCAACGAGATCACTCTCGAGGCGCCCTGCCGGACCCCCTCCCGGTTCACCTTCCACGCCGACGAGGCCCGCGATTACCTGCCGCGGTTCGTGCGGCTCCGCCCTTCCACCGGAGGACTGCGGATCGAGAGCGAGCCGAGCGGCGCCACGGTCGTGCTCGACGGCGAGGAGCGGGGGGTGACGCCCCTCTCGTTCTCGGCGATGTGCTCGGGGGAGCACGAGGTCGAGATCCGGCACCCCGCCGGCCGCTGCGCCCGTTCCGTCACGGTCTCGAGAGGCTCGCGAACCGCCGTTTCGTGCGAGGTCCTGCCCGTGCTCGCCATGACCCCGAGCGACCCGGAGGAGTCTTCCGGCGCGGACCGCGCGGTCCGCCGGGTGCTCGAGGCGCGGGACGACTACTTCGTGGTGGACGGCGGGGACGAACCCGACGCGCAGGCGCGGGTACGGGTGCGGCTGCCGGAACCGGGGGCGGGCCCGGCGCAGGTCGAGTTCCTCGCCGCCGGATCCCGGACGCCGGACGTCGCCCCGTTCGACCGCTTCGCCCCGGAGAGTGCGGGCGCCGCGGCCGAGCGGCTCCTCACTCCGCCGACGCGCCGCCGTTCGTGGGCCGGCATGACGGCCGTGGCGCTCGCGAATTCAGGCGCGGAGAACGGGCCGGGAGGGCTCCGGGTCACGAGCGTCCACCCGTCCGGCCCGGCGGTGCTCGCCGGCGTGGAACCGGGAGATGAGATTCGCGAGGTGGAGGGCCGGCTCCTGTCCGACGAACTCGGATTCGCGGAGCTGGTCGCCGGTGAATCGCCGAGCACGACGATCGACCTCGTCGTACGCCGCGAGGGCAACGAGCGGCAACTGCGGCTCGTGCTCGCCGAAACCCCCGTCCTTCCTTCCCTGTCGGCCGAAAAGTGCAACCGCCGTCTGGTCGAGCTGGAGGCGGACTTCGCGCGCGGCCGGAGCGACCCGACCCGACAGCTCGAGGCGGGGATCTGCTGGATCCTGCTGGGAGATCCGGAGCACGCCCTGGTCAGGCATCTGGCCGAGGTGAGTGCGGGGGCCGGGGCCGGGATCGGTGAGGGAACCGTCCTCTACTACCGGGCGCTCGCCCTGGACGCGCTCGGAGAGCGGGCGCGGGCCGCGCAGGCGTTCGAGGCGGCGGCCGCAGTGCCCGGCGCCACACTGGTGACCCACGACGGACCGCTGCTCGCCCCCCTCGCCTCCCGGCGGCTCGGAACCGCACGGTGACGGAGCGGGCCGGCCCGACACCCGGGCTCTACGCGCTCGTCGTGGAGAACGTCCGTTCGGGCACGACTCCCGGAGAGCGTCTCGAGCCCCCGGTGCGCTACGAGATCCGGAACCGCGAAACGAGCGTCGGCCGCTCTCCCGAGTGCGCCATCCGTCTCGATGACATCTTCGTGAGCCGCAAGCACGCGCGGCTGGTGCTCCGGGACTTCGAACTGCACCTGGAGGATCTGCAGAGCACCAACCAGAGCCGGGTCAACGGAGCGCCGGTACCGACCCGGGTGCGGATCCATCCGGGAGACGTACTGCTCTTCGGCGGGGCCCGCTGCCGCATCGAATCCGCCGCCGGGGTGGACCCGACGACCGCTGAGACCCGGGAGGCCGCGGGATCCGAAGAGCCGGCCGGCGCCGGCGGGGACAGGGAGATGCCGGCCGACGCCGCCGGGACGGACGAGCCGGCCGGCGAGGAATCGATGCCGTGGCCTCCGGCCGAACCGCCGCGGCTCCACGTCGCCGGACCGCTCCCGGGGGAACCCGGGCGAACGCGGCTGCGGTTCCTGGCCGTGGTGGTGGTCGCACTGGCCATCGCGGCGGCCGTCCTGTACCTCCTTTGATGCATGGCCGTTAAACCCCGGGCGGTCCTTCCCGGCGCCACGGTGGGGATCCTGGCGCCGGCAAGCCCGGTGCAGCTCCCCTGGCTCGAAGCCGGCGAAGCGGAGCTCCGCCGCGTTGGGCTCGTGCCGCGCCGGTCCCGGAATCTGCTGCGGCGGAGCGAGTACACCGCGGGGTCGGCCGCGGAGCGGACGGAGGACTTTCTCGAGCTGCTCGAGGACGAGGAGGTGAGCGCGCTCTTCGGCGCCCGCGGCGGTTACGGCTGCCTGGACCTCCTGCCCCGCATCCCGGCGGATCGGCTCCGCCAGAGCCCCAAGGCGATCCTCGGAGGCAGTGATCTGACCGCGCTGCTGTCGCTCCTGTCGCGGGCGGGGGTCGTTTCCTTCCACGGCCCGATGGTCGCGCAGCAGATCGCCCGCGGCCCGTCGCGCTGGGATGCGGAGGAGACGCTCGGGGTGCTGCGGGCCCGCGAGCCCGGCTTCCGGCTGCCCTGGCGGAACGCGGAGTGCCTCCATCCGGGGCGCGCCGAGGGGGTGCTGCGGGGCGGCTGCCTCTCGATTCTGGCCGCGCTCGCCGGGACGCCGTTCGCGACCTCGTTCCGGGGCGCGATCGCCGTCCTCGAGGACATTTCCGTCAAGCCGTACCAGATCGAGCGGATGCTGACCCAGCTCGCGCTCGCCGGACTGCTGGACGGGGTGCGGGGCATCGTCTTCGGCCGGATGCCCGGCTGCACCCAGCATCCGGACCAGGGATACACGACGGCGGAACTCCTCGCCCGTCTCAGCGAGCGGTTCGAGGCGCCCGTCGTCTTCGGTTTCGCGACCGGCCACACGGACGAGGATCCGTGCCGCACGGTCCCGTTCGAAGTGAGGGCCCGGATGGACGAGGACGGACTGACGCTGCTCGAAGGCGCCGTGGAGTGATCCACGGACTTCGGGCGGGCGACCGCCTTCACGTGCTCGGAGTTGCCGGAACGGCCATGGCCTCGCTCGCGGGGCTTCTGACCCGGCTCGGCTACCGGGTGAGCGGGTCCGACCAGGGGGCCTATCCGCCGATGTCCACGGTGCTGGAACGCGAGGGAATCGAGGTCCGGACGCCGTTCGGGCCCGGGAACCTCCCCGGCGACTGCCGCGCGGTGATCGTCGGCAACGCGATCTCCCGCGGGAACCCGGAGCTCGAGGCGGCGCTCGACCGGCGCGTGCCGCTTGTCTCCTTTCCGGAGACGCTCCGGGAGCTGGTCCTCCGGCGCCGGGTTCCGGTGGTGGTTGCGGGGACCCACGGAAAGACGACCACGACCGCGCTGCTCGCCTGGATCCTGCGGAACTCGGGACTCGATGCCGGCTTCCTGGTCGGAGGGGTGGCGAACGATCTCGGAGGGAGCTTCGCCCTGGGCGCGACCGGGGAGCCCTTCGTCGTCGAGGGGGACGAGTACGACAGCGCCTACTGGGACAAGGGCCCCAAGTTCCTCCACTACCTCCCGGAGGTGGCGATCATCGGCAACGTCGAGTTCGACCACGCGGACATCTATTCCGACTTCGCGGCGGTCCGGCGGCAGTTCTCCTTCCTCGCCCGGCTGCCTTCGCGCCGCGGACTGCTGCTCCTCGGCGCCGATTCGCCGGCGGCTGCCGAGCTGGCCGAGGCCGCCCACACCACCGTGCGGACGTTCTCGGTCGCGGGCAGAGAGGGCCCGGCGGCGGACTGGGTCGCCGCAATCCAGTCGAGCGGCCCGTCGGGAAGCCGCCTCCGGGCCACGTTTCGCGGCGAGGCGCGGCGGAGCCTCCATGGCCGGTTCTGGGGCCGGGCCGCGGCGCGGAACGTCCTGGCGGCGGCGGCCGCCGCCGAGTGGCTGGGGGTCGAATGGGAGGCGGTCCGCGAGGCAGTCCGCGACTTCTCCGGGGTGGAGCGCCGGCTGCAACAACTCGCCGCGAGTCCCGACGGGCGGGTGCTGGTGGTCCGGGATTTCGCCCACCACCCCACCGCAGTCGAGGCGGTGCTCGAGGCCGGGTCCCACCGCTGGCCCGGCGCGCGCCTCGTGGCGGTCTTCGAACCCCGCTCCTTCACCGCCCGCAGCGCTGTCTTCCAGGAGCGCTTCGCCGAGGCGTTCCGGCAGGCGAACCGTGTTCTCCTGGCGTCACCCGCCGGCGAGAGCCGCGGCCGCCGGCTGCCGGGGACCGCCTCGCTGGACCTCGACCGCCTGGCCGCCGACCTCGCTTCAGCGGGCATCCCGGCGGACGTGCTGCACGATCACTCCGCGCTTCTGGAGTTGGTGAGCGAGCTCGCCAGCGGAGACGAACCGACCGTCTTCCTTTTCCTCTCGAACGGCCACTTCGGCGGCCTCCCGGAGCAGGCTGCCACCCTCATTCAGGAATAGCCGAACCCACCGGCCTGGAACGCCGGCTTCAGCCGGCACAGCCCGCCGGAGGCGGGCGGAGCGCGTACCACACCTCGCCCCGACACCCCGCCGGCCTGCATTCAGACCACCTGCCAGCCCGAGCCGGTGTGATCCGACCCACCGGCCAGGAAAGACGAACTCTTGCGCAATGTCGTCTCACGTTCCCGACATGCGCACCCAGTCTTCGAGCCGCAGGCCGGGAATCCGTTCGAAGTGTCGGGTGTTGCCGGTCACCAGGACGCCGTCGAGCGCCAGCGCGTGCGCGGCGATGGCGGTGTCGAAGTCCTCCAGGAGGACGCCCCGCCGCGCGAGTTCCGCCTTGATCTGCCCGAAGATGCCGCTTACGTCGTCGGTCCAGTCCGCGCGCGGCTGCGAGTCGGCGAAGACGCGGAAGCGATGGGTCAGGCGGGTGCGCCGGGCGGACTCGGGCAGCCGGGCCAGTCCATAAGCGATTTCGGCGAGAACGGGTTGCGGAATCAGGACATCGCCCGCGGACCTCGCGGTGAGCTGCTCCCATATGTGCGGATCGTTGTACATCGCGGCCGAAACGGCATTCGTGTCGAGGATGTACTTCACAGGTCCACGGGCCCTTTCCTGGTCCGGCCAGCGGCGATGATCCCGAGCATCTCCTGGACGGCCTCCCGGTCTTCGTCGTCGGTCGGCGCCGGCTGGAAGGCGCGCAGCACCTCGGGTCGCCAGCTGCGCTCGGCGTCAAGAGTCTTCTGTACAGCCCGAGCGATGTAGCGACTGCGGCTCATGCCCTGAGCGCGAGCCCTCTCGTCAACCGCCGCGAGCACGGGATCAGGCAGGTGGATGGTGGTTGGCATGGTCGTAGAATATAACCTATTCGTTCGGAGCGGTTCGCGTCCGGTTGGACGCGGGAGCGTTGCGCGTTTCGCCTCGCTGAACTCGGCGATGTCGGCCGGAGGCCGACGTTCCGAACGGCTCGGCGGTTCCTACCGCCGGACGATGTGCGGGAGTAGCGTTTCCCGGTTGAGGTCCGCGCGCCGCGCGATCCTCGGGGTGATGGTCAGGATGATGTCCGACTCCGTCAGGTTGTCGGAGTTCTGGCCGAAGAGCCGCCCGATCACCGGGATGTCGGCGACTCCGGGGAGGCCGCTCAGGCTGCTCCGCTCCTCCTGGCGGATGAGGCCGGCGATCATGCTGGTCTCGCCGTTCCTGAGGCGCAGGGTCGTCTCCACGTTCCGGTTGCCGAAGGTCGGGAGTCCCGAGTAGCCGGTGCCCGACACGTTGTCGAGCCGGACCTTGACCTCGAGGGTGACGCTGTCGTCGTGGTGGATCCGGGGAAGGACCTCGATGCTGACCCCGACGTTTTCGTACTCGAACGTGGTGGTGGGCTGCTGCGCCAGACCCCCGGTCGCGATCGGCGCGAAGGTGGTCACCGGGACCGGCACCCGCTCGCCGAAGTCGGCGAGGGCGGGCTTGCCGTCCGAGGCCCGGAGTTGCGGGTTGGCGAGCACATGGGTGTCGGTGTCGGAGCGGACCAGGTTCAGGATCGCGCCCGGGAGTCCCGCGATCTGGAGATTCCCGCGTTCGTAGGGGTTTTGCAGGACGGTGTCCAGCCGGGGGGTGAGGGCGACCGAAATCCCTTGTCCCTCGGTCTGGGGGGACAGCAGAGGAATGCCGTACTGCTCCAGGTGGGTCCGGTTCACCTCCATGAGCTCCACGTCCACCAGCACTTCGCCGGGACTCCGGTCGAGCGCCTCGATGATGCGCTGCGCCGAGCGGACCTGTTCCCAGGTGTCCACCATGGTGATCGAGTTCGTCCCCTCGTGGGTGGCGATCTGCCGGATTCCCAGCACGATGCGCAGGGTGTCCGCGGTCTGGACGAGGTCCGCCGAGGAGAGGTAGAAGGTCTGCGCGACCTGCCGCTCGTACTGGAGCCGCTTGTTCTGGGTGTCGGGGACGATGGTGATCAGGTGCGGCGACTCGACCCGGAAGAAGTGCCCCGTGGTCTCGGTCAGGCTGCGGATCGCGTCCTCGAAGGTGGAGTCCTCCGCCTCGATCGAGACCGTCTGGTCCACGAAGTCCTCGTCGAAGGCGACGTTCACCCCCGCGATCTCCCCCAGCGTGAGCAGGACATAGCGGAGGCTCGCGTCCCGGAACACGAAGCTCGCGGGAGCCCGGGCGTCCTCCGGAACGTCGAGACCCAGCGGGCGGTTGAGGGCCTCTTCCTTCAGCTCGGCGAGCGTCAGCGCCCTCGCGTCCTCGGCCTGCTCCTGGACCGCCGCCTGGATCACCGCCAGCCGGTCCCGGTAGGACGTCTCTTCCGGCGCGAGAATGATCGCCGCCCGCAGGGCGTCTTCCGCTCCCGCGTAGTCCTCGAGCACGGCGAGGCGCTCCGCCTCCCGGGCGTGCTGCTCGGCCGCCCGCACCTTGGCGCGGGTCAACGAGAGCTGGGCCGCCGAGTCGGAGGGGTCCTCCGCCACCGCCCGGGCGTAATGGACCACGGCATCGTCGTAGCGGCCCATCCGTTCCGCCGTCTCGCCCGCCGTGAAGTGGCGGCTCGTGGCGCACCCGGCGAGGCTGGCGGCGAGGAGGAGTACGGGGATGCGAAGACTCAGGAGGTCCCCTCCCGGCAACGTCATGGGCGGAGGTCCGATGCCGTCACCACATCCGTCCCCGGCGGGATGGTGAACGTGAACAGCGAGTCGTCGGGGGAGGTCCCGAACCGGAAGTCGGTGAACCGGAACGTCGTCCGGTTCCCTTCCAGGTCTTCCGACTCGATCCCCTGGATCAGGCCGCTCTCGGCGCCCACCGTGAGCGACAGCGACGTGATCTCCCCGTTGGTCTGCCGCGGGACGAGCGCCACGGTCCGCAGGCCGGAATCCGGCGGCTCGCTCGCCAGCAGCGCGTCGAAGTGATCGAGGATCGAGGCGTCCCCGGTCAGGAACTCGAGCGGATTGAACCCCCCGGCCTCCCCGTCAGCACCCTCGCCGTCGCCGAACGCGCCCACCACGACCTGCTGGTCGGCGGGTACGTGGAACCAGGTGCTCACTCCATCGCTGACGAAGACCTTCGGCTCGGGCTCTTCGTAGTCCCAACGCATCCGGGCCGGCCGCTTGACCGTCAACCGGCCGGTCTCCACCCGGTCGCGGCCGAAGATACGGGGGGAGAACCGCTGCTCGAAGCGCGCTTCGAAGTGGGGCAGGGACTGGTGGTAGGCCTCGACGCGTTCGATGAGCGCGACGGCTTCGGGGTCGGGCGCGGATCGCGAGGACGGCGGGTTTTCCGGTCCGGCTACCGCCGACAGGGCCAAGCCGAACAGGATCAGAGAGAAGGGGAGGGTCCGCAACCAGACGATTCGTCGCATGTTGGGCTTCCCTCCCGGTGGTGGACGGCACGGGGATCGAACCCGTGACCTCGGCATTGCGAACGCCGCGCTCTCCCAGCTGAGCTAGCCGCCCCCGGTGGATTTTCTTCAAGTATAACTTGACACTGGAGCGCCGGCCTCCGGCCGGCATCGCGGCCGGAGGCCGCGAAACGCACGCGGCAAGCCGCCCGGACAGGACGAGGCCGACCGGAACGGCGGAACGCCAACCCGTCGTCGCCGGATGGTAGCACTATAATACTGGTATGAGTTCGATACACATCCGCGACGTTGCGCCGGACACCGTTGACGCGTTGAAGCGGTTGGCGCGCAGTCATCATCGCTCGCTACAGGGCGAACTGCGGGCCATCCTCCAGCGGGCGGCCCGCATGGCTCCGGCGGATGAGGGCGCCCGGAAGCTCAATCTGGTGACGGTCCGGGTCGGCGCGGCGACCTCGTGGCGGCGGGAGGAGATCTATGGCCCCGACGGCCGGTGAAGTCCTGTTCGTCGACACCAATGTGCTACTGACCGCGACCGATGAGCTGCGCCCGCAGCACCGCGAGGCGCAGCGCCTGCTTTCCGAATCCGGAGCACGCGGTGTGCACCTGGGCGCGAGTGGACAGATCCTTCGGGAATACCTGGTGGTGGCGACGCGGCCTCGGGAGGCGAATGGTCTGGGACTCAGTACGGAGGACGGGGTAGCGAATGTGCACGCATTCCTGCGGCACCTCCACCTCTACGAGGAGAACGAAGAAGTGTCGCGGCGACTCCGCCGGTTTGCCGTCGACTACGGACTGCGCGGACGGCGGCTCCACGACGCAAACATCGCCGCCACGATGTCAGCTCATGGCATCCGTTTCGTGGTTACGCAGAATGGCGCCGACTTCGCTCCCTTTGACGGGATCGAGGTAGTCGCGCTGTCCTCACCGGAGTGACGGCGCGGCGCGGACGCGAGCCGGCTCCGCGCCTGCCTCTGGTGGATGGAGTTCCTTCAAGTACAAGTTGACACCGTTCGGGCGCCGCCATCCGGCCGGGATCGCGCGGTAGTGTGAAACCTGCATTGATGGCGTTTGGTATCACGCCATCTGTGTCGGCCGCGGCATACGTTCGCGACCTGCGGCCGCGGTGCCGACCGGAGGCCGGCGCTCCAGGCCGTACGCGTCGAGAGGGCAGGTCGCGTTGCGACGTGCGCGGCGCACCAGTTGCCGTGAAAATGCAGCCGTGCGGGGTTGGCCAGCAGTAGTGGCGGCGCCGCCTCGGAGCGCCCGCCCCCCGCCCGCAGCGCGCCGGAGCGCCAAAACCCCCGTTATGGCGCGCCACCCCCAGGAGGGGGGGGC
>JAJEFG010000074.1 GCA_022820545.1 Acidobacteriota bacterium | reverse complement strand
CGGGGACGTGCGCTTGGCCTCGCTGTAGGACAGGAACGCGGACGGCGCGCCGCCGATGCCGGGGATCGCGCCCAGCACCACCCCGATCAGGCTGCCGCGGAGAATCGACTTGAAGCAGCGCCTGAAGTCCGCCATGCCGGCACCGGTGCCGGACACGGTGGTGGCCTCGCGGACGTCGCTCAGCTTCTGCGCGAAGTAGTGGATGATCTCGGGCAGCGCGAACAGCCCGATCAGGACCGGGATGAAGCTCAAGCCCCCCATCAGGTTCCAGTTGTCGAAGATGAACCGGTTGGTGCCGTACACCATGTCCAGGCCGATGGTGGCGAACAGCAGCCCGAGCGCCGCCGACACCATGCCCTTGACCAGGTTCTGCCCGGAGACCCCGGCGATGATGGTGAGCGAGAACACGATGAGCGTGAAGAACTCCGGCGGGCCGAACTTGAGCGCGAACCCGGCCAGCAGCCCGGCCAGCAGGATGAGCGACAGGTTGGAGACGAAGTCCGCGAAGCACGAGGCGTAGAGAGCGATGTCGAGCGCCTTGCGCGCCTCGCCCTTGCGGGTCAGGGGATAGCCGTCCAGCACCGTGCAAGAGGCGGCCGGGGTGCCGGGCGCCTTGATCAGGATGGCGGTGATGGAGCCCCCGTACAGACCGCCCTTGTAGATGCCGAGCAGCAGCAGAATGCCGGTCACCGGGTGCATGGTGAACGTGAAGGGGAGGGCGAGAGCCACGCCCATGGGGGTGGTCATGCCCGGAATCGCGCCCACGACCGCGCCGATCAGCACGCCCAGGAACAGGATGCCGACGTTCTGGAACGTCAGGAACAGCGAGAGCGCTTCGAGGAGGTTGTCCGACACGGCCTCGCCGCCTACCCGCGCAGGGTCTCGAAGACGCCGAGCGGAATCGGAATGCCCGCGACGTGCACGAAGAAGGCGTAGAGCAGCACCGGCACGCCGGCGGCGACCACGGCCGCCAGCAGCCAGCGGCGCTCGCCTCCGAGGACCATCAACCCGAAGATCACCGCCACGCCGGGCACCACCATGCCGAGCGACGGGATCAGGAGGTGGAATCCGAACAGGGCGCCGAGGACCGCCGCCAGTCCCGGCAGCCGGTGCAGCCACCGACCGGAATCCTCGCCGCCGTCCTCGTCGTCGTCATCGTCCGGTCCCGGTCTGATCGCAAGCAGTGCCCCCAGGACCATCATGGCCCCGGCGATGATTTGCGGCCAGAAGTCGGGCGCGAGCGCGGTGTGCTCGACGTTTCCCGGCTGATCGATGCCCCAAGGAATGAGCACCGCGAATATCAGGAGGCCGAGCAGCGCGACCCCGAAGCCGGTCAGGCGCTCTCGGATCACGACCCGGCGCCCCGCGCGGCGGCGGGCGGCGAGGACACGTCGTCCTCGACCAGGGCCCGGAAGATCGCGAGCGAGCACGCCGCCTCCTGGTTGGACAGGTGGGAGAACCGCAGGCGCTTGTTCAGGAACTCCGGCCCGGCCAGCTCCACGATTCGCTGACGCACCCCGGCGCAGTAGCTCTCGCTCTCGATCAGGGGGCCGGACAGCAGCACCACCTCCGGGTGCAGGATGGCGTGGATGCTGGTCACCGCGAACGCCAGCGCCCGCCCCGCCCGGTGCAGCGCGGCCCGGGAGGGCGCGTCGCCGGCGGCGGCGTCGCGCATGATTTCGACCAGCCGCGAAGCGGCCCGGCTGCCGTTCGCGGAGAGTTTGCCCTCCATCTCGCCGACCACCGCGAGTCCGCCCGCGACATGGTCCAGCGGTCGCAGCTCGCCGGTGGCCTCCTCGGGGATCGCGAAGGACTCGATGAGCCCGGCGTTGAATTCCGGTCCTCGCAGCAGCCGGCCGTCGAGCATCAGGCTGCAACCCACCGCCAGCGACACGTTGAGGAGGGACACGTCGTCCAGGCCCTTGGCCGACCCGAAGCCGTGGGCGGTGAGGTTCTTGGCGTTCGGGATGCTGTCCGCGAAGATCGGCACCTTCAGCCGCGAGCCGACGGTTTCGCCGAGGTCGACGTCGGTCCAGCCGAGCGCGGGCGCGGACCGCAGGCGGCACCGCAGCGGATCGACCGAGCCGGTCACCACGATGCCGCAGCCGACCAGCCGTTCCCGGTCGAGTCCCGTCTCGTCGATCAGCGCGTCCAGCGCTCCGGCGGTCTCGCGGAGCACCGCCTCCGCGTCATCGAGCGATCCGAAGCGCAGGCGCCGGCTCGCGATCGGAGCGTTGGTGAGATCCGCCACCACCACGTCCTGGCGGAAGACGTTGATCGAGATCCCGGCGATGAAGCATCCCGTGGGCTTGATCCGCAGTCCGACGAAGCGGCGTCCCGGCCGGCGGTCGGCGATGGCGTCGCCTTCCTCGATGAGTCCGGCATCGATCAGCTCCCGCGTGATGCGGGACACCGTCGCCTGGGTCAGTCCGATTCTGGCCGCGATGGCGGAGCGGGAGATCGGCCCCCGGAACAGCACCTGGCGCAGCACCAGCCGGCGGTTGCGCTGCCCCAGCTCTTCACGGGTCTGGGAGAGGTTGACGATCATGGTGTGCCGTTCATCGAGATGCGGGAGGCCTCCGGGCACTCAAGGGTACTGTCGTGCTCCGTGGGAATTCAGCCCGATCATGCTTGACAACCAATCTGCAGCGGACGGAGTGGAGCGCCCTCGACGCCGTGGTTGAGCCGAACCCTGCACGAGCCATTCCCGGGAGGGCGGGGCGCATGCGGGCCCGAAACCCCCTGTGGGCCTTCGGCCCGCTTGCGGGCGGGACGCCCGCGCTCCCGGGGCGATCCGGAGCTTCGCTCATGTCTGTCGGGTCGTGTCGCCAGGTTGGTGCATTTGGTGTTGGGGTATTTGGTGTTGGGGTATTTGGTTGCATACCGTAAGTAATGGTGATTAGACTCCCTTCGTCGTGTCAAGCGCGATCTCACCGTCATTCCTCTCTTCACTTCGGAGCAACGTCATGAAATCGATGCAGAATCTCGTGCGCGCGGCGGTCGGCGCAGTGGGCCTTGCGCTCGCCGGCGCGGCGCTGGCGGACTATCCCGCCAAGCCGGTCACCCTGGTATCGCCGTACGGACCCGGCGGCGCCGCCGATCTGGCCGCCCGCACCATCGCGGGCACGGCGCCCCCGTACCTGGGCCAGGCGGTCCTGGTGGTCAACCGCACCGGCGCCGCCGGCGTCACCGGCTCCACCACGGTCGCCAAGGGCAAGCCGGACGGCTACACCCTGCTGCTCGCGCGCGTCGGATCGCAGGCCGCGGTGCCGGCCATCAACCGCAAGATCCCCTACAAGTGGGACGAGTTCACCTTCCTCGGACTCCTGGAGCTGAACCCGTTCGTCCTCGTGGTCAACGCCGACTCGCCCATCCAGTCCCTCGACGAC
>JAJEFG010000086.1 GCA_022820545.1 Acidobacteriota bacterium | reverse complement strand
CGTCGGCCCCACCCTCAGGGGGAGGAGCGCCATCAGCGCGGGTTTCGCGCTCCCGCGCGATGCCGGCCGGAGGCCGGCGCTCCGAGGCGGCGCCACCACAGCTGTTGGCCAGCCCCGCACGGTTGAGCTTTCACAGCAACTGTGCCGACCTCCGGTCGGCACAGCGGGCCGGAGGCCCGCGGGCGACGTGCCGCTATTCGCCTCGGGCGACCGGAGTCCGGGAATGGCCGGGGTGCCTGGTTGCAGCGAGAGCACCAACCCGCGGGTCGGGGCCGGGCCGTGCGCTGCGCGGTCGCGCAGCGCGTGCCGACTGGAGGTCGGCGTTCCAAGCCGCTGCCATCACGACGGTCGGCGCCTCGTGAGACCGCTTCCTCCCGGCGACGGGGCTGCGCGACGTTCCTCGCCACCTGCTCTCCGACCCCTTTGGCTAGCATTTCGTCCTGCAAGGCAGGTTTTTCATGGTAGCCCGATTCTTCCCCGCCGCCGCTGTCATCGCCGCCTTGGGCGCCGCATCCTGCGAGGCTCCCCCGGAGCCGCCGCCCCCGCCCGGCCCCGAGACCGTTGCCGGCTGGAGGATGGTGGATCTCAGTCACGGATACGGCGAGAACACGCTCTACTGGCCCACCGACGAGAAGGGGTTTCAGTTGGACACCCTGGCGGAGGGGATGACCCCCGCCGGCTTCTTCTACGCGATGAAGGAGTTTGCCACCGCCGAGCACGGCGGAACGCACCTCGACGCGCCGTACCACTTCTACGAGGGCGCCGCTCTCGTCGGTGAGATTCCGCTCAACCGGCTGATCGCGCCCGGAGTGGTCGTGGACGTGAGCGCGCAGGCCGCTGCGGACGCGGACTACCGGGCGAGCGCGGAGGACATCCGGAACTGGGAGGCGGAGCACGGGGCCATCGCGCCGGGCACCGCGGTTCTCTTCCGGACCGGTTGGGCTACCCGTTGGCCGGATGCGCTGTCCTATCTCGGTGATGACGAGCCGGGGAGCGCCGACAATCTGCACTTCCCGGGACTCGCGGAAGATGCGATGCGGCTCCTCGTCGAGCGGGACGCGGGGCTCGTGGGCATCGACACCGCCAGCGTGGACTACGGCCCCTCGACCGACTTCATCGTGCACCAGGTCGGCGGCGCCGCCGGGATTCCCAACCTGGAGAACGTCGGGGACCTCTCGGACGTGCCGGCGACCGGATTCCTGCTGATCGCCCTGCCCATGAAGATCGAGGCCGGCACCGGCGCCCCGGTGCGGATCGTGGCGCTGATTCCGCCGGCCTGATCCGGGACCCGGGAATGCGACCCCTCTTCGACATGGCCGCCTGTACGGGCAGGTAGCCAGGCCGTCCGGCTCCCGACGTCACCATGCCTCTTGGCTCGAGGACGCGGCGCGTGCTCGCGCTCGTCGTCGAAGCGCTGCGGGGTTCCGACCGCGATCTGACGTCCGGCCCGCTCACCCCCGCGGTGTTCGTGCTCGCGGTGCCGATGGCGCTCGAGATGGTGGGCGAGTCCATCTTCGCGGTGGTGGACGCGTTCTTCATCGCGCGTCTGGGAGCCGCGTCGCTCGCCTCCGCGGGGATCACCGAGACCGCGCTCGACCTGGTGTACGCGATCGCCATCGGCTTTTCGTTCGCGGTGACCGCGGTGGTGTCGCGCCGCGTCGGGGAAGGGGATCGGCGGGGAGCGGCGCGCGCGGGGGTCCAGGCGATCGGACTCGGGCTCGTGGTGTCGGTCGCGCTCGGAGTCCTCGGGGTGATCTTCGCGCCCCGGGTCCTGGGCCTCATGGGGGCGGACGCCGAGACGGTCGCCGTCGGCACCCCCCACGCCCGGATCATGTATGCCGGGATGGCCACGATCATCCTGCTGTTCCTGAACAACGCGATCCTGCGGGGGGCGGGGGACGCCCAGGCGGCCATGCGGGCGCTGTGGCTCTCGAACGGGATCAACATCGTGCTGGATCCCTGTCTGATCTTCGGACTCGGACCGTTCCCGGAACTCGGGCTGCCGGGGGCCGCCGTGGCCACGACGATCGGCCGGGGAACCGGTGTCCTCTACCAGTTCTGGATCCTCACCCACGGGTCGCGGCTCCGGATCCGCCGCGAGGACATCCGCACCCAGTGGGGGGTGCTCCGGAACCTCTGCCGGGTGTCGGTCGGCGGGATCGCGCAGATGCTCGCCGACATGCTGCCGTGGATCCTCCTGATCCGCATCATCGCGAGCTTCGGCACCATCGCGGTCGCCGGCTGGGTCATCGCCATCCGGGTGGCGCTCTTCGTCATCCTCCCGTGTTGGGGCCTCTCGAACGCCGCCTCGACGCTCGTTGGCCAGAACCTCGGGGCCGGGAAGCCCGACCGCGCCGAACGCGCGGTCTGGATCACGAGCGCCTGGAACATGGGCTTCATGGGCCTCGTGACCGGCGCCTTCGTGGCGTTCGCGCCGGACATCGCCCGGATCTTCACCGACGACCCGGAGGTGCTCGGGATCGCCGCCACCGCGTTGCGGGTGGTCAGCTACGGCTACGTCTTCTACGCGCTGGGCATGGTGACCCGGCAGGCGTTCAACGGAGCGGGGGACACCCGCACCCCGACCTGGATCGACCTCGTCTGCTTCTGGCTCTTCGAGATCCCGGCGGCCTGGTTGCTGTCGCGCACCGCGCTCGGGGTGGACGGGGTGTTCTGGGCGGTGGCGCTCGCCTACTCCCTCTCCGCGGTGGTGAGCACGCTGGTCTTCCGCCGGGGCGGCTGGAAGACCATGTCGGTCTGAGGTTTCCGCGGGACGGCGGCTACTTCCCGCTCAGCCCGATGAGGAACGCGTAGATCTCCGCGGTCTCCTCGAGTCCCCGGTAGCGCCCCGAGCGGCCTCCGTGGCCGGCGTCGAGATTCGTGCGGAGGAGGATCCGCGCTTCCGGATCGGTGTTCCGGTCCCGCAGGCGCTGCACCCATTTCGTGGGCTCCCAGAACTGAACCTGGGAATCGTGGAGGCCGCTGGTGACGAGGAGATGGGGCAGCGGCGCCTCGGGGACGTTCTCGTAGGGCGCGTAGCCGGCCAGGAGCTCGAAGAACTCCTTCCGGTTGGGATCGCCCCACTCGTCGTACTCCGCCGTGGTGAGCGGAATGTCCGGGTCGAGCATCGTGTTCAGCACGTCCACGAAGGGGACGATCGCCACCATCCCGGCGAAGAGTCCGGGTTCCTCGTTGAGGACCGCGCCCATCAGGAGCCCCCCGGCGCTGCCCCCCAGGGCGAACATCCGGTCCGGATCGCACAACCGGCGCTTTCGGAGGTGGCGCGCGCAGGCGATGAAGTCGTGGAAGGTGTTGGTCTTCCGCTCCTGCCGGCCCGCCTCGTACCAGGCCCGGCCGAGTTCCTGGCCGCCGCGGATGTGTGCGACCGCGAAGGCGAAGCCCCGGTCGAGCAGGCTGGGGCGCGCCCGGGAGAAGGCGGGGTCCATGGAAATGCCGTAGGCGCCGTAGCCGTAGAGCAGCAGAGGCGACGACGGCGAGGGAGGATGGTCCCGGTGGTGGACCAGCGAAATCGGGATTCGGGTCCCGTCCGCCGCCCGTGCCGCGAGCCGGCGCACCCGGTAGTCGGCGGAGCGGAATCCGGGCGCCTCTTCCCGCTTCAGCGTCCGGCGGCGGCCGGTCTCGAGCGAGACGGCAAGGGTGGTGGGCGGCGTCTTCGGGGTGCTGACCACCACGCGCACTTCGCTCGCTCCGGGTTCCGGGTTGTCCTCCTCGTCGAGCGCCCGCACCGGGCCCGGCAGCGGCACCCGCCGGCCCGCGCCTCCGTCCCAGTCCAGCAGGCGGAGTTCCTGGCGTCCGGCGCGCCGCTCGAAGAGCGCCAGGTGGGTGTCGAAGAGCTCGAAGCCCTCGAGCTGGACGTCCTGGCGCGGGGGAACGAGGTCCTTCCACGCCGCTTCGTCGGCGGGGTTCGCCTCGGGCGCGGCCACCAGCCGGAAATCGGGGGCGCCGCGGTTCGTGCGGATCAGGAAACGGCCCCCGAAGTGGTCGAGTTCGAACTCGTGGGGTCCACCCCTCGGAATCAGCCGGCGGGGCGGCGCATCGGGATCGCCGCTCGGGATCGCCCAGGCCTCGGCGCGGTCGGTCTGCTCGCAGTGCAGCAGCACGAACTCCCGCGAACGGCTCTCGTGGGCGGCCACCCAGAAGGTCTCGTCCGTCTCCTCGTACACCAGAGCGTCCTGTTCGACGGGTTGTCCGAGGCGGTGCAGCATCACCTTCGACCAGCGGAGGGTCTCGGGATCGGGCCGGGTGTAGAACACCGCATCTCCGGCGGTCGCCCAGACGACGTTCGGCGCGGCGCCCGGGATCCGGTCTTCGAGTACTTCCCCGGAGCGGGTGTCGAGGAAGCGGAGTTCGTAGAGGCGCCGTCCCACGGTGTCGGTCGCGAAGGCCAGGATCTCGTGGTTCGGCGAGATCTCGAGGGCGCCTATCGAGAAATAGCCATCCGCCGCGTCACCGTGCGCCTCGCGGGCCAGTTGGTTCCCGTCCAGCAGGAGTTCTTCCCGGCCTGCCCGGCGTCCTTGCGATCCGGCCCGGCGGCGACAGAACACCGGGTACTCCTCGCCGCGGCGATAGCGCGAGAAATAGAGGAAGGGGCCGTGCCGGACCGGCGGCGAGGCGGTGTCCGGGACAATGCGGGACTTCATCTCCCCGAGCACCGCGTCGCGAAGGCCGGACCAGGGGGCGAGACACTGCTCGGTCCACGCGTTTTCCGCCTCCAGATGCCGGAGCACCTCGGGGTCGTCGCGATCCCGGATCCAGGCCCAGGGATCCGTCCAGCGCCGCCCGAACTTCTCGTAGGAGGCGGGACGCCGGCGCGCGCGCGGCGGCCCGGGAAGTGGATTGCCGCCGGAGGTCATGCGGCGCGAAGGCTAGCCGGAGCCGCGCAGCAAACCGTCTCGACGGACGTGCGTGGTGTTCGCCCTGCTCCGGTGGAGCCAAGCGTCGCGTCTGCGGTTGCGGTCGCATCGCGCATATGAATTGGTCTTCGCTTATGCGTACCCACGCATATCTTGATAGACTCAGAATATGCGCACCACGCTCGATCTCCCCGCGGAGCTGCTCAATGAGGCCCAGCGATTGCTCGGCTTCAAGTCGAAAACCGACACGGTCGTGCAATCCCTCCGCGAACTCGTTCGACGGAAGCGAATCGAGGACCTCAGGGCACTGCTCGGAGCCGTCACCCTCGATGTGGATGTCGCGAAGTCACGGCGCCGCCCCCGTTGATGATCTGCGCCGACACTTCGGTGTGGATCGAGGCGCTTCGTGACCGCAACTCCGATGAGGGGCGGCTTCTGGACAGGCTGCTGGACGATGATCAGATCGCACTGCCGATTCCGGTGCGCGTCGAGCTCTTGAGCGCGGTGTCCCGCGCGCAGGAGTCCCGCTTGCGGCGGGCGCTGTCCGGTCTGCCCGTGTTGCTACCGACCGAGGCGACCTGGGAGCGGATCGATCGCTGGGTTCGAATCGCTTCGGCGCGGGGCCATCGCTTCGGGGTCGGCGACCTGCTGATCGCCGCTATTGCGGCGGAACACGGCACGCTCTTGTGGTCTCTCGATAGCGATTTCGCGCGGATGGAACGTCTGGGACTGATCCAGGGGTACGGCGCCGAAGGCCAGGATCAGGCGCCGGCCGGCTGAGCCGATTCGCAGCTCGACGGCTCAGCTCCGGCCCGGAGTCCAGCGTTCCCTTACGGGTTCAGCAGCAGGCGGTGTTCCGTCACCGACTCGACCTTGGCGCGCGTGTAAGCGAGTGGGAAGTACTGGTGGCGGACCCAGAGTTCGAAGAGGTCGCGATAGTGCGGGCTCATCGGATCGCCCGATTGGCCGGGAGCGCTCGTCGCGATGGAGTTGTCCCAGTTCGAGGGATCCAGGATGACGCGGAAGCTGCCGCCCGAGCGCTGGTTGTCGCTGCCTCCGGTGTTGTTCACCGTGGACTCGTAGCCGCCCCGTGGGTAAGGACCGACCTCCAGGAGCTGCCGGGTCTCCTCGTTGACCGCCTGCGCCATGTAGTGGGTGATGTGCACGTGCTTCATGGCGTTCTGGCCGTAGTGCCAGTTCGCCATGTCCGCGCCGAGCCGCTCGGTGACGTCCTGCACTCCGTCGGCGAACGCCTTCACCAGCAGCGCGTCCCGCGCCGTGATCGGGTCGTCCCCGAATTGGCCGAGGGGGGCCATCAGGTGGTCGAGCATGCGCTTCTTGTTCACCCCCCGGACCAGTCCGCGGGCGGCTTCGGGAATGAAGAGCTCGCGCATCGCCTCGGAAACCCGCCGCTCGAAGTGAAGGTAGATGGTCGCGGCCACGGAATCCTTGTCCATGATGAAGTCCCAGCCGGCGAGGGCGGCCTTCGCCGCGCTTTCCGGCGGCTCCGCCTGCATCAGCAGCGGCACCAGGTTCCGGGCGACCACGCTGAGCTCGTCGTGCTGGTAGGCCATCATGTCCTGGACGGTGTGGCGCTGGCCGTTCCGCATCAGCTCGTCCACGCGGAGGCCGCGCATTTCGTCGCCCCAGGTGAAGTGCAGGGCCTCGGGGTGGGGGTAGTGGGAGGCCACCGCGGGAGCCATCAGGTTGTTCGCGGTGCCCCAGAAGCCCTTCTCGGGATTCTTGACCGATGGCAGCGCCTTGATGGGCAGGTATCCCTGCCACTCGTAGCGGCCGTCGCCGGGCACGGGGACGAGTCCGCTCCAGTTGGCGTTCCGGATGGGCGAGACCCCCACCGCCTGGTAACCGATGTTGCCGTCCACGTCTCCCCAGATCATGTTCTCGGCGGGGATGCCGCTGTAGTTGCAGGCCTCGACGAATTCCTCCCAGGTCTGGGCCTGGTCCATCCGCAGGCTGGCGAGGTAGGGGGAGTTGCCGATCTCGAGCCACGCGGCGCGCAGCGCGTAGGCCTTGTTGTTCTCCGTGTCCTCGTAGACCACGGGGCCGTGCCGGGTGTACTTGAGCGTCGCTTCGTGGTCGGCGGCGCCCTTGACCTCGATGGTCTCGGTGCGGGCGGTCATGGACTCCCATTCGCCGAGGTAGCGGTACTGGTTCGGGTCGTCGGGATTCGTGTCGTAGACCATCAGGTCCTCGTTGTCCTGGCCGAAGACGGTCAGGCCCCAGCCGCCCTTCTCGTTGTGTCCGATGGAAAGGCCGGGGAGGACCGGCTCGCCGCCCCCGATGACGTCCCAGCCGGGCGCCTTCAGGTGCACGAAGTAGCGCAGGGAAGGCGCGACGATCGTGCGATGCGGGTCGTTCACGATGAGCGGCAGCCCGGTCCAGGTCCGCTCTCCGTGGGCCACCCAGTTGTTGGAGCCGATGTGCTCCCCGAGATCCACCATGTTCAGCTCCGACGGGATCTCATTGAGCAGCGCCAGTCGTTCGGCGTCCCGGTTCCGGTACTCGGCGGCGATCTGTTCCGGCGTGAAGATCACCGGGCCCCGGAAGGCGCGGTAGATGTCGAGGATCTCGGGTTTCAGCAGCGATCCGTCGATCGCCGGGTCGAGTTCGAGCTGGGGCACTCCCGGCCGGAACCAGTCGATCTCCATGAGCGTCTCGGCGCCCACCGCGGCCACCGCCATCCCGTAGTTGAGTTCCTGGTTCACGTTGGACAGGAGTCCCTGGTGGCGGGAGATCACCACCTCCTCGGTCCAGGGCTCGGGGAGGATGCCGAGCAGGCGGAACTCGAGGGGCAGGGAATCCGGGTCCTGCCGGGCGCGTTCCACGGCCGCGTTGATGCCACGCACGAAGGCCGGGATGATCTTGTCCCCGCGGGGGTGGTACCACCGCATCTCCTCCCCCATGTCCTTCCGGAACATGTGGAGACGGGTGCCGATGTCCCGCTGCAACTCCGAAGGGCCCAGGATGGCCGCCACGGTTCCGGTCGCCTGCCGCCGCCACATCTCGAACTGGAACAGCCGGCTCTCGGCGGCGCGGTAGCCCTGGACGAAGAACAGGTCGTCCTCGTTCTCGGCGTAGATGTGGTCGAGTCCCCAGCGGTCGGTGAGGACCTCGACCGGAGCCGCCAGGCCGGAGACCTCGCGAGTTTCGTCCTGAGCCGCGGCCCCGGTGGCGAGAAGAGCGCTGACGAGCACTAGCCGGAAAACGCGGACGGTGGAAAGACGCATGGCCTGACTCCTTCGGATGAATTCGAGCGGAACCGATGATACGGGAGAGCATCGTTTTCCCATTCCGAAGAGACACGTTCCGCTGATACCGTGCCGCCCGTGACCGACGCCCGCCGTCGCCTCCCCTCGCTCGGCAACCTGATGCTGATCGGGATGGGCGTCGGGGTGGCCGCCGGGATCGTCCTCGGCGAGAGCGCGACGCGGGCATCGTTCCTCGGCGACATCTTCATCCGGCTCCTGACCCTGGTCGCGGTGCCGCTGGTCTTCTTCAACCTCATTACGGCGCTCGCCTCGTCGGCCGCCTCGGGCGGGGTGAGCCGGCTGCTGCTCCGGATCGGGGCGTTCTTTGCGCTGACCACCGTGGCCGCTCAACTGATCGCGCTGGCGGTCGTCGGCCTGCTCCGGCCCGGAGCCGGCCTCGCTCCCTCGGAAGGGGGCGAACCGGGCGCGGGTCCGACCGCCACCCCGGGTTTCGAGGACTTCCTGTTCACCATGGTCCCCGACAATGCGTTCCGGGTCTTCGTGGACGACCGGGTCACGGCGGTGGTGGTGCTCGGCCTGATGGTGGGTTTCGCCACCTGGGGCCTCGACCGGGAACGGCGCGCCGACGTCACCCGGTTCTTCGCTTCGGGAACCGCCCTGCTGCGCCAACTCGTCTCCGGCGTACTCTGGTTCGGACCGGTCGGAGTCGCGGCGCTCGCCGCGGCCAGCGTGGGCGAATACGGAAGCTCGATTTTCGGTCCACTCGGCGTATATATTGCGGCCGTCTGGATCGCGGACGTCGCGATCTTCGCTCTGTATTTCGTCGCCCTGCGCTTCCTGGCGGCGACTTCGCCGCTGTCGTTCGTACGGCGAACGGCAACCGTGTGGACGACCACCGTATCCACCTGCAGCAGTCTCGCGAGTCTCGGCGCCTCGCTCAACGCCGCCGAGAAGATGGGCTTGCCCCGTTCGACCTATGCCCTCACGTTGCCGCTCGGCGCCCAGTTCAACAAGGATGGGAGCGCCGTCCTGCTCTGCGGGATCGTCCTGTTCACCGCGCAGGCCGTCGGAGTGTCGTTCGGGGTTGGCGAACTCCTGGTGCTGATCGCCTTGGGAGCCCTCTTCTCGGCCGCCGCCCCGGGAGTGCCCAACGGCGGGCTGGTGAACCAGTTCCTGCTGCTCCGCGCCTTCGGGCTGCCGGTCGAGATCGGGGTGCTCGTCGCGGGTATCTATCGCCTCGTGGACATGCCCACCACGACCGCCAACATCATGGGTGACCTCGTGGGGACGACGGTCGTCCATAGCAAGCAGAAGGAGGAATCCAGCGTTGTCGCATCCTGAATCCCGGTCCATCCGGGCCGCCCGGGAGCTCTATCCCGGCGCTCCCCTCCGGCCCTACCTGAACGTCGCGGTGCGCAGCCTGCTCGCCCGCCCCGTGCGCGAGGTGTGCGACCGGTACCTCGACGGCGCCATGGAAGGGGGACCGGACAAGGAGCAACTGTTCGAGACCGTGGAGCGGGGCCGCGCCCGCTTCGCCCGCTGGATCGGCGCGGACCCGGACGAGGTGGCCTGGACGCGCAACGTGACGGATGGCATGAACCTCTTCCTGACCGCCCTCGACTGGCGGGATGGGGACGAGGTCGTCTATTGCCCGGACCTCGAGCACCCGGCGAACGTGCTGCCGTGGCGAAACCTGGCGCTGCGCCGAGGGGTGACGCTCAAGGCGGTTCCCGCTGACGGCGGGCGCCTGCCGTCGGTCCGGATGGCGGAGGCGGTGGGGCCGCGGACGCGCGTGATCGCGGCGGCGGCGGTGTCCTATTCGCCCGGCTTCGTCGCCGATCTCGCCCCGCTCAAGGAAGCGCGGGATCTCCACGGCGCCCGTCTGGTGGTGGATGCGGCCCAGTCGGTGGGCGTGCTTCGCACCGACGTGGACCGGACCGGCGCCGACGTGTTGGCGGTGGCCACCCAGAAGTCGCTCTCGGCGTTCTACGGCACCGGCTTCCTGTATTGCCGCCGGGGTGTCGCGGAGGCGCTGAAGCCCGCCGCGCTCGGCCGTCACGGAGTGCTCTTCAACGCCTCCGAGACCGCGCTGCCCGACGCGGACATCCCCTACGCGCCGGGAGCCCGCCGTTTCGATCTCGGCAACTACAACTACCTGGGCGCGGTCGCCGCCGACCGGGCGCTCGAGATGCTGGAAACGTTCGGGGCGGCGGCCATCGAAGCGCGGAGCCTCGGGCTGGCGCGCCGTCTCGCCGACGGACTCGCGGAACTCGGTCTGCCGCTGACCGGGGGCGAGCCGGGCTCCTGGCTCTCCCATATCGTCACCGTCGGGGAACTCGGCCGGCAGGGCGAACGCACGGTGAAGGACCCCGGGCTTGCCGAGCTGTGGGCCCGGCTGAGGGCCGCCGGCATCGTCATGTCGGTGCGCCGTGCAGTGCTGCGCTTTTCCTGCTTCATCCATAACGACGAGGCCGATATCGACCGGGCGCTCGAGGTGGCCCGTGAGTGGCGCCGCGAGACCGCCCCACCGGTCCTCAGCGGAGTCGCCTAGAATTCCCGCCGTTCAGCCACCGCCGCGGTCAGCGGCGCCCAACTTCCCCAACGGAGAACGATCCATGACCCGTATCGCTTCCCTCACGCTCGCCGCGCTCGCCGTTGCGGCGCTGGCCTTCGCCCATCCGCACTTCAACAAGACGGTTTCCACCACGATCGGCGAGGTGGAAGTCTCCGTCTCCTACAACTCCACCGACGCCAACATGGACCACGTCGCCGCCGTGGAGGCGGGCACGTTCGTGAGTCCGCGCGGGCCGCGCCTGAACGTGTCCGCCGACGTGATGGCGGGCGACGTGACCATCGCCGCCGGCGAATACACCATCGGGGTCATCCAGGGCGCCGACGGCTCCTGGACCATGGCGCTCCACGAGGGCCGGATCCCGCGGGGCGAGATGCCCGACATGGCCAAGATCACGAAGCTCGACTCCCGCTTCTCCGATCAGATGGGGACCGCCGATCACATGCTGATCGACATCACCGCGGGTTACGGCGACTTCGCCGGGAAGCCGGTGCTGACGATCCACTTCGGCAACATGCACCTCCAGGCCGCGATCGGCTAGTTCGGCGCGGCCGGCCGGTAGGCGCTCCGCCCTTCGGAAGGGAGAGCGGGCCCGGGGACTCGCGCGCTTACCGGCCGAAGACGAGCATCACCGAAAGTCCCGGCCCGCCGCCCCGGACGCTGGTGGGAACGGTGACCCGTACCTCAGGGAAGCCGACGGCCCAGCTTTCTTCGGTGTAGGTCCGATAGCGGCCCTCGGCACGGAGAGCGATGCGTTCTCCGAGGCCCTTTTCGAACCCCACGCCCAGCGTCCAGGCGAGGAAATCCACCTCCCGGGGGTCCGTGCCCGACACGAACTGGTCCGGCGTGCAGGGAATCGGCGAAAGACACCCGTGCCAGTTGACCGTCATCCGGGCGGCCACCCGGTGCAGGCCGGCAAGGAGGTACACGCTTTCTTCGCGCGAACCAAGGGCGCCGGGGCTTCCACCGAGACGTATCGCCACCCCGTAGCTGTGCTGCTTCTCGAACGACCAGTCGTCTGGCCACACCTCGCCGAGCTGTCTCCGGGACGGAGAGGTTCCGGAACCTTCGAGCTGCGCTTCGAGCGCGCCGCGGTGGAATGCGAAGTCGGCTTCGGCACTGAGGAACGTCCCGCCGCCCAGCGGCCACCGGTAGCCGGCGAGCAGCGCCAGTCCGGCCAGCGGACCGCTGGCGGACCCTTCGTCCTCGAACACCTGGCCGCCGCGCGGGGCCGGTACCAGGGTCTCCGGATCGGTGTTGTCGACGGCCTTCTCGTAGGTGACTCCGGTCCGCTCCAGGGGAAGGGCGATCCCGAAGCGAAAACCGCGCCGGTCCTGGGCGGCGGCTGATTCGACCGGACCGAGCGCGGCGGTGAGGCCCGCGAACATCGCCAGGATGGCTGTGGAACGGAGTCGACGTTCGTGCCTCCGACGGGGCGCACGGGGACGGCGCCCGTAGCGCGGGCCGTACCGGGAGTTGTGCGTCACGACGCGCGACCCCTCTTCCGGCGCTGCGCCGTCTCCAGGGCACGCTCGAAACTGACCAAACGGCGGATCAGGGCGTTGTAGCGCGAGTGTGCGTCGCCGCCTGCGCCGCGCAGAGCCGCATACAGCGCGAGTTCAGGCGCCTCGGGCTCGCTCGCGGCCGGCGGGAGATCCAGCCCGGCGCGGCGCAGGCGCGGCGCGCCCACGGCGACGAGCAGTGCTTCGACGTTGAAATCGCGCCTCCGGAGGGCGGCAATGCCGGCCATCACCAGGTCCGCTCCGGGCAGGTTCGGCGGGAAAGGCGCCGCCGCCGCGGCGTCTCTTCCGGTGCGGCTCATGGATTCGGAACGTCCAGAGTGCGGAGCGCTTCGTGCACCCGATCGCGGAAGGACGCGGGATCGATGGCCGGATACCGCGCGAGATCGGGCTCCACGGCGTTGAACAGTTGCGACAACCGCTCCGACTCGATCAGTTTCAGCCGCCGCATCGCCTCAACGTCCTGTAAGTCCTGAGTGTGGCCGCGCTCGATCTTGGCGAGCGCCTGAGCACAAAAATCGTAGTGCAGGAACGCGACCGGGCCGTACCGGGCGATGAAGACGCTCCGACGACGCCAATCGGGCAGGGCGGGAATGAAGTCGTCGGGAGCGGCGAGTTCGACGTTCATGTCCAGCACCTCCTTGGCGCGGGCAATGGCGTCGAATACGCCCGGCGGTTCCGGATCCAGCTTGATGTCCACATCCACCGTGGTACTGCGCCACCCGACAAGGACCGCCGAAGCGCCGCCGGTGAGGTAGATGCGGCCGGCGCCCGTCGCCTGGTCGCCGACGAACCGCATGAACTCCCGGACCTTCGCGGCGTTGCTCGTGCCTCGGGACATCGACGAGCCCGCGCTTCGCCTCAGGGTTCGAGTTGGCGGAGCAGGTTCTGCGCTTCCTGGGCGAAGGGGTCTTCCGCGGGAACGGAGCGCAACAGGTCCCGCGCTTCCGGGATCCGCTGCTGCGAGAGGCGGGTCACCGCCATGAAGAAGCGGATTCCGGGTTGGTTGGAGTCGAGGTTGTAACTCTGTTCGAACGCCCTGCCGGCCGCGGCGGAGTTGCCGTCGAGGACGTGCAGCCGGCCGAGGTTGAGCTGCTGGGGCGCGTCGTCGGCGAAGAAGTTGCCCCGGATCGCGTGGAGGCGCTTCGCCAGTTCGAAGCTCCTCTCGGCTTCTCCCGGAAGGGTGCGGATGCCGAGGTTGAGGAGCGAGATGGCCGCGTTCATCCGCACGGAACGGCGCTCGTCCTGGACGCGGGCCACGAGGGTGTCCCGGATCTCGGTGGACTCGGTGTTCCCGGTCTCCCCCAGCTTCAGCGAAGCGACGGCCCGCACCAGGGGGTGCGCATCCTCCGAGGCGGCGAGCAGCGCGCGGGTCGCCGGCTCCCGGGTCGCCGGATCCGCGAGGTAGCGCCCGAGATGCCCGGCGGCGTTCGCGCGGTTGATGGGGCCCTCGCCCTCGTCGGCCGACATGGCGAGCAGGAGATCGAGCGCCTCCCGGCTCAGGTCGCGGGCTCCGGTGTAGGCATCGGCCCGCCGTTCGATCTTCCGCCGGCGCGGCGTCTCGCCCCACCATGCGTCCATCCGCTCGGTCGCCCATTCGGGGCTCTCGGCGGTGTGGCATTCGTTGCAGGCGTTGGGCACCCCGTAGCGGGCGGTGTTCCGGGGCGACGGGATCGAGATGCTGTGGTCGCGCATCTTGGCCCGGATGCTCGTGACGCTGCGCGGCATGTGGCACTCGACGCAGGAACTGCCCTCGCTCTGGGCGGGGTGGAAGGTGTGCGCGGTGAGATCGGCGCCGATCGCCTCGTGGCAGCCGGTGCAGAGCCCGTTGTTCGTCGGGAGGAGCTGTTCGTTCCTCTCGATGTCCGGGCGGTGGGGATCGATGTGGCAACCCGTGCAGGTGGCGTTTCCCTCCACGAAACACTTGCTCTGCCAGATGCCGAGGGTGTTGGTGGAGAACCGCCGGGTCTTCCCGTCCGGGTACCAGGTGGGGTCCTCGGAGGGCTCCTGGGTGTACTCGAGGATCGGGAAGAAGTGGTCGAAATAGTTGTCGCCGGCGGCGAAGCCGAAAGCCATCTGGTCCCGGAACGAGTGGCACTGGGCGCAGACCATCGAGTTCGTCTCGTGGTCCAGCCGGGTCTGCTGCACGATGTAGCTCGCCGGATCGTCGCCGTAGAAGTCGAGGTTCATGTACTTGTCCACGTGCCGGCTGCCCGGTCCGTGGCAGCGCTCGCAGGTGGTGCCGAAGTCGAGCCAGGTGGTGTCGTAGCGGTTTTCCCCGGGCCGGAAGCCCTTGATCTGGTCGCTCACGTGACAGCCGAAACAGTTCTTGTTCCAGAGCTGCACCGGGACGATGCCCTCCGCCTGGTCGGGGGCGGCGATCTCGAGGTTGTGGAACCACTCCCGGCGCAGCACGTCCCAGGTCGGCGGCAGCACGATGACCCGCCCGTCCGGGAGCGTCGTCAGGTAGTGCTGGATGCGGCGGTTCCCGAGCGTGTAGTCCACCCGGTGCTCGACGGGCTCGCCGGTGAAGAACGGCTCGGTGATGAAGTACCGGGAGCCGGTCCGGCGAATCCGGTACTCCTCGCCGCGGAGCCGGAGGACCTCCTGGGAGAAGTCCCCGAGCACCTGGCCGGGGACGGCCGGCTGCACCATCTTGGAATGGCGGGAGGAGGTCCAGTCGTCATGGGCCTGCTCGTGGCAGGTCAGGCACTCGGCGGAACCCACCATCATGGCGGGCTGTTCGGAGAGCGGCGGGGGGACCTCCTGCGCCGCTTGAACCGCGGCCGCGGCGACGGGAGGCGAGCCGATGGAGGTGGCGAACAGGCCGAGCGCCGCGAGGGCGGCCGAGCCGGCGCAAGCGAGGACGAACCTCACGATGACGGCTCCTCCACGAGGTGGCTCCGGCGCGCCTCCGGGGCCTCGATCCCGCTCCTGGATCCCGAGGGCCAGAGCACTTCGGCGGACACCGCCCGCCCGCCGGAGCCCAGGCCGAAGACCACCTCGAGCTGGTTCTGCGAGGCGTACCCGGTGGCGCTCTTCACGACGCGGGTCTCGCTGCGGGTCATTCCGGCATCCTCGATGGCGAGGATGATCTTCGCACCGATTCCGTCCCGGTTCGAATTCCTGCCCCGGAGCCGGAAGCCCACCCAGCCGTTCCGCTCGCCGCCGTCGTTCCGGAACAGGCGCGCCGGACCGCCGTTCTCACTGACCGCGAGGTCCGGATCGCCGTCGCCGTCGATGTCGCCGAAGGCCGCCCCCCGCGCCACCATGGGTCGGGCGAGGTCCGGGGAGGCGGTGGTCACTTCCTCGAAGCCGCCGTCGCCCCGGTTCCGGAAGAGATGGGGGGCCTGGCGGTAGCTGACCCGCTGCTGGACGGCGGCGATGTCGTTCTCGACATGCCCGTTCGCGACGAAGATGTCCTGGCGTCCGTCGAGGTCGTAGTCGAAGAAGAAGGCCCCGAACGCCAGCGTGAGCAGGCTGTTGCGGCCGATCTCGGAGACGGGCGCCTGGTCGATGAAGAAACCGACGCCCTCGTTGTGGTAGAGCGAGACCATCTCGTTCGAGAAGTTGCCGATCACGAGATCGGGCATGCCGTCGCCGTCGTAGTCGGAGGCGTCGATGCCCATGGCGCCCCGGGCGGCGCCGTTCTCCGCGAAGGCGATCCCGGAGAGCACTCCCGCGTCCTCGAACCGCCCGCCGCCGAGGTTCCGGTAGAGGTAGTTGGGCTGGGTGTCGTTCGCGACCGCGAGGTCGAAGAGCCCGTCGTCATCGAAATCGAGGACCGCGACGCCGAGTCCCTTCCCCCGGGGGTTGAAGAGTCCCGCCTCCCGCGTGACGTCGGTGAACCCGTCCGCGCCGTCGTTCCGGTAGAGGACGGCGCTCGCCCCGTTGTAGGACTCCGGGGTGCAGTAGCTCTTGTTCACGCCGTCGAGGGCGCAGAAGATGTCCTCCTCGATGGACCACTCCACGTAGTTCAGCAAGAAGAGATCGAGATCTCCGTCGCCGTCGGCGTCGAGCCAGGTGGCGACGCTCGAAAAGCCGGGATCCGCCACCGAGGCGGCGTGCGGCGCCTCCCGGAAGACTCCGTCGCCCGTGTTCTCGAGCAGGCGGTTCGGTCCGAGGACGGTGAGGTAGAGGTCCTGGTCCCCGTCGGCGTCGTAGTCGGCGATGGCCACGCCGATGCCGTAGAGGGCTACGTCGAGCCCCGAACCGGGCGTCCTGTCCTCGAAGGTCCCGTCGCCCCGGTTCAGGTAGAGCGCCGCGGTGGGCTCCGGCTCGGTCCGGTGCCCCGGCCAGCGCCGGCTGTTCACGAAGAGCAGGTCCTGGTCGCCGTCGCCGTCGGCATCGAAGAAAGCCACCCCCGAGCCCATGGTCTCGGGCAGGTACTTCTCGCCGAAGGCCCCGTTCTCGTGGACGAAGTCGATCCCGGCGGCCTCGGTCACGTCCACGAAGCGCGGCTCCTGCGCCCGGGCGGCGCCGCCGAGCGAACACACCACCGCGATCAGCGTCCCCGCGCAGACCGTGGCCGGCGGGCGCGGGTGCGGAGAGCCGGAGCGATCAGACGTTTGCAAGGAGATCGGCAATTCTCGCAGTGCGGCGGATCACCAGCGGATCACGGGTGATCCCCGGGCATCCCGTTTCCCTTCCGATTCCACTCCTGCCGGGCTCCATTCCTGCGGTGACGTTCGGAACCGCCCCCGGGACCTCGTCGGCGGGCGTCGTCTGCCGCCAGGATTCCGTGGGCACAAGACAGAATGCTAGCGGTCACCCGACGCGCCAGCGCGCCAGGCCCATAGGGGTCGGCGGATTTCCGTCGGCGCTGGCCAGGAGCGGGGATTCCCGGGGTTCGGGACGGGTGCGTGCGACCGTACGCCACCCGAGTCACGGACCCGTACTCAACATCTAACGCTCCTGTCGCAATGGGCGGTTGTACTCTCGGTCGATTCGCGACAGTTGCCGGCGCGAGTTACCGCCGGTCAACGTCCTTTTTCGCTGTCAACCGCTTTCGGCTAACGATCAGGAGCCCGCCCGCATGCTCGATCTGTTCGGCGGAATGATCGGCGGCGTCGGACTCTTCTTCGTCGGGATGTGGCTCCTGACGGAAAACCTCAAGGCGCTCGCCGGCCGGCGGCTGCGCCTCATCGCGAGGCGATGGACGGAGAGGCGCCTCGCCGCGTTCGGCATTGGCGCGCTTGCGGGCGTCACCACCCAGAGCATGTCGGCGCTCACCTTCATCGTGGTCAGCATGGCGAAGTCGCGGCTGGTTTCCACCCGGGGGGCTTTCGCCATCGTCCTCGGCGGGAACGTCGGCGTGACGTTGCTGGTATTCGTGCTGACCTTCGACATCCGCCTGGCCGCGCTCTACGTCGTGGGAGCGGCGGGCCTGGTCATTGCCAGCGAACGGGTCGCCGGGGACTATCGGCGGATCGCGGCGTCCGTCTTCGGAGTGGGGATGATCTTTCTCGGCCTCGGCATGCTGGTCGCGGCGGCGGCGCCGCTCGGCGAGCACCCGTGGTTCGGCGAGATGATGCAGTGGAGCGTGGGTTCGCTGCTGCTCACGTTCCTGGTGGCGGCGTTGCTGACCGCCATCGTGCAGTCGGGCGCGGCGGTCTGTGTGCTGGGCATCAGCATGGCCACGCTTGGCGTCCTCACCGTGGACCAGACCATCATGCTCCTCTACGGGGTCACCTTCGGGTCGGCCCTGATCCTGTACATCCTGTCCGTGAACCTGGCCGGCCGATCGCGCCAGGTTGCGATGTGCCAGGTGGGTCTGAACGTGTTGATCTGTCTGGTAGGCGTCCCGGCGTTGTTCCTGGAACTGGAGCTCGGAGTGCCCCTGGTCAAGGCGCTCGCGCTCTCGCTCGATCAGGGGGTCGGCCAGCAGATGGCAATCGTGCTCCTGCTCGTGAACCTGCTCGGCGCACTGGCATTGCTCGCCGTCGTCGGACCGGTGGAGCGGGTGTTCGCGAGGCTCTGGCCCGCGACCGCGACGGAGGAACTGGAAAAGACCGAGTTCCTGCACGACGGCGCGCTGGAAGATGCCGGTTCGGCGCTTTCGCTGGTGGATCTCGAGCAGCGGCGCGTGTTCGAGAACCTGCCGCGCTACTTCGAAGCCGTCCGGTCCGGGACCGATCTCGCCGGGCTTCGCCGCGGGCTCCGGAGCCTGTTGACGGAGATCGAGAGATTTCAGACCGACCTGTTGATCCGCCACCGCGCGAGCGCGGTGGACGACCACAACTCGATGCTCACCCGCCTGAAGCTGCTCGGCTGGCTCGAGGAGCAGGTGGGCGCCCTTTGCGAAGCGCTGCGCGAGCTTCCGGACCTGTCGGACCTGGGCAATCTGCGAGCGAGTCTCTGCGAAGGAACGGATGCCGTCTTCCAATCCCTGATCCATGCAATGCGGAGCCGCGACCGGGAAGCCTGGGCGCTCGCCAGGGAGCTGGCCGGCGACCGCGGCGAGGTGATGCGGTCGATGCGCCGCAAGTACGGAACAGCCCTCATGCAGGCGGACGGCCCGACTCGCAGCCGGGTCATCGCATTGACGAACACGGTCGAACACGTGTTCTTCCTGATGTCCAAGTTCGTGCGGGAACTCGACGCCTCCCAGATGACGGAGGCTGCTTCACCGGAGGGCAGGGCGCGCCGGGCGCCGCGGCCGGTGGCGGGCTCCGGATGAGCGACGGCGACCGTCAGCGCTCTGCGAGCCCGTTCCGATGTTCGTGGATGGGGAGCCGCTCGTTGTTGTCGTCGGGATGGGTGCGCCGGTAGTCACCGGTAACGAACTGGGAGGCTTCGTCGGCCTTGAAGCGCAGGTAGAGCTCGCGGTGGCGGGCGGCGCGCTCGGGATCCCGAAGCCCCTGGGAGGCCAGCATCAGGTTGTAGTGGGCTTCGAGGTCCTCGGGATCGATGGTGAGGGTCTTCTCGAGGACCGCGACGGCCTCGGCGAAATCGCGCTTCAGGAACAGCAGGCGTCCGACCTGGTTGTTCACCACCCGGTCGCGCGGAAAGACCTCCTGTACCGCGTTCAGGTCCGAGAGCGCCTCGTCGTAGCGGCCGAGCGCCTTCAGCGCCATGGCCCGGAAGAAGAGCGCGCGGGGAAGGTCCGGGGCGAGTTCGAGGGCCGCTTCCGCCGCCTCCCGGGCGCCCTCGGGATCTCCTTCCTGGAGGCGGACCCGCGCGAGATTGACCGGCGCGTCCGCGAATTCGGGGGCGAGCCGTCCCACGGTGGAGAAGGCGGCCTCCGCGGCGCGGAGGTCCCCCGCGAGCAGCATCCCGATGCCGTAGTCGTTGAACCTGAGCGCGCGGGCGAGGTCACGCGGGGCGGGTTCGGGTGGGGGAGAGGCTTCTCCGGCTACCGGTAGCCGGACCGAGGCGGCAGCCATCTCGACGATGGGCACGTCGGGCGCCGCGACGTCGTCCGCGAACCGGACCGCCCGGTCGTCGTAGCCGGAAGCCACCTCGCCGCTCTCGTCGAGTTGTCCCCGGAAGGTCCACTGGGTGTGCCACCAGTCGAACTTCCGGTAGTTCAGGCGCGCGGTCAGGGTGACCGGCCCCTCGACGTCCTCCGGGACCTGCAGCCGGTAGCGAACCGTATGGGCGGCGCCCGGCGGGATCGGGGAGACGTAGAGGACGCTGCGCGCCGACCAGGCGTTGCGCTTGTTGATCGGGTTGCCGCGGGCGTCGAGCAACAGCGAGCGGAAGAAATGCGCCGAACCGTCCACGGGGGCGTCGTCCACCTCGCCCGCCTCGCCGGTGAAACCGCTCCAGAAGAAGGATCGGCCGGCGGCGTCTTCCGCCTGGAACTCGAGCCAGACCTCCTGGGCGTCGATGGTGCCGCTCGGGAAGAAGTGGCCGACGTTGCGGGTGCGCACCACGACGTCGACCCGCACGGTCTCGCCCGGAACGAGCGCGGGCAAGGCCTCGTCGAGCGGGGCGCTCAGTTCTCCGAGCGGACCGGCGCCGGCGTAGCGGGTGGTGGGTGCGGCGGCCTCTTCTCCGACGGCGAAGGTGGATGCGAGCGCCAGGGGATCCGGGCCCCCGGCCGGCTGGTCATCGCCGGGGCCTTCGCCGGAGTCGTCACGGACGAGGCCGAAGATGTCCACGGTGACCTGTCCGGCGCGCAGGAAGTCGCGGACGGCCTGCAGTTGCTCGTCGAGGCCGAAATGCGTCGGAAGCGCGGTGTTGGCGGTCGCGAAACGATGGGAACGGACCAGGCCGCCCACGGCAGCCGGATCCTCGCCGGCCACCGGCGGCATGTGGCAGTCCGCGCAGGTCCTGGGCGCATCCGGGTAGTAGAAGGAGCGGGCGCCCTCTCCGGACACGCCGCTCGCCTGCCAGTTGTCGTAGCTGTTGAAACCCCGCAGCCAGCGGTAGTCGTTCACCGGCTGGTCGAGGTGCACCTTGTGGCACGTCGAGCAGAAGGCCGAGCTGTCGCCGGTGTGGAGCGGCTTCAGGAACGCCTGGCGATGGGGTTCGGGGTCGAGGTGGATCACGAGGTCGTGCAGCGTCCGGATCAGCGGATCCTCGGAGGTGGCGAGGTCGTGCATCTCCGGGTACTCGATGACGAACCCGGCGTTCCCCATCGTGTCCTTCACCCGGGTGATCGCGTGGCAGGAAACGCAGCCGAGTCCGGCGCTCGCGGACGGGCGGTCCACGATCTCGGCGATCGGCCGGTCCATGAGCCCGCTGAAGAGCACCGCGTGGTCGTGACAGCCGGCGCACCACTTCGAAGGGGTGACGCCGACGACGTCCTGCATGTATTCGATGGAGCGCCGGTACCAGGGGTTGTTGAAGGACGCGAATCGATGCGCCGACTCGCTCCACTGGTGGGTGATGTCGGCATGGCAACGGCCGCACGCGTCGCTGCCCAGGAAGAACTCCTCGGGGATGAGCCCGCCGTGAAGCGTTTCGGCAGCCGACGGGAAGAAGGGTCCGCCCTCCCCGCCCATCGCCTCGCCCGCCATCGTTGCGGGTGGCAGCCCGGCGTTCAGCAGCGGTCCGGACGCCGGGAGCAAAGGTCTGAGGAGGGCCCCCGCCGGGATGGCCACGGCCAGCAGCAGCGGAGCGAGCAGCATCCGCCGCCTGGCCAGAAGCGCGGCGAAGCCGGCGGCGGCGGCGAGGTGGACGTAGAGAAGCGGCCGGCTGGCCGGGGTCGATCCGACGATGGCGAGACCCAGTCCGGTGAGCGCCAGCAGGGTCCCCGAGACCCAGAACCAGCGCCGCAGCGGATCGGCTCGCAACGCCGGGCCGACCTTCTTCCACCCCCAGAGCATCAGCTTGAGCGCCGCGATGCCGAACACCGGGTGCAGGAGGATCTGGGCGGAGTGGAAGAGGTTCGCTCCCCGCGCCGCCAGCAGGTATCCGGAATTGATCAGCAGCAGCGCCGCGGTGGCGGCCAGGAAACGATGGCGGAGAATCAGGACGGCCCTCCGGACTCCACGCCGGCCTCGCGGAGCGCCTTCCTCGCGATCCGGGTGATCAGGATCGTGACCAGCACGAACGCGGCGAGCCCGACGATCCGCAACCCGGCTTCGAGCGGGTCCGATTCGCCGGCGACGGCGCGGGCGACGCTGCTCCCGAGATAGATGTAAAGAAGCGTTCCCGGGAGGATCCCGGTCGCCGAGGCCAACAGGTAGCCGAGGAACGAGACCCCGGTGAGGCCGTACGCGTAGTTCAGCACCGTGAACGGGAACACCGGGGTGAGCCGGGTGAGGAAGACGATCTTCCAGCCCTCCGCGGCGACCGCGCGGTCCACCGCGGCGAAGGAAGGCTTCCCGGCGAGCCAGCCGGTGACCCGTTCGCGGGCGAGTCGCCGGGCGGCGAGGAAGGCAAGCGCCAGTCCCGCGGTGGCTCCGAGCCAGACGGCGGCGGTGCCCGCCGCGAACCCGAAGGCGCCGCCCGCGATCAGGGTGAGCGCCGACCCCGGGACCGCGAACACGGTGGCGACGGCGTAGAGCGCCGCGAACACGAGGAGGCCGGCGGTACCCATCCCCTGGGCCCACGCGGCTCCGGCCTCGATCCACTCCCCGATGGGGAAGATCACCACCAGCGCCACCACCAGGACCAGGATTGCGCCCAGCTTGAGGGACTTGTTCATCGCCGCCTCCGGTAGAGCCACTCGAAGATCGCCTTCGCGCGGGGGGTCAGCCGGGTGCGCTGGTAGGCGTCCGCCACCCGCTGCGCCGCCTGGGCCCAGGTCGGATAGCCGTGAATCGTCGAGGACAGCGACGCCAGTCCGACCCCGTGCTTCGCGGCGACCATGATCTCGTGAAGGATCTCACCCGCGCGGGGAGCGCAGACGGTGGCGCCCAGGATCTCGTCCTTGCCCTTGCGGGTGACGACCTTGACGAAGCCCCGGGTCGCCGCCTCGGTGATCGCGCGGTCGAGGTCGTCGTTTTGGTGCCGGTGGACGTCCACCGGGATGTTCTTCGCCTCCGCGTCTTCCTCCCGGAGCCCGAAGTGGGCGACCTCGGGGTCCACGTAGGTGACCCAGGGGACGTAGCGATAGTCCGCCTTCGCGCGGGGCAGGGGGGGCGGGAGGAGGATGTTCCGCACCACCAGCCGCGCCTGGTAGTCGGCCGTGTGGGTGAAGCGGTAGGGACCGGCCACGTCCCCGCACGCGTAGATGTGGCCTACGTTCGTGCGGAGCGCGCCGTCCACGGGCACGCCGGCGCGGGCGTCGTACTCCACGCCGGCCGCTTCAAGGCCGAGATCCTGTACGTTCGGGGACCTTCCGGTGGCCACCAGGAGTCGCGACGCGGTGACCGCGCGCGTGCCGCCGTTGCAGCCCATCTCCGCGGTGATGCCGCCGTCCGGCTCCCGGCGGAATGCCTCGACGCGGCAGTCGGTGACCGTCTCGATCCCTTCGGCCGCGAAGGCTTCGTGAACGACCGCCGAGGCCTCGGCATCGTCCCGGGGCAGGAGCCGGCTGACGTCCGTGAGGATCGTGACCCGGACCCCGAGCCGGTTCATCACCTGTCCCATTTCGCACCCGATGGGTCCGCCCCCGAGCACGATCAGCGATTCGGGAGGCGTCTCCTGCTCGTCGAAGAACGTCTCGTTGGTGAAGTAGGGCGCCTCGTCGATCCCCGGGATGGGAGGGACGAACGGCCTCGTTCCGGTGGCGATCACGAAGTGGGCGCCCTCGAGACGCGTCCCGTCGTCGAGTTCGACCTCGTGCGGGCTCGTGAACCGGGCCCGCGCTTCGAAGACGTCCACCCCGAGACCCTCGAACCGCTCCACCGAGTCGTTGGGGGCAATCCGGGCGCGCCGCTCGCGCATGTGCTCGAAGACGCGCTGGAACCGGAAACGCGGCTCCATCGCGTCGAGTCCGTGGGCTTCCGCGTCGCGGATGCTCTGGATCAATTTCGAGGTGGAGACGAGCGCCTTGGAGGGCACGCACCCGTAGTTGAGACAGTCGCCGCCCATCCTGGCGGCCTCCACCAGTGCGACCCGTCCTCCGAGCCCGGCGGTGCCGGCGGCCGTCACCAGACCCGCCGTGCCCGCCCCGATGATGACTACGTTGTATCGGCCCTTGCCGCGTTCATTCTTCATGCTTCGTACGGAACTCTATTCCGGCGGCGTGCGGACGCGGCGGTAGGCTAGTGCGATTTCCGGGACACCACACGAATCCAATGGCGGAACGCAGGAGCGGCACGGACCCCGCCTCCGGCCGCTGGGTTCTCGGCCTCGATGAAGCGGGACGGGGAGCGGCTTTCGGACCGATGGTGGTCGCGGGGGTGGCGCTGGACCCGCTGAAGGCCGGCGCCCTCACGCGGCTGGGAGTGCGCGATTCCAAGCAGTTCGGCGCCGGTGACGCGGCGCGCACGCACCGCCGGGCGCTCACCTCGCACATCGAGCGTCTCGCCGAGTGCATCGTGATTCGGGTGCTGGACGCCGCCGAGGTGGACCGCTACGCCGAGGCCGGCGATCTGAACGTCCTCGAGCGGCGCGCCGCCGACGAGATCCTGCGGGATACGGGTCCGGTGCGCCGGGTGGTGGCGGACGGCGAGCGGCTCTTCCAGGCTCTCCGGCAGCGCTATCCGCACCTGGAGGCCGTGGACGACGGAGAATCGCATCATGTGGCGGTGGCGGCCGCGAGCGTGATCGCCAAGGACCGCCGGGACGCCCTGCTCGAGACCCTGATGGAGCCCTACGTGTCCGAATACGGAGAGGTGGGGGGCGGCGGCTACGTCAACGCCGCCACCGAGCGGTTCCTCCGCGCCTATCACGGCCGCACGGGGAAGCTGCCGCCGGAGACCCGGCGGAGCTGGAACTGGGACGTGATCCGCGAACTCCGCGGCGCCCCGAAGCTGTTCTAGACGGCCGCGCCCCCGGTGGATCGCCGTACGCTAGGGGCAGCGCCATCACGGCTGTCTGCCGGCCCGCGCGGCCAGCGCCCGGACGTGTTCCCGCGCGGCCGGCTCGAGCGAGCGGTTGTAGAGGATCGCCGCGGGGTGGTAGACGGTCACGAACTCGCGGCCCGGCCAATCGGGAAGCCGGAAGAACCGGCCCACCTGGGCGCCGAGGGATCCCTTCGCGCGCTCGGGGGCGAAGTGCCGGAGCGCCGTCGCCCCCATGAGCGCAATCACGCGGGCCGGGGAAAGGGCGAGCTGCCGCTCGAGGAAGGGACGGCAGCGGGCCGCCTCTTCCCGGTGCGGCGCCCGGTTGCCGGGCGGCCGGCACTTGACCACGTTCACGATGAGCAGGTCCTCGTCGGTGGAGAGGCCCTCCGCCGCGAAGAGGTCGTCGAGCATCTTTCCTGCGCGGCCGCAGAACGCGACGCCCCGGGCGTCTTCCTGCGCCCCGGGCGCCTCGCCGATCGCGAGGATCTTCGCGTCCGGATTCCCGCGGTCCGCCACGATGTGGGTCCGGCCCGCCGCCAGCGCGCAGCGCGTGCAGCCGCTTTCCCGGAGCCGTTTCCGGAACTCCGCGTACCCGCCGGCCGCCAGCACCGCGCGAAGCGGATCCGGAGGCGACCCGGGCACCCGGATCAGCGTCCCCGGTGTTCGCCGAAGACCGCCCGGAGCGCGTCGCTGATCTCCCCGACGGTGGCCAGCGCGGAAACGGCGCCCAGGATGGCGGGCATGAGGTTTCCGCCGCCCGCGGCGACCCGGCCGACTTCGGCGAGCGCGCGTTCCGCTTCCGGCGCGTCGCGCCTCAGGCGCACCGCCCGCACCCGCTCGACCTGCAAGGCCTCGGTTTCCGGATCGAGCTCGAACGGCTCCACCCGGCTCTTGTGTTCCTCGTGGCGGAACCGGTTCACCCCGACGACGACTTCATCGCCGGCCTCCATGTCCTGCTGGTAGGCGTAGGCCGCCTCCTGGATGCGGGCCTGCACGAAGCCCGTCCGGATGGCCTCGACGGCGCCACCGAGCCGGTCCACCTGCTCGATCCAATCCAGCGCCTCTGCCTCGATCCGGTCGGTGAGCGCCTCGATGGCCCAGGAGCCTCCGAGCGGATCCGCGGTGGCCGCGACCCCGCTCTCGAACGCGATCACCTGCTGCGTTCGAAGCGCCAGTTCGGCTGTCTCCTCGGTCGGGAGCCCGAGCGCCTCGTCGAGCGCGTTCGTGTGCAGTGACTGTGTTCCCCCGAGCACCGCTGCAAACGCTTCCAGCGTGGTCCGGACCACGTTCACCTGCGGTTCGAGGGCGGTGAGCGTGGATCCCGCCGTCTGGGTGTGGAACCGCAGCATCTGCGCTCTGGGGCTCTCGGAGCCGAAGCGGTCCCGCAGCAGCTTTGCCCAGAGGCGGCGGGCGGCGCGGAACTTGGCCACTTCCTCGAGGAAATCCCGATGGGCGTTGAAGAAGAAGGAGACGCGGGTCGCCACCTCGTCCACCGTCAGCCCGCGCGCGACGGTCCACTCGACGTAGGCGAGGCCGTTCGCCAGGGTGAACCCCACCTCCTGGGCCGCGGTGCAACCCGCCTCGCGCATGTGGTAGCCGCTCACGCTCACCGGCTGGAACCGCGGCAGCTCGCGCCGGCACCACTCGATGAGGTCGGTGGCGAGCCGCATGGACGGCTCGGGCGGATAGATCCAGGTTCCCCGCGCCGCGTACTCCTTCAGGATGTCGTTCTGGACAGTGCCCGCGACCTTCTCCGGCGCGACCCCCTGGCCGCGGGCCGCCGCCACGTAGAGAGCCACCAGGATCGGCGCCGTGGCGTTGATCGTCATGGAGGTGGAAACCCCGTCGAGGGCGATCCCGCGGAACAGCGTTTCCATGTCTTCGAGGGAATCGATGGCGACCCCGACCCGGCCCACTTCGCCGGCGGCCAGCGAGTGGTCGGAGTCGTAGCCGATCTGGGTCGGGAGGTCGAAGGCGACGGAAAGACCCGTCTGTCCGCTTTCCAGCAGCCGCCGGTAGCGGCGGTTGGACTCGGCGGCGGTGGCGTAGCCCGCGTACTGCCGCATGGTCCAGAGCCGCTCCCGGTAGCCGGCGGCCCGGATGCCCCGGGTGAACGGCGCTTCGCCCGGCAGGCCGGCCCGGGTCCCGGCGTCCGGCGCGTCCGCCGGCAGATAGACGGGCCGCAGCGTGCGGCGTGAACGCCCGCGCCGCGAGGTCACTGGGCCGGGTCGGACTCCGGGGCGCAGGCGAACTCGCAGACCAGCACCTGGTTGCCCCAGATTTCCGAACGCGACTGGTCGAGGGGACAGAGCTGGATGAGTTCCTCCTCGAAGAAGAGCGGGCACTCCTCGGTGAGCGTCGGGCGAAGGTCCTCCGGCCGGGCGATCGTCATTTCCAGCCGGCGGTTCACCGGCGTCCAGCCTTCCGCCTCGCCCACCGCCCTCAGGTCGCGGAGGAGCTGTTCGATCTGGCGGCGGGCCGTGGACAGGGGAACCTCCCGCTCCTGGACCCCGGCGAGGATGTCGCGGGCCCGCTCGCGCAGTTCGCTGACCGTAGCCGCGGACTCCGTCTGGTCTTCGGCGGTCAGGCCGGCCGCAGCGAGAACGAGCGCCGATCCGAGAGCGCCGGCGGTCACGGCGCGCCGGCAGTTCATTCTCCGGGCCCCAATTTCTGCTGCGGCTGCGAGGATGGCGGGTTCCAGAGACCCTCATCCCCGATCCGCGCGGCGAGCCAGGAGCGCAGCGGGACGTCTTCCGGTTGCGGCTGATACCAGCCGACCTCGGTCAGGCCGTCCCCGAGGAGCTGCCGGAGCACCGGATCACAGCGTTCGAGCAGCGCCGCCGGCATGGCCGTGTAGTCGAGTGCGCGCAGCCACCGGTAGCTGTAGCCGAAGAAGAGCGCCTTGCGCACCATGTCGGAGGTGTTCCGCCCGTGACGATGCCAGAGCCGCCGATCGAAGATCACCGCGTCCCCGGGGAAGGCTTCGAGCAGGAGCCGGCCATCCCAGTCCGGGTCGTCGCACTCGGGAGGAGGGGCGTCCAGCCGGTGACTCCCCGGAATCACCTCCATGGCGCCGCGGTCCGGCCCGTGGGTATCGGTGAGCCAGTACCCGACCTTGACCGACAGCCGGGGCGCGGGGCGTTCCAGCTCGAGGACCGGACGGCCGCTGTCCTGGTGCCAGACCGGCGCGCGGCACTGCTGACCGCCCCAGGTCTCCGGCGGGTACACCACGAGATGCGAGATGTAGAGCTGGATGTTCCAGCCGAGGATGTCCCAGACCTTGGGGAACGTCCGGCGCCAGGCGACAAGTCCGAGGAAGATCGGGTCGAAGCGGATGACCGAAAAGCGGGACATCATGTCCCCGGGAGCCAGTTCGAGGCGCTGCCGCTCCCGTTCGTCGAGGCGGTCCACCGCTTCCAGAAGACGGGTCAGGGCGCCCGGGTCGAGCGCCTGGGGAACGACGAGGTATCCGTCGCGCTGGAAGGCCGCCAATTCGCGCGGCGTGACGGCGTGCAGCAGATGCTCCTCGGTGAGGGCCTCGAAGGACCGCCCGTCCATCGGGAAGTGGATTGTGGACTCGGCCGTTTCGACCGGCGGAGCGACGAGTTTTCCCACAGTTTTCAAGGGACTCGGGGAACGAAGGAACCCCGGAGATTCCCGGCCGTTAGTATTGTCCAAGTGACCCGCCGGCGTCTTTATCTGGTTTTCGTCTTCGCCTGGGCGGCGTTCCTCGCGCTGGGCGCCAGCATCTATCTCGGCCCCTACTTCGCGGCATGGCAGATCCGCGAGGCGGTCGCCGCCGGAGACGCGGAAACCCTCCACGACTTCGTGGACTTCGAAGCGGTCCGCGACAACCTGAAGAGCGAGCTGCGCCGCACGGTGGGGGCTTCCCGGCGGGCCCAGGATCGGCAGAACGCCGCTTCGGGAGACGGAGGAGCCGAGACCCCCGAGCCCGAGCCCGATATGGGGACGCAGCTCGCGGTGGCGGTCGGGGAGGCGATGATCGACCAGTTCGCGACGCCTGAAGGAGTGGACCGGGCTCTCCGTGACGGCCCGACGGTCGCCAAGGGATGGTCGGCTTTCCTGGATCTCGGCGGTGAGTCCGGCGAGGCGGTGGAAGGAGGGGGCGGGGTGTCGGTGAGCGCCGAGTACGAAGGGTGGAACGACTTCGCCGTGCGCCTGGGCGTGGAGCGGGACCCGCCCGACGAGGATCCCCTCTGGGCCGACATCCTGTTCGAGCGGCGGGGGATCTGGGCCTGGCGCGTCACCGGCGCCCGGGTGAGTCCGGACGCCATCCCGCTGCTCACGCGTTAGCGGACCAGGCGCTCAGCCGGACGCTCGCTTTCTCGAGCGTCGGGACTCCCTCGGTTCCGGGGGATTCGACGCTGATCGCGGCCGCGGCGGCGGCCAGGCGGGCGGCGTCTTCGGCCGGCGCTCCCTTCCACAGCCCCAGGAAGAGGGCGGCGGCAAACACATCTCCCGCGCCGGTGGGGTCCACTTCGGCGCCGGGGCTGGCGGGGACCTCGACAGCCGGGAGTCCGGGCCGACGTATGAGCGCCCCGTGGCGGCCCCGGGTCACCGCGAGGAGGGGTACCGAGAGTTCGATCCCTTCGGGCAGTTCCGTCTCGGAGAGCGATACGAGGTCGAGACCGGCGAGTCTTTCGAGCGCCCGGGCTGACCAATGGGTCGAAACCTGCCCCGCGGCATCCCAGCGCCGGATCAGGCCCTGGGGCGCCGCTCCCGCGAGAGCGCCCCGGCCCCGCGGCCGGGGCAGCGCGTTCCGGCCGCCGAGTTCATCGGCGACCGGGGCGTACAGCACCGCGGACCCGGGAGGAAGCTCCGCCGCGGCGCGGTGGATTCCCGACTCCGGGATGGTCGCGGCGCGGCTCAGGATGGTCTGTTCCCGCGACCCGTCGGACCGATAGCGGTTCCGGAAGCAGGTGCGGTGCGTCGAGTGGACGCGGTCCACGGTGATCCCGGTCAACTCGTCGAGAAACGGAAACGCGGCATCCACGGCGGTGAGGATCGCGGTCGGGACGCCGGAGCGGTGGGCCAGCAGACCCGCGAAGGCGGCCGCGCCGCCGAGCCGCGGTCCGTCGGGGGCCCGATCTTCCGTCAGGTGCCCCACGACGAGCAGCCGCGGCCGGTGATCCCGGACTCCCCTAGAATCGAAAGCGCCCGTCGCGGCTGCCGGCGCATTCTCCCCGGCTGCCGACCGGCGCCCATGCTCGTCTGGACTTCGCTCATCGCCCGCGACAAGCGGCGTTCGCTGCTCTCGCTCTCGGGCACCGTCCTGGGCGCGCTGTTCTTCGTCCATCTCGGGAACTTCTACGGGTGGACGCTGCCGTGGCTGATCGGTGGCGTCGTGGTGGCCCTGTTCCTCATCCGCTCGGCGGGCGCGACCGCCTGGTTCCTCAGCCGGCACCCCTTCTCGGTCTGTGACCTTGGCCTCAGCGAGGCCGCCGTGCCGGGAGGAGTGATCCACTGCGCGGTCCGCATCGTGACAAGGCGGCCGGTCGAGATCAAGGAGGCCCGGATCACGCTGACCGCCGAGCGGCGTGACGCGGAGGGGAAGAACCGCGAGGTGTTCTCGGAAGATCACGAACTCTGCCGCAGCGAGTCGGTTCCGGAAGCGGGCCGCTGGGAGGCCGCGTCGCAGCTCCCGGTCCCCGAGGATGCGCGTTTCTCCTATCGCTCCTTCGAGGGCCGCTTCCGCTGGCTGGTGCGCGCTCGCATCGAAACGAGCGACGACACCGTTGCCGAAGAGGGAATCGAGGTGCTCGTCGCCCCGGCGGACTAGCCGTTTCGCCGAGGCGCCAGCCGAGGCGAGCTCCAGGTGGCTAGAGCCGAGCCTGGACCACGAGGGCGTCGTAACCGTGACCCCTGAGGGCGCGGGCGGTCAGCTCGGCGTCCGACCGTTTCAGGAAACGCCCGACCCGGACCCGGTGGACCCCGTCACCCGCGGTCACCTCGACCCCCGAGTAGCCGTCGTCGCGGAGTCTCCTGGAGAACTCCTCGGCCGTCTGGCGGCGGCCAAAAGCCGCTACCTGCACGGTGAAGGGGATCCGCGGGGGAATGTTCGTCACCGTCAGCCGGACCTGCGCCACCCCCTCCCGGACCATGCCGAGACGGCGCGCCGCCTCGTGGGAGAGGTCGATCACCCGGGCGCCGACGAACGGCCCACGGTCGTTGATCCGGACCTGGACCGTGGCGCCGGTGGCGAGGTTGGTGACCTCCACGATGGTGCCGAAGGGCAGGGTGCGGTGGGCGGCGGTCAGCGCGCCCGGGTCCATCGGCTCGCCGCTCGCGGTGGGGCGGCCCCGCTCCTCGATGCCGTACCAGGATGCTTCACCGACCGTGGCAAGGTCCGTTGGCGTCGCTGCCGGCCGGTTCGTGCTGGCGCACCCGCCAGCGAGCATTGCGAGGACCGCGAGGGAGCCGGCCCGCGCCCATCGCGCCGCGTCCTGCGCTGTGAAATCCGGAAGCCTCATCGCTTGTAACGCCTCGTGTTGGGATCCGCACCCCGCGGAATGGACAGCGACTGCCACTCGGGGGTGAACGCCTTGGCCAACAGAACGATCTGGCCCGTGTGGTAGGCGAGGTGGAGCACCTGCCGCTCGATGGCCTCCTGCACCAGGAACGCTTCTCCCCGGATCCGGATCGTGCGGCCGAGGTCGGCGGGACCGAGCCTGGCCAGGTTCCTTTCGAGCATTGCAAAGGCCTCCCGCCACTCGGCCAGCAGCTCGTCCCGCGAGATCCGGTCGCAGGGGTCGAACTCAGATTCGCGATTCCGGTCGGGCTTTTCGCCGTCCGTGGTCAGGAACTCGGTCCAGCGTGACCGGATGTTGCCGGCCAGGTGCCGCATCAGGATGGCGATCGAGTTGCTGCCTTCCGACAGCCGGCGATGGAGCGCCGTGTGATCCGGCGTCTGTCCGATCGCCGCTTCGGCCAACCGGCGCAATCGTCCGAACTCGAAGCGCGCGGTCTCCAGATACAACTCTGCCGCCGGCCGGTGCGGGGCCGATACGGGGCCGTTCGGGCGGTCGTTCATGGGAGAGAGGTGCCTTCAAGCCGTGGAAGCGGGACGCCGGCGCGGACCTCGGTCCGCCGGGGATGCTGGACCCGCGAGCGAAACCCTCGGGTTCCGTCGTTCGGGAAGCCTGTCCGTCACCGGATCGCGGCGGGGCCGCGTGGGAAACGCAGGCGGGAAGGATAGACGGCGCCGGAACTGAAATCCGGAACCTTCGTACGATGCTTGAAGGCAAATATAGCAAATACCCTCCGCTGATGCCAATCGGAGCACTGCCGCCCGTCCCCGAAGAGGCCACGCACGCTTGCGTTTCGGCTAGCATTTGCGGCCCATGAGGCCTGTTCCCCCGCTGTCGCGACGGCGGTTTCTCGGCGCCGTTCCCGTCGCCGCCGGGGCGAGCGCGCTCGCACTCGAGCGCGCCGCCGGACAGGGCGGGGGCGCCGTCTTCGGGAAGAGCGGCCTGCGGATTCTGAGCGAGCGGCCGGTGAACGCCGAGACGCTGGTTGCCGACCTCGATCCCCGCTACACGCCCAACGACAAGCACTTCGTCCGGAACAACGGCGGCGTGCCGGAGCGGGCCCTCTCCGGGAGCCTCGAGGGCTGGTCGCTCCGCGTCGACGGCGAGGTGGGAAACGCCCTGAATCTCTCCCTTGACGATCTCAAGGCGCGCTTCGAGAACGTGAGCCGCGCCCTCGTGCTCGAATGTGCGGGAAACGGGAGAGCGGCCTTCCAGCCGGGAGCTTCGGGCAACCAGTGGTGGCTCGGCGCGGTCGGCTGCGCGCGTTACACCGGCGTCCGCCTCCGCGACGTGCTGGATGCGGCCGGCGTGCTCGACACCGCCGTCTACGTCGCCTACTACGGCGATGATCCGCACCTCAGCGGGAATCCCGAAGACATCGCGATCTCCCGGGGCGTCCCGCTGTCCAAGGCCATGGACGAGTCCACGCTCCTCGCCTGGGAGATGAACGGCGAACCCCTGCCTCCGCACCACGGCTTCCCGCTCCGGATCGTCGCCCCGGGGTTCCCCGCCTCGGCGAGCGGGAAGTGGCTGAGCCGCCTCTGGGTCCGGGACCAGGTCCACGACGGTCCCAAGATGATGGGCTACTCCTACCGGGTGCCGCGATATCCGGTCGCTCCAGGGACCGACGTGCCCGAAGAGGACATGGAGATCATCGGCCCCATGCCGGTGAAATCCATGATCACCCGTCCCGAGACGGGAGTCCGCCACGTTGGAGGCGGCCCGCTCGCGGTCCGGGGCTGGGCGTGGGCCGGCGACGGGCCGGTGAACGCGATGCACCTGAGCGCGGACTTCGGGGCCACCTGGCTCCCGTGTCAGCTCGAGGAACCCGAGAACCCGTTCGCCTGGCAGCGCTTCGAAGGCTCCGTGGCCTTCGACATTCCGGGTCACTACGAGCTCTGGGCGCGCGCCACGGACCACCGGGGACGCCAGCAGCCCATGGTCGTGCCCGGCTGGAACCCAAGGGGCTATCTGAACAATGCAATGCACCGGATCGCGGTCACCGCACTTTGATATGAAGCGCTTCGTCATCGCGGGGGTACTCGCGCTGGCGCCGCTGGCCGTCTTCGCGGGCTCGGAGGAACGCGGCGTCCTGGCCCGCGCCTCCTGGCAGGAGAGCGACGGCCGGGCCCTCATCGACGAGAACTGTCTCTACTGCCACGACGACAGCTACATCAGGGCGTTGAACCTCCCCCGTGAAGAGTGGGAAGGGGTGCTCGACATGATGATCGGGATGGGCATGCCGCCGCTGGAGCCGGAGACCCAGGAGAAGATCCTCGACTACCTCGAGGAAGAGCACGGCCCCAAGGACAGCTCCCCGTCGTCCGGAGCCGGGGCGTCGGCGGACGCGGAAGGGGAGGAACTCCCCTGGGCATTTCCGCGCTACCGCCCCAATCCCCTGTACTGGCGCGAGCGCTAACCGGGAGTCCCGCGGGGCTCCCGCCGGTCCCGCTACCTCAGCGGGATGTCGGTGAACTCGTGCTCGTAGATCGCCTCGCGGATCTCTTCGGGACTCGCGCCGTCATCGTGCATTTCCTTGGCCAGGAGGACCTCCTGGAGACAGGTGCTTCAAGTGGCGGCGTGGTTGTCCACGTAGCAGTCGAGCAGGCTTCCATGATCTTCGGACGCCCCGTGGCAGCCGCACAGACACGGCAACTGCACGAGCACCTCGGGGATTTCCTTCGCGATGGCGTAGGTCGTCTGCAGCGTCTCGTTCTCGTAGGTGCTGGGCGGGAGCGTCACCGGGAAGGGCCGCGCCTCCTCCACCGAGTCGTAGTAGGGAAACGGCTTGGCCGCCTGATCCCCCAGGTCGTACGCGGCGGCGGACAGGTCCGAAGCCGGCTGCAGGCCGCTCTCCACCGTCGTGTCCTCGAAGGCGGCGACGAAGAAGACGGCGGCGCCCGCCACGAGCAGGCCGATCGCGAGGATCGGCGCGGCGCCCCATCCCTTCCGGGTGGCGGCGGGCTTGGCGGTTGTCGTCGGAGCGGTGGGTTTTGCGGCTCGGGAAGGAGGTGTGCGGCGCTTCTTCATAACGAGGCCATATCTTAGACCTCTCCCCATGTCCCGTCGTCTCTGGCTCTCCGGCGCCGCGGTCTTCCTCGCGGCGACGCTCCTGTTCGTGGTGCAGCCGCTCGCCGCGCGCAGCCTGCTTCCGTGGTACGGCGGGGCCCCGATGGTGTGGGCCGTCGCGCTCTTCTTCTTCCAGGCGGTGCTGCTCGGGGGATACCTCTACGCGCACCTGCTGGTGACGCGCCTTGCCCCGCGCGTCCAGCTCGTGGTCCATGGCGCCTTCCTCGCCCTCGCCGCGCTGGCCAGCCTGCCGCCGCTGCCCGGACCCGGTTGGGCGCCGGACGGCGGGGAAGCGCCCGCCGGGTGGATCCTGCTGACGCTCCTGGTCACGCTGGGACCGGCCTTCTTCGCGCTTGCGGCGACCACGCCGCTGGTGTCGGCGTGGGTGGCCCGCGCGGGCCCTTCGGCAGCCGGCGACCCGAAGGCGACCGGGGTCTACCGGCTGTATGCCCTGTCGAATGCCGGGTCGCTGATCGGCCTCGCGCTCTACCCGCTGTTGCTCGAGCCCCTCCTCGGACTGGGCGCTCAGGGGCGGCTGTGGTCGGCGGGGTTCGTGGCCTTCGCCGCCCTGACTTTCCTGGCGGGCGTCGCTTCCGTCCGGGCCCGGGCCGGCGATCCAGAACCCGCCGTCCCGGCGGTCCGGCCCAGGCTCGGTGATTTCCACGTTTCGGCCTTCCTGCTCGCCGCGGCCGGGTCGCTGGCGCTGGTGGCGGTCACGACCCATCTCACCCGCGACGTGGCGGCGGTTCCGTTCCTGTGGATCGCGCCCCTCGCCCTCTACCTGCTGACGTTCATCCTCGCGTTCCGCGGCGGAGATCCGTATCCGAGGCGGTTCCTCGTGCCGCTGCTGCTGGTTTCGGTGGCCGCGTGCTTCTATGTCTGGTTCCAGGACATCACCTACGGCCTCGAGCGCGCTCTGCTCGCCCACGCGGTGGCGTCGCTCGGGTTCCTGTTCGTCGGCTGCTGGATTGCCCACGGGGAGATCGTCCGGCGGAAACCCGCTCCGTCGCGCCTCACCGGTTTCTACCTGTCCATGACGGCCGGAGGCGCCCTTGGCGGGCTCCTCGCGTCCATCGGCAGTCCGCTGCTCTTTCCGAACGTCTGGGAGTATCCGCTCGCGCTGGTGCTCGCCGTGTTGGTCGCCTTCAGCGTCGCCACGCCGCCCCGGGACGCCTTCCAGTCGCTCGCCCGGAAGGCCATCCCGGCGGCCACCCTCGGGGTCGCCATCGCCATCAGCGCGCTCGAGCACCGGCGTCCGCTGACCGCAACCCGGAACTTCTTCGGAGTCGTGCGGGTCATGGAGGCCTACCCGGGCACGCCGGAGTGGCGGCGCGACATGTGGCACGGGGGCATCGCGCACGGGTCCCAGTGGTTCGCTCCCGGGCGCCGCCGCGAGCCCACCCTCTACTACTACGAGGGAACGGGTATCGAGGCGGTCCTGAACCGGCACCCCAACCGCCGGTTGGTGCGGCCCCTGCGGGTCGCCGTCGTCGGGCTCGGGACCGGGTCCATCGTCGTCCACGGGCGGCGCGGGGACCTGTTCCGCTTCTACGAGCTCGACCCCCAGGTGGTGCAGGCGGCGCGCGACTCCTTCACCTTCCTCGACGATGCGCCGGCGGACGTGGAGGTCGTGCTCGGTGACGGACGGCTGAGCCTGCTCCGGGAGGAAAGCGCCGGAGAGGAGGGCTTCGACGTGATCGTGCTCGACGCCTTCGCCGGCGACGCCATCCCGGTCCACCTGCTCACCGCCGAGGCGTTCGATCTCTACCGGAGCCGGCTCGCCCCGACCGGCACGATCGCGGTCCACATCTCGAACCGCCACGTGGACCTCGCCCCGGTGATCCGCGCCCAGGCCCTCCGCCTCGATCTGCTGTCGCTGCTCACGGTGAGCGATCCGGATCCCGACCTGTTCCACTACACCGCGACCTGGGTGGTGCTGAGCCTGAATACCGACCTCATCACGGACCCGAGCCTGCTCGGCCGGGCGGAGCCCTGGACGGGCGAAGCCGCCGACCCCGATGACCGGTTCCTGTGGACGGACGACCATTCCAACCTGCTGGATGTCCTCCGTTGATCCATGGAACCCTCGAGGTGCGGACAACGTTGGGCAAAACGCTTACGATTCCCGGTTCCTAGAACTCATGGGAGGACCCAGATGACCCGAATGAGCCCTCTTGGCGCGCCCGCGAAACGTCCGCTCGGGATTGCCGGCATCCTGGCGGCCGCGCTGCTGTTCACCGTGCCGCTCGCGGCCCAGAACCGCGACATGCCCGAAGGCGAATGGCGGTACCAGAGCGGCGACGCCTGGGGAACCCGCTCGTCACCGCTGAACGACATCAACGCGGACAACTTTGGCGACCTGGAAGTCGCCTGGATGTGGCGGGGCGACAACTACGGGCCGAAGCCGAGCTTCCTGTCGAAGTCCACCCCAAGCTACATCAACGGCAGGCTCTACACGGTGGTGGGCTACCGGCGCACGGTGGTGTCGATCGACCCCGCAACGGGCGAGACGCTTTGGACCTACGCGGAGCCGGACACCCGGCGTTTCGAGGAGTCCATGCGCTCGAGCTACGGCAAGGGCGTCGCCTACGCCGAAATCGATGGGCGGCTGGTCATCTACGTGGTCTCCCCGGCGTTCTTCCTTCACGCGTTCGACGGCGAGACCGGCGAGCACATCGAGGACTGGGGCGAGCCGGTGCCGATTCCCGGGTTCCCGAAGACCGGCGTCGTGGACCTCCTCGCCCACTTCGGCTACAACTACGACCCCTACGAGGGGTTGGCTCCCACCGTGGGGTACATCACGAATTCCTCGCCCCCGATCGTGGTGAACGGGACCATCGTGGTGGGGAACTCCGCCGCGCAGGGATACCACCAGACCCGGATCGAGAACGTTCCCGGCGACATCCTCGCGTTCGACGCCTCGACCGGCGACTTCAAGTGGAAGTTCAACGTGACCCCGCGCTCCGAGGATGACTTCGCCGCCAGCACGTGGGAGAACGACGCCTGGAAGTGGACCGGCGACGTCTCCTCGTGGGCTCCGCTGTCGGCCGATCTCGAGCGGGACATCGTGTACATCCCGACCAACGCGCCGACCATCGATTTCTATGGCGGGTTCCGGCCGGGAGACAACCTCTTCGGGACCAGCGTGATCGCGCTCAACGCCCAGACCGGCGAGCGGGTCTGGCACTTCCAGACCACCCACCATCCGATCTGGAACCACGATCTCCCGAACGTCCCGATCCTGGTGGACGTGGAGGTGAACGGCGAGAAGGTGCCGATGGCCATCCAGACCACCAAGCAGGGGTACACCTTCGCCTTCAATCGGGAGACCGGCGACCCGGTGTGGCCCATCGAAGAGGTCGAGGTTCCCCAATCGATCGTGCCGGGCGAGAAGCTGTCGCCCACCCAGCCGGTCCCGACCGTGCCGGCGCCCGTGGAGCCCCTCGACCTGAGCGAGGACAACCTGATCGACTACACCCCCGAACTGCGGCAGAAGGCCATCGAGATCGTTTCCGAGTACCGGGTCGGCGGCCCCTACATGCCTCCGATCCCCAAGGGCTACGACGAGAACAAGGGATGGATCGCCTGTGGCGTCCACGCCGCGGTCAACATCACCCATCCCGCCGCCCTCGACCCGGGGACCGGGATCCTCTACCAGTCCTCGGGTCCGAACTGCTCGGGACGGATCGTGCAGCCGGGGGTGGACGCCGACCAGCCGGAGCACGACTGCACCTCGCCGAGCGGCAAGTGCACCACGATCGGCGAGACTGTCTCCGACTGGGTCAACTACCGCGCGATCGGAGTCCCGGGACCGGACGGTCTGCCGATCTACAAGCCGCCCTACAGCCGGGTCACCGCGATCGACATGAACACCGGGGAACACCTCTGGTGGATCCCGATCGGGGAGCCCAACGACCGGATCAAGAACCATCCCGCCCTCGAGGGCGTGGACCTGTCGAACGTCGGCGGCCAGGGCCGGGCGATCCTGATGGTCAGCGGGGACCTGCTCCTCACGAACGAGGGCATGGGGGGACCGCGGGTCCTGAACGCCCACGACAAGATGACCGGCGAGAAGGTCGGCAGCGTCGAGCTCCCGGCGACGGCCATGTACGGCATGATGACCTACAGGCACGAGGGACGGCAGTACATCCTGGTCCAGACGGGCCAGCGGGGCCGGGTGCCGGAGTCCTACGTCGCGCTCGCGCTGCCGGAGGCGGACGGGAACTGACAGCCGGCGGTGAACCGGGGGCGGACGCGCTGTCCGCCCCCGCGGCCGTCCTCGCCGGAAGGTGAAACCCGGGACGGATCCTCGTCACTCCGAGCCCCCGCCGCCGGCCGCGATCGTCGAGGTCCGGCTGGACGTGAGGCCACGATCCCGGTACGGCGGTATGGGAACCGGGATGGGCCCCGCCTGCTGCTGAGCCACGGCAACGGGCTCGCGATCGACCTCTACTACCCGTTCTGGTCGCTCTTCCTCGATGACTTCGATGTCGTCGTGTTCGACCTGCGGAATCACGGCGAGAACCCGCCCGGCGCCATCGCGCGGCACACCGTCCCGACCTTCTGCCGCGACCTCGAGGCCGTCGGACAGGCCGTGGACAGGACTTTCGGGATGCGACCCCGGGCCGGCGTCTTCCACTCGGTTTCCTGCCTGGCGGCCCTCCTGTCGCTTCCCACTGCCGGTCCGCGTGGTTGGCGCCGACCCCGATCTCCCTCACTACTTTTGTCCCGCCGTGCGACTTGACCGGGGTGGCGTCGGTGGACTTCCGGATCGTGACGGGGACGACCCACCTGGCCCCGCTCGAACGGCCCGAGGAATGCGCCCGGCTGACGATGGAGTTTCTCGACCGAATCGGCTTCAGTTCGCGCTGACCTGGAGGGTCGAACCGGCGGCCCGGGCAGGCAGCCGGTAGGCCATCGCGGCGGCGAACCGGGGCTCGCCGAGATCCATCAACCACCACCGTTCGGAGGGTGCCTGCGGGAAGCGGAACACCGAGGACCGGGCGCCGCCGAGCATTGCCGCGGGAACCTCGAAGCGCGACGGATTCAGGGAGAAACCCGTTCCGAGCGCCTTGATCAGCGCCTCCTTGAGGCTCCAGAGCCGGTAGAACAGATCCGCCTTCCGCTGTCCCTCTGCCGCCGTGAGGGCGCGCTGCTCGGCCGGGCCGTAGACGCGGCTGCCGATGCCGTCGAAGTTCCGGCCCGGAGCGCGTTCCTCCAGATCCACTCCCAACCCGTCGTGTTCGGCGAACCCGATCAGGCCGTTGGATCCGCTGTGGCTCACGTTGAAGCTGACGGGTGAGGGTGCCCCGTTCACCTTCGCGAAGGGTTTGCCGTGCTCGCGGTAGCCGAAGGAGAGCTCGTCGTTCGTGCAGCCGAGGCGCTCGGCGAGGTTGAGCCGGAGCGCCGCGCGGCAGAGCGAAAAACGGCGCGCGGCGCCCTCCACCACGAAACGGTCCCGGCGGCGCCGTTCTTCGTCATCGAGGAGGGACAGGGCCTGTCTCTCACGGCCCTCATCGGAACCAAGGTCCACGTGCAGGATGAGCGCGCCTTCGCCCTCGTGCCAGGGGCTCCACCACGGATCGCGGCGGGTCGTCATCGGGACACGGCGTCCCCCGGCGCCAGTGTCACTTCGCGCAGGTAGGCGCCGATTCCCCGGCTGGAATCCCACTGCCGCGGGTAGCCGAGCGAAACCTCGTGAAACGGCACGCCGTCGAGCCAATCGGTCTTGCGGATGTGGAGGTGCCCGTAGACCACCGCGCAGGCCCCGAACCGCCGGTGCCAACCGCGCGTCCGCCGCGTCCCGCACCAGGGGGTGAAGCGGGGGACCCGCGGCAGCACCGCGTGTTCCTCTTCCAGCGGGAAGTGGTTGATCAGCACCTTGGGGATGTCCGGCGGGCACGCGGCGAGCCGGGTGGCAGCCGACTCGCACCGCGCGATGCACCACGATTCCCGGTCCGGGAACGGGTCGGGGTGGAGAAGGTATTCGTCGCTGCAGACCGCCCCGGTTTCGCGCGCCCAGCGCACGACCTGGTCGCGCCGAACGTGCGGCGGCCGGAAGCTGTAGTCGTAGAGGAGGAACAGCGGCGCGATGAGGATCCTGCCATCCCGGTGCTCGACAACCGGATAGGGATCTTCGGGAGTGAGGGCGCCGTGGGAGCGGGCGATGGCGACGAGCCGCTCGTACAGCGCGACGCCCCGGAATGAGGGGGCCCTGCCCGGGACGGTCCAGAGTTCATGATTGCCCGGCGTCCACACGAGCCGGCGGAACCTGGGGGCCAGCGCGCGCAGCAGCTCGTCGAGCCCCTGCTCCCCGTCGGTCAGGTCTCCCGCCAGGATCAGCCAGTCGTCGGGATGCGCCGGAAAGTCGTCCAGTGCTTCCCGGTTCCGTGGGTGCGAGATGTGGAGGTCCGATAGCGCCCACAAGCGCACCGGACTATCCCCGGGCACAGTCGTTGGGCCACATGCGTGTTCGGGACGGAGTGTAGGTCGGTCGAAGGTGCGCCGGAGCAGCTCTCCGGCTCGAGGTCCGCGTGACGGGTTCGTGGAATCCCGGTTCGCCGTACACTCCGCTTTCACGATGTGGGGATGCCCGGCGGTCTGTATCTCCGCCGGCCAGCGGTGATGCGGCGTTTCCTGTTCGTCCCGATCCTGTTGGCTTCGTTCGCCGTCGTTGCGCTCCTGGTGGCGCTGGGTCCGGAGCCCGAGGCCCAGGAGTTCGAGCCCGCGCTCCCCGAGGTTCGGGTCCAGAGCGTGCAACTCGGCCCGCAGCGGGTCGTGGTCAACGTGGACGGCACAGCGCGGCCCGCACGTCGCACCCGGGTGGCCGCCCAGGTCGCCGGCGAGATCGTCTGGGCGGCCGGTGCGCTCCGGGTCGGGACACAGGTAGCCGGGGAATCCCCGCTCTTCCGAATCCGGCAGACCCCGTACTCCCAGGCAGTGGCCGAGGCGCGAAGCCGTCTCGCGGAGGCTGAACTTCGCCTGCTCCGGGAGCAGGCGGCTGCGGAAATGGCCCGAACCGAGTGGGAACGGACCGGGGCGGAGCCGGATCCGCTGGCGCTCGGCGTGCCGCAGTTGGCGGCCGCGGAGGAGGGCGCCGCCGCCGCGCGGGCGGCCCTCGAGACCGCGGAAGCGGATCTGAGGAATACGGAAGTCCGGGCGCCGCACTCCGGCCTGGTCGCCGCCCGGAGCGCGGAAGTCGGCGAGTGGGTCACCCCGGGTCACCGCCTGCTGGAGCTCTTGTCGCTGGACGTGTTCGAAGTCCGGGTTTCGCTCCCGGATGCCGCGCTCTCGCTCCTGGACCTGCCCTTCCGGGAAAGCGGCGGGCGGGCGTCCCCGGCTCGCGTGACCGCGACACTCGGGCCGCCCGATGCGGAAGTCCGTTGGACCTGGGAAGGACGGCTCGCCCGGATGGAGGGCGAGATGGATCCGGCCACCCGTTTCGTCCCGGCCCTGATCGAAGTGGCCGGGCCCTACCAGACGACCCCGGATGGCAGGCCGCCGCTCGTGGCCGGGATGTTCGTGCGGGTCGAGATCGAGGGGAAGGAGTTCGCCGACGTGGCCAACGTCCCCGCGAGCGCCTTCCGCGCCGACGGCACCGTGCTCGTGGTGGACGATGAGGACCGGGTCCGGATTCGGCAGGTGGACGCGTTCTGGCCCGCCGGCGAAGCGGCGGTGCTGGTTCGCTCCGGTCTTGCGGCCGGGGAGCGGCTCGTGGTTTCTCCGCCGTCCCTGGTCGCGGAGGGAATGCGGGTCCGGATCGCCGGTTCTCCGGGGAATCCCTGAACGGCACGGGCGGGATGGACGGAGAACCCCCGGACCAGGAGCGGCGGTCCACCGGTGTGATCGCCTGGTTCGTCCGGAACCGGGTCGCCGCCAACCTGATCTTCTTCGGCGTTTCGCTGGCCGGCTACCTGGCCCTCGGCGGCATTCCGCACGAACTCCTTCCCGAAACCTCCTCCCCCGCCGTGGTGGTGCGGGTCGTTCTGCCCGGGGCGGAGGCCGAAGTGGTCGAGTCCCGGATCCTGCTCCCACTCGAGGAAGCCCTGCGAGGTATCGAGGGCGTGCGGGAGACGGTCGGGCTCGCGACGGACCACGCCGGAGGGCTCACGCTGGTACTCGAGGCAGGGGCGGACATTCGCCGGATCGGGGACACGGTTCGCGAACGGGTGGGTTCCCTCACCTCGCTGCCGGCCGAGGCGGAGGATCCCGTGGTTTCCGAGATCGCGCCGTACCGGGAGATCTTCCGGATCGCCGTGCACGGAGCGGTGAGCGAACGCGACCTGCACCGGGCTTCCCGGCTTGTTCACGACGCCGTGGGGGCGGTACCCGGGGTCGCCGCCGTGGAGCGGCTGACGGGCTGGGACCAGGAACTGACCATCGAGGTCCCCGAGCGGAACCTGACGCGGTTCGGGCTGACCTTCGACGGTGTTGCGGCCGCCGTCCGGCTGGGCTCCTCGGACATACCCGCCGGCACCGCGCGCAGCGGCGCGCATGAGCTCAGCCTGCGTACCGAGGGCGCCGCGACCACCGCCGAGGATTTCGGGCGGATTCCGGTCATCACCGCGTCGGACGGCGGCGTGGTGCGTCTGGCGGACATCGCCGCGGTGACCGACGGTTTCGCGGCGTCGGATCGCGAAGCCTCGATGAACGGCGAGCCGGCGGTGTTTCTGAGCGTTCTGCTGCAGGAAGGCGGCCGGCTGGCGGACACCACGGCGGGCGCGCGGGAGGTCATCGGGGCGATCCGGCTCCCCGACGGGATCCGCGTCACGCCCTGGTACTTCGCCGCCGAGGATTTCCAGGGCCGTCTGGACCTCATGGTGCGGAACGGGCTGTCCGGTCTGGGACTCATCTTCCTGGTGCTCTTTTTCACGCTTTCGACCCGGCTCGCCGTCTGGACGGCCGCCGGACTGCCGTTCACGTTCTTCGGCGCTTTCCTGTTGATGCCCGGGCTCGGGATCACCGTCAACCTGCTGAGCATGTTCGGCTTCATCGTGGCCCTGGGCATCGTGGTGGACGATGCGATCGTGGTGGGAGAGAACGTCCAGCGACGGATGGACCGTGGCGGTGAGAGCCGGGAGGAGTCCGCGATTCGGGGCACCCGGAGGGTGCTCTTCCCGGCGGCCTTCGGGGTGCTGACCACGATGGCCGCCTTTGCTCCGCTGCTCGGGATTCCGGGGGTGTACGGCGAGCTCATCGGCGACGTGCCGCGGATGGTGATTCCGATCCTGGCGTTTTCGCTGATCGAGGCGGCGTGGATCCTGCCGCATCACCTGGCGCACGGCGGCCTGTCCGTGCGTCCGAGCCGCCGTCTGGCGCGGATCCGCGCTGGCGTCCAGTCAGGCTTCGACTGGACCGTGGAAACGGTCTACCGGCCGGCGCTCGGGTGGGCGCTCGACAACCGGCTGGCGACCCTGGCGCTCGGGGTCTTTGCGCTGTGCCTCGCGTTCGGGCTCACCGCGGGTGGTTTCGTGCAGGTCGTGACGGGTTCGCCGATGGACAACAACATCGCGTTCGTCCAGGTCAAGCTGCCGGCGGAAGCGACCTCGGACGCCACCCGCGCGGTGGTCGCGTCGCTGAACGCCACGGTGGACGAGGTGCGCGAGGCGATTCGCGCCGAGTCGGGAGTGGACGTCGAGCGGCACCGGGTGGTCCTCGTGGGGCAGCGGATTCCGATCGGAGTCGGGGCGGCGTTCGGAGGGCAGGCCGCGGAGTCGGGCCCGTCCGTCGGCCAGATCATCTGGCGGCTCAGCCCTCAGGAGGACCGCGCCGGAATCCCGACGCGCGCCGTCGCGGACCGGGTCCGGGACCGGATTCGATCGGAGCCGGTGGACGCCCGGGTGTCCGTGATCAGCGATGCGTTCGGTCAGGCGGCCGACGTGTCGTTCCGCATTCGGGGGCCGGACTCCGAAGGCCTCGAGGCGGCCTCCGAGGCCCTCCAGGCGGGACTCCGCGAGATCCCGGGCGTGACGTCCGTTTCCGACGACTTCGAGGGCGCCGCTCCGGGTCTCGTAGCTCGGGTCCGGCCCGGAGAGTCGGGCACCGGGATCACTGCCGGGGCCGTCGGCCGCCAGCTCCGCCAGGCGTTTCACGGGGAGGAGATCGCTCGGCTGCAGCGGGGCCGCGACGAGATTCGCGTGGTGTTGCGCTCTCCGCGCGCCGACTCGGGTGGGGCATTGGGAGTGGCCGAACTACTCGTGCGCAGCCCCGACGGGCGGGTCAACCCGCTGGGTGAGATCGCCGAGGTCTCCGCTGCCGCCGGGCAGTCGCTCATCCGCCGCGTGGACTCGTTGCGGGCGTTCACGGTGCTGGCCAGCGTGGACGGACGAGTGGCCACTCCGGACGCGGTCATCGCCGCCGCCCGCGATCAGGTGCTCCCCGCGCTCCGCGAGCGTTTCCCGGGATACGACTTCAGGGTTGCCGGGGTCGCCGGCGAGGCGGAGGAAAGCCAGGAAGCCCTGGCGCGCAGCGGGATGCTGGCCGTGATGCTCATCTTCATCCTGCTCGCGATCCCGCTCGGTTCGTGGACGCAGCCGTTCCTCATCCTGGCCGCGATCCCGTTCGGACTCGCCGGGGCCGTGTACGGGCATCTGATCATGGGAATCGATCTCGACTCGATGAGTCTCTTCGGGATGGTTCCGCTCATCGGGATCGTGGTGAACGACGCGCTGGTGATGCTCGACTTCACGAACCGGCGCCGGGCGCGGGGGCTATCGGCCCGGGAGGCGGCGCTTCAGTCCGGGCCGGCCCGCTTCCGGGCCGTCATCCTCACCTCGCTGACGACCTGCGCCGGCGTAACCCCGTTGTTGGCGGAGCGCAGCTATCAGGCCGCCCTCCTGATTCCGATGGCGGTGTCGCTGGCTTTCGGAGTCGCCTTCGCCACCCTGGTCACGCTGTTCGTGGTGCCGGTTCTCTACAGCCTCGCAAGTGACCTGGCCGCCGTGTCCCCGGGGCGCGGCCCGATGCGCGTCGGCGCGCGTCAATAGAGCGCTGCGGGTCCGGAAGGGGTGGCGTCGAGGAGGTGGGTGCCCCGCGGGGCGGCGATTCCGCGAGGGAGGTAGTAGCGCTCGGTCAGGCGGGCCCGGATGGCCGCCTCCCGGTCCGGCGAGGCGAGGATCACCGCTGAACCCCCGAGTCCGGCGCCGGTGAGCCGGGCGCCGAGCGCGCCCGCGTCCCGGGCTGCGCGGACCAGTTCGTCGAGGTCGGGAGTGCTCACCGCGTAGTCGCGCCGCAGGCTCTCGTGGGAGGCGTCCAGCGTCTCGCCGAACGCGGTGGCGTCACCGTCTTCGAGGTGCTTCGCGGCGGCGGAGGTGCGCCCCGCTTCGGAAACGACGTGGCGGAACCGTCCGGCCAGCGGCGCCGGTAGCCCGTCCGCCGCGGCGAGAAGCTCCGGCAGGGGATGGGCGGTGACGAGCGCCGGATAACTGTCGGCGTGGGGCAGGAACTCCCGGGCTACGCGGAGCGCCTCCCGCGCCTGCCGGACGCGCTCGTCGAAGATGGCGCCGGCCGCACCTCCCTTGTCGGCGCGCCGGCCGCTGTACGCGGCCAGGAAGCGGAAGCGGCCGGAGTCCACGGGAACGGGCGTCCACCGCGCCGGCTCGAAGGCGATGTGGAGCGCGTGTCCGGGGGCGGCGCCCAGGCAGACGGACTGGTCCATGGCTCCGCCCTGGATCGCAACGCCGTGCTCCGCCTCGGCGAGGTCGTGAGCCAGCCGCATCGCATCCTCGCGCGGAAGCGACTCGCCCGGTGTGAGGCGGCCGCGGAGCGCGAGCAGGGCAAGCGCCCCGGCGATCACCACCGCCGAGGAAGACGAAAGACCGGCGGCGACGGGAAGGTCGGAGGCGATCGCCCCGTCGAGCCCGGCGCGGGACGCCGGCGTCCACCGGCCCGCGCCGACTCCGGCCACGGCGGCGGCGAGATAACGCCCGAATCCCGCCGCCGGCGGCGTTTGGCCGAGGGTGAAGTCGACTTCGTCGAATCCCGCCTCGGTGGTCAGGCATCGCACCCGCTCGTCGCGGCGGGCGGCAAAGGCGAGCGCGACGCCGTGGGAGAGGGCGGCCGGCAGAACGGGAAGGCCGCAGTAGTCCACATGCTCCCCGATGAGGTTCACCCGTCCCGGTGCGAAGGCCACTCCCTCGGGGGCCCGGCCGAAACGCTCGCGGAACGCAGTGCGCGCCGCCTCTACCGGCCTGCGCTCGTCCCGCGTCAGAAGGGAATCCTCTCCAGGTCCTGGACAGCGTCGAAATGGGTGTCGCGGCTGATTACCGGCAACTCGTACTGGCGCGCCAGTGCGGCGATCCAGAGGTCGTTCGCTGGAATCGGACGACCGACACGCTTCAGTTCGAGGCGGACCTCGGCGTAGCGGCCAGCGGTTGCCGAACCGATGCCGGCGATTTCGGTGGACGGCAGCCTTCGCCGCAACCATTCCACGTAGGCGCCGCGATGGCGTGACTGCCGGATCCCGAAAAGGAACTCGCCCAGAACGACGACGGGAACGACCAGCCGGTCGGCCATCAGCAGCGGCGCCTCGACGGCGGTGTCCCCGTCCGCCCACGCGGAGAGAGCGTTCGTGTCGAGGATCACTCGAGATCTTCAGGTTCCAGGCGTCCGAACTCGTCGTCGATGATGCGCTGGATGCGGCGGGTCTCCTCGGAAAGGTGCGACAGTTCTCCGAACCCGGCCATCCACGGCCGTTCGGCTCGGGCATTCCGGAGTTGTTCCGGCGCCGTCCGGAGCTTCTCCTCGAGGGCTTCGGTGAACAGTTGCTTCAGCGTCGTCCCGCGGGCGGCGGCCAGGATCCTCGCCTGCCGGAGGATCGGATCCGGAAGCTCGATGGTCGTCTTCATCGCACCCATATTACCATATTTACGGCTCACGGTGGAGTCTTGCGGGTGGACGAACCGACCTGCGCGCCGCTTGGCAGTGTCGTTGCTTCCGAATCGAGGTCCGGCCGGATCGGGCCTTGCCCGGCGAGTTGGAGCCCGCCTTCCCTCAGGATCAGGTTCTCCGATGAGGTGACGGGGATGCGTGAGCCCGGAACCAGGATCCCGGACAGGTTCAACGGATCGGCCGCCCCGATCCGGACCCGCACTCCGGAGCCGGGGTCGGGGGAGCCGTTCCGGCCGGCGCGGCGGAGCGGAGCGACCGCCTCCGGCAGCGCGAACTGTTCCCCGGGGAAGGTGGAGACGAACTGGCCGCCCACCACCTCGCCGCGCATCTCCAGCCGCCGCAGGACGAGCTGCAGGTCCCGCCAGCGCGATGGAGTCCGCTCCCGCTTCAGGAGTTCGCGGAACACCACGCCCCAGCGCTGGAGGAGCTGCCGCGCGACGCCCTCATGGTCCGCCGGTTCCTGCCCGTCCCCGGCGGGCGGGGCGAGGAGCGCCCAGCGGCCCGGTGAGTACCGGGCCTTGCGCCGCCGGTAGCGTCCGTAGGCGCTGCGCCGCCGAGGGTCCATCAGGGCCCGCAGGTTGTCGAAGCCGTCCGCGGTGACCCGGCCGCCGGCGGTCAGCTCCCAGAGCGCATCCTCGAGAGCGGCGGGCAGCAGCCCCGAACGCGCCTGGAGCTCGGCGAAGAACTGGGCCCCGCCACGTTCCAGGATCCCGAGCACCTTGCCGGCTGCGGAGGAGAGATCGTCGGAGTCCCCGACTCGTGGCCGGAGCCAGCGGCCGACATCGCTCCTGAGGAGCAGACCGATCGGCGCGGCACGGGTCGGCCGCGCCGGGCCCCCGCCGGGAGCCGGCTCCGGCATGGACGTCCGGCCCCAGACGACCTCGCCCGAGAGGCAGTTCTCGTCCAGCCAGTCGCGGCGGTAGCCGGCGATCCGCAGCGGCAGGATCTGGGACTCCCAGGCCGCCGCCGGCGCTTCGAGTCCCTGGAGTTGGGCGATCACCTCCCGGACTCCGCGCGGCCCGTGGAGACGGGTCTCCGCGGTCAGGTGCTGCCAGCCGGCGAGGAACTCGAGGAACGCGGCGGCGCTCACGGGCGCCGACTCGCGGCGGAGCCGGGCGAGGGTCAGGCGATGGATGCGGGCCAGCACGCGGCGGTGGCACCACTCGAGCGGGCCGTCGGCTGCCGGAGAGCGGCGGAACCGTCCCTGGAGCACCAGTCCCTCGGCCTCGAGGAGCGAGAGCGCCGCCTCGATCCGGGTTTCGGGGAGGGCGAGGCGGGCGGCGAGCGTGGCCACGCTCGCCGGACCGGAACAGTCCATCACTCCGCGCAGAATCGCGGCCACCCGTTCCGCCCGGGAGTCTGGGACGTCGCCGGCACTTGGGGCCGGGACCCGAGAGGGCAGGGAAGCGTCCGGCCACACGGCCCGGGCGAGTCCCATTCGTTCCGCGGCGACCCAGAACCGGGCGTCTCCCACGGCGAAGGCGGTAGCGCGATGTCCTTCCGCGAGTGCCTCGAACCACACCTCCCACTCCGGCAACGACCGCACCACTCCGAGCGTCAGGAGCGCGTCGTGGAGTTCGTCCGCGTCGCGGACCAGCGGCGCGGCTTCCGCGGCGGCCTGCGCGATCGCTTCGGGATCGAGCACGGCCTCGGTGTCCAGCTCGGGCGGGAGCGACCGCCGCATCCGCACGGCCCGCGAGCGGCGCTCCTCGAGCGGAGCCGGATCGAGGAAGGCGAACGGGTTCGCGTTCAGGATCTCGGCCGCGAAGGGGGACGCCTCGGGGGTGTCCACCGCTACGGTGCGGACCTTTCCGGCCCCGATGTCTTCGAGGAGGGCGCGAAGCCCGTCGATATCCAGCGCCTCGTGGAGGCAGTCGGCGATCGCCTCGTCCACCAGCGGATGCTCCGGAATCCGGACTTCGCCGGCGAGGTTCTCGGCGCAGGCGGCCTGGTCCGGGAACACCGCCGCAAGCAGGTCGTCGGTGAGCATCCGCTGGATGGGAGGAGGAACCCGCTGCCCGTGCCGGCGGCGGGGCACGGCGAGCGCGCGCGACGCCGCCCAGCGCCAGCGCGCCGCGAACAGCGGAACCCCGAGCACCGCCTGGGTGAGCACGGGTTCCAGGTTCTCGGGGTTCAGGAAGGAGAAGACCGATTCGAGGGGGAAGGAGTGCAGGTCGGTGAGCGAGATGACGATGCCGTCGTCGGTTGCCGCCGCCTGGAGTTCGAGGTTGAACGAGCGGCAGAAGCGCTTGCGCAGCGCGAGCCCCCACGCCCGGTTGATCCGGCTGCCGAAGGGAGCGTGGATGACGAGCTGCATGCCGCCCGAGTCGTCGAAGAAGCGCTCCGCGACCACCGTCCGCTGGCTCGGCATGGCGCCGAGCGCGGCCTTGCCGGCGGCCAGGTAGCGCAGGAGCTGGTCCGTCCCGGCGCCGTCGAGGCGGCAGTCCCGCTGCAACCCGGTCCGCGCCTCTGCCGCGCCCTGATCCACCCGGTCGCGAAGCTCGGCCACCCGCGCGCTCAACTCCGCGGTTCGTCCCGGCGCTTCGCCCCGCCAGAAGGGGATCGTGGGGGCCGCTCCCTCGGCGTCTTCGACCCGGACTTGGCCCTGGGCGATGCGCCGGATCCGCCACGACGTGGTGCCGAGCAGGAACACGTCGCCCGCGTAGCTCTCGATGGCGAAGTCCTCGTCGAGCTGGCCCACCACCCGGTCGTCGGGTTCCGCGACCACCTGGTACTGCGCCGTTTCGGGGATCGCGCCGCCGTTCTGGATCGCCGCGAGGCGGGCGTTCCGCCGGGCCCGCACGGTGCCCGAGACGGAGTCGCGGTGCAGGAAGGCGCCGCGGCGCCCCCGGGCGGTCGCCACGCCGTCGGAGAGCACCCCGACGACCGCGTCGAAGGCGGAGCGATCGAGGTTCCGGTAGGGATGGGCGCCGCGCACGAAGGAGAACAGCGCGTCCAGATCGTGCCTTTCCTCCGGGGCCGCTCCCGTTTCGGCGACGAGCTGCTGGGCCAGGATGTCGAGCGGCGCTTCGGGGATGCGGATCCGGTCCAGGTCGCCCGCTCCCACCGCGGCCAGCAGCGCCGCGCACTCGACGAGTTCGTCACGGGTCGTCGGAAAGAAGCGCCCCTTCGGGATCGCGCCCAGCCAGTGGCCGGAGCGGCCCACCCGCTGGAGGGCCACGGCGATGGAACGCGGCGAGCCGAGCTGGCAGACCAGGTCCACCGAGCCGATGTCGATCCCCAGTTCCAGCGAGGCGGTGGCGACGATGGCGCGCACGTCTCCCTCCTGAAGCCGCCGCTCCGCCTCCAGCCGCACCTCCCGCGCGAGGCTCCCGTGATGGGCCAGCACCGCGTCCTCCGGAAGGCGCTCGCTCAGCACGTGCGTCAACCGCTCCGCCATCCGCCGGGTGTTGACGAAGACCAGGGTGGTGTCGTGCGCTTCGATGAGCGCGGCGATCCGGTCCCGGATGTCCTCCATGACCTCGTGGGTGGCCACCGCGCCGAGCTCGGAATCCGGGACCTCCACCGCCAGGTCCATCTCCCGCCGGTGCCCGACGGGGACCACCGTCGGGCCCTTCGGTGTCCGCGGGCTGAGGAAACGGGCGACTCCGGAAAGCGGCCGCACCGTCGCCGAGAGCCCGATGCGCTGGAGCGGCCGGCCGGCGAGCCGGTCGAGGCGTTCGAGCGAGAGCGCCAGGTGGCTGCCCCGCTTGTCGCGGGCGAGCGCGTGGATCTCGTCCACGATGACGGTGTCCGCCGTGCGCAGCAGCGCGCGTCCGCGGCCGGCGGTGAGCAGGAGGTAGAGCGATTCCGGGGTCGTGACCAGGATGTGGGGCGGCTTCCTGGTCATCCGGGCCCGATCCGCGGCCGGGGTGTCGCCGGTGCGCAGTTCGGCGCGGACGGCGGGGAACGAACCACCGTCACCCGCGGCGCGGGCGGCGATCTCGGTGAGCGGGACCTCGAGGTTTCGGCGGATGTCGGCGCTCAGCGCCTTCAGCGGCGAGACGTAGACGACCCGGGTCTCGTCCGGAAGCGGGCCTTTCCGCGCTTCCCGGACCAGCCGGTCCACCGCGAAGAGGAACGCGGCGAGCGTCTTCCCCGAACCGGTCGGGGCGGTGATCAGTACGTCCTCGCCACGCGCAATCGCGGGCCATCCCTTCGCCTGGGGCTCGGTGGGCGCCTCGAAACGCTCCCGGAACCAGCCGGCGACGGCAGGGTCGAAGCGGGAGAGGGAAGAACTCACCGGGATCTGACTACAGGAAACGCGGGAAGGGGCAATGTAGTGCGGAAGGGTTGCCGGGCGGAATAATCCCTCCCATGCATCAGGACGGGCGGCCGGCGTGAGCGCTCCCCCCGGGGGACGGCTTCGCCGCGAGGACGCTCTCGAACGGGACCGGACCGATCCGCTCGCCTCTTTCCGCGACCGTTTCGAGCTCCCCGAGGGGTTGATCTACCTCGACGGCAACTCGCTCGGACCCCCGTCCGTGGGAATGCGGGCGCGGATCGAGTCGCTGCTCGCGGACGAGTGGGGCCGCGACCTCGTCGCCTCCTGGAACCGTCACGGCTGGTTCCGGCTGCCCGAGCGGTTGGGGGCGCGGATCGCGCCGCTGCTCGGCGCCGGGGAGGACGAGGTGATCGCCGCCGACTCGGTGTCCCTCAATCTCTTCAAGCTGCTCGCCGCCCTGCTGCGGCGTCCGGGGTCGCGGGGGGTGGTGCTGGCCGAAGCGACGAACTTCCCCACCGACCTCTACATGGCCGAGGGGCTCGTGGGTCTGCTCCGGGAGAGCGGCGCGGAGCTTCGGATCGTGCCCCCGGGGGATTTCGAGGCCGCGCTCGGACCCGAAGTTGCCGTCGCGACGCTGACCCAGGTGGACTTCCGGACCGGCCGGAAACACGACCTCCGCCGGCTCACCGCGGCCGCCCGCGGCGCGGAGATTCCCATCGTCTGGGACCTGAGCCACAGCGCCGGAGCGTTCCCGCTGCACCTGAACGACGACGGGGTCGAGTTCGCGGTCGGCTGCGGCTACAAGTACCTGAACGGCGGTCCCGGGGCGCCCGGTTTCCTCTACGTGGCGCGGCATCTCCAGCAGTCCCTCGACTCGCCGCTGTCCGGCTGGATGGGGCACCGCAGCCCCTTCGAGTTCGAAACGCGTTACCGGCCGGCGGACGGGATGCGGCGGTTCCTGAGCGGGACCCCGGGGATCCTGTCCATGGTCGCGCTCGAGGAGGGGCTCCGGACCTTCGAGGGAGTCGACCTGGCGGCGCTCCAGGCAAAGAGCGAGGCCCTCGGAGATCTCCTGCTCGGCCTCGCCGGCGAACGGCTCGGGGAGTTCGGGGTCGAGGCGGCAAGCCCGCGGGACGCCCGCGAGCGGGGAAGCCAGGTGTCGCTCCGGCATCCCGACGGCTATCCGGTCATGCAGGCCCTCATCGCCCGGGGCGTGGTGGGGGACTTTCGGGAACCGGACCTCCTCCGGTTCGGGTTCGCCCCGCTCTACGTGCGGTATGCGGACGTCTGGGACGCCGTCGAGAGTCTCCGTGAAGTGCTGGTTCGCGAGGAGCATCGGGAGCCGCGCTTCCGCGACCGGAATCCCGTCACCTAGGCGCCCGGAACCGTCAGCAGTCGGCGCCGCAGTGGGCGGCCACGAGGCGGTCGAGGGTCCCCCGGTAGTCGTCCCACGGCGTGGCGATCTCGGGCACCGTCTTGTGCGCGACGACCATGTCGAGCGACGGGATGACGGTGATGTACTGGCCCCAGGCTCCGCGGCCGGTGTAGGCGCCCCGGAACGCCTCCGGCACTGCCGGGCCGTCCCACACCCACCACATGTAGCCATAGCCGAACTCGCCTTCGCGCCGGTCCTCCGGGTTCATCTCCCCCAACGGCGTGACCAGGCCCGAGATCCGCGCGGCCCATCCCTCGGGCAGCACGCGCTCCTCCCTCCAGACGCCGTCCCGGAGCATCAGGTAGCCGATCCGGGCCATGTCGCGGGTCGAGAGGTTCATGTGGTAGGCGAGGTTGCGGGATCTGGTCGCGTCTCCCGACTTGCGGTGGATCCACCGGTGCCAGTCCTCGAATCCGAGCGGGACCGCGAGGTCGGTTCCGAGCGCGTCGTAGATGTTGCGCTCGGTCAGTTGTTCGAAGACCGCGCCCGCCGCGTTGAAGTCCCAGTTGCTGTACAGGTAGTAGGCGCCGGGCTCCTGGGAGCCCCGGGGCGGGGCGTCCGCGAGGTTGTCCCCCGAGTTCGAGGCCGGGTGATAGACCCCGGAGCGCGCGGTGACGAGATCCAGCACCCGGGCCCGCTTCTCGATCGGCAGGAGACCCTGGACATCGTCCATGCCCAGATCTCCGACCGTGAGCTCGAGATCGATCGTCCCGTCCTCCACGTAGCGGCCGTAGAGCATGGCGAGGATGCTCTTGCGGACCGAGGCGAGATAGCTGATCTCGCCCACGGGCCCGTGCTCGAAGAGGACGCGCCCGCCGACCACGGCCATCACCGCGGTGGTGTTGATCCCGTCCACGTAGGGGTGGATCGCGTCCAGCGCCTCGGCCGAGAATCCGGCGGAAGCGGGGTCCGCGATCCGCTCCCACGACGCATCCGGATAGACCGTCTCCGGCGCGGTTTCGACCGCCGGTGGCGAGCAGCCGAATCCCGCGGCGGCCGCGAAAACCAGCGCCGGCAGCAGCGCCACGAGTACCCGTGAAACAGGGCCGGTCGCGGTGTTGCGATTCATCATGGTCACCCCTCCAGCGATCTCGGGTACGAACGCCGGCCTGGAGATCCGGGCTCCCCGCATCGCTGCGCGCCTCGATACTAAACCGGGTTTCGGAAAGCCGGCCGGCACGGGCGAGTGGCGACCCGGCATCGGCCCGCGGACTCCCGTAAACTCGTCCGCTGGCGCGCCGATTGGTCGGCGCCGTACCAGCGGAGGTGTCCGGATGCAGATTCAGGAAACGAACAAATGGCGCTTCGGCGGGACGCTCACCGTGGTCCTGCTCCTGTGGTGCGGGGCGACGTTCGCCCAGGAGGGGATGCGGCCGCTCGCGCTCGCCGACTACCTCTCCTGGGAGACGGTGCAGAGCCCGCAGATCTCTCCGGACGGTGACAACGTCGTTTACGAGCGCAGCTTCGTGGATGCCATGAAGGACCGCCTGAAGACCGAACTCTGGCTCATCGGCGCCGACGGCTCGAAGAACCGCTTCCTCACCGACGGCGGGAGTCCGCGCTGGTCGCCGGACGGCACCCGGGTGGCTTTCCTTCGGGACGGCCAGATCTTCGTGCGCTGGATGGACGCCGAGGGCGCCGAGAGCCAGGTGACCCGGCTCGACAGCCCGCCCTCCCAGATCGTCTGGGCCCCGGACAGCGGCTCCATCGCGTTCCGCGCGGTGGTGGACCCGGGACCGGACCCGGCGTGGGCGATCGACATGCCAAAGGCGCCCGAAGGCGCCGAGTGGACGCGGCCGCCACGGATCGTCACCCGGCTGAACTACCGGCGCGACGGAGTGGGGTACTTCCCGCCGGGCTTTCGGCACATCTTCGTCGTGAGCGCCGACGGGGGCACCCCGCGCCAGCTCACGAGCGGCGACTACCACCACGACGGGCCGCGTTTCGTCGGCGACGGGTCGGGGATCGTCTTCACGTCCCTCAGGACCCCGGATGCCGAGCACGCCTGGCGCGAGTCGGAGATCTACCGGGTCGAGGTGGCCACCGGCCGGATCACCACCCTGACGAGCCGCACCGGTCCGGACTCGGGGCCGGTGCCCTCGCCGGACGGCGGCATGATCGCCTACACCGGGATGGACCACACGACGGACACCTACCGCGAGGAAGGCCTCTACGTCATGGACGCCGACGGGGGGAACCCGCGGGTCATCGCGACCGAGATGGGCCGCCGGCCGGGCATCGTCGGGTGGACGTCCGACGGGAGCGGCGTCTACTTCAACGCGCAGCTCCGGGGGACGAACAACCTCTACCTGGCGCCGCTCGACGGAGAGGTCCGCCCGGTCAGTTCCGGGAACCACATGCTCTCGGTGTCCACGGTGAGCGGCGACGGCACCGCCGTGGGCGTGGTCAGCTCGTACCACACCCCCGGGAACCTGGTTGCCTTCGACGTGGATGCGCCGGACAGCGTGGCGACCCTGCACGTCACGAACGCGTCGATCCTCGCCGAGGTCACCCTCGGGGAGGTCGAGGAGATTTGGTACAAGTCTCCGGACGGGCTCGACATCCAGGGCTGGATCGTGAAGCCGCCCGACTTCGATCCGTCGCGCAAGTACCCGCTGATCCTCCGCATCCACGGCGGACCGCACGCCATGTACAACAGCGGGTTCGACTTCAAGAACCAGGACCACGCCGCGAACGGCTACGTGCTGCTCTACACGAACCCGCGCGGCAGCAGCGGCTACGGCAGCTCCTTCGGCAACGAGATCAAGAACGCCTACCCCGGAAAGGACCTCGACGACCTGATGGCCGGCGTGGACGAGGTCATCGCGCGCGGCTACATCGACGAGCGCAACCTGTTCGTCTACGGGGGCAGCGGGGGTGGCGTCCTCACCTCCTGGATCGTGGGGAACACGGACCGCTTCACTGCCGCGGTCTCGAAGGCGCCGGTGACGAACTGGTTCAGCTTCGTGGGAACGACGGACGGGGCGAGCTGGTACCGGAACTTCGAGAAGCTGCCCTGGGACGACCCGGAGGAGCACCTGCGCCGTTCGACGCTCATGTACGTCGGCAACGTAACCACCCCGACCATGCTGATGACCGGGGAGAAGGACCTCCGCACCCCGATGGAGCAGACCGAGCAGTACTACAAGGCGCTCAAGATGCGGAAGATCCCGACGGCCATGGTGCGGCTGACCGACAGTTGGCACAGCCGCAGCCGCCCGCCGACGAACTTCATGCGGGTGCAGCTCCTCCTGCGCAACTGGTTCGAGCGCTTCGCCGTCACCGACGAGATGACCACGGACGCCCAGCCAAACTAGCGAACGCCCACCGTCCCTGGCGGCGGAGCGCCTGGAACGCCGGTCTCCAGACCGGCACCGCGGCGCTCCGCGCCGCGCGCGTCGATACTCCGCGCGGAACAAAGTGGCTCCGCCGCGGCGTGGCGCTCAACAGCGGGGTGACGCGTACGGCTTGGACTCTCTACCTTTTTGCAAGGGGTGAGATCGGGTCTGGCAGGAGCCGGCCCGAGGCCATCACCAGGCAGCGTAGCCCTGGCGTTCCGCCCAGCGGCAAGGCGCTGCGCGCCTCCTCCGCTTCGCTCCGGCCCTTCGGGTGCCCTGGCGGATCGCAAGGGCTGTGGGCGGGAGTGTGATGGCCGGGAGCAGTGATCCGGCCAGTAGCAGTGTCCCCCCC
>JAJEFG010000024.1 GCA_022820545.1 Acidobacteriota bacterium | reverse complement strand
CTACATCCCCCAGACGGTGACGGTCCGGCCCTCGAACGCCTCCTCCCGCCGGTAGATCTTCTCCTCCCAGGACCGCTCGGCGCTGCGGTCGAAGACCACCAGGTGGCCCGCGTCCGCGCCCAGCCGGTCCATGTACCCCGCGAGTTGCCCCAGTCCCTCCCGGATCGTCGCCTCCCGGCTCCGGTGCTGCACCTTGCACTCCACGGCGAACCGGTCCCTCCGGTCCCCCCGGGGCCACGCGATCATCAGGTCCGTGCGGCCCCGGCCGAGCCCGTACTCCCGTTCCAGGCGGCCCCCGCCGTTCACGATCCGCTGCAGGAATCCCTGCAGGATGAGCTGCGGTCCCGCCTCCGCGTAGTCAAACCGGCCCGCCCAGTGTTCACTGTGCTCCCGGAAGAACTGCTGGAACGCGGCGAGCAGCTTGTCCATTTCCAGCCCGCCGTCCGCCGCCACATACCACGCGGTCTCCTGCGGGAGCGCGGCCTGCATCGCGTTGGTCAGTTCGCGCGGAATCACCTCGGCGTAGATCGGGTTGGCGATTCGCACGGGATCATCCGCCGCGATCAGCCCCAGATCGCGGACGTAGTCCACGTCCCGGCCTGATGCGTCGTACACCGACCAGCCGCTCAACATGGGTTCGATGACCCGGCGCACCCGCGCCTCCTCCAGCTTCGCCCCCAGATTGTCCAGATGCGTCTGCCGGCCCTCGATCAAGCGCTCGCGCGCTTCGAGCATGTCCTGCTCGCCAATCATCCGTGAGCGGTCCCGCCCCACCTGACTCTCGAAGCACGCCTCGTGGGCCAGCGCGTTCACGAGCCACGGCTGCCCCCGCGTCTCCCGCCACACCGCCGCCAGCGCCTCCTCGGCGAACGCCTGTCCGGTCTCCTCGGTGTGCTGTCCCAGCAGCGCCCGGGTCTCCGCCTCGCTGAAATCCCCGAGCCGGAGCGACTTGGCCTTGATGTTGAAGGGGCTCCCCCTCGCGCCGGGGGCTCGGTAGTCCTGCACGTCCCTCAGGCCGCACAACACCACGCTCTGCGGGAAATGGCCCGGCCGGTCCGGGTATCCGGACCGCAACTGCGACAGGACCGAGAGCAGCGCATCGCCGGTCAGGGAGTCCACCTCGTCGAGCAGGAGCACCAGCGGCCGCGAGTCCGCTTCGGACCACCGCGAGAGCGCTTCCGTCAGGGCGTCGTCCGGGTCGGCGACCCGGAGCGCCGCCGCGAAGAGATCCCCTACCGCGTGGTCGCCGAGCGTGGTGCGCGCCATGCGCTGGAGCACCGAGAGCACCTGCCGCGTCGCCTGCCCACTCTCCCGGCCCGCAACCCGTCCGATGTCCAGGGAGGCGTGGACGCAGCGGTACTCCCCCTCGGAACCCGAGTTCAAGAGGTCGCGCAACGCAAGCAGCGTGGTCGTCTTTCCGGTCTGCCGCGGAGCGTGCAGGACGAAGTACTGCTCATCCCGGATCAGGGTCAGGACATCATCGAGATCCACCCGCTCGAGCGGCGGGATGAGGTAATGCCGGTCCGCCTTGACCGGGCCAGTCCGCGCGAACTTCTTCACGGCCGAAGTATGGCACCCGCCGGCCCGGCCTCGGGCTCCACCGGCTACATCCCCCAGACGGTGACGGTCCGGCCCTCGAACGCCTCCTCCCGCCGGTAGGTCTTCTCGGACCAGGACCGGTTCCCGTCAAGGTCGAACACCACCAGGTGCCCGCTCTCCGCTCCGCAGCGGTCCATGTACCGCGCGGTCTGGCGCAGCCCTTCCGCCACGGCCCGGTCAACCCCGCGGCGCGCCAGCTTGCACTCCACCACATACCGGCGCGTCCCGCCGTCCACCCCACCCGGCCACTGGATCAGCAGATCCGCCCGCCCCGCCCCGAGCGGCTGCTCCCGATGGATCCAACCACCGCCGTTCACGACCCGGTGCAGGAACGAGTGCAGCAGCAGTTGCGGACCCGCCTCGTAGCTCCCGAATCGCTCCACCCAGTGCTCGGAGTTCTCCCGGAACCACTCCTGGAACGCCCCGAGCAACGTCTCGAGATCCAGCCGTCCGTCCTTCACATACCACCCGGTGCGCTGCGTCATGGCCCGCTGCGCCCGTGACGAGACCACCCGCGGCACCACCTCCGCGTAGATCGGGTTCGCGATCCGGATCGGGTCGTCCAGCGCCACCAACCCCAGGTCCCGGACGTAGTCCAGATCGTCGTCCGTGATGTCGTCCCCGTCTCCGCCGCTCAGGATCGGCTCGATCACCCGGCGGACCCGCTCCTCCTTCAGCCGTTCCGCCAGGTTGTGCAGGTGGGTCACGCGGCCCCCGATCAACCGCTCGCGCGCTTCGAGGATCTCCTCCCCGGTGATCGCCCGCGAGCGGTCCCGTCCCGTCCGGCTTTCGAAGCACGCCTCGTGGGCCAGCGCGTTCACGAGCCACGGTTGCCCCCGCGTCTCCCGCCACACCGTAGCGAGCGCCTCCTCTGCGAACGCCTGTCCGGTCTCCTCGGTGTGCTGGCCGAGCAGCGCCAGGGTTTCCGCCTCGCTGAAGTCCCCGAGCCGGAGCGACTTCGCCTTGATGTTGAAGGGGCTCCCCTTCGCGCCGGGGGCACGGTAGTCCTGCACGTCCCTCAGGCCGCACAACACCACGCTCTGCGGGAAGCGGGCCGGCCGGTCCGGATATCCCTCCCGCAACTGGCTCAGCAGCGACAGCAGCGGATTCCCGGTCAGCGTGTCCACCTCGTCGAGCAGCAGCACCAGGGGACGCGCGTCGGCTTCCGCCCAGCGCGCCAGCGCGTGCTTGACCGCGGCCTCCGGGACCGTGGTTTCCACCACCTCGCGCCGCAGCCCTTCGAGTGTTCCGTCACCCTGGCTCCGCGCTGCATCGGCCAGTTCATCCAGAATGAGCCGCGTTGCGTGTCCGACGTCCTCGCCCACCGTTCGGCCGGTCCCCAGACTTGCGTAGATGCAGCGGAGGTCGCCGGCAGGGCCGCCACCTTGCAGGAGGTCCCGCAGCGCCAGCAGGACGGAGGTCTTCCCCGTCTGCCGCGGGGCGTGCAGCACGAAGTACTGCTCCTCCCTGATCAGGGTCAGGACGTCGTCGAGGTCCACGCGCTCGAGCGGCGGGATGAGGTAATGCCGGTCCGGCTTGACCGGGCCGGTCCGCGCGAATCTCTTCACGCCCCAAGTATGGCAGCCACCGAACCCGGGCCGGCCCGGGTCCGGACATCGCCCGCTACATCCCCCAGACGGTGACGGTCCGGCCCTCGAACGCTTCCTCCCGCCGGTAAATCTTCTCGGACCAGGACCGCTCGGCGTTCCGGTCGAAGACCACCAGGTGGCCCGCGTCCGCTCCCAGCCGGTCCATGTACCCCGCGAGCTGTCCGAGCCCTTCCCGGATCGTCGCCGCCCGGCTCCCGTGCTGCACCTTGCACTCCACCGCGAACCGGTCCGTCCGGTGCGCGCGGGGCCACGCGATCATCAGGTCCGTCCGGCCGCGGCCGAGCCCGTACTCCCGCTCCAGCCGGCCCCCGCCGTTCACGACCCGCTGGAGGAACCCCTGCAGGATGAGCTGCGGGCTCGCCTCTGCGTACTCGAAGCGGCCGGCCCAGTGCTCGCTGTGCTCCCGGAAGAACTGCTGGAACGCGGCGAGCAGCCTGTCCACCTCCAGCCCGCCGTCCGCATCCACGTACTCCGCCGTCTCCTGCGCCAGTAACTGCCGGAACAGCCACGTCAACTCGCGGGGGATGACCTCCGCATAGATCGGGTTGGCGATGCGCACGGGAGCGTCCACCGCGATCAGGCCGAGGTCCCGGACGTATTCGATGTCGGAGTCCGAAGCCTCGGACCGGGCCTGGCCGCTCAGCATCGGCTCGACCACCCGCCGCACCGGCGCCTCCTCCAGCTTCGACGCGAGGTAGTCCAGGTGCGTCGGACGGTCTTCGATCAGCCGCTCCCGCGCGTCCAGAATGTCCTGCTCCGTGATCGTTCGCGAGCGGTCCCGCCCGGTCCGGCTTTCGAAGCACGCCTCGTGGGCCAGCGCGTTCACGAGCCACGGCTGCCCCTGCGTCTCCCGCCACACCATCGCGAACGCCTCCTCGGCGAACGCCTGTCCGGTCTCCTCCGTGTGCTGTCCCAGCAGCGTCCTGGTCTCCGTCGCGGTGAAGTCCCCGAGCCGCAGCGACTTGCCCCTGATGTTGAAGGGGCTTCCCTTCGCGCCCTCCGCTCCGTAATCCGTTACATCCCGCAAACCGCACAACACGACGCTCTGCGGGAACCGGGCCGGCCGGTCCGGATATCCCGCACGTAACTGGGACAAAACGGAGAGCAGTGCGTCCCCGGTCAGGGCGTCCACCTCGTCCAGCAGCAGCACCAGTGGAGGGGACTCAGTCTCGGACCACCGCCCCAGGACCACCCGTAGCGCCCGATCGGGCCCGGCGGAATCCAGTGCCGCCCGCCAGCCATTCTCCACAAATCCGTCGCCGAGAGTGTCCTCCGCCCTGGCGCCGAGTTCCCCGAGGACGCTCCGCATCGCCCGCTCCACATCGCCGCCCGCGGTCCGTCCTGCCTCGAGGCTCGCATACACGCACCGGTAGTTTCCCTGCGAGCCGGAGTTCAGCAGATCCCGCAGCGCCAGCAGCGTGCTGGTCTTCCCGGTCTGCCGCGGAGCGTGCAGCACGAAGTACCTCCGCCGCTGCATCAGCGTGAGGATCTGCTCCCGGTCCCCCCGCTCGAGCGGGGGGATGAGGTAGTGCTCGGCCGCTGTGACCGGACCCTCGGTGTTGAAGTGAGGCATCGGTCGAAGTATGCCAACCGCCCTACCGGGAGCCCGCAGGCCGCCCGCTCCCCCGAGAAGTGGAACATTGTCGAAGCCCATGGACACCAAGCCCGCGCCCTTCGCTACCAGTCGTTTGACTCTAGTCCGGGCGGATCTCGTCTGGCGCCGCCCTGGAAGGATGCACCCCCTGCTGCCGTGGACCAGATGGTCCCGGACGCACGTAGGTAGCCCCCAGTCGGGGCCGGCGGAATACGATTCGCCGGTGATCCGCCGGAAACCGCAGCCGAAACACAGCCTGAAGGGCCTCAAGATCGTGCGTCCGCCGGACGGAGTTTCCCTGGAGCGCGTGGCGGAGGCGTGCCGCTACCAGGGAAGTGGTTACCACCGGACGATGCCGGGGAGATCGGGCCCGCCGCGGTCGAAACCGCGCGGCACAAAGTGCCCCAGGCACCTGCAACGCCAGCCGGAGGAAGTGGAGCGCCTGCTCCGCGAGGCGATACGCGCCGGACACTGCGGGACGTTCGAAGGCGGGTTTCCGCGCCGCGTCTGGCGGCGGATCGGACAGACCATCTTCGAGGCGCGGCAGGGATCGCCCGGGTCGGGTGAGTACCATGGATTCACCCTGACCCCCGAGCAGGCGGAGGATTTCCAGAAACGCAATGCCGATTTTTGACTACAGGTGGATGGACGACGCTCCGCCGTATCCGGATCCGGTGGCGCATCGGACCATGGCGGAACTCACTATCCGGGTCGGCGACACGGTGGCGACCGAGGTGTACGACCGCTATCTGAGGGAATTCCGCAACCATGTCTTCGTCCCGCTCTCCCAGGTGGCGGAATGGGCGGTGCTGCACTGGTGGCGGCTGCTCCACGAGCCGGCACAGGCTTCCGGTCCGCAGCGGCCCGGATTCGCAGCGCGGCACGACCTGTCCCACGCCGGCTTCGGTTTCGCGCTGCCCCAGGTGAGCCTGCGCCCGCTGGGGGAGTTCGTGCGGGCGGTTGCCACCCGGTCAAGTCCGCGCGACGCCGCCCTCGAATTCCGGGCTGACGCGGACGCGCTGCTCCGGCGAGACGATCTCGAAGGGGAACTCGTGTCGCTGGTGGAGGCGGTGCTGGCCCGACTGCGGGAAACCGGCAGTGCCTTCCCCGATCTGGAGGCCGACTGGCGGGCGATCCGTACCGCCGACGCGGACGACCGGGCATTCTGCCGAGCCGCGGCGCTCGCGGGACTCGATCCGTACGACGTGCCGGACGCGGCGGCGGACTCCCTGGTGCGGTTCTGGAACGAAATCCCGGAGTCCATGCGGCGCGACGCGCTGGGGAGCGCACCGGCGGATGCGCTGGACGCGCTATGCCGTTGGCTGCTGGAGCAGACGGAGCTGCTCGGCGAGGCGGCGAGCGGGGAGGCTTGGGCGGGAATCCGCAGCCGGACGCGGCGCGGTGAGCCTTGGGACCCGCCGTGGGAGCGCGGTTACGCCGCGGCGCGGGCCGTGCGAAACGAACTGGATGCGCCGCCGGGGCCCTTCGTCCTCCACGACGACGGAAGCCTCGCCATCCATTCGCGGACGGTCACGGCGCCATCCCCCGGGCCCGGCATCCTGGGATGCGTGGCGGCGGATTCGCCGTCTTGCGTGATCGCGCGGCGGGGTCATGAAGCGCGGCGCTTCCTCGTTGCTCGATCACTCGGCGACTACATGGGGCGTGACGAGCCCGGTCCCGGGGTGCTGGGCAAGCTCGACAGTCCCCGCCAGGCCCACTCGCGGGCGTTCGCCGCCGAACTGCTCGCTCCCGAAGCATGGCTCCGCGCTCAGGTCGGCGGCGCGCGCCGGGTCGACCCCGCCGCGGCGTCGCGTCTCGCCGCCGAACTGCAGGTGTCTCCCTGGGTGATCCAGCACCAGATCCGCAACCACGGCATCGCCGAGGTTCCTGAACTCCGGCCCGCGGCTGCGTAGGCGGCCGTCCCGAGCGAGCCGGGCTAACTGCATCAGTCCAAGCAGAGAGGCGCCGCGCGGACCTGGGGGTCGGCGTCAAGCGGCGCTATCCGCGTGGCGGAAAGGGGTCGTTCCCGTGGGAATCGCGCGCGCGAATGCGGCCATCCCGTCCGTGGATGAACACCTCGGCGCCCTGATTGCGGGCGAGTTCCCGAGCGACCTCGATCGCTTCGTGCTGGGTGTCGAAGTGGCGCGTAACCCTTTCGGCTCCCGCCCTGCGAACCGCCCACCTGTTCCCGCGCGGGACGAGGGGTTCGAGGGCCGGACCGTCACCGTCTGGGGGATGTAGCGGGCGGGAGCGGGCTTCGGGCCGGCCGCGGTGGGGCGGGTGCCATACTTCGACCGATGCGGCACTTCAACACCGAGGGGCCGGTCGCGGCGGCCGAGCACTACCTCATCCCCCCGCTCGAGCGGGTGGACCGGGAGCAGATCCTCACTCTGATCCGGCGGCGGAAGTACTTCGTGCTGCACGCTCCGCGGCAGACCGGAAAGACCACCACGCTGCTGGCTCTGCGCGACCTCCTGAACTCGGGTTCCGAGGGAGAGTACCGCTGCGTTCACGCCTCCCTGGACATCGGGCGGATCGCGGGTCGGGAGAGCGGGCAGGCGACGCGGCAGGTTCTTTCCGTGCTCCAGCGCATGGCTCGCACCACGCTCGGTGACCATGCCGTCGGGGATCTGTTCGCGGCGGCGCTCCGCGTCGCCGATCCCGATGACGCCCTGACGGAAGCGCTCTCGCGCTGGTCCGAAGCAGACCCCCGACCACTGGTGCTGCTGCTGGACGAGGTGGACACCCTGACGGGAGATGCGCTGCTCTCGGTTCTGTCCCAGTTGCGTTCCGGATATCCGGACCGGCCGGCCCATTTCCCGCAGAGCGTCGTGCTCTGTGGGCTGCGGGACGTGAAGGATTACCGCGCCCCGGGAGCAAAAGGGAGCCCCTTCAACATCAAGGCAAAGTCGCTCCGGCTCGGGGACTTCAGCGAGACGGAGACGCGGGAGTTGCTGGGGCAGCACACGGAGGAGACCGGGCAGGCGTTCGCCGAAGAGGCGCTCGCCCTGGTGTGGCGGGAAACACGGGGCCAGCCGTGGCTCGTGAACGCGCTGGCCCACGAGGCGTGCTTCGAGAGCCGGGCGGGACGGGACCGCTCGCGGACGATCACGGAGCAGGACATCCTCGAGGCAAGGGAGCGGCTGATCGAGGGCCGCGCGACGCATCTCGACAATCTCGGGGCGAAGCTCGAGGAGGCGCGGGTGAGGCGGGTGATCGAACCAATGCTGAGCGGCGGCCGGCGCGACGAGAGCACCGTCCGGGACACCGAGTACGTCCGGGACCTCGGCCTGATCGCGGTGGACGCTCCGGTGCGCATCGCCAACCCCATCTACGCGGAGGTCATCCCCCGCGAGTTGACCTCGACGCTCCAGGAGAAGTTGTCCCAGGAGACCGCGTGGTACGTGGGTGAGGACGGCGGGCTGGAGGTGGACAGGCTGCTCGCCGCGTTCCAGCAGTTCTTCCGGGAGCACAGCGAGCACTGGGCCGGCCGCTTCGAGTATGCCGAGGCGGGGCCCCAGCTCATCCTGCAGGGATTCCTGCAGCGGGTCGTGAACGGCGGGGGACGCCTGGAACGGGAGTACGGGCTCGGCCGGGGCCGCACGGACCTGATGATCGCGTGGCCCCGCGGGGACCGGACGGACCGGTTCGCGGTGGAGTGCAAGGTGCAGCACGGGAGCCGGGAGGCCACGATCCGGGAGGGGCTGGGGCAGCTTGCGGGGTACATGGACCGGCTGGGCGCGGACGCGGGCCACCTGGTGGTCTTCGACCGCAGCGCCGAGCGGTCCTGGGAGGAGAAGATCTACCGGCGGGAGGAGGCGTTCGAGGGCCGGACCGTCACCGTCTGGGGGATGTAG
>JAJEFG010000080.1 GCA_022820545.1 Acidobacteriota bacterium | reverse complement strand
TGGAACGCCGGCCAGTCCTCCCGGAGGGGGCCTCCAGACCGGCACCGCGGCGCTCCGCGCCGCGCACGCTCCAACCACATCCGGAAAGGTGGCTCCCGCCTCGGCGTGGGGCTCAAGAGCGGGGGTGGCGCCCCCGGATTGGGTCCGAGGGCTCCCCGACTGCTCGCGGGTCCCGACGTAGAGTTCCGCCTCCCGGGTTTCGCACCCTTCTCCCGCCCCTTGGTTCGCTTCGTTCTCGCTACCGCGCTGCTGGCGCCGCCCTCGCTATGGGCGCAGTCCGCGGCACCGCCGGAACGCCAGGACAACCAGGGCTCGGCGCCCGAGCCGGCGTTCACCGTGCGCGGTCCCGCGCCGCCCGAACTCCCCGAGATGGTCCGCCGCGACGATCTCGGCGGGGCCACCATGCGCGCCACCCGCATCGACGAGCCCCTCGAACTCGACGGACGGCTCGACGACGGGATCTACGACCGCGTTCCGGGGGTGGGCGGCTTCATCCAGGCGCTCCCGCTCGAAGGCGAGCCGGCCACCGAGGAGACCGAGGTCTGGGTCTTCTACGACGACGACGCCGTCTACGTCGCCGGGCGGTGCTGGGACAGCCAGCCGGACCGGATCGTCGCCACCGAAATGCGGCGGGACAACTTCGGCATCTTCAACAACGCGAACCTCGCGGTCATCCTGGACACCTTCTACGACCGCCGGAACGCCTTCTTCTTCTACCTGAACCCGATCGGCGGCTTCTTCGACGGACTGATCGTGGACGAGCGGGGGGTGAACCGGGACTGGACCGCGGTCTGGGATTCGAAGGCGGCGCGCTTCGAGAACGGCTGGACCGTGGAGATGCGGATTCCGTTCAAGACGCTCCGCTACGACCGGGGCGGCCCGCAGGTCTGGGGCATCAACTTCCGGCGGGTGGTCCGGTGGAAGAACGAGATGTCGTACTTCACCCAGGTGCCGGCGGCGCTCGGGCCGCGGGCGATCACCAAGGTGAGTTCGGCGGGCACCCTGGTGGGCCTCGAGGCGCCGGCGAGTTCCCGGACCGTCGAGGTGAAGCCGTACCTCATCGGCGACTCGGCCGGGGCCCGAATCGAGAGCGGGTCGCTCGACCGCGACTACGGAGGCGATTTCGGGGTGGACGCCAAGGTGGGCATCACCAGCGGACTCACCGCCGACCTCACCTGGAACACCGACTTCGCCCAGGTCGAGGCCGACGCGCAGCAGATCAACCTCACCCGCTTCAGCCTCTTCTTCCCCGAAAAGCGCGAGTTCTTCCTCGAGGGGCAGGGGATCTTCGACTTCGGCGCCTCGGGCGGCCGCGGCGCGCCGCCGGGCTCCACCCGCAGTTTCGGTCCGCCGAGCAGCACCCCGGTGCTCTTCTTCAGCCGCCGCATCGGCATCGAGGACGGCCAGGCGGTTCCCATCGCGGGCGGCGCCCGGGTTACCGGGAAGCTGGGCGACTACAACGTGGGCGCCCTCGCCATCCGCAGCGGCAAGAGCGCGGACGCCCGCTCCCCGGAGACGGACTACTCCGTCCTCCGGCTGAAGCGGGACATCCTGAACCGCAGCACCGTGGGCGTCATGGGCACCTACCGGTCCCACACCGCGAGCGGCCTGGGCCGGAACTTCGCCTACGGCATGGACGCCCGCTTCGGCTTCTTCGAGAACCTCGACATCCGCAGCTACGCCGCCTGGACGCAGAACGAACTCGAGGACGCGACCGGGCTCAGCTATCTGGGGCAGCTCGACTACAACGGCGACCGCTACGGGCTCCAGGCGGAACGGCTGGTGGTCGGGGACGACTTCGACCCGGGGATCGGCTTCCTGCGCCGGCGGGACTTCCAGCGGAACTACGCCGAGGCCCGCTTCAGTCCCCGGCCGCACTCGATCGCCTGGCTGCGCAAGCTCGGCTGGACCGGCAGCGTGGACTACACCACCGACAACGAGGGCGAGCTCGAGACCCGGATCTTCGGCTTCCGCTACGACATGGAGTTCGAGAACGGGGACAGCGTCAACGTGAACGCCGCCCGGAACCGCGAGGTGCTGAGCGAATCGTTCTCGCTGAGCGACGAACTCGGGGTGGCGCCCGGCAGCTACGACTTCGACTACGTGCGGCTCAGCTACCAGGCGGGTCCCCAGCGCCCGGTCTCAGGCAACTTCGCCTACCAGCAGGGCGGGTTCTTCTCCGGCACCCGCCGGGAACTCGCCTGGCGCGGCCGGATCGAACTCATGACCCGTCTGACCGTCGAGCCGATGGTCTCCGCGAACTGGATCGCGCTGCCCGAGGGCGACTACGACACGAACCTGCTGGCCGCCCGCATCAACTACACCGTCTCGCCGCGCAGCTTCCTGGCGGCGTTCCTCCAGTACAACAGCGCCGCCGGCAGCCTCTCCACGAACGTCCGCTTCCGCTGGGAGTACGAGCCGGGCAGCGACTTCTACGTGGTCTACAACTCGCTCCGGGACACCCTGGTCCCCGGGTACCCCGAACTGAATACCCAGTCCTTCATCGTCAAGTTCACGCGCCTCTTCCGGTTCTAGGCGAAGGGATTCACCACGCGCACACCGTCGTAGTCCCGTCCGTCGTTGAGGTCTTCCGTGTACACGGTGTCGCAGCCGGCGACACGTGCTGCTGCCAGAATCGCGGCGTCCCAGTAGTTGATCTGGAATCGCTCCCGAAGCGCCAACGCGTCGTTCACGACTTGCGCGGTCACTGGCTGTACTGGAAAGCGTTGGAGACTCCTGACCATCCGTCGGGCGTCGTCGTGGGTCAGGGCGCCGGGGCGAGTGGCGCGCGTCGCCTGAACGTAGAACTCCTGGAGTACCTGAGCCGAGAGCGCGATGTCCGCGGTCCTCAACAGTTCCGCGGCCCGCTCGGCTTTGGCCACGTCGTTCGGAGGCGGGCAGGCTGCGTGGATCAGTACGTTGGTATCAACGAACCGCATGGCGCTTCAGGTGTGCTTCGTCTTCCCGGCGGCGGGCCTCCCGATCGTAGAGTTCTTCACGCGGGAGGTTGTCGGCCGCCGAGAACTTCGAGCCCCGGGCGATCATGGACTCGCGGATCTCGTCCAGGGTGCGCAGCAACTCCTCGTTGGGGCTCTCCCCTGCGTGGTTCGAGGCGATCTCCTCAAGTGCGCCGCGCACCAGAGCGGAGACTGAGGTGCCCCGTTCCGCTGCGGCGATGCGCGCCGCCCGATATGTCTCCTCGTCGACGGATACCGTGATGTTCTTCATCGTCACAGAATAGCAGGATCACAGTTTCACTGTCTCACAGGCCACGCCGTGAGACACGGGATGGGGTGCGGCAGCTCGCGTGAGGGCGCTACCAGACGGTGATGTCCACCCGGGTCTCGCCGTCGCGAACCTCGATTTCCGTGCCGCGGGCGGCCGAAAGCAGCGACCGGGCCATTCCGAGGGGATCGCAGCGGATCCTGGACTCCCCCGACGCCTCGCAGGCGTCCCCGATGTCCTCGAGCACGCGGAGCGGCGTTCGCAGGAAGACCCGGTTGCCCGGGTCGCCGCCCTCCCGCACCCGGATGACGAGATCGTCGCCTTCGGTCGCGATGAGGACCTCGTCCTCTCCGTCGGTGACCCGCACGAGCTCGGCGTCGCCCGCCGCTTCGAGGGCTCGGGCGAAGGGCCCGAGCGCCAGCACCGCCGCCCCTTCGAGGGCATCCAGGTGTTCATGGACCTCGTCGTCCACCACTTGGTCCGGGACGAGATGGAGCGCGGCGAGGGGCAGCATCAGGGGGACGGGCGCGACGATGTTCGGCCCCTCCTCGGCGACCACGGAGACCACCGCGACGCCGCAGGCCGCGACGCAGGCGCCGAACAGGAGCGCCGAGATCAGGGCCGCGGCGAGCAGGAGTCCGAGCAGACGGAGCATGGCTGCCTAGCGCGGCCCGATCCAGACCCGGACCCGGCCGTCGTCCCCGCCCACGGAAACCAGGACGTCGTCGTGGTCCGCGAGCGCCCGGATCGCCGCGGCGAGGTCGGGCTCGGTTCCCTCTTCACCGAAGAGTGCATCCCCGAAGGCGACCGGAACCCGGATGTCGAGCGCGCCGTCGTCCCCGCTGCCCTCGATGCGGACCTCGTCGCCGTCCATGCGGGCGCGCAGGTTGCCGCCGTCCTCTTCGTCGATGGTCACCCAGGCGCCCGGGTTGTCGCGGAGCGACTGCCACAGCGCGCGGAGGTCCTCGGCGTCCACGTCCACGTCGGTGTCGTGGTCCCACTCCTTCCCGATCTCGTCGAGGATGTGCTCGCCGAGCGAGTCGCCGAGCGCTTCGACCGCGGCGAACGGCAGGTTCACCTCGACCTTGGTGTTGTCGTCGCCGTCCTCGACCTGAACGTGGAGCCAGGGTCGCTCCTGCCCGAGCGCCGGGAGGGCCGTCAGGGCGAGAGCGAGGGTGGCCTGGGTTGCGTTGCGCAGCAGTCTCATCATGCTCATCCAAACGAACGGTCGACCGCTGCGGTTCCCGGGAATCGGAGCGCCGGCCTCCGGCCGGCATCGCCGACCGCAGGGAGGCGAAATGCGCACCGCAATCGTCCCCGCCGACACCCAACCAGGGGACGGCGCAACGCCCTCCGAAAGGAGACAAGCGTGGCCCTCACGCTCACCTGGACTGCCGCCATCAACGCGCGTGTCGCGCTCCCGCGCGGCCCCCACCGGGAGAACTGGCCGCCGGCCGGAGGCCGGCGCTCCGATCCGCGTCGTCCAGCGGGATGGGATACTCGGCCAGGTGTCGCGCCCGCTTCGCTCGCTCCTCTACGTGCCCGCCTCCAGCGAGCGAATGGTCGCGAAGGCCGCCACCCGGGGCGCGGACATCGTGGTGCTCGACCTCGAGGACGGCGTCCACCCGTCGCACAAGAATGCCGCGCGGGAACGCCTTCAGGGATCCCGGGCCGCGGCGGCCGGCGCCGGTGCGGTCGTCGGGCTCCGGACCAACCCTCCGGAAGGCTCCGGCGGCCACGCCGACCTTGAAGCAGCCGCCACCGCCGGATTCGATGCCGTCCTCCTGCCCAAGGCCGAATCCGGTGAGACTGTCCGGGTGGCTCGAGACGTGCTGGGCCGGACGACGCCCCTCTGGCTGATGATCGAAACCGCGCCCGGTGCCGCGAACGTCTTCGACCTTGCCCGGGTACCCGGCGTGGAAGGTCTCGTGTTCGGGTCCGCCGACTACCGGCTGAGCATTGGCGCCCGGATGCGGCCGGGTGAGTCCGAGCTGGATTTCGTCCGGCAGCGGATTCTGCTCGCCGCGCGCGCCGCCGGGGTCCACGCCTGGGACGCGCCCTGGTTCGCCTTCCGCGACCTGGAAGGGCTGCGCCGGAGCGCCCGCCACGCCGCGGAAATGGGCTTCGACGGCATGTCCGCCGTCCACCCGGCGCAGATCCCCGTCATCCACGAAGCCTTCGCGCCCACGCCGGAGGAACGCGCCTGGGCGGAACGCGTCGTTTCCGTCATGGAGGACGCCGCCGCGCGCGGCGTTGCGGTCGTCGAACTCGACGGCGAACTGCTGGAGGAACTGCACCTCCGCCAGGCCCGGCGCCTCCTCGCCCGGTAGCCGGCCCGGGGTGGGCTGACGGGCTCAGCCGGCCGCGGCCGGTGTCCCGGGCCGCGCGAACCCGGGGTCCTCCCAGCGCGCCACCACCGCCGGGGCGGAACAGTGGCTCGCGACGTTCGTGCTCGTGCGGATCGGGTCGATCAGCGCGTCGATCCCCAGCAGGATGCCGAGTCCTTCCATGGGAAGGCCATGCCCCTCGAACACCGCCGCGAGGATCACGAAGTTGGCGCGCGGGATCCCCGCCACCCCCTTGCTCGTCACCTTCAGGGTCAGCAGGATGATCGCCGCCTGCTCCCACGAGAGGTGGACCCCGGCCGCCTGCGCGATGAACAGGGTGGCCATCCCCAGGTGGATCGTGCTGCCGTTCATGTTCAGGCTCAGGCTCAGCGGCGTCACGACTCCGAGGATGCGTCGCGGCACCCCGAACCGCTGCAGGTTCTCGAGCGTCTGCGGCAGGGCGGCGGCGCTCGAAGTGGTTGCGAAACCCACCAGGAACGGCTCGCGCATGAAACGCGCGAACCGCCGCAGCGGGATGCCGCAGACGAACAGGCCTCCCGCCAGCACCACGAGGAGGAAGAAACCCTGCGCCAGCCAGGCGACGGCGGTGAACTCGGCGAGGCCCTCGAGGCCGGCGGCCCCGCCGCCCGCGATCGCGTTCGCGGCCGCCGCGAATACCGCCAGGGGCGCCAGGTACATGACGTAGTCGGTGTAGCGGAACGCGACCTCCGCAAGCGCGTCCGCGAAGTCCACCACCGGCCGGGCCTTCTTGCCCACCGAGAGGCACGCGATCCCGAAGACGAAGCAGAACACTACGATCTGCAGCACGTCGCCCCGCGCCAGGGCGTCCACGATGCTCGTCGGAACCGCGTTCTGCAGCGCATCCACGAACCCCGCCGGCTCCGGGAGGTCCACCCCGGACGCCCCGCCGAGGGACAGGCCATCGCCGGGCCGGGTGGCCGCCACGCTGAACCAGCCGAGCAGCAGGGCGAGGGTGGTGGCGATCTCGAAGGCGACCACCGACTTCCAGCCCAGCCGCCCCAGCGCGCCCATCGACCCGGCGCCCGCGATCGCCCGGATCAGGACCCCCACCAGCACGGGAGCGATGATCGACCGGATCAGCCGCAGGAACAGGGTGCTCAGGAACTCGATGCGCTCGGCCCAGTGCGGCGCGGCAAGGCCGAGGGCGACGCCCCCGGCCATCCCGATGAGGATCCACCAGGCCAGCGAGATCCGGGGGATTCGGGGCACCGGGGAGAGGCGGCGGACGCGCGGCTCAGCGGAGGGCCGCCACCACCTCCGCGAGCGCCGCGAGCGACAGCTCCGACAGGTTCAGCCCGTCGCCCCCCACGTTCCGGAGCAGGATCACCGCGGCGTCGGTTTCCGGCTCGATCCAGGCCGCCGCCCGGTACCCGGCCACGCTTCCCCCGTGGCCGTAGGCGGTGAACGGGTCGCCGTCCGCGCCGTCGACGCGGCGGGACATGAAGCCGAACCCGTAGCCGCTCGCGAGGTCCCCGGTGGCGAACGCCTTCGTCAGGTTGTCCTGCCGGACGCTCGCGGGGATCACCCCGTCGAAGGGCTCCCCCTCCATTCCGGTCAGGAACCGCAGGAACACGCCGAGGTCCTCCACCGTCGAATAGAGCGCGCCGTTCGGCACCTTGTAGCCGCGTCCCGCGTGTTCCCGCGCCGGCGTCTCGGCGTCGAGGCTGCCGTCGTCCGTCACGGTGACCCCCTCGGCGATCCGCTCTTCAAGCTGCGGGACGGGGAAGAAGGTGCTCGATTCCATCCCGAGCGGAGCCAGGAGGTTGTCCCTGACGTGGTCCATGAAGGGCTCGCCGGCGGCCCGCTCCACGGCGGCGCCGAGCATCGCGTAGCCGATGTTGGAGTACTGGTAGCGGGTCCCGGGCTCGTACTCGAACGAGACCTCAGCGAGCGCCCGGAGCGCGGTGTCGAGCCAGTCCTGGGGAGCACCCACCAGGTAGCGCGGGAGGTTCCGGGGCTCCCGGGCGAGCCCCGCGGTCATCGTCGCGAGCTGGAAGATGCTGGGGCCGGGGGTCCACGAATAGGGGTTTTCCACCTCCGCGAGCTCCGGGACGAACTCGGTGACCGGATCGCCGAACCGGGCCTCTTCCAGGTGAACGAGCCGCAGCATGGCCATCGCGGTGACCGGCTTGGTGATGGAGCCGATCCGGTACAGGTGGTCGGCCCGGGCCGGCGTCTCGCCTTCGGTGTCAGCGAACCCGAAGCCTTCCGCGACGACCGTTTCCCCGGCCACCACGATGCCGAAGGCGGCGCCGCCGCGCCCGTCCTCTTCGATGACGCGGCGAATCTCGCCGGCGGCCGCCGTAGCCGCCTCCGACACGGTTGGAGGAGGCTCGGGATCCGGGGTGGCCGCACAACCGGCGAACCCGACGGCGAACAGGAGCAGGACCGCGCGGCAACGGTTGGTCCGGGGGAGGAGACAGCGGAGGAACATCATGCCGCCGGCAACGATACCCGGCGAAGTCATGCCGCCTTCAGGGATCGGGCCGGCCTCCGATGCGCGTCGGCCAGGACCGAAGGAGGCCGGCAACCCGCTCGCCGGCGCGGGGCTCGGGTCGGAGGAGCGTGCGCCCCTCCTGAGGGACCGCTACCGGTAGCCGTTCGGGTCGCCGCCGTCGGAATCGGCGTCGGACCCGTCGGAGTCCGCCGGACTGGCGTCGCCGCCGTCGGAATCGGCCGGAGCGGCGTCGCTACCGTCGGAATCAGTCGAAGCGGAGCCCGCCACCAGCGGGCCGTTCCCGACCGCCCGACGCAGATAGGAACGGCGATCGACCGGGACCGAGGTGATGTCGGCGTCGGTTAGCGGCAGGGGCGATTCCAGGACGTGCGGAGCGGATTCCCGGGCTTCCGGGTTACGCATGGCGGCTCTCCCAAGGATTAAGATGAAACCGAGTGTCATCATCGTAGTCATGCCTGCCAGACGCGTCAACCCGACAGGGAAGGCCTGGACGCCCCGCGCGGCGCTCACCTGATGGAGGACCACTCCTCGCGACAGACCGCAGGCGGCCGGGACTGGTACGCCTGGCTGATCGATCCGCTGTCGGCCGCGGAGTTCGAGCGCGACTACTACGAGCGGCGGCTCTGTCACATCCGGCGTGAACCGTCTCCCTGCTACGAGGAGCTTCTTTCGTTCGGCGACCTCGACATCGTGCTGGGCACCCACGCAGCCGGCCGGGAGGACATCCAGTTGGTGCGGAACGACGGCGACGTCGCGCGCCGCGAGTACACGAAGAACGGCCGGGTCCAGCCACTCGAGGTTGCGAGGCACTTCGACGGCGGCGCGACCGTCATCTTCAACCAGCTTCAAAGGCGCGTCCCCACCCTCGCCCGGTTGTGCTCCGGACTGGGACGCGCTTTCTCGTCCCGGGTCCAGGCGAACGTGTATCTCACGCCCCCGGACGCGCAGGGATTCAACGCGCACTGGGACACGCACGACGTGTTCGTCCTGCAGATCAGCGGTACGAAGCGCTGGTCCATCTTCGACACCAAGGTGAAACTGCCGCTCCGGGGCCAGCGCTTCCGGCGCGGCACATGTCCCGGCGAGCTCAGCGAGGAGTTCGAACTCGGCCCGGGCAGCGCCGTCTACCTGCCGCGCGGCCTGATGCACGCCGCCCGCTCGACGGGCGAGCCGTCACTCCACGTCACGCTCGGACTCACGGCGTTCACCTGGGCCGAGTTCCTCGTCGAGAGCGTTTCCGCGGCCGCGCTTGACGACGAGTCGCTGCGCCGGAATCTGCCCCCCGGCTTCGCCCGCGAGGGGTTTCCCGCTGCGGAGCGGGAGCGTCTGCTCGGCGAGAAGCTGGATTCCGTGCGGTCCCGGTTCGACCCGGAGGTTGTGTGGCGCCGCTTCACCGACGAAGTGCTGGCCACCGGCGTACCGCTCTTCACCGACCTCTTCAGCCAGCGGTTCGACCCGGAGCCCCTGACTCTCGGTTCGCGTCTGCGGCGGCGGGCAGGGTTGCTGACCGAGGCCGCGATCGAAGGCGAGTCGTGTTTCCTCCGCTTTTGCGGCCGGGAGCTGCGTCTGCCGGCCGGGGTGTGGCCAGCGGTTGACTTCGTGACAACTGCCCAGGACGAGTTCGCCGTTCGGGATCTGCCGGACTGCCTGGATGCCGACGGAAAGCTGACGCTCGCGCGGAGGCTGGTCAGAGAGGGAGTGCTGCAGCGGAGCTAGCCCGGTTGGAGGTTCCTCGCGGCAAGGGTTTGCGCAGAGGGACGGCGCCGGCACGCTGCTAGGATCGGCGGCGATGAGGCGCCTGCCGCTCCTTCTGCTCGCTTTCGGCGTTGCCCCCGCCGGGGCTCAGGAAAACGCCGAGCGGATGGTCCAGGTTACGGAGGGGACGAACTTTGCCGTTGCGGCGTCGCCGGACGGCGAGCAACTGGTCATGGACCTGCAGGGGACCCTGTGGTTGCTGCCGGCGGCCGGCGGTTCCGCCGAGGCGCTCACCGACGGTCTCGGCGACGACCGGCTGCCCGACTTCCATCCCGAGGGCGGCCGCGTGGCGTACCAGTCGTACCGGGCGGGAACCTGGGACATCTGGCAACTGGCCCTCGGGGGGCAGCCCGAGCAGCTCACCGGTACCGGCTTCGATGACCGCGAGCCGGCGTGGTCTCCCGACGGCGCCCGGATCGCCTTCTCCTCGGATCGCGCGGGGAGCTACGACATCTGGATTCTGGAGGTGGAGAGCGGGGAGGTGACGCCGGTCACCAGCAGTCTCGGGAACGAGTCCCAGCCCGCCTGGACCCCGGACGGCGAGGGCGTCGTCTTCGTGGCGACTCCCGAGGGCGAGGCGGACGGGGCGGTGCAGCGGCTCTCGCTGGAGGCCGGCGCCGTTCCCGTCGCCGTGCCCGGAAGCGAAGGCAACGTCGCCGCTCCGGCGGTGAGTCCGGACGGATCGCAGGTGGTGTTCCGGCGTCTCCAGTACGAGGGCCTCACCCTGATGGGAAGCCGGTTCGATATCGGAACCGCCAGCGAGTGGGTGCTCGCGCCCCTCGCGGCGGCGACGGAGGGATCCGACCCGGTCGACGAAGACGAGCCCGCCGCCCCGCGAGTCCTCACCGGAGCCGGCGAGGACCTGTTCCCGTTCCGGCCCCAGTGGCTGGATGACGAAACCCTCCTCTATACCGGCGACGGGGAAATCCGGCGGCTCGGGGTGGGGCTTCCCCCGGAGGGCGCCGAGGCGGGGGAGAGCGCCGCGGCGGTCGCCGAACCTGTTCCGATGTCGGCCGAGCTGGGCGTCCGCCGTCCACCCGAGCGCCGCGGCAGGATCCGTACCGAGTCGGACGAGACGCTTCCGGTCCGGGGGATCATCCGGCCGAGCATCAGTCCGGACGGGACCCGGCTCCTCTACGCCGCCCTCGGGGATATCTGGACCGCCCCGCTCGACGGTTCCGAGGCCCCGCTTCCGCTGACCCGCGACACCTGGCTCGACACCGACCCGGTGTGGTTGCCCGACGGAGCGAGCGTGCTCTTCGCGAGCGATCGCGGCGGGACGATGGACATCTGGGAAAAGCGGCTCGGTTCGGGACCCGGCGCGGGGCTCACCCAGCTCACCGCCCGGCTCGGCGCCGAGGTGAGTCCGGCGGTGACCCGTGACGGAACCCGCATCGCCTGGCTCGACGAACGGGGAAACCTCCGCGTAACGAGCCGCGACCTCGACACGGGTCTGGACGCGGCGCAGGAGGAACGGCCCGTCTATACCGCCCGGCGGGGCGCGGGGATGCCCAGTTGGTCGCCCGATGGCGAAACCGTCGCGCTCGCGAGCCTGGTCCCGTATTCCTCCCGCTACCGGGAAGGACGGAACCGGATCGCGCTCGTTGCCGCGAGCAGCGGCGAGACCCGGTTCCTCGATGAGCCCGCGGCCAGTTTCGGCACCCGCGACTCCGACGGCCCGGTGTTCTCGCCCGACGGGTCCCGGCTCGCGTTCGCCCTCGGTGGAGGGCTTGCCGTTCTCGGGCTGGACGCCGCCGGCGTTCCGGCCGGATCTCCGGAGACCATCTTCGAAGGCCCGGTGGACTTCCCGGCATGGACCGCCGACGGGACCGGGATCGTCGCCGTCTCGGGCGCCGACGTGGTGCGCATCGCCGCCGACGGCAGCGGGTCGGAAACGATCCGCCTGCGGCATGAGTTCGAGGTTGCGCCCGCGTCCGGCACCCTCCTCATCCATGACGTCGCGGTGCTCGACGTGGAGGCGGGCGAGGTGCTTCCGGGCCGGGACATCCTGATCGAGGCCGGACGCATCGTTTCGGTAACACCGGCTGCCGAGGCGCCGCCCGAAGAGATGCGGGTGGTGCGGGGCGACGGGGCGACCGTCATCCCCGGCCTGATCGAGATGCACACGCACCTGATGAGCCCCGCGTTCGGCAACCGTTTCGGCCGGGCCCATCTCGCCTATGGGGTGACGTCGCTCCGGGTCCCCGCGGCGGCGACCTACCGGGTGGTGGAGGAGCGGGAGGCGATTCTGGCCGGGTTGCGGGTAGGGCCGCGGATCTTCCTCACCGGCGCCACGCTCGACGGCACCCGCATCTACTACCCGGGCGCCGCGGCGCTCTCGACCGGGCAGGAAAGGGACGTGGTGCTTCGACTCGCCAGGGAGCTGGACTACGACGTCGTCAAGACCTACGTCCGGCTCGACGACGAGTCCCAGCGGGACGCGATCCGCCGGGCGCAGCGTTTCGGCGCCTTCGTGACCTCCCACGAGCTGTATCCGGCGGTCCGCTACGGCGTGAACGGCCTCGAACACGTCAAGGGCACGTCGCGGCGGGGCTTCTCGCCGAAGATGACCGACCTCGGCCGCTCCTACGAGGACGTCCGGGTCCTCATCGCCGAGTCGGGAGTGTTCTTCACCCCGACGATGCTCATCTACGGCGGCTGGGACCTGGCGCTTGCCCGCGAGCCCGACCTCGTTTCCTCCGACCGCCGGATCCGGGCGTTTCCCGCCTGGCTCGCTTCCTCGCTCACCGCGCCACGGGAGCCCGCGGACGACCGCGAGGCCCAGATCGCGCGCGGGCTGTCCCTGATGCGCCCCATGTGGGAAACGGTCACGTCCATCGCGGATGCGGGCGGCCGTGTCATCGCGGGGACGGACACCCCGATCGTTCCCTACGGACTCGGGTTCATCGTCGAGATCGAGCAGTTGTCGGAGGCCGGGCTCGGGCCCGCCGGAGCGCTCCGGGCCGCCACCGCGACGGCCGCGGAAGCGCTGGGTCTGGCCGGGGAGCTGGGCGTCATCGCGCCGGGCGCCCTCGCCGACCTGGTGCTGCTCGAAGGCAATCCACTCGACGACATCTCGAACCTGCGGCGGGTGCGCGCGGTGCTCGCGAACGGGCGTCTGGCGACGCTCGACCAGCTTCTCGGGTTCTGACCGAGGGCCGAAAAAGGGCGCGACAGAAGCGTTTTTTTCTGGGCGATCCGCGCGCGGGCCTGTGATACTCTGCGGCGCGTCGCGCGCTCCTGGCCGCTCACGATCGGGCGGTGGGGCGCACCAACCCCGCTTGGGCAAAGAAAGGACCAGATCAACAATGACCAAGGTGGAACTCGTAACGGCCCTGTCAGATCATGCCGAGATCAGTCGTCGCGAGGTCGGTATGGTGCTTGACGGACTGCGTGACCTGGCGATTGGGGAACTGCGGACCGGCAACGATTTCGTGCTTCCGGGCATCGCCAAGTTCTCCGTTGCCCACCGGGAAGCGAGGATGGGCCGCAACGTCCGTACGGGAGAGGCCATCGAGATCCCTGCCAGCAACGTGGTCCGCTGCAAGGTCTCTCGTCCTTTCCAGTCCGACTGCTGCGACTAGGCTTCCCTCGCGAGGGTCCGCAGCCGTAGTGGACCGGAGATCTCTGCGCGGAGATCTCCAGGGGTTCCGGTTGCGCCGGTTCCTCCCGAACCGGTATTCCTTCGCCGCCCGCCCTGCGGGCGGACTGCCAATGCGAGGGATCGATTGAGTACCGGCCGGAACGTGCGAGCGTCCGGGGCCTCGCCCTCGCTCTACCCCGCGGCCGACCTCTCGGGATATCGGGACGATCCCGGACTCTGGCGCAGCGTCCCCATGGAGCTGGTGCGGCGCCACCGTTTCGTTCCGCTGGCGGAGGACGGCGAGCGCCTTTCCATCGCCGTGGCGCCCCCGGTGGTCGAGTCCGACGTGGACCGGCTGGAGTTGCTGCTCCGCCGTCCCGTGGTCGTCCACGTGGGCGATCCGGCGCAGATCGACGCGATCATCGAGCGGAATACCGACTCCAGCTTCCTGCTCGACCGCGCGTCCGAGGATCTTCGGATCGAGCGGCTCGGACGAGGCGACGGGGACTCCGGCCCGCCCGTCATCTCGCTCGACGCGATCGAAGACTCACGGACCGGGAGCCCCGTGGTCCGGCTCGTGGATTCGCTGCTCCTGAATGCCATCGAGCGGCGCGCCACCGACATCCACATCGAGACCAAGTCCGGGGAAGTCGTGCTGAAGTACCGCGTGGATGGCGTTCTGTATCCGGCGATGGAGCCGGTGGACCGCGCCCACCACCAGACCATCGTGGCCCGGCTCAAGGTGATGGCCGAGCTTGACGTCGCGGAGCGGCGCGTCCCGCAGGACGGACGGTTCCGGGCCGTGCTTCCCGGAGGGGGCGAGCGCACGCCGCGGACCGTGGATTTCCGGGTCTCCGTCATGCCCAGCGTGCACGGCGAAGACGTGGTGATCCGGGTGCTCGACAAACGCAGCCTGGGAACCCGCTTCGAGGCGCTTTCCCTCGAGGCGCTCGGTTTCTCGGGCCGGGAGTTGGGGCTTCTCCGCGAGCACGCCCGCCGGCCCTTCGGGATGCTGCTCGCCACCGGTCCCACCGGAAGCGGAAAGACCACGACCCTCTACGCAGCCCTCTCCGAGATCGCGACTCCGGAGGAGAAGATCGTGACCGTGGAGGATCCCGTCGAGTACGAGATCGCGGGGGTCACCCAGGTTCCGGTGAACGAGAAGAAGGGCCTCACGTTCGCCCGCGGTCTGCGCTCCATCCTGCGGCATGACCCGGACACCATCATGGTGGGGGAAGTCCGGGATCCGGAGACGGCTTCCATCGCGGTACAGGCGGCGCTGACCGGCCATCTCGTCCTCACCACGGTTCACGCCAACCACGCCCTCGACGTGGTCGGACGCTTCCTGCACATGGGGGCCGACCCTCACAATTTCGTCTCCGCCCTGAACTGCATCGTCGCCCAGCGCCTCGTCCGGGTGCTCTGTCGCGAGTGCCGCGAGCCGGGCCCGCCCGCTGCGGCGGAACGGGGAGCCCTCTCGGCGCTTCCCGCTCCCGCCGAGCGAGTCTTCCGTCCGCGCGGCTGCCGGAAATGCGACGGAGCGGGGTACCGGGGGCGGACCGTGGTGGCCGAAGTCCTGCCGCTCAGCGCGTCCATCCGGGAGCTCATCCTGGCGCGCGGAGGAGTGGGCGCGATCCGCACGCAGGCGGAATCGGAGGGGATGGTCCCGCTGCGCCGGAACGCCCTCGAACTCGTGGCGCGCGGGGTGACTACCCTCTCCGAAGTCGATCGGGTGACCGCCCGTGACGCTTAGCGAAGCGGTCGGCGGACCGGGTCCCTCCCGGGCGGACGTCGCGGCGACCCTCGTGGCCCGGGACCAGCTCTCCCCGGACGCCCAGTTGCTCCGTTTCGAGAGCGAGGCGCCCCTGCAAGTCCTGCCGGGCCAGTTCGCCATGGTCCGGGTCGGCGGGGGCGGGTTGCTGCGGCGCCCGTATTCCTACTGCGACCTGCTGGACGACGGCGCCTTCACCCTGCTGGTCAAGCAGGTCGGGGTGGGAACCCGGGCTCTCATGAATCTGCCCGTGGGCGCGGAGGTGTCCAGTCTGGGTCCGCTGGGGACGACGTTCGATCCGCCGCCTCCGGACCTGACGCCGGTGATCGTTGCCGGCGGAGTGGGAATCGCGCCTTTCGTGCTCTTCTGCCGCCGGCTCGCGGAAAGCGGGCGCCGGGGCATCGTGCTGCTCGGTGGAAGGCGCCGGCCCGACCTTTACCTCTGGGAGGCGTTCGAACGGTTCGGGATGGACGTGCGGGTGGCCAGCGAGGACGGGAGCGCCGGCCACCACGGGTTCGTCACCGCGCTGCTCGACGCCGCGCTGGCGGACGCGGGCCGGCCTTTTCTCTACTCCTGCGGGCCGACGGGGATGCTGCTGAAAGTGGCGGAACTGGCGACCGCCGCCGGCGTCCCCCACCAGGTCTCGATCGAGCGCCGGATGGGGTGCGGGATGGGCTGCTGCCTCGGCTGCGTCGTCTGGGCGCGGCCCCCGTCCGGGGGTCCCGCGGAATACCTGCGGAGTTGCACCGAGGGGCCCGTGTTCGACGCCGAAACGATCGCCTGGGACCGCGACCCCCATCCTCTTTAGCATCCCGTGGAAACAGCAGCCCGCATGGGACCCGCCGAGCGAAAGGCGCGAACCTACCGGACTGTTCGGATGCGGGCCGCTGTTCCCACGGGATGGTGGAGGGAATCGCCAGGCGATTCCTTCCACCCTTTTTTGTGGGGAGGGGACACCCCGCCCCACACCCCACCCCGGCGGCGGCTCCGCACCGCGAGCATTGACGCGTCGCTCGTTCCTGGTGGGCGACCCTCGCCGCCGCTCCCCAATGGCTGAAGCGAACTCCACGACCGTGGACATGGGAGTGGAAGTCGCCGGGCTGCGGCTGCCCACCCCCCTGATCGCCGCCAGCGGCACCTTCGGCTACGGCGACGAGTATCGGGAGGTGGCGGACTACGACTGTATCGGCGCGATCTCGGTCAAGGGCCTCTACCTGGAGCCCCGGGAGGGATGCCCGCCGCCGCGAATCTGGGAGACCCCGTCCGGCATGCTGAACGCCATCGGCCTTCAGGAGGTCGGCATCCGGCGTTTCCTGGCCGAGAAACTCCCGGCCGTACGGGCCCTCGGGAAGATCGTGATCGCGAACATCTGCGGCAGCTCGCTCGAGGAATACGGCGAGCTGTCGAGGATCCTCGACCATGCCGAAGGAGTGTCGGCCATCGAGGTGAACATCTCCTGCCCGAACGTCGCGGAGGGCGGGATCGAGTTCGGCTGCGATCCGGACATGGCCGCGCGGGCCACCGAGGTGGTGCGCCGGGGCACGCGGCTTCCGGTCATTCCGAAGCTCAGCCCCAGTGCGAGCGACATGGCCGCCATGGCCCGGCGGGTCGCGGAGGCGGGCGCCGACGCGGTGTCCCTCATCAACACCATCCCCGCGATGGCGGTGGACGTGGAGACGCGCCGGCCGCGCCTCGCGAACGTCGTCGGCGGCCTGTCCGGCCCGGCGATCCGTCCCATCGCGGTGCGCATGGTGTGGGAGGTCGCCCAGGGAAGCCGGCTTCCGGTCATCGGGATGGGCGGCATCGCGAACGCCGAGGACGCCCTCGAGTTCCTGCTCGTGGGAGCCGCCGCGGTGCAGATCGGCACCATGAACTTCGTGGACCCCGGCGTCTGGCGGCGCACCTTCGACGGGCTCGCCGCCTACTGCCGCCGGCACGAGGTCGCCGCGCTGCGGGACCTCACCGGGGCGATGCGGCCGGAGACCGCCGGGTGACGATGCGCTCGGCCGGGTCCGGCTCGGCGGCGCCGGGGCACCCCGGTTGGGTCGCGGGGCCCGGCGCCGGTGAACTGGTGGTCGCCGTCGATACCCCGTCCCTCGATGAAGCGCTCCGGCTTCGGGACGCCCTGGCCGGCGCGGCCTCGTTCTACAAGGTGGGCAAGGAGCTCTTCACGGCGGCGGGCCCGCGCGCCGTTTCCGAGTTCTCCTCGGTGGGACGCGTCTTTCTGGACCTGAAGTGGCACGACATTCCGGCGACGGTGGCTGGCGCGGTGAGGGCCTCGGCATCCCTGGGGGCGAGCATTCTCGATGTCCATGCCTCCGGGGGACGGCCGATGCTCGAAGAGGCGGCCCGGGCCGCGTCGGACACGCCGGCGCCGCCGCTGCTCCTCGGCGTCACGGTCCTGACCCACTTCGATCAGGAGAGCGCCGCGGAGGTGTACCCGGGAGTGTCCATTCGGGACCAGGTCCTGAACCTCGCGCGTCTCGCCAGGGCCGCCGGGCTCGGGGGCGTGGTCGCCTCCGCCGCCGAAGCCGAGGCGCTCCGGGACGCTTTCGGCGACGGTTTCGTGCTTCTCGTCCCGGGGGTTCGGCCGCGTTGGGCGGCGGCCACGCACGATCAGTGGCGGGTCGCCACCCCCGGAGAAGCGGCGCGCCGGGGGGCGAACTACATCGTCGTCGGCCGGGCCATCACGAGGCACCCGGATCCCCGGTCGGCGGCGCTTCGGATCCTCGAGGAAACCGGGGGCTGATCGGGGTTTCTCCGGCGTCCGGAGGAGGCGGCAACCGCACCGGAACCCTCCGGTCTGTCGTTGACTTCGGTGAGAGCGATCCGTTAGCCTCTGACTGGCTCTTCATTCGCTGCCCCCGGAGGTTCCCTTGTGAGAAAAGCCATCGCCACCCTGCTGTTGCTGTCTCTCGCGACGGTTGCTCTCGGGTTCGCTGTTGCGGCGTGCTCCTCGCCGCCGCCACCGCCGCCACCGCCACCCGAGGAGCCGCCACCACCGCCTCCTCCGCCGCCACCGCCGCCACCGCCACCGCCGCCGCCGCCACCGCCGCCGCCGACGGAGCGGGACATCTATCTGGACACGGACATGATGGAGCTGCAGCAGAACCTCTCGGACGTCTACTTCGCGTATGACGAGTCCGAGTTGACGGATGCCTCCCGGAGCGCGCTCCAGGCCAACTCCGCCTGGCTGCAGCGGCCCTACGTCTCCGCAACGATCCAGATCGAAGGACACTGCGACGAGCGCGGCACCGTGGAGTACAACCAGGCGCTCGGTGAGCGCCGGGCTCGCGCCGCCTACGACTACCTCGTATCGCTCGGGGTTCCGGACAGCCGGCTCGAGATGATCAGCTACGGGAAGGAGCGCCCGCAGTGCACCGAGAGCGACGAGGACTGCTGGCAGCGGAACCGTCGCGCCCACTTCCGGATCACCGCGAAGTAGCACCCCCGCTCCGGAGAGCGCCCCGGATCTTGCCTCCGCAGGATCCCGGGCGCTTTTCTTGTTTCCGTTGAGCCCTGGCTAGCCGGGCCCGCTCCGGCGGCCGCCGGTTCCTTGCGGGGAGGGACCTCCGCCGGCACGGCGCAGGAGTCCGTGGCGCTTCATCTTTTCGTGGAGCGTCGTGGGGTTCATCTGGAGGAAACGGGCTGCCCGCTTCTGGTTTCCCCCGGTCCGCTTGAGCGCCCGTTCGATCAGTCTCTTCTCGATCCCGGCGATCACTTCCTTCAGGGGTCGGGAACCGGCGCCCGGGGTGGGTGCGGGGCCGCCGTCGGGTGGTGCGCAGAGGGTCTCCGGCAAGACGGGGCCGGAGAACCGGGACACCCGGGCGGTGGCCACGGCGCGCTCCACCCACATGCGGAGTTCCGCCGTGTTTCCCGGCCAGTCGTAGCCGGCGCATTCCTCGACCGCCTTGCCGGAGATCCCGAACGGCGGTTCGCCCGAGGTCTCCGAGGCCAGCTGCAGGAAATGCAGGAGGAGGGCCGGGATGTCTTCCCGGCGCTCCCGCAGGGGCGGGATCCGGATGCTGGAAGCCTCGAAGCGGTTGAAGAGGGCGGTCGAGAAGGTGCCGGCCCGCACCTTCGCGCGGAGGTCCGGAGTGCCGGACACGATGAGCCGAAACGGCGGCGGTCGCCGAAGGGCGTCCTCGAGCGCGGCCTGATCCCTCGGGCGCAAGTGTTCCGCGCCGCTCAGATAGAGACTCCCCGGCCGGGAACCGGGTGCGTCGGCCGCGTACTCCCGGCCGCCGCGCCGCAGTCTGGCGAGGATGGGGCCCAGTCCCGTTGCCAGGCTCGCGGCCTGGAGCGCGAGGAACGGAAGCGACGACTGTCGTCCCAGTCGGTGGACGAGCTCGGCGGCCAGGCGCCGGCCGCTGCCCGACTCACCGACGATCAGGACCGGGCCATCGGAAAAGGCGGTCGTGACGATCGCGCTGCGGATCCCCGCAGCCTCGTCCGAGCATCCGACCCAGTCCTCGAGGCGGGTCGCCGCGCGGAGCTGGTGGCGCAGAACGCGGTTCTCACGCAGAAGTCCCCGATATCCGAGTTCCGCCTCGAGCGACGTCAGCAGTGTCTCCCGCTGGATCGGAACGGACACCATCCGGGGGCGTCCGGAGCCGAGTCCGGGAAATTGCGGCCGGGGTGTGTCGGTCGCGGGGAGCAGGAGCGTTGCCGCTTCGGGACACACCCCGTGCAGGTGTTCGATCGTTGCCTGCACCGGTTCCGGGGCGGCTGTCGCGTCCACGATCACCGCCGAGGCGTCCCGGAGGAGTTGCTCAGCCGCGTCCTCCAGGACAGTGGACAGCCGCTCGACGCGCCACGACGCCTCGGTCAGGAACCGGGCCGCCTGGCGGGCGGGCTCGCCGCCGCCGATCACGACCGCGATCCGGTCGCCTTCGGCGGACGGTGTTTTCGAGACCGGGGCGGGCGCGGCGAGGGGCATGGAGACGCGGGTGAGCCCGGGCCCCCTCCTTCACTGCTCCCTCGTCCACCAGAGGCCCGAAGCCCGAAAAGGCTTCCCAAACAGGAAAACGCTCTCAGCGGGAAATGGTTCCGCCCGATTTCCGTGACGTGGCCTCGCGGGCCTCGGCTGCCAGTTCCAGGAAATACGCATGGATGCGCGTGTCGTCCGTCAGTTCCGGGTGGAAGGTCGTGGCGAGGACCTTTCCTTCGCGCACGAAGGCCGGTTGTCCGCGCCATTCGGCGAGCACCTCCACCCGTGGGCCGGTGTCGCTGATCACCGGACCCCGGATCATGACCAGGGGCAGGTCCGGTTCGCCCAATGCGGAGCAGGGGCAGGCGCCCAGGTGGCTCTCGAGTTGCCGGCCGTACCCATTGCGCTGAATCTCGATGTCGAGCACCCCGAGGGACTTCTGCGCGGGGTTCTCGACGGTGCGGGCCATCAGGATGGCGCCGGCGCAGGTCCCGTACAGCGCGCCTCCGTCCCGCTGAAACGCGACCAGGGGGTCGAAGAGATCCTCCTCGAGGAGGAACTTGAGCATGGTCGAGCTTTCCCCGCCCGGAATGATCAGCCCGTCGAGTCCCTCGAGGGCCGCTGCCCGGCGGACCTCCACGGCTTCGATGCCGAGCCGCCGCAGGACGGCGGCGTGGAGCGCGAAGCTCCCCTGGAGCGCCAGCACGCCGATGCGCGGCGGGGCGGGCGACGGGGCAGGCCCCGGCCGGGGTCCAACTGTCGTCGCTTCGGGAAACGCTCCCATGTTCACCTCGGTCGCAGAAGACAGACCACGCCGGCGCACGCTGCCTGAGCGCGACGCCGCACCCGGGAGCTACCGGGTCCCGGGAAGGACTCTCGAATTCAGTTGCCGCGGGTCTGCAGCAACTCTTCCTCCGGCATGGTAGCGATGTCGAGGCCCCGCATCGGTTCGCCGAGGCCCATCGAGACCTCGACCAGCATGGCCGGGTCGCGGTAATGGGTCACCGCCTTCACGATGGCCTTGGCACGCTGCTCGGGATCCGTCGACTTGAAGATCCCGGATCCCACGAAGACGGACTCCGCCCCGAGTTGCATGCAGAGGGCGGCGTCGGCCGGCGTCGCCACCCCTCCCGCCGCGAAGTTCGGCACGGGAAGGCGTCCGTCGCGCGCCACCATCCGCACGATCTCGTAGGGGGCGCGGAGTTCCTTGGAGGCGGACATGAGTTCGTCGTCGGTCAGGATCGTGAGCCGGCGCAGTTCGTTGCCGATCTGGCGGAGGTGGCGCACGGCCTCCACGATGTTCCCGGAGCCGGCCTCGCCCTTGGTGCGGATCAGCGCCGCCCCTTCGCCGATCCGGCGGAGGGCCTCTCCGAGGTTGCGGCAGCCGCACACGAAGGGCACTTCGAACGCGTGCTTGTCGATGTGGTTCTCCTCGTCGGCCGGGGTCAGCACTTCGCTCTCGTCAACGAAGTCCACGCCCATCTCCTGGAGGATCTGGGCCTCCACGAAGTGGCCGATACGCACCTTGGCCATGACCGGGATGCTCACCGACTCGATGATCTCCCGGATCTTCTCCGGAGAGGACATGCGGGCCACGCCGCCGTCCCGGCGGATGTCGGCCGGCACCCGCTCGAGGGCCATCACGCTCACCGCGCCGGCGTCTTCGGCGATCCGCGCCTGCTCGGCGTTGGTGACGTCCATGATCGCGCCGCCCTTCAGCATGTCGGCGAGACCTGTCTTCAGTCGGAATTCCGTACTCATTCCAGTCTCCTGAACGGACCTGGGGTCCGTCGAAAAGGTTGTCGGGTTGTGTTCGTCAGCGGCCCGTCAGGCCGTTACCCGATCGGGAATTTTACTTCCCCACGTGTGGTGAATGCGCGCCAGGGCGATGCCCGCAATGATCAGGACCGCTCCGATGATCTTGGGCGCCCCGAGAACCTCTCCGAGCCACAGCCAGGAGATCAGCACCGACGGGATGGGGAGGACGTTCGAATAGACGCCCGTGAGCGTCGGACCCACCCGTCCGGTCGCGTACACCCACAGCATGTTCCCGAGGCCGATGGCGGCGAGGCCCGAAACGAGCGCGGCGTACCACCACTCCGGCGGCGCCTGCCGGAAGTCCGCCAGGGTCAGCAGGAAGGGACTCGGAAGGAGCAGCAGGACCGAGGCGACCGCCGAGCTCCACGCGGTCACCCGGAGGGCGCCGTACTTGCGGACGAGCGCCGTTCCCCGCACCGTGTAGACGGCCCAGCCGATCATGGCGGCGAAGAGCATGAGGTTGCCGAGGTGGGCGCCCAGGTTCGGCTCCGCCCCGGAAACGAAGGCGATCCCCGCCATGGTGAGCACGAGGCCCAGAGCCGTGTGCTGGCAGAACGGCTCGACGCGCGTCACCCAGGCCAGCACCGCGATGGCGACCGGAGTGAGGCCGAGGATGAGCGCCGAACTCGTGGCCGAGGAGGCGTCCGTCCCGTGGATGAACCCGAGCTGGAAGACCACGTGGCCGGCCACGCCCAGCACGAACACCCGGCCGGCGTCGCGCCAATCGAACTTCCGGAGCGCCGGCGTCCGGCTCACCGCGAAGAGCAGGACGAGGGACGCCGGGATGAGCCGCGCCAGGTTGAAGGCGTAGGGGTCACCCAGTCCGACGCCGTACTTGACGATGCTGAGGCTGGACGCCCAGGCGAGGACGACCACCCCGAGCGCCGCTTCGGCGCGGCCGAAACCGGCCGGTGCGGGAGTGCCGCCCGCGCGAACGGCTCGCATCCGATCGCGCTCCCGTTTCAGGAGACCGGCGCCGGAACAGGCCGCTGACGCCTACATCATCCGCCGGACGATGCGGTCGCGCTGCTCCTGGGTGATCGCCTCGGAAACGTGGGACACCGGAGGCGCCCCGCCGTCGAGGATCGGCTCGAGTGCGTGCAGCGACTGGACGGCCTGATCCTGGTAGAAGAGCCCCGTGTAGATCCTCTCGTCCCATTCCATCGCCCGTTCGCAGGCGGACTTCCAGTCGGAGGGATCGTGGCCCTCATCCTCCAGCGGGACAACCCGCTGGCGGAAGAAGTCGTAGGTGTTGTCGCGGTTGAAGGTCACGCAGGGACTGAAGACGTCGATCACCGCGAAACCCGGGTGCTCGATGGCGCCCTTGATGAGCCGGACCAACTGCTTGATGTTGCCGGAGAATCCGCGCCCCACGTACGTCGCGCCGTTCATGATGGCCGAGGTGATCGGGTTCACCGGCCGCTCGATGTTCCCGAACGGGGTGCTCTTGGTCTTCATGCCCAGGCTGCTGCTCGGGGAGACCTGTCCGGTCGTGAGCCCGTAGATCTGGTTGTTCATCACCAGGTAGGTGAGGTCCACGTTCCGCCGGGCGGTGTGCGTGAAGTGATTGCCGCCGATCCCGTAGCCGTCTCCGTCTCCGCCGGTCACCAGGACCGTGAGGGTCTGGTTGGCCATCTTCACGCCGGTCGCCACGGCGAGCGCCCGGCCGTGCAGCGTGTGCATCCCGTAGGAGTTGAAGTATCCGGGGAAGTTCGAAGAACAGCCGATGCCGCTCACGCACACGATCTCGTGCGGAGACAGCCCCAGTTCGGCCACCGACATCTGGGTGGCCCGGAGCAGGGCGAAGTCGCCGCAGCCGGGACACCAATCGGGATCGACCTTTCCCTTGAAGTCTTTTGCGGTCAGCGGCTTTTCCCTGAGCTCGATCGTCACGTTGGTCTCCTGTGTGTGTGGTCTCCGCGGCAGCGAGGGCTATACGAGGATTTCCTGGTCCGGCACGAACACGCCGCCCGAGACGTCGCCCGCGAGGTGGGCCTTGACGCCATCCGCGATGTGATGCGGCATGAACGGCTCGCCGTCGTACTTGCGGATGTGACCGTCGGCGGTGATGCCGGTCTCGCTCCGCAGGTAGCGGTGGAACTGTCCCGAGTGGTTGTTTTCGATGATGAGGGTCTTCCGCGCCCCGGAAAGCGCCTCGGTGACGGCTTCGGCGTGGAAGGGCAGGATCCACTTCACGGCGAGCCGGTTGACCTTCACGCCGTCCGCCCGGAGCTGCTCCATCGCTTCCGCGATGACGCCGGCCGTGGAACCCCAGCCCACCAGCGTGACCTCCGCGTCCTCGTCCCCTTCGACTTCGGGAGCGGCGACCCGGTCGAAGTAGTCGCCCAGCTTGCGGGCGCGCTTTTCGACCATCTGGCGGCGCTTGATCGGGTTCGTGAACTCGTCCGAGATGAGGATGCCTTCCTCGTCGTGCTCGTCGGTGGCGACCACGTGGACATGGCCGGGCACCCCGGGCACGGCTCGGGGAGAGACGCCGTCGGGGGTATCGACATACCGGTTGTAGGGTCCCGCGTCCCCGTTCGATTCGCGGATCAGCTTTCCGCGCTCGATGGGCGGGGACATGTCGATGTCGTCCGGCGGCACGCTGAAGGTGCCTTCGGAGATGAGCAGATCCGAGAGAACGATGGCCGGACACTGGTAGCGATCGACCAGGTTGAACACCTCGGCGATGGTGCCGAAAGCGTCGTGGGCGTCCTGCGGGGCGACCACGATCCGTTCGAAATCGCCCTGGCTGGCTCCGAGCGCCTGCCAAAGGTCCCCCTGTTCGGTCTTGGTGGGCACTCCGGTCGAGGGCCCGGCGCGCATCACGTTGATGAAGACCACCGGGATCTCCATCATCGCCGCCGACCCGATAGCCTCGGTCATGAGGGCGAAACCGCCGCCCGACGTGGCGCACATGGTGCGGGCGCCCGTATGGGCCGCTCCCACCGCCATGTTGGCTACGCCGATCTCGTCCTCGACCTGGCGCACCATGATGCCGAGTTCGCGGGCGTTCTTGGCCATCCAGTGGAGCACGCCCGTCGAGGGGCTCATGGGGTAGGCGCAGTAGAACTTGACGCCCGCGGCCGCCCCGCCCATCGCCAGGGCTTCGTTCCCGGTCCAGACCGCGAGCGGGTCGGGGTTTTGCGGGAGGGGGTTCGCGAGCGGAGTGAAGTTGGCGCTCGAGTACTCATAACCGGCCCGGGCGACCGCGACGTTCGAAGAGACCACCGCCTCGCCCTTTCGCTGGAACTGGAGCGTGAGCGCCGACTCCAGGACCTCGAAGTCGAGCCCCAGCACGTGGGCGATGACGCCCAGCGCGGCCGTGTTCTGGGCGAGCTTGTTCTTGGCGTCCCCGGTGAGTTCGGTCACCGGCATGCCGCAGAGATGAACGCCGTCCTGGTGTTCCCCGGGGGTGATGTTGTCGGCGTTGTACACCGCGTAGGCGCCGGGGCCCAGATGACGCAGGTGGCGCGTCATGGTGTCCTGGTTCAGGCAGAGCAGCAGGTTGATGTGGTCGCCATGCGAAAGGGCTTCCTGATCGCGGACCCGCATGGTCAGCAGGATGTGTCCGCCCCGGATGATGGACTGATAGGCGTTGTAGGCGTTGAGATGGAGTCCCCGGCGAACGAACATCCGGGCAAGGATGTTGCCGGGCGTGGCAATTCCCTGCCCGGCGGCGCCCCCGATGGCGATGGAGAAGTCGAAACCTTGTGACATGTGCGAGTAGGGGACCTTTGGTCGGTTGAGCCTTTTGCTGTTGAACCTTGGAGTGAGTTCTTACCGGACGCGCCCGGACCTGCAGTTCCGGTTCTTCCGGTGTCCGGTTCTTCCCAAAAGCGAGCGGGCGACGCGAAGTAAGCCGAAAAATTGTATCACCCGGGGAGCGCCGGCCTCCAGACGAGGAACGGCGGCCGGGGCGCCGTGGCTCCGTTGACAACCGGTCCTGCGCGCGCCTAGTATGGGCGACTCCCCGCGTCACTACGGCAACCACCGCCGGGCCTGAGGGTTCATGGAGAGTGTCGGGCGGGGAAGAGGGGTCTTCGGAGCGGGTGGTTTTCCCGTGCCTCCGAGGTCCCCCGCCCACCCAGGAGTTTTTTCTGCTTAATGAGAGAGGGTATGCCCGAAACGGACGACGGAGCGGCCGCGGTGGCGGTCGGTAGTGAGGTAACCGCGGAGCAGGCGACCGCGGTGATCGCCGGGGAGACGACCGAGCCCCCGGCCGAGGTGGTCGAACCGGCCGCCGGTGAGGGAGACGGCGCCGCCGAAGTCCCCACCGAAGCGGCGAACTCCGCGGGGAACGGAGCCGCGGCGCCCCGAGATGGCGCGCCGTCGCAGGTTTCCGAGGAGGAAGCCGCCGAGTTCGAGGCCTTCCTAGATCAGTACCAGACGCACCTCGTGGAGGGGGACATCGTCACCGGGACGGTCCTCCACATGACGGACTCCGACGTGATCGTGGATGTGGGCTACAAGTCCGAGGGCATCATCCCGCTCGACGAGTTCCGGGATGTGGACGGGAACGTCCGGGTGCGGGAGGGAGACGAGATCGACGTCCTCGTCCAGCGTGCGGACAACCGCCGCGGCCACCTCGTGCTTTCGCATCGCAAAGCCGAGAAGATGAAGGTCTGGAACCAGATCGAGGACGCGTTCGAGAAGCAGACGCCGGTCCGGGGCCGGGTCGTGGACCGGATCCGCGGCGGCCTCGAGGTGGACATCGGGGAGATCGGAGTGCGCGGTTTCCTCCCGGGCTCCCAGGTGGACCTCCGTCCCGTAAGGAACCTGGGCAGCTACAAGGGCCGCGAACTCGAGTTGCGGGTCATCAAGCTGAACAAGCGCCGGGGCAACATCGTGCTCTCGCGCCGGGTTGTCCTCGAGGAAGAGAAGACGAAGACCCTCGCGGCGCTCGAGGTCGGGCGCGTGTTCCGGGGCGAGGTCCGCGATCTCACCGAGTACGGCGCTTTCGTGGACATCGGCGGGATCTGCGGCCTTCTCCACATCCGGGAAATGTCCTTCCGCCGGCTGGAGCATCCCTCGGAGCTCATGAAGGTGGGCGACCAGATCGAGGTCGTCATCCTCCGCTTCGATGCCGAGGCGGAGCGGGTCTCGCTCGGCTACAAGCAGCTCAACGTGGATCCGTGGACCACGGCTCACGAGCGTTACTCGGTGGGAACCCGGGTCCGCGGAAAGGTGGTCAGCATCACCGACTACGGCGCCTTCATCGAGATGGAGCCCGGGGTCGAGGGCCTGATCCACGTCAGCGAGATGAGCTGGAGCAGCCGCACCAAGCACCCCTCGAAGCTGCTCTCCAAGGGCGATTTCGTGGAAGCGATGGTGCTCCGGGTGGACTTCAAGGCCCGGCGGATCAGCCTCGGCCTGAAGCAGGTGGAGCCGAACCCGTGGCCGCGGCTCGCCGAGCAGTACCCGATCGGTTCGAGGCTCACCGGAACGGTGCGGAAGTTCACCGATTTCGGGGCGTTCATCGAAGTCGACAACTCGATCGACGGGCTGATCCACATCTCCGACCTGAGCTGGAACAAGCGGATCAATCATCCTTCCGAAGTCCTGCGGGTCGGCGACTCGGTGGAGACCGTGGTGCTCAGCATCGATCCGGAGAACCGCCGCCTCTCGCTCGGACTGAAGCAGCTTTCCGACGACGCGTGGGAGGGTTTCTTCACGCGGCATCAGGAAGGCGATCTGGTGGATGGCACCGTGATCCGTTTCGCGGACTTCGGCGCGTTCGTCCAGATCGAGGAAGGGATCGAGGGCCTGTTGCGCCTGAACGACATTGACGAGCCTCCGCCCGCCAAGGCGGAGGACCGGCTGCACCTGGGGCAGCCGCTCAAGCTGCGGATCGTCCGGCTCAGCCGTGACGACCGTAAAGTGGGACTCTCGCTCAAGGCCGCCGAGGAGGGCTACTCCCGGCCCGGCGAAACGGGTGAGGTGTCCGTCAAAATCGGAGACGTTTGGAAGCGGTGAACGACACAGCGATCACCCGCGCCCGCCTGGCCGCCGAGGTATCGGAAGCCACGGGGATTACGCGCCGCGAGGCCGATCTCATCGTGGAGACGGTTTTCGACGCGATCGCCGGGGCTCTCCGTTCCGGGGACGAGGTGGAGATTCGCGGATTCGGCAGTTTCCGTCTGCGCAGCCGGAAGGCGCGCCTCACGCGCAACCCGAGAACCGGCGAGCAGATCATGGTCCCCCCCAAACGGGTGCCGTTCTTCCGGGCGGGCAAGGCTCTGCGCGACCGTCTCAATCGGGAGCGGAGCGAAGAGTCGCTCGGGGCCTGACGGCCCGCTCGGGGTGGGGTAGCCGCGCGCGCCGAGCGGCGCGCTGACGGGCGGCGGCCTGCGGCCCCCGTCCTCGCTTCCCGCGTGCTCTTGAGGAGTGCTACGGTTTCCGAAGAGGTGTTTTCAGTCAACAACAGGCAGTCAAGTTGAGCACGCGCGTCAGTCTTTCCCCGGCCGGATCCGAGCCCTCGCGGGCCCTGTTCGATCCGCTGGCGGAGCTTCCGCTCCGCTTCGTCACCGGGACCGCGCTGTTCGACGGCCACGACGCCTCGATCCACGTCTTCCGCCGCCTGCTGCAGCGGGGCGGCGCCGAAGTCATTCACCTGGGCCACAACCGCGGCGCCGGAGAGATCGCCGCCGCCGCGCTCGAGGAAGACGCGGACGCCATCGCCGTCTCCTCCTACCAGGGGGGACATAACGAGTTCTTCCGCTACCTGGTGGACCTCCTCCGGGAGGCCGGGCGAGGTGAGATCCGGGTATTCGGAGGCGGTGGGGGCGTGATCCGGCCTCACGAAGCGGCCGAACTGGAGGCGTACGGGGTGGCGCGCATCTACTCCCCGGGGGACGATCGGGTAACCGGCATCGAAGGCGTGGTGGAGGACATGTTGCGCGACGCCGCCGAGGCGCGCGCGACCCGCCAGCCGACGCCCTTCGACGAGCTGGTCGCGGATCTCGCCGGGGACGATCCGCAACGGCGCAACGGCGCGGCGGCGCGTCTGATCAGCTTTGCGGAGAACGAGGGACTCGAGGCCGCCGACCGGGCGGCGCTCGCGGAGCTCGTCGGGTCGCCGGCTCCCGTGCTGGGCATCACCGGCACCGGCGGCGCCGGCAAGAGTTCGGTCCTCGACGAGTTGCTGCTCAGGTTCCGCGCCGGGCGCCCGGATCTGGGTTCCGGACCCGTGGGCCGCATCGGCGTCCTCGCGGTGGACCCCTCGAAGCGGCGCACCGGGGGTGCGCTCCTCGGGGACCGCATCCGGCTGAACGCGATCGGGGGTACCGACGTGTTCGTCCGCAGCGTGGCCACCCGCCGCTCGGGCACCGAGCTCGCGACCGTGGTGGACGACGCGCTCCTCGTCCTGCGGGCCGCCGGCTGCGATCTTCTCGTGGTGGAGACGGGCGGCATCGGGCAGGGCGACTCGCGGATCGTGGACATCAGCGACTTCTCGCTCTACGTGATGACGTCCGACTACGGCGCGGAGAGCCAGCTCGAGAAGATCGACATGCTGGATCTGGCCGACGCCGTGGCGCTCAACAAGGCGGACCATCCGGGCGCCGAGGACGCGCTCTTCGCGGTGCGCCGGGCGTTCCAGCGGGCTCGCTCGTTGCCGCGCCACGCGCCGGCACCGGTGGTGCCGACGGTGGCGAGCCGGTTCGCGGACCCCGGGCTCGACCGGCTCTACGCCGTCGTCTCGGGCGGGTTGGCCGGGACGGAGACCGCGCTTCCGCCGCTGGGCGAGCGTCCGGACGACCAGCTCGCCGGAGTGCGCCTCATTCCGCCGGCGCGCGCCGGCTATCTGGCCGAGATCGCCGACACGCTCCGAGGCGAGAAGGCCCGGGTCGCCGCCGAGGCCGAGCGGGCGGGGAGGGTCGAGAACCTCGAGGCGGCGGCCGCCGACCTGCGCTCCACCGGAGGCGCCGACGCGGCCGCCGAGGCGGTCGAGGGGCGGCTCGCCGAGGCCCGCGAGGAACTCGACCCCGAGAGCCGGGAACTGCTCGCGGGCTGGCCCGAGCTGGCGGCCCGCTACGAAGCGCCGCGGTACCAGGCTCGGGTCCGGGATCGGGTGCGCGAGTACGGGACGCATCGGGAAACGCTGTCCGGCACCCGCCTTCCGCGCGTCGCGCTGCCGCACTTCGGAAGCGGCCGCGAAACGTTGCGGTTCCTCCTCGACGAGAACCTGCCCGGGCACTACCCGTTCACCGCGGGGGTCTTCCCGTTCCGGCGGGAGGAGGAGAGTCCGCGGCGGCAGTTCGCGGGAGAGGGCGGCCCCGCCCGTACCAACCGGAGGTTCCACCTGCTGGCGGAATCCGAGGAAGCCACCCGGCTCTCGGTGGCCTTCGACAGCGTGACCCTCTACGGCGACGACCCGGCCCGGCGCCCGGACATCTTCGGCAAGATCGGCGAGGGCGGCGTGTCCATCGCGACGCTCGACGACATGTGCGACATGTTCGCGGGGTTCCGGCTCACCGATCCGGCGACCAGCGTCTCGATGACGATCAACGGTCCCGCGCCGGTGATCCTCGCGATGTTCCTGAACGCCGCGGTGCGGCAGGAGGAGAGGATCTTCGAGGAGGAGCACGGGCGCCCGCCTTCGGCCGGTGAGCACGAGGAGCTGAAGGCCCGAACGCTCTCGGCGGTGCGCGGGACGGTGCAGGCGGACATCCTCAAGGAGGACCAGGCCCAGAACACCTGCATCTTTTCCACCGGCTTTGCGCTCAGGCTGATGGGGGACGTCCAGGAGTACTTCATCCGGCGTGGGGTCCGGAACTTCTACTCGGTGTCCATCTCCGGCTACCACATCGCCGAAGCCGGAGCGAACCCCATCACCCAGCTCGCCTTCACCCTGGCGAACGGCTTCACCTACGTCGAGTACTACCTGGCGCGGGGCCTCCCGGTGGACGCCTTCGCCCCGAATCTCTCCTTCTTCTTCAGCAACGGCCTCGATCCCGAGTACGCGGTCATGGCGCGGGTGGCCCGGCGCATCTGGGCGCGCGCCATGAAGCTCCGCTACGGCGCCGGGGAGCGGAGCCAGAAGTTCAAGGTCCACATCCAGACCTCCGGCCGTTCGCTCCACGCCCAGGAAGTGCAGTTCAACGACATCCGGACGACGCTCCAGGCGCTCATCGCGACCAACGACAACTGCAACTCGCTGCACACCAACGCCTACGACGAAGCGATCACCACCCCCACTCCGGAGTCGGTGCGCCGGGCGGTGGCGATCCAGAAGATCATCCGCTCCGAGTTCGGCATGGCCTGGAACGAAAACCCCCTCTCGGGTTCGTTCATCGTCTCCCGGCTCACCGATCTCGTCGAGGAAGCGGTGCTCGCCGAATTCGATCGCCTCAACGCCCGCGGGGGCGTCCTGGCCGCCATGGAGCGCCAGTACCAGCGCAACCGGATCCAGGAAGAGTCGCTGCTCTACGAGACCCGGAAGGACTCCGGCGAAATCCCCATCATCGGCGTGAACACCTTCCTCGCCGAACCGGAGGACGGGTCGCCGGAAGCGGTGCCGCTCGCCCGCGCCACGGACGACGAAAAGGAAGCCCAGGTCCTGCGCGTGGAGGCGTTTCGGCAACGCCACGCGAAGGACTCCCCCGAGGCGCTGGCGCGGCTGCAGGAGGTGGCCCGCGCCGGCGGCAATGTCTTCGCCGAGTTGATGGAGACCGTGAAGGTGGCGAGCCTCGGGCAGATCACCGGGGCGCTCTACGAGGTCGGCGGCCGCTACCGCCGGGCGATGTGAGCGGGACGGGCGCTGAATCCGTGAGCGGCGCGGCGGCGAGTCCGCCGTATCGCATCCTGGTCGCGAAACCGGGGCTCGACGGGCACGACCGCGGGGCGCTGGTGGTGGCGAAGGCGCTCCGCGACGCGGGTTTCGAAGTGATCTATACGGGGCTCAGGAGAACTCCGGAAGAAATTGTCGAGGCGGCGCTCCAGGAAGACGTGGAGGCGGTTGGCGTCTCCATTCTTTCGGGCGCCCATCGTCCGCTGGTCCGCCGGATCCTGGAGGGGCTCTCCGAGCGGGGGCTCGCGGATGTTCCGGTCTTCGTCGGCGGCCTGATCCCCGATCGTGACGTCGGAGACCTCCGCGAGATGGGCGTTGCCCAGGTGTTCGGGCCGGACACTCCGACCTCCGAGGCCGCCCGGATCCTGGGGTCGCGGCTCGCCGAGCTGCGCCGCCAGCGCGCCGTCTAGCTGACGCCTTGTCCACCGGAGGCCTTGAGTCCGTGGCGGCCGCCGTGAGACCGGCTGCCACCGCGCCCTCTCGTTCGGGAGGAGCGGAGTCGTTGCGGGCGGCCGTCCTCGACGCCACCCGCGCGCGGCCGGCGCCGTTCATCGGCATCTGGAGGCGCGTCCCGTCCACGAACGAGGTCGCCAAAGAAATCGCGCTCGACGCCGGTGCGGCTTGCCTGGCGGGAAGCGTGGTGATCGCCGAAACGCAGACCGAGGGGAAGGGGCGTTTCGGCCGGACCTGGGTCTCCCCGCCGGGCGGGCTCTACCTGAGCGTCCTCGTCGAACCCCCGGCGGGATCCGGCGCGCCGCCGGCGGACCCGCTCGCCCTGCTGCCGCTTGCGGCCGGAGTCGCCGTGGCGCAGGCGGTGCGGCGGGCCGCCGGAGTGCCAGCGGAACTTCGGTGGCCGAACGACCTCGACTGGGAGGGCAGGAAGGTCGCCGGCGTGCTGGCCGAGGTCGGATTCCGGAGGGAGTCTCCGCGTCTCGCGGTTGTGGGGTTCGGGGTCAACCTGACGCCGGTATCGCTTTCGAACGCCGTAGCGGCGGATGCCTCCCTGCCCCCACTCCGCCCCGGCGCCCGGCCGCCGGGCTGGCTCCCGGAAGGTGTGGACCGCATCGGACTTTCGCGGGCTCTGGTGACTTCCCTTCACGCGGCCCTCGATCTGCTCCTGGAGGACCCGGCGTCGCTGCGGGCCGGGTGGGAATCGCTCAGCCCCACCGCACGCGGCTGCCGCTGCGAGGTGCGGCTGCGCGCCGCCGCGCCGGTGCTCGGAACGACCGACGGACTCGACGCCGGAGGAGGCCTGCGGATTCGGACGGGCGGCGGCGGGATTCGGGTGGTGACCGAGAGTGACGCCGTCCGGATCCTCCATGCCGGCGAGCGTCCCCGGCGCCCGGCCGGGACTGCTTCCGGATGAACGCGCCGGCGACCCCCGACGAGTACTTCCGGGCAGTGGAACGCGTCTTTCTGGAGTCCCGCGGGGGCGGTCTGGTTCTGAGCCCGGCCGACTGGGATCTGGTCTGCCGCTGGAAGGAACGGGGAATTCCCCTCGACGTGGTGCTGTCCGGCATTCGCGCGACGTTGTCGGGAAAGCCCCGCGTGCCTTCACGGATGCCGCTCGGCGAGTGCGCCCGGGCGGTCGAGGCCGCGTTCGACGCGAAGCGGGTCCAGCAGGCGGGCGCCGCCGCACCTGGCGGGACGGCGCCGGATGGCGAAACCGGCCTCGAACGGCTCGCGGGTCGTCTGCGGAGTTGGTCCCCCGGCGAAGCGTGTCTCGCGACCCCGGATCTGGCGGGTGATCTGGTTGCCGCGGCCCGCGCTGCGGCCGCGCAGATCGAGCGGCTCGGCAAGTCTCGAAACGCCTCGGCGAGGGCTGGGGAAACGATCCAGGCGATCGAAAACGACCTTGTGATTCGGCTTCAGGCGGCCCTTCCCGACGCCGCCCGCGAGGAGATCGAGACCGAGGTGCGCAACAGACTCGCACCGTATCGGACGCGCATGCCGGAATCCACCTGGCGAACCACGTTCGATCGGGCGGTCCGGCGCCGGGTGGGCGAGTTCTTCGGGCTGGGGCCACTCTCCTCCTAGGCGGGGCCGCCGGTGGCGAGCACCGGTCCCCATCTTCCCGACGTCCGGAGCAGGGCGCGGGTCCATTCTTCCGCTGAGATCTCCCCTGGCGGAACGGCGCCCGCACCCCTCCTGCTGTTGGCCGCCGCCTTCTGGGGAGGCATTTCGGCATCGGTCTCGATGCCCGGTTCGCTCCCGGAATCGGGCCCGCTGCCGGTCGTGCTCCTGCTGGTCGGGGCCGGGACTGTCCTCCCGGGTCTCGCCGCGGGGCGCCGGTTGCGCGGCCTGTCCGGCCTCGGTCCGGGCACGAAGACCGTGCTACTCCTGCTCGCGGCTTTCATCGCGGGTGTCCTTTCCCAGCCCGTCCCCGGGGCTGGATCCTCGCTGTCGCAGGCGGTCCGGGGTCTGGGAGCGGAGCGCCTGAGCCGCCCCGTCCGGCTCGAGGGAGTGCTCCGGGCGGAGCCGGAAGACCCCGGCCGGCGCTCCTCGCTGGCGTTGCGGGTGGAGCGGCTGGGCGCGAGTCGCGAGGAGTGGGAGGTCGACGGCGAAGTCGCGATCGGCGTGGACGGCGATCACCGGGACCGCCTCCGGAGCCTTTCGCGGGGGGCGCGGATCGCGGTCTGGTCCCGGGTGTCCGCTCCGCGCCCACCGGGAAACCCGGGCGGCCGGACGATCCGGGGTCCGGTCGCCCTCTTCGGCTCCACCAAGAGCGGCCTGCTGGTCCGGGAGATCGCGCCGGGTCCCGTCCCCTGGCGGGTTCTTCAGCGCATCCGGTCCCGGATCCGGGAACGCCTTTCGGACGGCGGTTTTCGGGACGACGTGCGGGGCGTCGTCACCGCGATGCTCATCGGGGACCGTGCGGAGACACCGCCCCGGACGGAGCGGGCGTTCCGCGACGCGGGCACGCTCCACCTGATGGCCGTGAGCGGGCTCCATGTCGGTCTGCTGAGCCTGCTCGCCTACGCGACTCTCATCCTGGCGGGGATGCGGCGGCGGACCGTGCTCACCGTCCTGCTCTTCCTGCTCCCGCTCTACGCGGCGCTCTGCGGGGGGCGTCCGTCGGTGGTCCGGGCGGTGCTGATGGCGGTCGTCGTCATCCTCGGCCTGCGCCGGGGTCTCACCGGACACGCCATGAACGGGCTGGGGATCGCCGCGCTGGCGCTGCTCGCCCATTCCCCGTGGAACGCCCTCGACGTGGGATTCCAGCTCAGTTTCGGCGCGACGCTCGCGATCATCGCCGCCTTCCGCCCGGAGGATCCGGCCGATGTCCCCTGGGACCCCGCGCCGCGCTGGCGAACCTGGATCCTGGCCCCGCTCGGGGTGACGCTGGCGTCGCAGCTCGCCACCTTCCCCATCGTCGCCTGGCATTTCGGCCGGGTCGTGTTCGGGGGATTGCTGGTGGCGGTTCCCGCGGGCCTCCTGGCGGGGCCGGTTCTCGGCCTCGGATTCGCCTGGCTGGCGCTCGCCGGCACGGGGTTCCCCGGGGACGCGGTGGGTTGGTTGCTGACGCTCTCCGCCGGGACCCTCATCCGCCTCAGCGAATGGGGCGCGGGGCTTTCGTTCGGCGCCTTTCCCGTGGCCCGGCCGGAGCTCTGGTGGCTGGCGGCATGGCTGGTACTGGCGATCGCGATCCTGACGCTGCGCGGCAGGCGAAGGATCCGTCCGGCCATTCCCCTGGTGCTGCTCGCCCTGTTCACGCTGCCCCGCGCGGAGCCGGCGGACGGGACGCTCCGGCTCACGGCCCTCGATGTGGGGATGGGTGACGCCCTGGTCCTGTCGCTTCCGTCCGGCGGTGCGGTGCTTTTCGACGCCGGCACCGCCTTCGGCGGCTGGAGCGCCGGTGAGGCCGTCGTCACGCCGTTCCTCGCGGACGCAGGCTACCGGCGGCTCCGGGCGGCCGTGCCGACGCACGGAGACCTGGACCACGTCGGAGGGTTTCCGGCGGTCTTTCGCGACTTCGGCGTGGCCGAGGTCTGGGAGGGCAGCGGAACGGCCGAGGATTCACGGCGCGCGGTCCGCGGGATGCATCGGGAGCGCGCCCGGCGGGGGATCCCGCTGCGCCGCCTCCGGGCCGGAGAGCGGTTCGAGCTGGGAGGCGTCCGCTTCTCGGTGCTGTTCGCCGGCGACCACGGCGCCGGGCGGGAAGAACACCCCAACGAGCGTTCCCTCGTGCTCGCGGTGGACTACGCCGGGAAACGCCTACTGCTGACCGGCGACGCCGGGGAAGCGACCGAGCGCCTGCTGCTCCGCCGGTACGGAGCGGGGCTCGGCGCCGACGTGCTCAAGGTCGGCCATCACGGCAGCCGGTTCTCCACAACCCCGGAGTTCCTGGCCGCAGTCGCGCCCGAGGTGGCGCTCGTCTCCGTCCGCGCCGACCCCCGGCGGGGCCTTCCCGACGCCGGAGTTCTGGAGCGGCTTCGGCGGAGCGGCGCCCGCGTTTACCGAACGGACCTGGTGGGCGCGGTGACCGTGGCCGTCGGACCGGACGGCCGGTTGTCCGTCCGCACGTTCCGGGATTCGGGAACGCCGGTCTTCAGACCGGCACCGCGGCCGTAGGCCGCGAAAGTCCCACCTTTGAACCTCTCGTCCCGAGGATCGCTTCGAGGATGGAACCGGCTGTTAACCGCTGAGTCGCCGGACCGCATTGCGGAGCGCGGACTCCGGGTCCAGTCCGTCCCGCCGGGCCCCCCGCGCGACCGCCAGCAGCAGGTCGCCGAGCGCCGTCTCGAGCTTGTCCAGGTCTCCCGCCCGCCGCGCGGCCTGCATCCGCTCAACGGTGGGGAGGATGCCGTCCCGGTCCGCCTCCTCGTCGTCCTCGGCCGCACCCCCCCGCTCGACGGCCTTCATCGCGAGCAGCAGCGCCGGCAGACCCCGCGGCAGGCGGTCCCCGGACGCCGGGCGCCCCGACTTCTCCGCGGCCTTGATCGCCTCCCAACTGGCGAACGCCTCGTCGGCGTCCGAGGCCCGGTCCTGGCCCCCGAAGACATGGGGGTGCCGGCGGATCAGCTTCCGGGTGATGCCGCGGGCGACCTCCGCCATTCCGAAACGGCCTTCCTCATGGGCGATCTGGGCCATGAAGACCACCTCCAGCAGCAGGTCTCCGCATTCCTCGAGGACGGCCGCGGGGTCCTTCCGGTCGACCGCGTCCACCAGCTCGTACGCCTCCTCGAGCACGTAGCGGCGGAGCGATTCCCACGTCTGCTCCCGGTCCCAGGGGCACCCATCCTCGGACCGCAGCTTCGCCATGACCTCCACCAGTCCGGCGACTTCGGCGGCGCCGGCCGCCGCCGGCTCGAGGGCGGCGGAGGTTTCTTCGGGATTCTTCATCGGCTGGCCGGCGGGTTCGCGCCGGCATTTTCCCCGCCGGCGGGTCCCGTTTCAAGGCGCCGGCGGCTCGCGGAGCGAGGGGCGGGACAATAGGATTCCGGGAAGCGGGCCGCCACCCGGCGCGGCCCGGACACCTGATGAGTGAAGAGGAGAACGCCCCGCGCATCGTCGTCAGGGACCGGCGCGCCTTCGCGGCCGACGGGTCCCGCCGCCACGACGCCCCACCCCGGAGCGAGCCGCCCGCCGAGGCTCCCTCGCTCGGGTCGGAGCCGAAACCCGCGGCTGACTCCCCCGCCGAATCCGCTCCGGCGCCCGAAGAGGACCCTCGCTTCAAGCAGCTCGTTTCCCTGCTTTTTTCGCAGGCGGCGATGCTGCTCGAGCAGACCGCCGAGGGTGCGGAGAAACCCGGAGCAGTCACCGCTGCCCAGCGGGCCGAAGCGGTCCAGGGACTCCAGGCGGTCATCGGCCTGCTCGAGGTCGTCGAGGAGAAAACCAGGGGCCGCCTCGCTCCCGGCGACGCCCGGCTGGTCTCCCAGGCGCTCTACCAGTTGCGGATGGCGTACATGGAACGCGCGCAGGCCTAGGAGCCGATCCTGACATGAGAATCGAGCGCCTTCGCGAGCTGCCCCCCGCGCCGGACGGGGCGGACGCCGGCGCGCCGGCAGGACCCGCGGTCGTCGCGGTCGGCAACTTCGACGGAGTCCACCGGGGTCACCGGATGGGATTGCAGCTCGCCAGAGAGGAGGCGCGGGCCCGCGGCGCCGAGTGCGTCGCGGTGACCTTCGATCCCCATCCCGCCCGGCTGCTTCGTCCCGACCGGGCTCCGAAGACCATCACCAGCTTCGCGCTCAGGGCGGAGCGGCTCGCGGACGCCGGAGTGGAGCGCCTCGTCGTGCTCGAGTTCGGCGAAGCGATGGCCCGAACCTCTCCCGCGGATTTCGTTTCCCGGCTGCTCGTGGAGCGGCTCGGGGCCGTCACCGTGGTGCAGGGCGCGAATTTCCGGTTCGGCCGCGGCCGCGCGGGCGATCTCGAAACCCTCCGCGCCCTCGGCGACCGCCACGGGTTCCGGGTCATCGAGGCGCCGTCCGTCTCGTGGGACGGGGCGATCGTCTCTTCCACCAGGATCCGGCGGACCCTGGCCGAGGGGAACATCGAAGCGGGCGCCGCGCTCCTCGGAGCGTTCTACGAGATCGACGGCGCGGTGGTTGCGGGGCGGGGCCGGGGCCGGCGTCTCGGGTTTCCCACCGCAAACCTGGCGCCCGAGGGGGACGTGCTGGTTCCGCACGGGGTCTACGCGGTGGATGCGGTGCCCGCCCCCCCGGGGGACCGGCTCTTCCGCGCGGTGCTTCACTACGGACCGCGGCCCACCTTCGACGATTCGCCTTCCCTGGAGGTGCACCTGATGGGATTCTCCGGTGAGGTATCGCGCCTCCGCGTGCGCTTCCTCGGATGGCTGCGGGAGGTTCGGGCCTTCCCGGGCCCGGAGTCCCTCAAACTGCAGCTCGAACGCGACGTGGCGCGGGCCCGCGAGCTGGCCGCGTTCCCCGCGCCCGAGGTCTGGTCCCGGGCCACCGAGGCTGCCAAACCCGAGACGCTCACCCATGCCTGATCTGCAAGTCGCTACGCGCCGCGCCGCCGAAGTGGTGGTGGTGGAACCGAAGGGTTTCATCAACGCGCACACCGTCGCCGAGTTCGAGGGAGTGCTGAACGCGCTCGTCGAGGCCGGCGACGTGCGCATCGTGATCAGCGGCGCCCACCTCTCCTACGTGGCGAGCGCCGGCTTCGGCGCGATCATGGGACTCATCGAGGAGGCCCGCGCGGGCGGCGGGGACATCCGGGTCGCGGCGCTCACCGGGACCGTGGCCCACATCTTCGAGGTCCTGGGTTTCGACCGGCTGTGCCGCACCTTCGAGACCGAGGAGCAAGCGGTCCTCAGTTTTGGAGGGAATTGAGCCATTGCGGACGGAACCGGCGCCGCTCGAGATTGACGTACCGGCGACCTGCGAGTGCCTGAGCCTCGTCCACGAGGCGACGCGGAGGGCGGCGATCGCCGAGGGCTTCGACCCTTCCGCCGCGGACGAGATTGCGGTGGCGGTGGGAGAAGCGATGACGAACGTGATCGAACACGCCTACCGAGGCGAGCCGGGTCACTCCGTCCGGCTCCGTTTCCGGCCGGGGCCCGAGGCACTGCGGATCGAGTTGGAACACCGCGGCGCCGCGCCCACGAGCCTGCCTGCCGGAGTGGACCTCGGACGATTGGCGCGTGAACGGCGGCGGGGTGGCCTGGGGGTGCATCTCATGCGCCGGCTCATGGATCACGTCGTCCATGAGGAATCGGCGGGTGTTGGCCGTTGGGTGCTCGAGCGCAACCGCCCGGGTTCCCGCCCGCTGGAGTCCTGATCCGGTGCGGGACGGATCACGGCGGCAAGGGGCCGCATCGTGACTCCGAACACGGTCGCGACGGGCGCACCGGGCACGCGTTACCAGCAACTGCTCGCAGAGCACATTGGAGACATGAACCCCGGGCTGGAACGGCGGGTGTCCGAACTACTGGCCCTGACCGACTTCAGCGCCGCGGCGTTCGAGCGGCTGAACGTGGCCGAGGTGGCTTCCCTCATCGTCCTGGTGGCGCTCGGCGAGTCCGGGGCCCGCTGGGCGGGCTTGCTGCTGCCCGACGAGGAGGGGGTCCTGCGCGCGGCCAGCCGGCGGGGGGCCGGGAATCCCGATTGGGCGGAACTTGAACTAAAGGCGCCGGAACTCCTGCCGGACGCGCTCGTCCTGCGGTCGGGTGGCGAGGATCGGGAAGAAGACGCGGCGGCGGAGCCCTTTCGGCAGCTCATGCGCGATTCCGAAGCGTCCTCGGCGGCCCTCTTGCGCACCCGGGACGGACTGCGCGGCGTGCTGCTGCTGGGAGAGCCGCATCCCGACCTCGCCGGGTCGCGGACCGACTTTCTGGAGGCGCTCTCGGTTTCTGCGGCGGCGGCCCTCGAGAAGTGCCGGCGCGACGAGGAGTTGCGAGTCGCGAACCGGCGGCTGTCGCTCCACGTCTATCAGCTCCGTTCGCTCATGGATCTGACGGCCGGCCTGCACCGGGCCCGCGACGAGGCGGCCGTCTGGGATTTGCTGCTCCACGGCGCCATGGGACACGTGCTGGCGAGCCGGGCCGCGGTGGTGGCCGGGGGAAGGGTGGTCGCCGCCAAGGGCCCGAAGCGCCCGGACGACGATGGGTCCGTCTTCGTCCGCGCCGCCGAGATCCTGGCGGGCGAGCACAACATCCGTCCGACGGCCGATCTCTCGCACTGGGCCACCTCCTGCGACCTCGCGAGGATGGAGATCGGCTGGGTCGTGCCCTTCGCCTCCGGCGCGGTTCAGGGAACGCTCTTCCTGGGAGCGGCCGGATTCGGCCGGGAGCTGTCGCCGGCGGACCGGGCCTTCCTGAGCTCGCTCACCGGACAGGCCTCGGCCGCGGTCGAGAGCCTGCGTCTCACCCGCGCCTCCATTCAGAAGGAGAAGGAACTCGAGGTAGCGCGCCGGATCCAGGCCCGTTTTCTGCCGTCGGAGGCTCCGGAGTATCCCGGGTGGGACCTCTGGGGGATCAACATTCCCTGTCTCTCCGTCGGGGGCGACTACTACGATTACCTCACCCTGGACGAAGCGGTCTTCGTCACGATCGCCGACGTATCCGGCAAGGGAGCCGGGCCGGCGCTCATCATGGCTTCGGTCCAGGCGTCGTTGCGCAGTTTCTTCCGGCACGGCCAGCCCGGCATTGCCAGCGCCGCGCAGGACCTGAATCACCACCTCCACGAGAACACCGAGGACAGCCGCTACATGACCGCCATCCTGGCCCGGCTCGAACCCGCGAGCGGCCGGCTCGACTACCTGAACGCCGGGCACGTGCATCCCGTGCTGGTCCGGGGCGACGGCTCGGTCGAGCGTCTCGACCGCGGTTCCACGGTGCTGGGTCTGTTCCCGGAAATCGAGACCGAGGTGGGCACCTGCGAGCTCGGTCCCGGCGATCTGGTGGCGCTCTACACCGACGGCCTGAGCGAGGCGGAGGACCCGGCGGGCAGCCTCTTCGATGACGCCCGCATCGTGGACGCCCTGATCGCCGCCCGCTCGATGAGCGCCCGCGACATCTGCGGCGACCTGCTTTCACGGGCCCGGGCCTTCTCCGGCCCGAGTCCGCTGCGTGACGACCTCACCCTCGTCGTCCTCAAGCGCCGCGGCCGGCAGATCGTCGTCTAACGTCAGCAACCTCTCATGCCCGACAAGACCACGTTCCGGCTCCGCAACACGCTCGGGGGCCGGGTCGAGCCGTTCCAGCCGAAGAGCGCCGACGAAGTGCGCATGTACACCTGCGGACTCACCGTCTATGCCCGGGGACACATCGGGAACTTCCGGACGTTCGTGGCCCAGGACATCCTGCGGCGCTACCTCGGGTTCAAGGGTTACCGCGTCCTGCAGGCCATGAACTTCACGGATGTGGACGACAAGACCATCCGTGGCGCCAACGAGGCGGGGCAGCCGCTGCGCGACTACACGACCCGCTACATCGAGGAGTTCTTCGACGATGCCGACGCCCTGGGGATCGAGCGCGCCGAGCACTACCCGCGAGCCACCGATCCGGAGTACGTCGAGGCGATGATCCGGCTCGTCGAGCGGCTGCTCGAGAACGGGATCGCCTACGAATCCGGCGGTTCGATCTACTTCCGGGTCACGGACTTTCCCGGCTACGGACAGCTCTCGGGGGCGGCGGCGTCCGACCGGCTGGCCGGCGCGCGGGTGGACTCGGACGAGTACGACAAGGAGGACGCCCAGGACTTCGTTCTCTGGAAGGGCCCGAGACCCGGCGAGCCGGTCTGGGAGGCGCCGTTCGGGCCGGGCCGTCCCGGCTGGCATCTGGAGTGTTCGGCGATGGGACTGGAACTGCTCGGTTCCGGTTTCGACCTCCACTGCGGCGGCGTGGATCTCGTGTTCCCGCACCACGAGAACGAGATCGCCCAGAGCGAGGCCGCGACCGGCGAGACCTTCGTGCGTCACTGGTTCCACTGCGAGCACCTCTTGGTGGACGGCCGGAAGATGTCGAAGTCGCTCGGGAACCAGTTCACCGTCCGGGAACTGCTGGACGAAGGGTTCGCGCCCGCCGCCATCCGCCACCTGCTGGCCAGCGTGCACTACCGCCAGCAACTCAACTTCACGAAGGCCGGCCTCCGGCAGGCCGAGGTGGCGATCGGCAGGGTGGACGACTTCCTGCGGCGCTCGGACGAGGCCGCCTCCGGGAACGACGCCGCACCACCGGCGGAGGCCGCCGCGGCGCTCGTCCGTTTCGAGGAGGCGCTGGACGACGACCTGAACACCTCGAAGGCGCTCGCCGAGGTGTTCATCGCCCTCAAGGAGGGCAACCGGGCGCTTCACTCGTCCGGAGGAGCCGCCGAGGCGGCGGGGTGGGCGGCCGCGATCCGCAGGATGAACTCGGTCTTCGGCAGTTTCGAGATGAATACCGGGCACGAGGCTGCCGGAGGCGCGGAAGAGCCGGCCGACCTGGAGGCGTTGATCCGGGAGCGTCAGGAAGCCCGCGAACGCCGGGATTTCGCCCGCGCCGACGAAATCCGCGACGGATTGGCCGCCCGCGGGATCCTTCTCGAGGATTCGCCGTCCGGCACCATCTGGCGGCGGCGCGAGGACTGACGTGGCCTGGCGGCGAAGAGCCCGCTGGCCATTCCGGAGACGCGCCCCCCACCTGAGGCTCGGAGCGCGCGGCGAACGGATCGCCGCCCGGGTGCTGCGCCGTTCGGGCTACCGGGTGGTGGCCCGGAACTATCGGCCGGGCCGGCAACGCAGCGATGCGGAACTCGACATCGTGGCCTGGGAGGGGCAGACGCTCGCCGTCGTCGAGGTGAAGACCCGGCGCGGCGGCTTCGGCGATCCGGCGGAGCGGGTGGACCGCGAGAAGCGCCGCCGGATCCGACGCTCCGCCGGCCGCATGTGGCGGCGGGAGTCGTCCCGGAAGCGCATCCCGCCGGGGTCCCGGCTGCGGATGGACGTGGTGGAGGTCTGGTTCCCGGCGGTTCGCTCGCGCCGCTTCCTGGCCCGGCTGCGGGCCGCGCTGCGCCCCCCGGTCGTGCGGATCCGCCGCGGCGCCTTCTGAGCCAGGGACCGCCGGAAGGGCGCCGCCGGCTTGGAACGCCGGTCTCCAGACCGGCACCGCGGCGCTCCGCGCCGCGCATGTCGCAAGGCCATTCGCCCGCGCCGGCCGGACCGCCACCGCCGCCCGAAGGGAGCCGAAATCCCAAGCCCATCACCCGGTTTGGCCAAGAGTCCCTCGCCCGCACGGCTATACTCGCCGCCCGGCGAGCGGGACTAACTCAGTGGTAGAGTGCAACCTTGCCAAGGTTGAAGTCGCGGGTTCGAATCCCGTGTCCCGCTCCAGCCGTACGTGGGTCAAGGCGGCGTAGCCAAGTGGCCAAGGCGGAGGTCTGCAAAACCTCTATTCGGCGGTTCGAATCCGCCCGCCGCCTCCGCCGCTTAACCTGACCGGATGCGCCGGGGGCGGCGCGTTCGGTGTGTGTTTCCGGGTCTTGCGGTGGACGGAATTCGCCGCGGGGCGAGCTTGCCGGGATGGCGAAATCGGTAGACGCGGGAGACTTAAAATCTCCTGTCCCTCACGGGACGTGCGGGTTCGAGCCCCGCTCCCGGTACCGAGGCGCGCCGGGGGAGCGCCGGTCTTCAGACCCGGCACAGCGGCCCGCAGGGCCGCGGATGGTTCAGCGCCGCCGACTCTAGTGGCGCTCTTTTGTGAAGGGGTGTAACGTCGTTTCATACTTACCCTGTCATGTCGAGTGGTCCGCACGGGGGCCACCCGGTGTGATCCGTCGGGTCTCTTGGTGCTGATCGGATAGGGACCCCCTTCCGAACCACCCGGCGCTTCGCGCTGGTCCACGGGCATCACATCCTGAACCTCTGATCCTTCTTCCGATTGCCCGCGATCTCCAGCACCAACCATCACGTCCGGCATCACCGCCGCGATGACCTCGGCGCCCGCGTCGCCCTGAGCCATCTGGAATCGGGTGGGCGCGTGGCGAGTTTCGGCTTGGTCACCGCTGAGTCGAAGTCTTCGCTGACTTGACGATCGCGCGGGGGAAGGACCGCACCACCCGGCGCGATTCCCTGGACGGCAAGGACTCGCTGGAAACGGCGGGGACGGAAGCGCTTCTTTCCGGATGCGTCTCGATCGACCTCGAGGTCGATCCGAACTCCGGCCGGATTCGCGCCTTCGCCGCCCGCCGTTCGACGACTGCCGACACTTGTACCTACAGCGGCGGCGACCTTTCAATCGCGCTACGTGCGCTTGACGAGTACGCCGCCGGCGCGGAGTTCGTTCTCGGACACAACGTAATCAAGCACGATCTGCCCTATCTGAGGGAAGCCAGTTCCAGCCTGCGCCTCCTGACCAAGCCTCCCATCGACACCCTCTGGCTCAACCCTCTCGCCTTTCCCCGCAACCCGTATCACCGCCTGGTCAAGCACTACAAGGACGGGCGGCTCCAGGCCGGGAGCGCCAGCGATCCTGAGATCGACGCCGGGCTCGTCTTCACCGTCCTGCGGAACCAGCTCGCCGAGTTGCAGAAACTTGCTCGGGACAACCCCGATTTGTTGGCAGCCTGCCATTGGCTCGCGACATCGAGCGAGAAGCCCCGGGGTTTCGAAGCGCTCTTCGAGTCGGTAACGGGTGCGCCGAGGCCGGATGCAACCGAGGCGCAGCGTGCGATCCGGCAGGTCCTCGCCGGCCGGGCCTGCACCCACCAGATCGAACTGGCGATCAACGAAGCCCAGCGAACCGGCTGGTCGCTCGCGTACGCGCTCTCCTGGATCTCGGTGGCTGGCGAGAACTCCGTGATGCCGCCCTGGGTCCGTCACCAGTTTCCCGATGCCGGCGTGCTCGTTCGAAGGCTCCGTGACACGTCCTGCACGGACCCCGCCTGCTCGTGGTGCCGGTCGTGGAAGGACCCCAAGAGTCTTCTCGAACAGTGGTTCGGGTTCGAGGGGTTCCGGCCGAAGCCGGCCGGCGGGGACGGCCGCTCCCTGCAGGAGACGATTGTCGCAGCGGCGGTCGCCAGGTCCTCGGTCCTCGGAATCCTCCCGACCGGCACCGGCAAGTCGCTCTGTTACCAGTTGCCGGCGCTCGCCGGGTATCACCGGACCGGTGCGCTCACCGTCGTCATGTCGCCGCTGGTCGCGCTCATGGCCGACCAGGTCGCCAGCCTGAAGCGCCAGGGGATCTCGTCCTGTGTCACCGTCAACGGCCTTCTGTCGCTCCCGGAACGTCACGACGCGCTCGACCGCGTCCGCCTCGGCGATGCCTCGATGCTGCTCATCTCGCCGGAACAACTGAGAAACCCCTCGGTACGGTCCGTCCTGGAGCAGCGCGAGGTCGGCTACTGGGTGGTCGACGAGGCGCATTGCGTCTCCAAGTGGGGCCATGATTTTCGCCCGGACTACCGATACATCGCTCGCTTTATTCGTGAGTACTCCGCCGACACCGACACCGCCCCGCTGATCTGCCTGACGGCGACAGCCAAGCCCGGCGTCATCGACGACATCTGCGGGCATTTTCGGGAGAACCTCGGCATCGATCTCCAAAGGATCGATGGTGGCGCACAGCGCGACAATCTCTCATTCGACGTCATTCCGACGGACAAGACCGGGAAGCTGGGCGACATCGTATCAGTTCTCGAGGACGCACTGCCCGGTGATGGCACGTCCGGGGCGATCATCTACTGCGCCACCCGCAGCGAGACCGAAAGGGTTGCCGATTTCCTGAAGGAGAAGGGGTACGCCGCCGCCCATTACCATGCCGGGCTGAAGCCCGAAGCCAAGCTGGAGACCCAGCAACAATTCACCAACGGCGATCTCCGCATCATCGTGGCAACCAACGCATTCGGCATGGGCATCGACAA
>JAJEFG010000033.1 GCA_022820545.1 Acidobacteriota bacterium | reverse complement strand
CGAACGCTTCCATATCCTCTCTCAGAGTGGCGGCGTCACCGCGGACGACGGGGATGCCCAGCCGGGACACGTGCTGCATGAAATCGGCGACGGGGAGCCTCGAGATTTCCGCGGCCCGGCCGAGGGAGAGGCTCTCGCTTCGATAGAGGGCCGTGGCGATCGCCAGCCGGATGCCCTGCTCGCCGAGCAACGAGTCGTCGCTGAGATGGATCAGCACTGCTTCCGGGCGGTCGCGGCCGAGGACGATCACCGGGTCCGTGCGGGCTTCCCGAAGCACGGTGGAGGGGTCGTTCCCGAGTTCGCGGACGGTGACTGCCTTCATCGCGGTGAGGCCTCCCAATTCGGGTGCAAATCTCTCAGAGCACTGTTGTCCTTGCAAATTTGTAGCGTCACGTCAAAAATACAAGGATGATTCCACGCCGCATGGCGACCGAGATCCGCGAAGCGCTTCGTTGGCAGCCGGCGGTCGCTCTTCTCGGCCCGCGCCAGGTTGGCAAGACTACCCTCGCGCAGGCGATCGGACGCGAGACGGATTCGGTGTATTTCGATCTCGAAGATCCGGACGAGCGCGAGAAGCTGCGCGAGGCCCGGATGTTCTTCGACCGTCACGAAGACCGCCTTGTCATCCTCGACGAAATCCACCGGGCGCCGGAACTGCTGCTCACGCTCCGGGGGGCGATCGATCGGGGCCGCAGCCGCGGGCGGCGGGCCGGACGGTTCCTGATCCTGGGTTCGGCGTCCCTCGACGTGCTACGGGAAACCGGCGAGACCCTGGCCGGCCGAATCTCCTACCGTGAACTCCTCCCGTTGGAAATCCTGGAGATTCCCGACGATTCCGGCTCCAGGGACGCACTGTTTCTCCGCGGCGGATATCCGGAGGCCTTTCTCGCGCCGTCCGACGAGGTCAGTTTCCGTCAGCGTCGCGACTTCATCCGCACCTATCTGGAGCGCGAGGTGGCGTGGATGAACCCGAGGCTCCCCGCCGACACCCTGGGACGGCTCTGGACCATGCTGGCCCACGCGCAGGGCGCGCTCCTGAACGCCTCGCGCCTCGCCAGCTCGCTCGGCGTCACCGTCCACACCGTGAACCGCTACCTCGGGGTGCTCAGCGATCTGCTGCTCGTCCGCAAGCTGCCGCCGGTCCATGCCAACATCGGCAAGCGTCTGGTCAAGTCCCCGAAGGTTTACCTACGCGACAGCGGGTTCGTCCACGCCCTCCTCGACCTGCCGTCGTTCGATGCTCTGGTCGGGCACCCGGTCGTCGGAGCGTCCTGGGAGGGCTTCGTTATCGAGAACCTGCTGGCGGCGGCGCCCGACCGGACTCAGGCCAGTTTCTTCCGCACCGCCGCCGGCGCGGAGATGGACCTCGTGCTGGACTTCCCGGGCGGCGAGCGCTGGGCGGTCGAGACGAAATGGAGCCGGGCGCCCCGACCCACCAAGGGATTCCACCTGGCCCGCGAGGCGCTGGCGCCGGACCGCTGCTTTCTGGTGGGGACGGGTCCGGATCGCTATCCGGTCAACGACAAGGTGGAGGCCATCGGTCTCCGCGAACTGGCGGCCGAGTTGCTGGCGCGCAGTTCATCCTCATCCGTGGAACGGATGTAAGGGTACGGCGCCGGCCCGGACCGCTACGGGTCCGAGGCGCCCGCCCGCGTTGTGTCCGCACGTTGGGGCGGGATGGCGTCCCCGAAGCCTCAGGATCCGCTCGGTTGCCCGATCACGCCGCAGGCGAAGCGGGCCCCGCCTCCGCCGAGCGCCGCCGGATCGTCGGAGTAGTTGTCTCCCCCCGCATGGATCATGAGCGCCCGCTCCGCCACCTGGGCCCGGTCCGTGATGCGCGGCGCGGTCACCGCGGTGGTCGCGGTTCCGTCGGCCCCGGCGACCAGCCGCGGAAGGTCGCCGAGATGCCCGTTGCCTTCCGGCCCCTCGTGCCGCCCCGTCTCCTCGGGGTCGTAGTGGCCACCCGCGGCGCCCCCGGGGACCACCGTTCCGTCGTCCTTCGTGGAGGGTCCGCAGTCAGGGTTCGCATGGACGTGAAAACCGTGTTCCCCGGGGGTCAGGCCGGTCAGGTCCGGCGTGAACACGGCGCCGTCCCCGCTGTCGGAGATGGTCACCGTGCCGACCATCTCCCCGTTGCCGGCCTCGGTGAGGGCGTACATCGTGACGGTCAACGGCTCCGGGGGAGGCGGGGGCGGCGGAGGAGGCGGCGCGGGGGCGGGAGCGGGTGTCGTCCCGGCGTCGTCGCCTTCGCCGCAGCCGGCAAGCGTCAATGCGCCAAGCGCAACGACGAGTGCGACAGAAAAGGAACGCAAGCCATGGCCCCGATCATTCATTCGCCAAAACCTCCCCGGATGGACCCGTCGGGTGAAGCCACCCACACATTCGGCGGATCGTATGCCGAAAACGGCCGCGGCCATCGCGACAGAAGCGCTTTCCCGGGACCGCGTCCCGGAAGACGGCGGCGGCTACGGAACGAGCGCCAACCCCCAGGGTCCCGCGCCCACCTCGATCCGGGCCACGATCTCGAGGGTCGCCGTGTCCAGCACGGTGACGTCGTTCGACGGGCCGTTGGCGGTGTAGAGCCGGCTGCCGTCGAAGGAGAGTGCGAGTCCCCAGGGCCGTTCCCCAACTTCCACGTTCGCGGTGACCTCGCCCGCGGCGAGATCGATCACCGAAACCGTCTTCGAGCGGCCGTTCGCGACGTAGAGCGTCCCGCCGTCCGGGGAGAGCGCGACTCCCATGCTGCGTGAGCCTTCGGGAAGCGCGATCGTGCGGCTCACCCGGTTCTCGGCGACCACGATCTCGGAGACGTTGCCGGCGATCTCGGCGGAGACGTAGGCGTAGGTCCCGTCCGGGGTGAACACCAGGTCCCGCGGCCGGTGGCCGACAGTGATCCGCGTGATCTCGTCGCCCGTCGAGGTGTCGAGCACGGTGACGTCGTGGTCGGTCTCGCCGGTCACGTAGGCGAGCGTCCCGTCCGGGCTGATGCGCACGCCCTCGGGTTCCGCCCCCACCGGGACGGTGCGGAAGATCTCGCCCGACTCGAGGTCCACGAGGCTCGCCTCGTCGGTGTCCTCGTTCGAGACCACGATCCGGGCGCCGTCGGGAGTGATGTCGAAGCTCTCGGGGTCCGAGCCGCCGGGAAGCATCCGGGTCCGGACCTGTTCCCGGAGGTCCACCTCGGCGATGCCGTCGAAGCGCTTGTCCGGCTCGGCGCAGCCTTCTTCCTCCATCCAGGGCGGACACTTGGGCGATCCGGAGACCGCCACGTAGGCCATTCCGCCGTCCGGGGACGCCCGCACGCCGCGGGGCCGCCGGCCGACCTCGATCTCGGCGAGGACCTCGTGGGTCGTCGTCGCGACGACGCTCAGCGTGCCGCCGTCCTCGTTCGAGACCAGCAGCAGCGGGCCGGCGGCTGGGTCAGCCGCCGCGGGCGCGGGGGATTCCGCCGCCGGGCCGGGATCTCCCGACCCCCCACAGCCGGCCGCAAGGACCCCGAGCAGCGCTGCGGGAGCGAGCGCGGCCCGCCGCATCAGTCGTCGTTTCCGCTGTCCGCGCCCGGCGGGAGCGCGAACGTGAAGATGGACTGGCCGGCCGCAACGGAGATGTACTGCGTTCCTTCCAGCGCGAAGCTCATCGGCGCCGCCCGGATGCCACCGCCCACGTGGAAGTCCCAGAGCGCCTCGCCCGTGTCGGCGTCCAGCGCGAAGACGTTGCCCTCCTGGGTCCCCGAGATCACGACGCCGCCGGCCGTGGCGAGCACCCCGGAGACCGCCGGGTTGAGCTTGCGGAACTCCCACTTCAGCTCGCCGGTCAGCCCATCGAGCGCCCGGATTCCCCCGAAGGTCTCGTCGGCGTCCGGCCGCCGCTCGCCGCCGCCCAGGAAGGGCGTCCCCGGCTCGTACTCCGCCTCGCTCTTGAAGTAGATGGACGACATCTCACGGGTCGGGACGAAGAGCGTCATCCGGCCGGGGTCGTAGGCGGGGCTGTACCAGTTCGTCGCGCCGGCGAGGCTCGGCCACACCAGCGTGCCCTCCTCGCTCGGCGAGGTGTTGGGAATGCGCACGGGCCGCCCGTTTTCGTCGATCCGCTCCGCCCAGGTCTGGGTCGCGTACTGGGTGGCGCGCAGGAACTGCCCCGTCTCGCGGTCGAGGACGTAGTAGAAGGCGTTGCGGTTGGCGTGGATGACGAGCTTGCGCATCGTCCCCTCCCACTCGGCGTCCACCAGGACCGGGATCTGGTTGGCGTCCCAGTCGTGGACGTCGTGCGGGGTGTACTGGAAGTACCACTTCATCTCGCCGGTGTTCACGTCGAGCGCCACGAGCGAGTCGGTGTAGAGGTTGTCCCCGGGCCGGGAGTCCCCGTTCCAGTCCGGGGCCGGATTCCCGGTGGGCCAGTAGAGGAGTCCGAGTTCCGGGTCGAAGGAGCCGGTCAGCCAGGTCGCGCCTCCGCCGGTCTTCCAGCTGTCGCCGCCCCAGGTGTCGTTGCCCGGTTCCCCCTCGGCGGGGATGGACCACCAGCGCCAGACGCGCTCGCCCGTCTCCGCGTCGTAGGCGTCCAGGAAACCGCGCACTCCGGCCTCGCCGCCGCTGATGCCCACGATCACCTTGCCGTCCACCGCGAGCGGGGCCGCGGTGACCGCGTAGCCGACCGCGTTGTCGGCGATCTGCGTGATCCAGCGCACGTCGCCCTGCGTCCGGTCGAGCGCGATCAGGCGGGCGTCGAGCGTCCCGAAGAAGATGGTGTCGCCCAGGATCGCGATGCCGCGGTTCGTGCGGGGGAAGCCGATGTTCAGGGTCTCGTCGGGGACGATCGGGTCATAGCGCCAGAGCCGCCGTCCGGTGTAGGCGTCGAGCGCCGCGATCGTGCTCGGCGGCTCGGCGATGTACATGACGCCGTCGGCCACCAGTGGCGTCACCTCGACCCGGCCGGTGGTGCCGGTCTGGTAGATCCACGCCGGGCGCAGCCCGGAGACGTTCTCCTTGTTGATCTGGTCGAGCCCGCTGAACCGCTCCGAGCGGTAGTTGCCGGAGTAGGTGAGCCAGACCTCGGGTTCGTCGGCGGCGTTCTCGATGCGCGAGTAGGAGACCTGCCCCAGCGCGGGAACGGCGAGCAGGGCGATGAGGGCAACGGCCCCAGGCAGTCTCAGACGGTTCATTCCGAACCTCCTTCCGGGCCGCGGAGGGTCATGAGGTAGGCGACCAGATCGTTCAGTTCCGCGTCCGTGAAGTCGGCGTAGCTCATCATCATGCTCTCTTCGGGGAGGAGCTGGAATTCCCGCAGCTCGCTCTTGCGGAACGAGCGGTGCCGGCCCGCCTCGTCGATCAACTGGACCGTGAAGGTGTCCTCGCCCGTCCGGACGCCCATCACGGTGCGGGAGTCCGCGGTCTCGAGGAGCACCGTCCGGTAGCGCGGGTTCACGATCTTCGGCGGGTCCTGGATGGACTCCTTGAGGAAGGCGCTGCCGCGCAGCAGGCCGATGTCGGAGAGGTCCGGCCCGAGGGCGATCCCCTCGCCGTTCACGATGTGGCAGGTGGAACACAGCGTCATGTCGTAGAGGTCCTTCCCCGCGACCGGATCGCCCGGCAGCTCCTCCCGCGGCGCCACCCCCAGCGAGCGGACGTAGGCGGCGACGTTCCGGATCTCCCTCGTGTTCAGGGATCCGTGGCCCGGCATGTCGGTGCCCGCGATGCCGTCGTCCACGATCTCGATGAGGGCGTCGTCCTCGACGGAGCGGCGCAGGTTCTCCCGCATCAGGTTCGGCCCCTCGCCGCCGACCCCGTCGAGTCCGTGGCAGCGGGAGCAGTGGATGTCGAAGATCCGTTTGCCGTGGGCCACGTCCTCGGCGCTGGCCTCGGCGAGCGGCTGGGCGGCCGCCGGCGCGGCGAGCAGCAGAGCGGCCAGCAGTGCGAGTCCGCCGGGTCCCGTTTTGCGCATGGTTCGTCCGTCCTCCGGGAAGGCGCACTGTAACAAGGGAAAGCGGGAATACCATTGGACGGCTCTCCTCTTCCCGGCTTTTCGGCAGCATGGCTCGCGGCACCCCCTTCCACCCCCGCACCCGGGGGCTCTGCACCAGCATGCGCTGGAAGGAGTGGGCCGGGTACTTCGTGGTCGACGCCTTCGACACCTTCCACGACCCCGAGTACCACGCGGTGCGCTCGGGGGCGGCGCTCATCGACGTCTCGCCGCTCTACAAGTACAACTTCGTCGGACCGGACGCCACCGCGCTCACCGACCGGCTCATCACCAGGAACGTGAAGCGCTCCCGGATGGGGCAGGTGCTCTATTCCGGCTGGTGCGACGAGCGGGGGAAGCTCCTCCAGGACGGCTGCTTCCAGCGTTTCGCCCAGGACTTCGTCCGGGCCACGGCGGTCGATCCGGCGCTCGTCTGGTTCGAGCGCGCGGCGGCGGGCATGGACGTCCGGATCGAGGACGTTTCCGAAGAACTCGGTGCGCTCGCGCTCCAGGGGCCCACGTCCTGCCGGATCCTGAACCTGCTCGCCGATCGGGACCTCTCCGACCTCGGATTCTTCCGACTCCGGGAGGTGAACCTCGGGGGGATCCCGGTGGTGGTGACCCGGACGGGGTATACCGGCGACCTGGGCTACGAGCTCTGGGTGGACCGCGAGGCGGCGGTCGCGCTCTGGGACCTGCTGCTCGAGGCCGGCGATCCGCGCGGGCTGGTCCCGGCCGGCATGCTCGCCCTCGACCGGGCGCGCGTCGAAGCCGGCTTCCCCCTCATCGACGTGGACTTCTGGAACGCGGACTTCGCGCTCACCGAGGCGCAGAAGTCCACGCCCTACGAGCTCGGCCTCGGCTGGGCGGTGAGCGCGAAGAAGGGGCCCTTCATCGGTCAGGACGCGCTCATGGCCGAGCGGGCGCGAGGGCCGGAGCGCTTCTTCGTGGGGATCGAGACCTCGATCCTGGAGATCGAACGGCTGTTCGCGCTCGATGACCTCGCCCCCGAGGTCTGCGACGAGGTGAACCGGGACGGGGTCCCCGTCTATTCGGGGGGGGAACAGGTCGGCCGGGCCACGAGCGTCGCCTGGTCGCCGCTCCTCAAGCGGCAGTTGGCGCTCGCCACCGTGGACCGTGGCTACGAGCAACCGGGCACCCCGCTGGACATCGAGATGACCGTGGAATACACGCGGCGCCGGGCCCGCTCCCGGGTGGCCCCGCTGCCGTTCTTCGATCCACCCCGGAAACGGGGCACCCCGGCGGAGTAGCACCGTGACGTCCGACGGGGCGTACGCAGACGTCCGGCCGTCCGCGCCGGCGGGGACGATGACGCTTCCCGCCCGCTACTACTGCGATCCGGCGGTGTTCGAGCGCGAGGGAGAGCGGATCCATCGGGCCATGTGGAACACAGCCTGCCCGGCGGACGACCTCCGGGACGCGGGGGGCTACCGGCTGGTCGAGATCGCGGGGGACTGCCTGATCGTGGTGCGCGGTCAGGACGGGCGGGTCCGGGCCCACCACAACGTCTGCCGCCACCGGGGGACCCGGATGGTGGAAGCGGAGAGCGGCTGCCTGCCGGGGTCCATCCAGTGCCCCTACCACGCCTGGACCTACGGACTGGACGGTGCGCTCCGGCGGGCCCCGCACATGGACCGGGTGGAAGGGTTCGCGGTCGGGAACTACCCGCTCGCGTCGGTGCGCTGCGAGGAGTGGGGCGGGATCGTCTTCGTGCGGGTGGCGGACGACGGGCCGGGACTGCTGGAGCAGCTCGGCCCGGCCGCTCCCCGCCTCGAGCCGTGGGGAATCGGCGAGCTCCGTTCCGCCCACACCGAGCGCTACGACCTGAAGGCGAACTGGAAGCTGGTCGTCCAGAACTTCTCCGAGTGTCTGCACTGCCCGGTCATCCATCCCCAGCTCCAGCGTCTCTCCCACTACCTGAGCGGCGAGAACTACCCGGTGACCCCCGGCGCCGTCGGTTCGGCGATGGACATGGCGGACGGGGTCGAGACGATGTCCACCGACGGACGTCTCGTGGGAGCACCGCTGCCGGGCCTCTCCGAAGCCGGCCGGCGGCGCGTGGGCTACGACATCCTGCTCCCGAACGTGATGCTCTGCCTCCACCCCGACTACGTGGTGCGCTACCTGATGCGCCCGCTCGCGGTGGACCGCACCACCATTCGCTGCGACTGGCTGTTCAGCGGGGAAGCGCTCTCCCGCGACGACTTCGACCCGGGCCGCGCCGTGGAGTTCTGGCACACCACGAACCTCCAGGACTGGCGCGTGTCCGAGCTCGCCCAGCAGGGCATCGCCTCCTCCGCCTACCGCCCCGGCCCCTACTCGAACCGCGAAGACCAGCTCTGGCAGATCGACCAACTGATCCTGGAACGTTTGGGGGAGGCGTAGCGCGACGCCTTGGAACGCCGGTCTCCAGACCGGCACCGCGGCGCTCCGCGCCGCGCACGTCACAACCCCACCCGGAAAGATGGCTCCCACCTCGGCGTGGAGTTCAAGAGCGGAGGCAGCACGTACGGCTTGGAACGCCGGCTTCAGCCGGCACAGCGGGCCGCGAGTCCCGCGGGCGGTTCATCGTTCCACACCCTCACCGCGCTGCCGATCGGGGAACAGCCCATCCTCCGCAGTACGCTGACCGATCCATGCCCTCCGGCCCCCGCCTCTACGCCGAC